>JAZOAK010000022.1:0-16525 GCA_045595445.1 Acutalibacteraceae bacterium
CTGTACCGCAATCCACCGGGGAACCACCACGGTGCCGTGCCGTTGATATCCGCCGCTTTATGCGTGCCAAAGAAGCGTTCGCACCATTCTACCTGTTGCTTCTCGCCGTGTGCGGGAGGACCGAGTGTTTCGAAATCCCATTCAAAGTTGCGGAAGCCCATTTCACAAGAACTGAGTCCGTATTCCGCCCACACGGTAGGTTTGTCGCCGGAATACAGTTTCATTGCCAGCGGGATGGCAACCGCGTGCAACGCACCTGTGTCGTCGTTGGGCATACGCCACCCTTCCGGGGTCGTGAAATCCAGATGTTTCGGACCGCAGTTGATCGCTGCCGTTAAACCGCCACTGATAGGACCTGTGCGACAAGTGATAAGGTGATTAGGATCAATTTGGCGCAACTCGGCAAGGACATCGTTCCATTTTCGGCTGATGAAATCCGACATAAACCGACGATAGGCGAACACTTTAACGCGCCACGCGCCCTCTTTCATAAATTGTTCAAGCGGCGGGGCGATCACTTGTCCGAAATCGGTGTGATCGGCGGGAACGCCCCAATCCTTTTCCGCGTTTTCAATACTGCCGTAGCGTTCAATAATCCAGTTTTGCCACGGACCATCCATCTGATTAACGAAACGTTGGTTGATGTAGAATTTCGCACCAACTTCCCAGCCGATGTCATGGGCGAACAGAATGGGATCATTCATCAATCCCGTATCTTCCATAAAGCGTTTGAACGCAATGGGTTGGAAATTGAGCGGGGCGGTCGCATTACAGAAACTGATAACCAAATGCATTTCGTACCGTCGGCAACGACGGATAAAGTCGCGGATGGTGTCCGCCGAGCGACCGATAGGATTACCGTCCAGACGGGTGAACAGACAGTTGATACCCATATCTGCCATCAGTTTGAGATCGCGTTCGATCTCGATCGGATCGTAATAGGCACGGTCAAGCCAACCCCACCAGTAATCTTCCCATTCGAAGCCGGTGGAGTATAACGGCCAATAGTTAAAGCCATAAGCGCGCCACTGCTTGCCGTTAAGTACAAATTCGCCGTCTTCGACCCGGATGAATTCTTCGGGTTTGCCGACATACGCTTCCGCAACTGCGATCTCCTGCTCAATACGGTCAATCACACAACCGTCACAGGATAACATGGTTTCAACGATATATTCGCCCTGTTCTTCGGGGGTATATTCTACAAAAAGCTCGGTAAAATCTGCCGCCATAGCCAGCTCGTCGTGTTTCGAAGCGAAGACCTCTTTGCCGTTTTTCTTAACGGAAAACTCAACGGTGATAGGAAGATAATCCATCGTGACGTTCATCACGTTCGTACCGAGAAACAGCTTTTCTTGCGGTTTGGCGACGTAACGGTTACTGCCGCCGTCAAACAAAAACACACCGCGCTGCATAGCGGTAAGCAGCTGCTCGAGCAGTTCGCGCATACCGTCGATATTCAGAATATCCTGACGCTTAAAGCCGATGCCTGCAGCACAGCCGCCGCGACTGGTACCCTTGACGTAGCCAAGGCGGTTATCGTCCACAAAATAATGCGGGCGACCAACGGTATCTTGCAGCATCATAAAGACGGCGGCGCCGCGTCTGCCGTCGGCTCTGCCATCCTCGCCCATCGCGCTCACCATCGGGATATAGCGATTGACGTGTCCCATACGATAGCCACAACCGTGATGGCGTGCCTGCGGGCAAACCACTTCTTCGGCTTGAGCG
This sequence comes from Acutalibacteraceae bacterium, assembly GCA_045595445.1. Lineage (GTDB taxonomy): Bacteria > Bacillota > Clostridia > Oscillospirales > Acutalibacteraceae > RGIG3009. Next base: position 1,729 of record JAZOAK010000022.1, read on the forward strand.
CGGATAGTACCGCTAACGATCGTTTGATCCGTTTCGGTCAGAAACGTGCTGACGTTCGGCACCTTAAACACTTTGGGAGAGGGGGTAAAACCTTCCATCACAATGGGATACATTTTGCCGGAGGTTGCCGCATCAACGGCATCTTTCGGCAAGTCCTCTTGTTTGAGGGGAATATATTCAAAGCCGTTCTCACCCGCTTCGATCAAGTGACCGAACAATCGACCGCCGAGAACCAGTACGCGGCCGCCCTGCTTCCAAAACGTTTCAATCGGCTCTGCACAAACGGCGGGTACCGACTCGGCGTGGGGCAACACCAACAAGAAACCAAGCTCACTTACATTTTTTGAAAGGAATTCTTCCACAGTAAGTTCTTGCACGAGATAACCCATTTCCATCATAGCGCAAATGAGGTCGCGCGCCGCATCCTCATCAAAACCGGGGCGCTTGTCCATCAAAACGGAGATGACCTTTGTGGGGATCTCCCATCGACTTGCGCGTCCTGAATTTTCACGATATTCCGGTGTTCCGTACTGCATGTTTCACAGGTCCTTTCGATAATGGGATAGTTTCATTATATCAAACAAAAAAGAAGTGAGAAAGCCGATATATTGACTACAATTTTCGAAATATTGACTTTTTTGCTCATTTCGAGTATAATACCGTTCGAGAGGAAGGGGTTGCGTTGCGTTTTGAAATCCATGAAGCCAAACATTTTGTTGTCAACCGTGTGATCACCTCTAAACCGCGATCGGTAAAGTTATATGAATTTGATCTGTTTGGTGATGTCAATCGGCAAATAACCATCGATGATCAAGTTGTGGAAACCGACACTAACTGCTTGGTGTACCGCAAGCCGGGACAGAGCGTTTGCAGTAAAGGACGGTACGATAACTATATCCTCACGCTTGCCGTGGAGGAATCTGACAAGGGATTCATCACCAAAGAACAGATGGAGTGTATTCCTACTTGTTTTCACCCCGCTCATATTGAGGAATTAAAGAACATTCTGCAAAAGATTATCCACACGCATCAGTACGATAACAAGGCGGCAACTCTGCAAAACGACTTGCATCGTTTTTTGTTCCTTGTGCTGTCGGACAGTTTTGAAAACGCCGCCGCACAAACCAAAGAAAAGTCGTCCAGAATCCATACCGTCACATCCTACATTGCCGAGCACTATGCTGAGAAGTTGGATATTGAATATTTAGCCTCCTTAATTCATCTTGATAAATGCTATTTCATACGCTATTTCAAGAAAAAGATGGGGGTCACGCCTCAACAGTATCTCGTTCATAAACGTCTGCAAGAGGCGAAAGCGTTGCTTTCTCGCCTGGATCTGCCTATCAGCGAGATCGCGTATATGGTCGGTTACAACAACGTTTCCTATTTTGTATCCAGTTTCAAAAAACACGTCGGCGTGTCGCCCAATCACTATCGTGCGGGATTTTTAAAATAATAAAAAAACGGGGCGCCCGACGGGCGCCCCGTTTTTCGTTTTGTTATTCTTTTCCTTTGGAAACAACACTATCAAAGATTTCGGTAACCTCATCGCTCGGAGCTTTGGTAAGAAGTGAAACAACGATAGCAACAATCGCACCACATACGAAACCGGGAATGATCTCATACAATGCAAAATGCGGTTTCACAAAAATGAGCCACAGAATGTCTACAACGGCACCGGCAAGAATACCCGCAACCGCACCTTGGAAGTTGAAACGGCGCCAGAACAAAGAAAGCATAATAACCGGACCAAACGCCGCGCCAAAGACACCCCAGGCATTTTCTACAAGGCCCATAATCGTGCCGGAATTGGGATTCGCTGCTATCAACACGGCGATCACCGCAATGACGAGCACTACGAAACGACCTGCCCACAGCATTTCCTTGTCGGTTGCTTTATCACGGCGGATAACAGGTTTATATACGTCACTCGCAAATGCAGATGCGGAAGCCAAAAGTTGAGAATCCGCCGTGCTCATTGCTGCTGCCAAAATGGCCGACAGCAACAAACCACTAACCAAAGCGGGGAAGATTTTACGCACCATTTGGATAAAGACGGTAGAACTATCGGCGATGTCACCCAAGAACAAGTGGCCGATGATACCGGCTGCCACCGAGAATGCCAGAATCAAAATCGTCCACGTGATACCGATCTTGGCGCTCTTTTTCAGATCTTTATCCGAACGCAACGACATAAAACGGATAATGATGTGCGGCATACCGAAGTAGCCAAGACCCCAGCCGAGACCGGAAAGGATCTCTTTCCAATCAGCAAACATACTCCAATAATTTTCGGGGAGAGTCTGCATAGCAGCTTGAGCGTCACCGGCGCTGATCATACCAACAGCAAAAATGGGTGCAATCAAGAGCGCGCCAAGCATCAAAAGACCTTGGAAAAAGTCCGTCCAGCAAACAGCGGTGAAGCCGCCCAGAAAGGTGTAACAAATGATGATTGCTGCCGCAATATACATTGTCAGAGAGCCTTCCATTTTCAGTACCGTGTTAAAGAGTGTTCCACAGGCTTTGATGCTGGAAGCAGCATACACCGTGTATGCCACCAAAAAGATAACGGCACAAATGATCTGCAATGCACGGCTTTTGGACAAGAAACGATTGGTCAAATACTGCGGAATGGTAATAGAATCCTTCGCTGCGATGGAATAGCGACGCAAACGCGGCGCCTCAACCAACCAGCTCAAGGTATACCCGATCGCCAAACCGATCGCGATCCAGGTTTGACCGAGACCAGCGGCATAAACGGAAGCGGGAAGTCCCATCAACACCCACGCGCTCATATCCGAGGCGCCTGCTGACAAAGCGGATACCCACGGTCCCATTTGTCTGCCACCTAAAAAGTAGCCTTTTTCACCGGCATCCTTTGAACGAACAAAGAAGAAAATACCGATACCTATCATAAATAAAAGATAGGCGCAGAAAACAATCAGTTCTGCATTAAACATAATATAACACTCCCATGTCAATTGCTTTTTACCATTCTACGACATAAAAACCAATATTGCAAGCCCTTTATGAGTTAGTGCGGATATTAATCACACGTTTCACGCTCATTGCGATCAGTAAGATCAGATACGCTGCCAGCGAAAAGGCGGCAATATAGATAATCAAGCAGAACGGGAACGGAACGACTTGCTGTACCAGCGAGTACACGGGCAAGGACGGATCACAGTGTGGGCTGATATAGAACATATTGAAATTCTCGGTTTTGAGCAACCCGCTGTAATACGCAATCTCATTCATAATCGCCGCTAACCCCACGGCGATCGCAAAAACCGGAATCGCTTTCAAAATGGTTTTGTGTTCCAACTTAACGTATCCCGTAACCATCAAGTAAACACCGATGACGATCATGGAACAATGACAGATCATCGTTTGAATATTGATACCGATGGTAGAGATAAACACGTCGTTCGGGTACAGCAGCACACAAACACCCGCAAACACCGCATAGGTTGCCTGAAATGCCGCCAACGCTTCGTGGATCTTGCCTTTTCGGAAGATCCCCATCAACAAGCCCACATACATCGGCGTCGAACAGAACTGAAACGGGAAGGCATACCACTGAAAATCCGCCGTCACGGTTCCGGTATCGTAACCGAAGGTGTAATTCATTTGCTTATACACTTCGAGTACCAGCACAACGACCGCCGTCCAAAAGACAACCGCTCGCACACGTTCCGGAGAGGTGTTGCGACAATACCGCCACAGCAACACACACGCCGCTATCGTCAGTGCGATCCACACCAGATGAAACCAACCGTACATGGTCGGTCGCTGCATGCTTGCATCCAGAACCGCGAGCAACTTCACAAAAAAGTTCATTTCAAAAGACCTCTTTTTCGAGTGTTTTTGCGTTTTCATTTTATCACATCGGCAAAGATTTGTCACTTGTTTCCTTACAATGAATATAATGAATATTCATTCATCTTTATTCGTCCGACAAATCTTTTTTTTGAAGTGTATCGCGAGGAAAAATGCAACATTATGTAAAAAGTATCGTAATAATATCCAATTCTCGCCCTTGCTTTTAAGTACTTCTGTGGAAAGTAAACAAAAGGTGAATAAATATACAAATTCTGTTGACAATCGCCTTATTAAGAGGTATAATGCAAACCATGTTGAAATTTTATTTTCGGAGGTCGTTTACAATGAATAAAGAAAACATCAAAAAGGTTGTCCTCGCCTATTCCGGCGGCTTGGACACGTCCATCATCATTCCGTGGCTCAAAGAGAACTACAACAACTGCGAGGTCATCGCGGTTTCCGGCAACGTCGGTCAGGCGGACGAGTTGGAGGGTTTGGAAGAAAAAGCTATCAAAACAGGGGCTTCGAAGCTGTACGTGTTGGATCAGACGGATGATTACGTTGACAACTACATCATCCCGACCATGAAGGCGGGCGCCGTGTACGAGGAGTATCTGCTCGGTACCAGCCATGCGCGTCCTTGCATCGCTAAGGGTCTCGCGGAGATCGCTATCAAAGAAAATGCCGACGCGATCTGCCACGGCTGCACCGGTAAAGGCAACGACCAGGTGCGTTTTGAATTGGCGCTCAAACATTTCGTGCCGAATATGCCGATCATCGCCCCTTGGCGTGAGTGGGATATCAAATCCCGTGAAGAGGAGATCGAATATGCGGAGGCGCACAACATTCCGTTGAAAATCAACCGTGAGACCAACTATTCCAAAGATAAAAACCTCTGGCATCTGTCGCACGAGGGTATGGATCTGGAAGATACCGGCAACGAGCCGCAGTACGAGAAACCCGGTTTCTTGGAAATGGGCGTTTCCCCCATCAACGCTCCCGACGAACCGACCTACGTCACGTTGGAATTTGAAAAAGGTGTTCCGGTAGCGCTGGACGGCGAAAAGATGAGTGCAAAAAACATCATCTTGAAGCTCAACGAGCTCGGCGGTGCCAACGGTATCGGCATCATCGATATCGTTGAAAACCGTTTGGTCGGTATGAAATGCCGCGGCGTGTATGAGACGCCCGGCGGTACGATTTTGTATAAGGCGCACACCGTCTTGGAGAGCGTCTGCCTTGACAAAATGACGTTACACGAGAAGCAGCGCTTGTCCATCACGTTTGCGGAACTCGTTTACAACGGTCAATGGTTCACCCCGCTGCGCGAAGCGCTTTCTGCTTTCGTGGATAAGACCCAAGAGCGCGTCACCGGTAAGGTGAAACTGAAACTCTACAAAGGTAACATGATCAACGCGGGTGTGTGGAGCCCCTATTCGCTTTACAGCGAGGAGATCGCCACCTTCGGCGAAAGCGATTACAACCAAAAAGATGCCGAGGGCTTTATCAACCTGTACGGTCTGCCGATCAAGGTACAGGCTATGGTTGACGGCAAGAAATAAACGGTAAAGGAGTATGCCGCATGGCCAAGATGTGGGCCGGAAGAACCGACGGTAACACAGAAAAGATCGCGGACGATTTTAACTCGTCCATTCGTTTTGACAGTCGCATGTACCGCCAAGATATTACGGGCAGTATGACGCACGCCGCCATGTTGGCAGCACAAGGCATCATCACAAACGAAGATGCCGATCAGTTGATCGACGGTTTGTCGAACATCTTAAACGATATTGACAACGGCACGCTTGCCATCGACATGGAATGCGAGGATATTCACATGTTCGTTGAGCAGGTGCTGACCGAACGGCTGGGTGACGTCGGCAAAAAGCTGCACACCGCACGCAGTCGGAACGATCAAGTGGCGTTGGATATTCGTCTGTATCTGCGTGATGAGATCGACGATATTGCGACGCTCATCAAAGAGTTACTGACAACGATCGTCACAAAAGCCGAGCAATATAAAGCGACCATTATGCCCGGCTACACCCATTTACAGCGCGCACAACCGATCACATTCGGGCATCATCTGATGGCGTATGCCATGATGTTGCTGCGCGATCTCGATCGACTTAAAGATTGTCGTAAACGTATGAATCAGTCTCCCATCGGGTGCTGTGCACTTGCGGGAACGACCTACAACACTGACCGCCGCTTTGAAGCGGATCACTTAGGCTTTGACGGCATTTGTCTGAACAGTCTGGACGGTGTGTCCGACCGTGATTTCAGCGTGGAACTGCTCGGTGCGCTTTCGACGTTGATGGTGCATCTGTCCCGCTTTTCCGAGGAGATCATTCTGTGGTCGAGCTGGGAATTTAAGTTTGTGGAGCTGTCCGACGCGTACACCACCGGTTCCTCCATTATGCCGCAGAAGAAAAATCCCGATATGGCGGAACTTGTTCGCGGCAAAAGCGGTCGCGTATTTGGCGATCTGATGGGACTTCTCACCACGCTCAAAGGCTTGCCTCTTGCGTACAACAAGGATATGCAGGAGGATAAAGAGGGCGTATTTGACGCCTGCGATACCGTGAAAATGTGTTTGCAGGTGTTCACCGGTATGATCGCGACCATGCAAGCCAATGTGGCGAACATGAAGTCGGCGGCACAAAAAGGGTTTATCAATGCCACCGACCTCGCGGATTATTTGGTGAAAAAGGGGTTGCCGTTCCGTAGCGCCTACAAGATCTCGGGGCAACTGGTCGCGTTGTGTATTGAACAGCACACCGTGTTGGAAGACCTGCCCTTGGATACTTTCCGCTCGTTCAGTGAGTTGTTTGAGGAAGATCTGTACCAAGCGATCGACCTTACCGTTTGTGTTGAAAAACGTATTTCCGAGGGCGGTACCTCAATCGCTTCCGTAGAAGCACAAATTGCCTATGTAAAAGGAATGTTGAACGAATGACCACTGTATTTATTGACGGAAGCGTCGGCACCACGGGACTCCGTATTGCGGATCGGTTGGCGCTGCGAAACGATTTGAAACTGATCTCACTTTCGGAAGAAAACCGAAAAGATACTGCCGCCCGCAAAGAGGCGATCAACAGCGCGGATATCGTTTTTTTATGCTTGCCGGATCCGGCGGCGATCGAAGCGGTGTCTTTGACGGAAAACCCCGCTGTGAAGATCATTGACACCTCTACGGCGCACCGCACGCATCCCGTGTGGACGTACGGTATGCCGGAACTTTGCGGACAGCGTGAGCGTATTGCCGAGTCGCACCGCATTGCGAATCCCGGTTGCCACGCCAGCGGCTTCATTGCCTTGGTGGCACCGCTGATTGAGCAAGGGTTGCTCAAAGCAGACGTTGCGCTCACTTGTTTCTCACTCACCGGCTATTCCGGCGGCGGGAAGAAAATGATTGCGGAATACGAAAGCGCTGACAGAAGTCCGCTTTTGAAAGCGCCGCGCCAATATGCACTGTCACAACAGCATAAGCATCTCAAAGAAATGATCACCGTGTGCGGTCTTGAAACCGCCCCCGTGTTCTGCCCCATTGTCGCGGATTTTTACAGCGGTATGGAAGTCACCGTTCCGGTGTTCGCAAAGGATCTTACCGGAACGAAGCAGGATATTGAACAGTTGTACGCGTCCTACTACCGGGATGGGTTGATCCGTTTTGATAACACCACCGATCCCGATGGTATGCTGTCTGCGGCGGCATTCGCTGACCGCGACGATCTGCAAGTGTCCGTGCAAGGGAACGACGAACGTATTTTGCTCACCGCACGGTTTGATAATCTGGGCAAGGGCGCTTCGGGTGCGGCAATTCAGAACATGAACATTTTGCTCGGTGTAGATGAAGCAACCGGCTTGAACGTGTAAAAGAGGTATGATATGAAACTGATCTCCGGCGGCGTATGTGCCGCAAAAGGCTATAAAGCAAACGGTATTCATTGCGGTATCCGCAAAAACCGTACCAAAAAGGATCTGGCGCTGATCGTCAGTGACGTACCCGCTCACGCGGCAGCGGTGTATACCACCAACTTGGTGAAAGGCGCGCCGCTGACCGTTACCAAAGCGCATTTGGCAAACGGTACAGCGCAGGCGGTAATCTGCAACAGCGGCATCGCCAACACGTGTAATGCGGACGGCATTGAAAAAGCCAACGCCATGTGTGAACTGGTGTCGCATACGATCGGCGTGCCGGCAGACGACGTGGTGGTTGCTTCCACCGGCGTTATCGGGCAACCGCTGAATTTGGAACCGATTGCCGAGCACATTAAGGAACTGGCAGACGGATTATCCGAAAACGGCGGAGAAGCCGCTGCCGAGGCGATCATGACGACCGATACCGTCAAAAAGGAGATCGCCGTGGAGTTTACCATTGGGGATAGCGTGTGCCATATCGGCGGTATTGCCAAGGGAAGTGGTATGATCCATCCCAACATGGCGACCATGCTGGTCTTTATCACGTCGGATGTTGCTATCTCCCCCATCATGCTGCAAAAGGCATTGTCGGGTGATATCGCCAACACTTTCAATATGCTGAGCATCGACGGCGATACCTCCACCAACGATATGGTGACGGTGCTTGCCAACGGTCTTGCCGGTAACGACGAGATCACCGCCGAAGGCGAAGCGTTTGATACGTTTATGAAGGCGCTCAACACCGTAACGGTAAACCTGTGCCGCATCATTGCAGGTGACGGTGAAGGTGCCACCAAGTTACTGGAATGTAAAGTCAGCGGTGCCGACACCGAGCAAGCGGCAAAACTCTCTGCCAAGAGCGTTATTTGTTCCAGCCTGCTGAAAGCGGCAATGTTTGGCGCCGATGCCAACTGGGGACGTATCCTCTGTGCGATCGGTTACAGCGGCGCAGACGTCGACGTGAACAAGGTGGACGTGTCCTTCCGCTCGGCAAAAGGCGAGATCGCCGTATGCCGTGACGGCGCGGGTATTCCGTTCTCGGAAGAGATCGCCAAAGAGATTTTACTTGAACACGATATTGAAATTCTCGTCAAGGTCGGAGACGGCCCGTACAGCGCTTGCGCATGGGGTTGCGATCTGACTTATGATTACGTAAAGATCAACGGTGATTATCGCACCTAAGGAGTGGATAGTATGCACGATAGTTTTTCCAATGCCGAGCGCGCCGAAGTCCTGACCGCGGCGCTCCCTTACATTCGGCGGTACAACGGCGAGATCGTTGTTGTCAAGTACGGCGGCAACGCCATGATAAACGAAGAACTCAAAAAAGAAGTCATGCAGGACATCGTCCTCTTGTGGCTGACAGGTGTCAAGGTCGTGTTGGTACACGGCGGCGGACCCGAAATCAGCGATATGATGTCCCGCTTGGATAAAAAGCCCGAATTTGTCGACGGTCTGCGCGTGACAGACAAGGAAACCGTGGATATCGTGCAGATGGTGCTGGCAGGCAAAGTCAACAAGACGCTTGTGAATCTGCTGGAAATGACCGGCGGCAAAGCAATGGGTATCTCCGGCATCGACGGTCATCTCATCGAAGCTACTTTTAAGAATGAAAAGCTCGGCTTTGTCGGCGAAATCACCAATGTCAACATAGAACCGGTTTTGGATCTGCTCGAAAAAGGCTACATCCCGGTCGTGTCCACGTTGGCTTGTGATGAAAACGGCAATATTTACAACATCAACGGTGACACCGCCGCCGCACACATTGCGGGCGCGCTTAAAGCCGAGCGCTTGATTATGATGACGGACATCGCGGGGATTCTCCGCGATAAAGACGATCCCTCGACCCTCATCCCCGAAATCACGATTGAGGAAGCAAAAGAATTGTATACCACAGGCGTGATCTCCGGCGGTATGATTCCCAAGGTGGATTGCTGTATCGAAGCGCTCAATCACGGTGTTGATAACGTGATTATAATGGATGGTCGTATTCATCACTCCATTTTGATGGAGTTGCTCACCGACGAAGGCGCCGGTACCATGGTCACGAAAGGGTAAGACAATATGAGCATCACTTCATTAGACAAAGAGTATATCGCCGGCACCTATGCCCGCTTCCCCGTGGAATTGATTTCGGGAAAAGGCAGTATCGTTACGGACACGAACGGCAAAGAGTATATCGATCTCGGTTCCGGTATTGGTGTGACGTGTTTCGGCATTGCCGACGACGAGTGGGCGACGGCTGTCGCCACGCAGGCAGCGACCTTACAGCATACCTCCAATTTGTATTATACCAAGCCGTGTGCCGAGCTTGCACAACGGCTGTGTGAACGCACCGGCATGAAAAAGGTGTTTTTCGGAAATTCCGGCGCCGAAGCCAACGAATGTGCGATCAAGGTGGCACGAAAGTATTCCGCGGAAAAAAAAGGCGCGGAATACTCCACCATCATCACCCTGAAAAACAGTTTCCACGGCAGAACGCTGACAACGCTTGCTGCCACGGGTCAAGATCATTTTCACGAACTCTTTAATCCGTTGACGCCCGGCTTTGCGCACGTGGCGGCTGAGGATCTGAATACACTCACCAAAATGGTAACGGAACTGCCCACAGCGGGAATTATGATCGAATGTGTGCAGGGTGAGGGCGGTGTGATCGCGCTCAGCCGTGAATTTGTGACGGGTGCTGCCAAATTGGCAGAAGAACACGATATTCCGTTGATCGTGGACGAAGTGCAAACGGGAAACGGCCGTACGGGCACGTTATATGCGTACATGAACTACGGCATTTCTCCCGATATCGTTTCCACCGCAAAAGGGCTCGGCGGCGGCTTGCCTATCGGTGCCACGCTGATGGGTGAAAAGGTACAAAACGTCCTGGGTGCCGGTGATCACGGCTCAACCTACGGCGCCAATCCCGTATGCTGCGCGGGCGCTTTAAGTGTCATCAAACGACTGGACGATGCCCTGCTCGCCGAGGTCCGCGAAAAAAGTCAGTACGTCTTCTCGGCGCTGTCCGACGCTGACGGTATCACCTCCGTGACCGGTATGGGACTGATGATCGGTATCAAAACCGAAAAGCCAGCCAAAGAAGTCGTGGCAACGTGTATGGAAAACGGCGTACTCTGCCTGACCGCCAAAGATAAGGTGCGGTTGCTGCCTGCACTGAACATCCCTATGGATGTACTGAAAAAAGCGGTTGAGGTTATCAAAGCGGCTTGTGCCGAATAGGAGATGTGAAGATGTCTGTTTCTTTTAAGAATCGTAGTTTTCTGAAATTATTGGATTACACGCCCGAGGAGATCGGCGCGTTATTGGCGTTGTCGGCAGAGCTGAAAGCAAAGAAAAAGGCGGGTATCCCCCACCGTTTGTGCGAAGGCAAGTCGATCGCTCTGTTGTTTGAAAAAACCAGTACGCGCACGCGCTGCGCCTTTGAAGTAGCGGCGGCGGACCTCGGAATGCATCCCGTGTATTTGGATCCCAAAAGTTCACAAATGGGGAAAAAGGAATCCATCCCCGATACGGCGCGCGTGCTCGGTCGTATGTTTGACGGCATCGAATACCGCGGTTTTGAGCAAGAGATCGCGGAAGAACTCAGCGCCTACGCGGGTGTGCCGGTATGGAACGGTCTTACCAACGAGTTCCATCCCACACAGATCTTGGCGGATTTCTTGACCATCCGTGAACATTTCGGCGATCTTAAAGGTAAAAAACTCGTCTATATGGGCGATGCACGCTATAACATGGGCAACTCGTTGATGGTCGGTTGCGCCAAGATGGGTATGCACTTTGTTGCCTGCGCACCCGAAAAGTATTTCCCCGACAAAGCCCTCATCGACACTTGCAAAGCGATCGCCGAGGAAACCGGTGCCGTGCTGGAATTTATCACCGACCCTGTCACCGCCGTAAAGGGCGCACACGTCATCTATACCGACGTGTGGGTATCCATGGGCGAACCTGCCGAAGTATGGCAAGAACGCATTGAGGAACTCAGCCCCTATCGCGTTACCTCTCAACTGATGGATGCAGCCGGTGCACAGTGTCGTTTTATGCACTGCCTACCCGCTTTCCACGATTTGAAGACCACCACCGGTCAGGAAATATACGAAAAGTTCGGCATTGATTGCATGGAAGTGACTGACGATGTCTTTGAGAGCGAGCGCTCCATCGTGTTTGATGAAGCGGAAAACCGCATGCACACCATCAAAGCAGTTATGGCAGCCACGTTAGCATGATGAAAAACAGTCGGCAAGTGCCGACTGTTTTTGCGTATTAAAATATATGCTAAAAAGGCTTGACTTTAACACAGCAAAGTGTTAACATGGTAAAGTAACATTTTGGAAAGGATGTTTGCTATGAATTTTCGTTCCGAATCGATTGATCGGTTGTTTCAAACGTTCTTAAATCTCGAAACGATCGAGGAATGCTATACCTATTTTGAGGATCTGTGCACCATCAAGGAGTTGCAGGATATGTCCCAACGGTTGGATACCGCTATTTTACTCTCAAACGGTGACAGTTATCAGAAGATTACCGAGAAGGTAAATATCAGCACCGCCACCATCGGTCGTGTGAGCAAGTGCTTGAATTACGGCAACGGCGGGTATCGCACGGCGATCGAACGGTTAAAGGAGAAAGAATAATGCAGCAAGTAACTCTTGGCTTTATTGAAAACGTCATGTTCTCCTTGCGTGCGCTTTACAACACCTACGGTTACGCGCAGTATACCATGAGCAAGTTTGAGGAATACGATCTGTATGCGCGCAACAAGGATTTTCTGATTTCGGACAGCGTCATCACCTTTACCGATACCAATGGCAAGCTGATGGCACTCAAACCCGACGTCACGCTGTCCATCGTCAAGAACAGCAAGGATGAACCGAACACCGTGCAAAAGGTGTATTATAACGAAAACGTGTATCGCGTGTCCAAAGGCTCGCGCTCATTCAAGGAAATCATGCAGGTCGGATTAGAGTGCCTGGGCGCCATTGATGAGTATTGCATCTGTGAGGTGCTGACGCTCGCCGCCGAAAGTCTGCGTCGCATCTCCCCTGCTTGCATTCTGGACATATCGCATATCGGGCTGTTATCCGATTTGGTCGACCGTATTGGTGTGCCAACTGAGAAAAAAACCGAACTATTCAAGTGTATCGGTGAGAAAAATACGCACGAACTGCAAAGTCTCTGCCGTGAAATCGGTGTTGACGACGCGGCGATTGACACACTAAAACAAGTGATAACCACCGTCGGGAAACCGAATGACGTACTGCCGCAGTTAGCGGCCCTGTTGTCCGATCTGCCGTCTTGGGGGGATTTTGATCGCATCGTCCGTACCCTCAAAAACGATGCCATCGGTGAAAACCTCCGCATTGATTTTTCCGTTGTGGACGATATTCATTATTATAACGGCATCGTCTTTAAGGGCTTTATCAACGGCTTGCCCGCGGCGGTATTATCCGGCGGACAGTACGATAAGCTGATGCGGAAAATGAAACGCCAATCGGGAGCTGTTGGATTTGCGGTATATATGGACATGCTGGAACGGCTGGACAACACCGCAAATGAGTACGACGTGGACATTGTCTTACTGTATGACGAAGCGACGGATCTTGCCGTTATCCGCGACAAAGTTGCCGAGTTGATACAAGGCGGTTTTCGTGTATTGGCACAACGTGAAAAAACCGAAACAATCCGTTATAAGCAGTTAATGCAACTGCGTCGGGGCGAGGTGGAACTTCTTGAAAACAATGCTTAACGTAGCACTGCCCAAAGGGCGGCTCGGCGAAAAAGTGCTCGCTATGTTTGAAAAAGCCGGCTTTGAGTGTCCGTCCATTCATGAGAATAATCGAAAACTCATTTTTGAAAACCCCGAATGCGGTGTGCGATATTTTTGGGTAAAGCCGTCGGACGTCGCCATTTACGTGGAACGCGGCGCCGCCGATATCGGCGTGGCGGGCAAGGATATTTTGTTAGAATACGAGCCCGAAGTGTATGAACTGCTGGATCTGAAAATGGGCAATTGCCGTATGGCAGTCGCCGCCCCGAACGGGTTTCGTGATGATCCCCAGCGCACCCTGCGCGTGGCAACCAAATTCACCAACATTGCGGGGCAACATTATCTGTCCAAGGGCCGCGACATTGATATTATCCATCTTAACGGATCGATTGAGATCGCACCGATCTTAGGGCTTTCAGATGTGATCGTGGATATCGTGGAAACCGGCACCACGCTCAAAGAAAACAACTTGTCGGTGATTGAAACCATTGTGCCGATCAGCGCGCGGTTGATCGCTAACAAATCAAGTTATAAATTCAAAAGTGAAGAAATTGAAACGGTCGTGCGGGAACTTGCCGCACAGACGGAGGCGTAAACACTATGATCCAGATTTTGAAATACGGTGAGGTCGCAAACGAAGATATTTTTGCTCGCGCCGTCCCCACCGTCAACGTGGAGAATATCGTCACCGACATTATTGAGAACGTCAAAGCGAACGGTGACAAGGCCTTGTACGAATACTGTGAAAAATTCGATAAAGCCACCCTCACCTCCTTGCAGGTGACCCCGCAGGAGATCGAGGAAGCAGTGGCGGCTGTTGAGCCGCGATTTTTGGAAATTCTTAAAAAAGCGGCGGCAAATATTCGAAAATTCCACGAAAAGCAGGTGCGAAACAGTTTTATTATCAACGATGAGAACGGCGTTGTGATCGGGCAAAAGATCATCCCCGTCGATCGTGCCGGGTTATACGTCCCCGGCGGCACCGCCGCGTATCCGTCCACCGTACTGATGGACTCCATTCCCGCCAAGATCGCGGGCTGCTCAGAAATAGTTATGGTCACACCCCCGAAGAGTGACGGAAGGGTAAATCCCGTTATACTTGCGGCGGCAAAGATCGCGGGAGTTGACAGAATTTTCAAGGTCGGCGGAGCGCAGGCTGTAGCCGCGCTTGCATACGGCACCGAGTCCGTTCCCAAGGACGATAAAATAGTAGGCCCCGGTAACGCCTTCGTTGCTGAGGCAAAGAGACAGGTGTTCGGTAAGGTTTCTATCGATATG
>JAZOAK010000023.1:0-109498 GCA_045595445.1 Acutalibacteraceae bacterium
TTCTGCGGCAAAAGTGTTACTTTCGGTATTCAGGTTTCCCACTCGCATCGTCGCTCGAACCGCACATGGAAACCCAACATCAAACGCGTTAAGGCTGTTGTAGACGGCTCGCCCAAAAGGGTTTACGCCTGCACCCGTTGCTTGCGTTCGGGTAAAGTTACCCGCGCGGTCTAATCCGAAAACACAAAACACGTCAGAAAAACTCCTGCTGAATCGTTCGGCAGGAGATTTTTTTTACAATCTTGTATTCGTACGTATTTTGGTATATAATGTAGATAAGAAACTTTTCAAAGGTGTGATAGGAATATGAACATTTGGCATGACATTTCCGAAAGCCGGATCAAGCCGGACAATTTTACCGCCGTCATTGAAATCCCGAAAGGCGGCAAAAACAAGTACGAGATGGATAAGGAAACCGGTTTGCTGTTTTTGGATCGTGTATTGTATACCGCAACGCATTATCCCGCAAACTACGGCTTTATCCCCCGCACCTTTGCGGATGACGGCGACCCGCTGGATGTACTTGTGATGTGTCAAGAAGCCATCGAACCGATGACGCTCGTACCGTGCTACCCCATCGGTGTGGTCAAGATGGTGGACGGTGACGATATCGACGAAAAGATCATTGCCGTTCCGTTCCGTGATCCGTCGCTTTCTTGCTATAAGGATATCAGTGAGTTGCCGAAACACACCTTTGACGAAATACAGCATTTCTTTACGGTATATAAATCGTTGGAAGGAAAAAGCACGGCTGTTAAAGAGGTGTTAGGTCGAAAGGATGCAATTGCGATCATCGAGCATTGCATCGAGGAATACCGCCACTGCTACTGTGGCGAACGCTGACGAGGTGTTGGGAATGTTAACAAACAAGTACGGAAAAGAAAATCTGACAATGCTCACCGACTTTTATGAGTTGACCATGGCCAACGGCTTTTTCGAGAACGGTCACGGTGAGCAAATCACCTATTTCGATATGTTTTTCCGCAAGGTGCCGGACGGCGGCGGCGTTGCGATTATGGCGGGTTTGGATCAAGTCATTCAATATTTGAAAAACCTATCCTTTTCTCCCGATGACATCGCGTATCTGCGCAGTAAAAACCTGTTCAGCGAACCGTTTTTAGAGTACCTTGCAAACTTTAAGTTCTGTTGTGACGTGTGGGCAATTCCCGAGGGCACACCCATCTTCCCTTACGAACCGCTGGTGACCGTACGCGGACCTGCCATTCAAGCACAGTTTGTGGAAACGATGATCCTACTCGCAATCAACCATCAATCGCTGATTGCCACCAAGACCAACCGCATCGTGCGCTCGGCGAACGGCCGCGCCGTGATGGAATTTGGTTCCCGCCGCGCGCAAGGCTTCAACGGTGCGGTGTACGGTGCCAGAGCCGCGTATATCGGCGGTTGTATCGGCACCGCGTGCGCGATCGCCGATCGTGAATTTGGTATTCCCGCGCTGGGCACCATGGCGCACAGCTGGGTGCAGTTGTTTGACAGCGAATACGAGGCGTTCAAAGCCTACGCACAGGTGTATCCGCAATCCTGCACGTTGTTGGTGGATACCTATAACGTGCTGAAATCCGGTATTCCGAACGCTATCCGCGTCTTTAACGAGGTCTTGGTACCGAACGGCTATCGACCCCGCGGTATCCGATTGGATTCGGGGGATATTACCTACCTCAGTAAAAAAGCGCGCAAGATGTTGGACGATGCCGGCTTCCCCGATTGTCAGATCTGCGCATCCAACTCGCTTGACGAGTATATCATCCGCGATATGATTTTGCAGGGCGCATGTGTGGACAGCTTCGGTGTCGGTGAACGCTTGATCACCGCTTCCAGTGATCCCGTTTTCGGTGGCGTTTACAAACTTGCCGCTGTGGAAAAAGACGGCGTCATCATCCCGCGTATCAAGGTCAGTGAAAATGTCGCCAAGATCACAAATCCCGGTTTCAAAAAGGTATGGCGTCTGTTTGACCGCGATTCCGGAAAAGCGATCGCCGACGTTATCACGATGCACGACGAGATCATTGACGATCAACAACCGTATGAGATCTTTGACCCCGATCATGTTTGGAAACGCAAGACCATTGAAAACTTTATCGCCAAACCGTTACAGGAACAGATTTTCCGTAGCGGTGAGTGTGTATACACCTCCCCCTCGGTACATGAGATCCGTGAACACTGCCGTCACCAAATGAATACCATTTGGGATGAGGTGCTGCGTTTTGAAAATCCTCACCGCTACTACGTTGACTTGTCACAAGCGTTGTGGGATGAAAAACACAATCTTCTTTCCAAACACGGACGTTAAACAAAAGAAAAACAACCTTTTTCTTGACAACTCCCGACTCTATGTGATATAGTGGTTGAGCATTCCAAATTGCTGGTGTAGCTCAGCCGGTAGAGCAGCTGATTTGTAATCAGCAGGTCGGGGGTTCGAATCCGTCCACCAGCTCCAAAACGAAAATCCGTTCTCGAAAGAGGGCGGATTTTTGTTTTGTACTATTTATTTTTCATTATTCAATATTCATCATTCATTAAAACGGATTTTCGTAATAAATAATGAACAATTGATTTGAACAATCGTTTCTGCTATGATACATATAGGGGGTGTGACACCATGAAAAAGCTCCTTAAAATCTTCGATCGGATTTTTGCATACTACTTTATTTCGACAGGCATTTCCTTACTTGTGGGTATCCTGTTTAATTTCCCAATCAAAATGATATTTGGCGCCTATACCGACTTAACCGCATTTTTCATTGGTTTTGTCTGTGTATGTATTTCCTTGTTTATATTGTGGCATCGCGATGGGTATCATTCCACAAAGTTGGAAATCAAACCACTGTTGCTTTCAGCCGGCATGTTATTGGCACTGTTGATAGTCATCACACTTCTGATCGGTCGCGCGATCTACATCTCCGGTCCCACCGACTATTTGGCTTATTGTATCTTGCACAAGGTCAATCCTCATCTTATCAACGGGAAAGTGATGCACAATCGGCTCTGCCTATGGCTTATGATCGGTGCTTTTGTTTTTGTCTACACGCCGTTAATGGTATTGGGGAAATATTGTGGATTTAAGAGAAAGTATTCCTTCTTTAAATCGTGACACCCGCTTGTTAAAATTTTATTAACCTTATCGAAAGCAGTTGCAAGACGTGTGTTTTTGCGGTACAATAGAAGTATCATTTAGGAAAGTGTGAACACGGTTATGTTCTTTTATGAAGGTCAAAAATGCCCGGTTTGCGGCAACTATTTCGGCGAGCAAGACGATATCGTCACCTGTCCCGAATGTGGTGCGCCTCATCACCGTAATTGTTGGAAGACCGAGGGGCATTGTCACTACGCCCATTTACACGGCACCGACAAAGCATGGCACGAAGAACAGCAAGCACAAGCCGAAACACAAGCAGCACCTAAAAAACGCTGTTCGCGGTGCGGCTATGATAATCCGGAATTTTCGGAATTTTGTGCCCGTTGCGGTAAAGAACTGGATGCACCGGATTGGCAAACACAAACTGCCGTACCGCCGATTCCCGAACGGCCGCCGGTTGGGCAATACACGCCGCCGCACGCAGGTGCTTATGCACCGTTCGGTCAGCAACCGTTCGGCGATCCGTACGGCGGTGTCCCGCGCAACGAAACCATTGACGGTGTACCGGTGGACACTCTGGTACAATTGATCGGTCCTAATTCCGCGTATTATCTTCCCCGCTTTTACCGTATGACGCACGACGGTTCAAAGGCATCTTGGAACTGGTCAGCATTTTTCTTCTCCTACAACTGGCTTTTGTACCGCAAACAGATTCTGTGGGGTGTCATTGCCTTTGTTGCAGCGATGGTGATAGGCTTTTTCCGCCAAACCGTCAACGAGCAGTTGGTAGGTATGCTAAACGCTTCGACTATGGACGCCATGATGCGAGCGGCAGAACGGATACTCGCTACCGAGCAAGGAAGACTCTTGTGGAGTATCTTGTCGTTATTTCTTCTGTTGGATGTTGCCCTGCGCGTGCTTATTGGGCTGTTTGGGAATTATTTATATTTGCGTGCAACGCTTCGCAAAGCGAAGCAAGCGGAAAACGAGTTCTCTACACCGTACGATCAGGGTTTCCGTAAATCCGGCGGTGTTTCGTTTGCTCTGGCAATGGCGCCGGAACTTTTGGTTTTGGCGTTATCGTATATCGCCTTTTTCGTTTTATCTATTATGTGAGGAGTGGTTATTATGTCAAATCGTGTTCGTAAAGCGGTCATCCCTGCGGCGGGACTCGGCACGCGCGTACTGCCGGCATCCAAAGCGATGCCGAAAGAAATGTTGCCCATTGTGGACAAACCCGCGATTCAGTATATCGTGGAGGAGGCGGTTGCCGCCGGTATCACGGATATTCTGATCATCACCAACCGCGGTAAAGGGATCATTGAGGACCATTTTGATCACAGTATTGAATTAGAGCAACGGTTGCTCGCCGGTGGACGTACTGAAACGCTGGCTGAACTCAACCGTATTACCGATCTGGCTAACATCACCTTTATTCGCCAGAAGGAGACCAAAGGTTTGGGTCATGCAGTAAACTGTGCCCGTTCTTTCGTCGGAAACGAGCCGTTTGCGGTGTTGTACGGTGACGATGTTATCATCGGCGAGGATCCTGCCTGCGGTCAGTTGTGCCGCGCGTATGAGGAATACGGCAAAGGTGTTGTCGGTATCAAAGAAGTAACCGTCGAGCAAATTCAAAAATATTCCAGTTTGGCGGTAGCACCACTTAGAGATAACATCTATGCCGTATCAGATATGATTGAGAAACCGAAGCCGGATCAGATCCTCTCGCTGTTCTCGATTCTGGGTCGTTGCGTGTTGCCGCCGGAGATCTTTGATATTTTGGACAAAACACCTCCCGGAGCGGGCGGCGAGATCCAGTTGACCGATGCCATGATGACGCTGGCGCGCACCACCGGTATGACGGGCGTGGATTTCACCGGTATTCGTTACGACATGGGCAACAAGCTCGGCATCCTGCAAGCAACTTGTGAGGTCGCCCTCAAACACCCTGAGGTGGGTACCGACTTTGCCGCTTACTTAAAAGAACTTGTCAAAACGTTATAAGAACGATGAGCCTCACGCTTTCACGTGGGGCTCATATTTTTATAGGTGCGGGCATACTATCTTTCAAGGAGATGATGGTATGACTCGACCAAAATTGGATTGGAAGGCACTGTTGTTCTTTTTGGTGTACACCTATGCCTTGGCAGGGATTAGCGCACTGCTCGGCGGAAGCTTTGATATCAGCGCCCTAAACGCCCCACCCTTGGCACCGCCTGCATGGGCCTTCCCCGTGGCATGGACCATTTTGTATACGCTGATGGCAATAGCGGCGTATCTGGTGTTTGTCAGCAACGATCTGGACCGCGGTCCTGCGTTGCGCCTATACCTATTGCAAGTCGCGATCAACGCGCTGTGGTCATTTTTCTTTTTCCGTTTGGAATGGCGATTGTTTGCGTTCTTCTGGTTACTGCTGCTCATCGCCGTTGTGGTGCTGACCATGGTCGCGTTCCGCAAAATCAACCGCACGGCATTCCGCTTGATGATTCCTTATCTGATTTGGTTGCTGTTTGCGGCCTATCTGAATATTGGATATTATTTACTCAATCGATAACGAAAAGGCCGAGTCTTGCAAAACTCGGCCTTCTTGTTATAACTGATACTGTGTTTGATATTCCGCAAACAGGGCGTTAAATTCGCTGTCGTCGGTTTTGACGGCGTTGAGGTACTCGTGTGTTTGGAAACTGTCGTGACCAAGTTCGATAATCGCTACCGCGATGTTGGAGCAATGGTCGGAAATACGCTCATAGTTGTTCAGCATATCCGACAAAATGAAACCGAGTTCGATGGTGCATTCACCGGCACGCAGACGCTCAATGTGCCGCGCCTTGATGTCCGTACTGAGCAGATCGATAATTTGCTCAAGCGGTTCCACGCGTTTTGCCTTTTCGATATCGTCGTTAACAAACGCGTCGACGGTCAATGCCATAATGTCACGAATCGCGGCAGACAAAACACCGAGTTCACGCTGGGCATCGTTGGAGAAATGAATCTGTTTGCTGTGGATCTCTTCAGCACCGTCCAACAGATTGAGAGCATGGTCGCCCAACCGTTCAAAATCACCAATCGTATGCAAGAGCTTCGACACCTTGCGACTGTCGGCATCGGACAATTCTTTACCGGACAGTTTTACCAAATAGGTGCCAAGCTCGTCCTCGTAGCGATCAAGGTAATCCTCCGCATCACGGATGGCATCCGCTTCTTTTTCAGCGTAGTTTTCGATCATCTCAATGGAAGACAACAATGTGGACTGAGCCAAATTCGCCATTTTAACGGTTAGGTTGTTGCATTCTGAAGCGGCAAACGAAGGCGTCGACAACAAACGCTCGTCCAAGAAACGGCACTGTTCGGTCTTGTCTTTTCCGCGAACGAGCATATTCGCCAGTTTAACAAGCTGTTTAGAGAACGGCATAAGAACGACGGTGACGAACACGTTGAAGATCGTATGCACAAGTGCAATGCCCCAAGGCTCGACGTTCGCATCAATAAACTCAAAGGGGAAAATAGCATGAATGCCGTAAAACAGCACCAAGCAAAGCGCTGTACCGATAATGTTAAAGGACAAGTGGATCGCCGCAACCTTTTTGGCATTTTTGCTGACACCAATACTGGAAATAAGAGCTGTCACACACGTGCCGATATTTTGACCCATGATGATCGGGATCGCCATACCATAACTGAGACCACCGGTCAGTGACAACGCTTGCAAAATACCAACCGAAGCCGCTGAGCTTTGAATAATGCCCGTAAACAAAGCGCCGACCAATACACCAAGCACCGGATTATTAAACGCCGTCAGGATGCTCGCGAATTCGGGGCTGTCCGCCAGTGGTGCCATCGAATCTTTCATCAGTTCCATACCGAACATTAAGACGGCAAACCCCAAGCAGATATTACCGATACTCTTTTTGGAGTCTTTTTTGGAAAGCATGGAAAGTAGAATACCCGCCAGCGCAATAAGGGGCGAGAAATTCTCCGGTTTTAACAGATTGATAAAGATGTTTTTCGAATCAATGCCCGAAAGACTCAAAATCCAGGCAGTCAGCGTGGTGCCGATATTGGAACCCATGATAACGCCAACCGTTTGGGAGATATCCATGATTCCCGAGTTCACCAAGCCGACGAGCATAACCGTCAGTGCCGACGAGGATTGAATGGCAATGGTAATACCCGCACCAAGCGCCAAACTGGCAAACGCATTTGACGTCATGCGCTTGAGGGCGGTTTCCAAACGGCTGCCTGCTAATTTTTCCAAGCCACCCGACATGACGTTCATACCATACAGAAAAAACGCCAAACCGCCAAGCAGTGTAAAAATCGAGAAAATCGTCATGTTTTATTACTCCTTTTCTTTCTCAGTTTTCAAAAAGAGCATCAGCCCAAACCAAGAATGCGGCATGGGATGATGCTTTCCTTTAAGTATTTTTAATAATGACCGAGCCAACGCACTCGGCTGCGTGCTCACAGGCATCCGCGCACGCTTCAAAGCATTCGTAAATTTTACGCCAGGAAACCGTTTCCAAAACATCCTTCAAGTTGACGGTGAGATCGCGCATAGAATGTATGAACAGCTCATCGCACTCTTCTTCAACACTGTTGAGCGCGATAACCAGTTCACGTATCTTCTTGGAACGTTTGAAGTTTTCAAACTCCTGCATGACCGCGCCAAGCAGGTCACAGGATTTTACCAATTGTTTGGCAAACGCAATAGCACCGGGTTGCACAGCCTTGATGTCGTACATATAAAACCGCTGCAAAATCTCCTCGAGAAGATCGGTGACGTCGTCCAGCTTATGGCTGAGCATATCCAAATCCTCGCGATCCACCGGTGTCACAAAGGCTTTGGCAAGCGCCGCGGACATCTCGTGCTTGACACCATCGGCACTGTGCTCAATTTCGTGCATCGCGCTGAGTTTACTTTCCATCTTTTCGTGATCGTAGTTTTCCAAACATTCGACCAGATATGCAGCAGCCTTTTGTGAATACGCCGTGCTCTGTACGAAATTATCAAAATAGAACTTATCGCCTTTCGCCATCTTTCAAACATCCTTTCTTATCAGAAAATCATCATAAACAGTTTTGTCATCAGGAAGCCTACCAAACCACAACCCGGGAAGGTAAGCACCCACGTAAGTACCATTTCTTTAACCACGCTGAAATTGATCGCCGACACGCGTTTGACAGCACCAACACCCATGATGGACATTGTTTTAGCGTGGGTGGTCGAAACCGGCAAACTAAACACCGAACAGACCAACAGCGACAAGGCACCGGCAATATCCGCCGAGAAACCTTGGTATTTTTCGAGTTTTACCATATCCATGCCGACGGATTTGATGATCTTTTTACCGCCCATCGCGGTACCGAGTGCCATCACCGCGGAACAGACAACCATCAGCCACATATAATCGCCAACGATGTCCAAGTCGCTCGGAAGCCCCTGCCCTTGCGACATATACACGCACAAGAGAATAACGCCCATAAACTTCTGACCATCCTGCGCGCCGTGCATAAATGCCATCGAAGCAGCGCCGGCGATCTGCGCACCTCTGAAAAAGGGTTCGGTTTTGGGACGGTTTGCTTTATAAAACAAGGCGGTAACAGCCTTACACACCAGCCAGCCAATGCCGAAACCGAGCACCACCGAAATGCCAATGCCGTACACGACCTTGACCCATTCGTTGCCGTTAACACCCGCAAAACTGCCGTGCAGCGCGATCGCACTACCGGTAAGACCAGCGATCAACGCGTGGCTTTCACTGGTGGGAATACCGAAGACCCACGCAAGAGTCGCCCACAAGACGATCGCAAACAAGGCGGCACTGAGCGCAATGATTGCTTGATCGGGATTACTGCCGAAATCCACCATCTTCGTGATGGTTTCCGCAACGGTGGCATTCACCATCGTCATAACAAACACACCGAGAAAGTTAAAGACTGCCGCCATCAAGATAGCTGCCTTCGGAGGCATACATCGCGTCACAACGCAGGTCGCGATCGCGTTAGGCGCATCCGTCCAGCCGTTGACTAAGATAACACCAAGTGTCAACACAACGGCGATAAACAGAAGCGGATTCGCGGTCATTTGAGCCCAAAAATCCAGCATATGCCTCTCCCCTTATTTGTAAAATCTCCAACTTATTCCATTATAAGTATATCAGTTGACAAATCATAAGTAAAATAGTATAATCTTATAAAGTTTATAGCAATTTTGACATGATTGGAGGAGTACTGTGACCATACGGCATTTACGGATCTTTGTCAGTGTTTGCGAACACAACAGTGTAACACGTGCGGCGGAAGCATTATATATGGCGCAACCGACCGTGTCTCATTGTATTGCAGAAATGGAAAAGCGGTACAACGTCGAGCTGTTTGAACGCATCAATCAGCGGTTGGTGCTCACCGATATCGGCAAAGAACTCTTCATGAAAGGCAAGGAAATTCTTGCCGAGTTTGAGGAATTTGAAAACCTGGCAGAATCACGCGGCAAAAGCCCTCGTGTGCGCATCGGATCGGCTCTTACGTTGGGTCAGACCGTTATCCCCCGTTTTATGCAATTGTTACGCGAGAACGGTTTGAATATTCGTCCGAGTGTCCTCATTAAGCCGTCTATCGCCATCCAGCGCGAGCTTGAACGCGGCAACTTGGATTTTGCTATTTTGGACGGCGAGATCACCTCACCGTATTTGATAGCGCAACCGTTCAAAAACGAAAAATTAGTAGCAGTCGCGCACCGCGACTTTGACGTCCCCGACACGCTTGAATTAAAACAGTTTGTCAAGTATCCCCTTTTGCTGCGCGAGCAAGGGAATTTAGCGCGTGATTATCTGGAACGACTTCTTCACGATCACAATCTAAACGTACGTCCGACGATTGATTCGGTAAACAATCAAGTGCTCATCACCGCTGCGCTGTCAAAACTCGGCATTGCCTTTTTGCCGGACAGCGTGGTACGCGAACAACTTGAACAAAACGAACTCAAACAAATTGCGGTAGAAGGTCTGGACGCGATTCGTACCGACTATATCGTGATTCACAAAAACAAAAAATTAAACCTTCTGCAACAACAAGCATTCGATATTCTAAAAAGTATGTAGACTCAACCAACGGTATGTGTATTTTTCAATTTTCATCCTCTATACTGAATGTGAAAGGAGTCACATTATGGATCAAGTGAAAATCGGAAAATTTATTTCCGAGTGTCGTAAACAAGTCAACTTAACACAAGCGCAACTGGCGGAGAAATTAAATATCACCGATCGCGCTATATCCAAATGGGAAACCGGCAGAGCGATGCCCGATTCCTCTATTATGCTTGAATTATGTGATATTCTTTGTATCAGTGTAAACGAATTGTTAAGTGGGGAGAAAATCAATATGGAAAATAACAATCAGAAAAACGAACAGCTTCTGCTTGAAATGGCAAAAGAAATGGAACGAAAAAATAAAACAATTTGGACTTCAATGTGGGTAATTATGGTTATAAGTATGACAGCCCTATTTGCAGGTCTCTTTATTGCTGCGTTTTTCATTCCCGAAGGGGTGTGGCAGCTTGTCACCATTCTTGTTCTTTCCGTTGTGTTTTTGATACCGTGTTTCTTTGCCTTAAAGCTTGAAGTGAGCGTAGGTGCTTACAAGTGCAAGAATTGCGGTCACGAAATCATACCTACCTACTCAGAAGCATTATGGGCGATGCATAGAGGAACAACTCGTCACTTAAAGTGCCCCAAATGCAACAAGCGCACGTGGTGCAAAAAAGTTATAAAAAAATAAATGTTCAATAGAGTAAAAAATGCTATGAGCAACATTGCTCATAGCATTTTTTGTTTATGAATTTATCGTTCGCTTTAAGGCGGCTACCGTTTCAACGTGTGCCGTTCGCGGAAACATATCCACCGGAGTTACACGCACCGTCTGATACCCCCGCTCCGAAAACCGTTTTAAGTCGCGGGCAAGCGTGGCAGGATCGCAGGATACGTAGACGATCCGATCGGGTGCCATGCGGCTGACCGCATCGATCAGCGTTTCATCGCACCCTTTGCGCGGCGGATCCACGATCACCACGTCGGGACGGATCCCCTCGCGTTCCAACTGCACAGCGGCTTTCGCGGCATCCGCCGTAATAAAGCGCGCATTTGTGACACCATTTGCCTGCGCGTTCAAGCGGGCATCCGCTACCGCCGCTTCAACAATTTCAACACCAATCAGCGACTTTGCTTTATCTGCCATCGACAAACCGATGGTTCCGGTGCCGCAATACAGATCAAGTACGGTTTCAGTACCGGTCAACGCCGCTTCCTCAGCGGCTTTTTGATACAAAAGTTCCGCTTGGTCACGGTTCACCTGGTAAAAAGATAGCGGTGACAACCGGAAAGTCATGCCGCACAACGTATCGGTGATATACGCGTTACCGTATAACACAAACGACGTGTCGCCAAGCACCACGTTCGTATCGCGGCGATTAAGATTAACCATGACCGACGATAGGTTTGGCAATGCCTGCTTCAAAGAATCAACCAGCCACTCTGTCTGCGGCAGCTTACCCGAGGTACACACCAGACACACCATAAGTTCCCCACTCACCGCACCTTGGCGAATGTAAACGTGGCGCAACAATCCCGCGTTGGTCGTTTCGTCGTATAATGACACATTAGCGGTCTTAATCCACGCGTCAATCACTTGCAGAACAGTCGCAAAACATTCCGGTTGCAACAAGCAGTCCCGCTGATCGATGATGCGGTGGCTTCTGGCGGCATAAAAACCGATTTTTGCACCGTTCTCCCCCGCAGCTACCGGATACTGTGCTTTATTGCGATAGCGTTTCGGCGAGGCACAACCGATGATCGGCTCCGCTTTGATCGTCAATCCGCCGATCCGCGAGAGGGCATCCGCGACACGCTGCCACTTGTATTGCAATTCTGCATCGTAGGTAACGTGACAATACGTGCACCCACCACATTTGCCGAAAGCGGCACACGGGGCGTGTGCCGCGCGGTCGTTTGAAGGGGTAACGAGTTCATCTACAATGCCGAATGCCATCGTTTTTTGCACTTTGACGACGCGGCAACGGATCACGTCACCAACAGCGGTAAACGGTACAAAGACCGTCATACCGTCTTCGGCGCGACCAATGCCGTTCCCTTCTGCACTCATAGCCGTTATAGTCAGATCAATGATTTGATTTTTTGTCAGCATCGGTCTCACCACCGTTAAAAAAATGACATTTGGCTGGATTCCGGCAAGCCATCCAACGCACCGAGCTGACGCAGTGATTCAATGACCGCACTGCTGATACCTGCTCGGTCCTGTATCTCCTCACAGGAAATGTATTCGCCGTCATCTTTCGCCTTCATCAGTGATTCGGCGGCAGCATTACCAAGACCTTTAACGGCGGTGAACGGCATACGGATCTTGCCGTCTTCCATCAGGAATTTGTACGAATGAGATTTATACAAATCAACCGGTAAAAATTCCACGCCGCGTTGCATCGCTTCATAGATCACGTGCAGAGTTTCCGCTTGTGACTGATCTTTCGCGGTCGCTTCCTTTTTATCCTTCATGCGCAACGTATCCATCAAACGCTTGACGGTATCCTTGCCCGCCTGTACCGGTTCTGCATCAAAATCTTCACCGCGACCGGTGAAATACGCAGCATAATATGCCGCGGGACGATGCACCTTATACCACGCCACGCGCAATGCCGCAATACAGTATGCTGCGGCGTGCGCTTTCGGGAACATATACTTGATTTTAAGGCAAGAATCAATATACCACTGCGGAACACCGTGTTCCTTCATAGCGGAAAAATGCTCGTCTGTAAGCAGTTTTGATGCATTACCTTTGCGCACGATCTCCATAATCTTGAACGCCATATCCGGCTCCAAGCCTTTGTGCATCAGATACGTCATAATGTTATCACGCGTACCAATAACTTCGGAAATGGTGCAAGTACCGTTTTTAATGAGTTCCTGTGCGTTACCCAGCCACACGTCTGTACCATGGGACAAACCGGAAATCTGCAACAGATCGGCAAATTTTGTCGGTCGACAATCAAGGAGCATCTGCCGCACAAAGCCGGTACCCATTTCGGGAATGGACAAGGTGCCGGTTTCGCAATCAATATCCTCGGGAGTAACGCCAAGCGGTTCAGGCGAGGTGAAGAGTTTATATACCTCGGGATCGGACATCGGAACGTCCATAACGTTAATGCCGGTGTATTCTTCCAAATATTTATAGATCGTCGGAATCACGTGACCAAGGTTATCCAGTTTTAAGATCGTATCATGAATGGAATGGAAATCAAAATGCGTGGTGATGATATCCGAACCGGCATCATCGGCAGGATGCTGCGCGGGGCAGAAATCTTCAATCACATATTCGCTCGGCACAACGACCATACCGCCGGGATGCTGACCGGTCGTGCGTTTGATACCGGTACAGCCGGTTGCCAGGCGTGCGACCTCCGCTTCACTAAGCGCAAGGCCACGTTCTTCGGCATACTTTTTGACATAGCCGTACGCCGTCTTATCCGCCACGGTGGAAATGGTACCGGCTTTGAAAACGTGACTGCTGCCGAACAACTCAACCGTATATTTATGCGCGTTGGACTGATATTCACTGGCGAAGTTTAAGTCGATATCCGGTTGTTTATCACCTTTAAAGCCAAGGAACGTTTCAAACGGGATCTCATGACCGTCACGGGCATAGGGTGTGCCGCAATTCGGGCAATTTTTATCCGGCAAATCGAAACCGGAACCATACGAACCGTCGGTGATAAATTCGGAATGTTTACACTTGGGGCAACGATAATGCGGCGGCAAGGGGTTAACTTCCGAAATACCCGCCATACTTGCCGCAAAAGACGAGCCGACCGATCCACGAGAACCGACCAAATAACCGTGTTCCACCGAATCCTGCACCAACTTTTGCGCGATCATATACATAACGGCAAACCCGTTGTTAATGATGGAATTCAGTTCCTTTTCCAAGCGATCTGCTACCAGTTGTGGGACAGGATCACCATACAGTTCACGGGCACGATTCCACGTGATCTCGCGCAATTGATCCTCGGCGCCGTCAATATGCGGCGGATAATTGCCTTTCGGGATCGGCAACAGATCGTCAATACTTTCGGCAATACGGCGCGGATTCTCCACAACGACTTCGTACGCCTTTTCGGGCGTCAGATAGGAGAACTCCCCGAGCATTTCCTCTGTCGTGCGCAGATACAGCGGGGCTTGCATATCGGCATCGGCATAGCCTTGTCCCGCCTGCAAAATACGGCGGTAGACCTCATCTTCGGGGTCCATAAAATGCACGTCGCCGGTCGCACACACGGGAATGCCCAGCTCTTCACCCAAACGAATCACCGTGCGGTTAAATTCGCGCAACTGTTCTTCGTTTTGTGCCATACCGTTTCGCAACATAAAGTTGTTGTTGCCAATCGGTTGCACCTCTAAAAAGTCATAGAAGCGGGCAATCTCGCACAAGTTCTCCCACGGGCGGTTTTCAAGGATCGCCTGGAACAGTTCACCCTGTTCGCACGCACTGCCGATAAGCAACCCTTCGCGCAATTCGATAAGCTTATCCTTGCAAATGCGAGGGCGCTTGTAATAGTTATCCAAATGCGAGAATGAGATCAGTTTATACAGATTCTTCAAACCGATTTGGTTTTTGGCAAGTATCAGTTGATGATACCGTTTGGCATCCTTACCACTGGGCATTGGTGTGCCGTCTTCGTCAAGTGCACGTGCTTCATTGACGTAATACGCTTCCACACCGTAAAGCACTTTGATATCGTGCCCCGCTTTGCGCGCTTTCCCCACCGCTTTCATTGCATCGGGGAATGCCTGTGCAACACCGTGGTCGGTGATCGCGACAGCAGGATGTCCCCATTCGGCGGCGCGCATAATCAGCGCCTCGGCATCCGAAACCGCGTCCATTGCTGACATTTTGGTATGCAAGTGCAGTTCCACACGCTTAACCTCGGCGGTATCCTGCTTTTGATATTTGCTGACAAGCGCCAAGGATTTGGGCACCATCACATTCCCCTTGGCAAACGGATCGTATTCATATAACCCGCTGAGCAACACACACGTGCCGTTTTTGACCGATTCCATGGCTTCCAGTTTTTCTTTGTCGCGGCGGGTATCCGTCCATAAAATAACCGAAATCGAATTGGTGCGGTCGGAAATATAAAATGTATGACGAATACGCGTACCTTCCTTAAACGCACGCGTTTCATAGCCAAACACTTCGCCCCAAACGGTCGCGGTATCCCCTTCCTGCAAGCGGTTCAACGGAATAGGTGTACCTTGCGGAATCGGACCGAAAACCGAACGAGCGGTTTCTAAATACACGGGCAAGCCGTTTTCAGGTGCCACAGTCGGGTCGGACGGGGCAAGCGGTTTGACGGTCTGTCCGCTTTTGACGTCTTGCGCCCGCTGCTTTTCGTATTCTGCTGCGCGGCGAGCGGCGGCTTCCGCCTCCTCTTGTGCTTGACGAAGTAACGCCTCATACTGCTCGTCCACACCATCGATACCCTCAAAGTCGATCGCGATCGATTTGCCGAACAGTTCCGCAATCAGGTCACGGAGCATCCGATCGGTATGGGTGGAGAGCAACACGTCCAAACGTGCACTATTCAAAGAGATGCGCCAACCATCATCGGTAGCCGTGCAAGCGGCATCGTTGAAGGTACCGTTCACACTCACCGAACGACGGCGTAAAAACTCAATAACCGTCGAAAAACAATCGACAGAAAGGCTGTCTTCCGGATACCGTGGCAACACCTCAACGGCGTTCATGCACAGTCCTTTTTGCAGTGCTTGTTCCAGTAACGCCACCGTTTCGAACGGCACGAACGTCGTCGTGCGGATATGCGTGCGCAGAAAAGAATCCCTGCGATTGACTTCGAGAGATTCCACGGTGGCGCCGGCAAACTGCGAAAGCAGTTCCCCGTCGGTTATGTAAGCGGAAAATACCTGTTGTACCTCTGTCTGACTCATAACGACTCCAATTCTTCAATCAACACCGCAACCGCGTCCTCTTCGGGGACAGTGCGAATAACTTGTCCTTTTTTGAAAACGGCAACCTTACCGTCGCCGCCGGCAATCCCGATGTCGGCTTCCTTTGCTTCGCCGGGGCCGTTAACGATACATCCCATCACGGCAACCGTTACCGGCTTATGAATGCGGCGCAAATGCCGTTCGACCTCGTTGGCCATGCCGATGAGATCCACGCGCGTTCTGCCGCAAGTCGGGCAAGAAATAAGGGTCGGTTCGTTTTGGCGAAGCCCTAACGCTTTGAGAATATCAATACCCGCTTCTACCTCGCGCACGGGATCTGCTGTGAGCGATACGCGAATGGTATCGCCGATACCGCCAAGCAGCAGCGAACCGATACCCGCGGCAGATTTAATCAACCCCATACGCTCGGTACCCGCCTCGGTAACACCCAAATGCAAGGGGTACGGGCAAGCGGCGGCGGTCAGCTCGTATGCTTTTACCATCGTATCCACGTGAGAGGATTTGATGGAGAGAACGATATCCGTAAAATCAAATTTTTCAAGCAAGGACGCGTGGTACAACGCACTGTCACGCATCGCCTCGGCTGACGGATGACCGTATTTTGCCAAAATCTCTTTTTCCAACGAGCCGGAATTGACACCGATACGAATCGGGATCCCCCGTCCTCGGCACGCGTCGGCAACTGCTTTGACACGATCCTCATCGCCGATATTACCGGGATTGATACGAATCTTATCAATGCCTGCCGCCACCGATTCCAGCGCCAACTGATAATCAAAATGAATATCCGCAACCAGCGGGATGTCCACCGCGGATTTGATCGCATCGATCAAGCGCACGGCTGTTTTATCGGGAATGGCAATGCGCAAAATATCACACCCCGCTTCGCAGAGTGCTTGTGCCTGTCGAACGGTTCTTTCTACGTCGGTAGAGGGGATATTCCCCATCGACTGTACGGAGATCGGCGCATCACCGCCGATCAGCACACCGCCGACCGAAACCTGTTTGGAATGACGACGTTGCATTGCCTTCACCTCACTTAGAAAAATTTCAAAATATCGCTGAATGTAACCACGATAATAAGAAGCAGTAACAGCACAAGTCCCACCGCGTGCACAATTGCCTCGTACTTTTGCGGAACAGGTTTGCGTGTGAGCCCCTCCCAAATCAAAAAGAGCAATCTGCCGCCGTCCAATGCCGGAACGGGAAGTAGGTTGAAAATACCAACGTTGACGGTCAACAGCACAACTAACATCAGCACACTGCCGAGCCCCGCCTGCCATTGTTCGGCCGTGATCGCATCGGCAACCGTATCACCGATAACATCCACCGTCCCCACCGGACCTGACAACTCGTTAAGTCCGTATTTACCGGTAAGCAAACCGCCCAAACTGCGCCATACCATCACCGCCACACTACACTCGGTTTTGGCAGCTTGTGTGATGGTGGAACCAACTGTCTGCGGGATAGCATTGACCTTGAAATCATACTGTAAAATATAACTGCCGCTTTCTTCATGATAGTCACGTTGGAAATTCACGGCGGGCAAGGTTACCACCTCGCCGTCGCGGCGAACCTGCATTTCAAACGTTCCGTCATCGCTGTCTTGCAACAGCGATTGAATATCAAACACGGTAAAGACTCGCTTGCCGTCGATCGTAAGCAGGGTATCACCCGGGCGCAGACCGCTTTCAAAGCTCTGTGCGCCTTCTTCCTGCCACGAAATGGTGGTACCGGCATAGTAGGCGTTGCCATCGTTTGACGGTAGGGTGCACGCGCCAAAATACACCAACAGCAAAATAAAGCCCAACACGATATTCATCGTGGCGCCCGCCACCGTGATGAGCATACGTTGCCATACTTTTTTTCGGTAAAACGCACGGGGATTATCGGCAACGGTATCGGTTTCACCGAGTTTCACCTCACCGCCGCCGGCAGCATCCTCGCCCTCCATGGCGCAATAGCCGCCGATCGGCAAAAGGCGCACGGAATACCGGGTTTCCCCTTTTCCCCAACCAAACAGCTTTGGGCCCATGCCAATGGCAAATTCATTCACCTGCACGCCGGTGAGTTTGGCGACGATAAAATGCCCCCATTCGTGAATGACCACGATCAAGCCAAACACGATCACCGCAGCGAGCAAGCGGAAAATATACAGTAATACAGTTGTGATAACGATCACCCTCGGTCGATAATAGTACGGCGACACTCGGCATCAACCGCCAAAATGTCTTCCACGGTAGAAACAGCAGGCAATGAGCGAGAAAGTGTCTCGGCGACCAACTCGCTAATAGCACAAAACGAGATCTTTCCTTCACGAAACAGCAAATTCGCCTGCTCGTTAGCGGCATTGACTGCGGCCGGATATGCGCCTCCCTTTTCGATGGCAGTACGGCACAACTCAATCGCAGGGAACGCCTCATGATCAGGCTTGTAAAAGGTCAGTTTACCGATCTCGGCAAGATCTAACCGACGCACCGGCGGCTCCCCGCGAAGCGGCCACGTCAACGCATACTGAATGGGAATCCGCATATCCGGCACCCCCAGTTGTGCGAGCACCGAACGATCGGTAAATTCAATCAGCGAATGAATGATGCTTTCCCGATGCACCACAACATCTATATTCTCCGGTGCAATATCAAATAACCATTTTGCTTCGATTAGTTCAAGACCTTTGTTCATCATCGTAGCCGAGTCGACCGTTATCTTCTGCCCCATGCTCCAATTCGGATGCCGCAAAGCATCCTCCACTGTTACACAGCGCAACTCCTCCGCACTCTTGCCAAAAAACGGACCGCCGGAAGCGGTTAAGATCACGCGGGAAAGCCCTAATTCAGACGAGAGCGCAGGCGGTGCCCACGCACCCGCCGAAGTACCTTGCAAACACTGAAAAATAGCAGAATGCTCACTGTCCACCGGCAAAATACGCACATGATGTTCGCGCGCTGCGCGCATCACCAATTCACCGCCGGCAACCAACGTTTCTTTGTTGGCGAGTGCTACGTCGTGACCGGCACGCAACGCGTGCAGCGTCGGAAGCAAGCCTACCATGCCGACTACCGAGTTGAGCACGATATCCACATCCGGCAACTGCGCAAGCGTACACAAGCCATCCATACCGGACAAAATCGGTATATTCAAATCCCGCACTCGCTCACGCAAGTCGCGTGCTGCCGCCTCGTCATACATGGCGGCCATGGTCGGGCGAAAACGGCGAATCTGGTCTTCCATCAACTGTGCGTTGGAATGGGCAGCAAGCGCTGTAACGGTATAGCCACGCCTTGCCGCTACGTCCAAGCTTTGCGTGCCGATGGAACCGGTTGAACCGAGTATTACCAAGCGTTTTGTCATAAGGTGACACTCCGATCTGAATTAATAGACGAGCGGGAACAAACGCACCGCCAGCGACACGGTGGGCAGCACGAACAACAGCGAATCAAAACGGTCCATCACGCCGCCGTGACCGGGAAACAGCTTGCCGAAATCCTTTACACCGCAGCGTCGCTTGATAATCGAGGCAAACAGATCTCCCACCACCGACAGCGGTGCACAAATCAACGCCAACACAAAGATCTCGCCGTACGACACGTGCGCTGTCCCTTTAAGCACCGCACTCTCGTACACGAAGCCCGCAAGCAGGCTGATAACGATCGAAACGGCAATGCCGCCGAACAAGCCCTCCACCGTCTTTTTCGGAGAAATACGGGGGCACAGCTTATGCTTGCCGAAAAAGGTTCCGACAAAGTATGCACCGGTGTCCGTCATCCATGCCATCAAAAGAGCTAAGAAGACGTAAAACAAGCCGTCGCTGTCCCGTTCAGCGGTCGTGCGCAAATACGAAAGACACGACAGCGAAATCGACACTAACACCGAAAGCAGGAAAACGATACCGACCTTATCGATGGACACCGATTCGTGATACCGAAGGGTCAAGAGAACCAAAGCGAGCACGTACAGCAAACACACCACGAAAACCCATCCGCCGTTCATGCGACCGAAAAACGGCGCAACGACAGCAAAAACGATCGCCGCGGTCTCCAAACCGCGATGCTGAACGACCTTGGTAACGCTTAAAATCTCACAAACGGCCAACCCGCAAATAAGCGACGTGGCGATCGTCAGTGCAACGCTCCACGGAATAAACAAGACGATCAAAAACAGAGCGGCAGAAATACCACCCGTAATCAAACGTGTTTTCATTGCTTTCACATCCTTTATTAGCCAAAACATTCAAACCCGAATCGGATTTTGAAAGGTGAATTTTCTGTTGTGACATCGTTAAAATACTCGTTAATCCAAACCGCCTGCTTGCGACGAAAAGCCAAAAAGCACCGAAGCCCGCCCTTTTGGGCTGATTCGGCTTTCAACGCTTTGGCTATACCCCGCCGAAGCGACGGTGACGACCGGCATATACTGCCAGCGCACGATCCAGATCCTTTGTGGTAAATTCAGGCCACAAAATGTCATTAAATACATATTCGGCATACGCACATTGCCAGATGAGGAAGTTTGATAAACGATACTCTCCGCTGGGACGCAAGATCAGATCCACTTCCGGCTGACCCGCGGTATAGAGATGCTGTTCAATACACGCTTCGTCTATTTCCTCAGGAGTAAGACTACCGCTTTGCACCTTTTCGGCAATCGCACGCATGGCAGTTGTCAGTTCCGCGCGACCGCCGTAATTAATGGCAATGTTGAGAATCATACCGGTCTTGTTTGCGGTGGCTTCCTCCGCTTCGCGCATAAGTTCCTGTATATCCTCAGCCAACACCGTGCGATCACCAATGAAACACGTACGAATATTTTCTTTTTTGAAATCCGCAAGAGACTCTTTGAGATATTCACGCAACAAGTTCATGATCGCATCGACTTCTTCTCGCGGGCGTTTCCAGTTTTCGGTAGAAAACGTGTAAAAAGTAGCAACCTTAATGCCACGCTTTTCACAATGCTTGGCGATGGTGCGGAACACTTTGGCGCCGGTCACGTGACCCGCCTGACGCGGCAAACCGCGTTTTTTTGCCCAACGGCCGTTGCCGTCCATGATAATACCGATGTGCGCAGGTACTGCCGTCGGCTCCTCGTTGTGTTTGAATTTGGATGAAAACAGCGCCATACCGCTACCCTTCTTTCATCAAGCAAGTGACCGGTGGAGAGCTATGTTCCGCCGGTCACAGTACGCTTAAATTTCCATGATTTCCTTGTCTTTTTTTGCAGCGATTCCATCAATCTCTTTGCAGAATTTATCGGTGATATCCTGCATCTTCTTTTCTGCATTTTTGTAATCGTCCTCGGTAATCTCGGACTTTTTCTTCATATCTTTGAGTTTTTCCAACGAATCGCGACGAATCGAACGGATCGCAACCTTGGAATCCTCCGCATACTTATACACGCCCTTAACAAGCTCCTTGCGGCGTTCCTCGGTCAGTGGCGGGAAATTCAGTCGCAGCGAGCTGCCGTCGTTTTGCGGGTTCAGACCAAGATCCGAGGTCAAAATCGCCTTTTCGATATCGCGCAAGGAGTTTTTATCCCACGGTGCAATCAAAATGGTGCGCGGCTCGGGAACCGAGATCGCCGCCATCTGATTGATGGGCGTGGGCGTTCCGTAATATTCTACCATAATGCGATCAAGAACTGCCGGGTTTGCGCGGCCTGCTCGGATCGTGCTGTATTCATTCAGCAACGCATTGATGGTCTTATCCATTTTTTCTTGGGCTTTGGTAAAAATCGCTTCCATA
Source organism: Acutalibacteraceae bacterium (assembly GCA_045595445.1). Lineage (GTDB taxonomy): Bacteria > Bacillota > Clostridia > Oscillospirales > Acutalibacteraceae > RGIG3009. The sequence goes on from JAZOAK010000023.1 coordinate 21,867, forward strand.
ATTGTTCCTCCTTAGGAATGTACGACCGTACCGACGTTCTCACCGGCAATGGCACGCACGATATTTTCGGGTTGCTCCATATTGAACACCAAAATGGGCAACCGGTTGTCGTTGCAAAGGCTTGCTGCCGTGGAATCCATAACCTTCAAATCGCGGTTGAGGACGTCCATAAAGGTCAACGTATCGTACTTCACGGCGTTCGGGTTTTTCTTCGGATCGCTATCATACACACCGTCAACCATGCTGGCTTTGAAAATGATATCCGCATCGATCTCCAACGCGCGCAACGCCGACGCGGTATCGGTGGAGAAGAACGGATTACCCGTACCGCAACCGAATATCACGACACGACCTTTTTCCAAATGACGTACCGCACGGTTGCGAATATACGGCTCAGCGATCTCGTTCATGGCGATCGCCGTCTGCACACGCACCTCACAGCCGAGCTGCTCCAACGAATCGGCAAGCGCCAAGGAATTGATGGTAGTAGCCAACATCCCCATATGGTCTGCACGCGTGCGATCCATCTTGCCGCTGGAACGGCCGCGCCAGAAGTTACCGCCGCCGACAACAATCGCAATTTGAGCGCCTGCATCAACACATTTCTTAACCGCCTCGCAAACGCGGCTAACCGTTTCAAAATCCAAGCCGTGCCCCTGTTCACCGGACAAGGCTTCGCCACTGAGTTTGAGTAATACGCGTTTATACTTCGGATTCATGACGACACACTCATTTCCTCTTTCATTCTCCATATATTTTACTATAAACTTATCGTTCTGTAAAGTGATAATTTTGCTCTTATGATATTATTTCAAAAAACAAGCAGAAGATAACGCGTATCCTCTGCTTGTTACGTTATTTCACAATGAAAGCAACCGGCATTCTCCACGAATCGTTGGAGTAATAAAACGTGACACTCGTCATAAGGTACTCGTCCTCATAGTACATACAAGAAGAACTTCCGCCGTCCAAGTTAGCGGCGTTCACGGCACCATACTCCATCATAATATCGATCAAATCGGAAGCCGATGCGCCCAAATGGCCGGACTTGCCCCTGCCGTCCGTCACAAGCAACAGCACGGAACCGTCAGCGCATTGCCCGATCGCGGTGCGGGGATTCAAGCCGCTGCCCATACCGTTCATACCACGCGGTTTGCCGTTAATAACCAACTGCACGAAGTGGTTATTGACGTCGCTGCTTTCCTCTTGGAATGTTACGGCATCGCGAATTTTCTTTTCCGCAATCAGTTGCTCGACCTCTGCTGCGGACATACCGTCTACACTGACGATTTCGAGCAAATGATCCTCCGTAAAACCGATCAACACAAGTCCCTTAAATCGACTCGGTTCGTTAAGCTGAATCTCACCGTTGGAAACGACCACACCGTACGGTCTGCCGCCGGTATTGTTGTCGGAAGCGTACAAACCGCCGTTGATACCCGCAACCGCCCCGTTGGAGGTAACAAGTTCGTCCAATGTCACGCCTTTGTCGCGCCATGGATAAATAGAAGCCAAACTAATGCGAGAAGGATCTTTTACTTTCATCAGCGTCGCTTCAAAATTCCTTCCGGGAATCTTAATGATCTCAACGTCCTCGCCCTCGGTTTGGGCACCGTTAATATCAACCAAATCAGAATTCACGGCATCGTCCATCTGTTCCATGGAATTGGAATCCACCACGCTTTGGATCTCCTCAGGTGACAAAAACCACGACGCCAAAAATTTAAGCTGACCTGTTTCCAAAATGGTCGTTACAAAGGTCTGTTTTGCTTTGGGAGAAGTATCTCCGCAAATCATATTCAGCGATAACAAGAGTGTGATCGCCAAAGCAACAATAAAGGCAACTAAAACAACAAAACCTCTGGCGACCCACAACCCGACAGCCTTAAAGCCGGTGGAAGCAGGTGCTTTACTGACATGCTTTGCCACGTGTATCCCCCTTACTCCGTCACGGCGATATCGTGCTTATCGGCAATCGCCCAATGCGGATCGTCTTTTCCGTTATCCGTATCATCGTAATACACAAAATAAAAGGTGCTGTGCATCGTATCTTTCACGAAGGTAGTGCCATACAGCACCAAGTCTTTTTCCAGCAAAATGTCACAGGAAAACGCTTTGTCACCGTAAGCGATAAAATTAGTCACCTCAGCCACTTGGAAAGGTGGGGTGCGCAGCCTGTGAGCGCTGGTAAACGTAATGTCCACACCTGTTGCCCATTTCCATGCCACATCATACAAATACGACCCGTCGATAATGTGCTCTGCCAATTGATAAAAGCCGTATTGCTGTCCCGTCAGATCCCGCGTCATAAAAAGACTCCACAGTTTTGCCGCTTCCAACGGATCGGGGGCGTTTTGAATGATGGCGGGCATGGTGTTTGTGGCGACCTGTCCTTCAATTGAAATCGTTTCTTTTTGATCAGCAATATCTACACGAGAACCCAAATTATCGTACACCGACACGTCTACCGTTCCCGAAAGCGCACACAGAAGATACGTGGCTTTCTTCGGGACATCCTCATTATACGCATACAAGTATTGATACTCATCCAGTTCGGTCAATACCGCGGCAGAAAGCGGCAACTTTTCTCCATTATGCTTCACGGTATAGTTAGAAGGAACGTTGACGACGGTATACTCAAAAAGGCGACCGCTCTCATACAACGCTAAATCGTAAGGTACTGTATTGCCGAAAAGATCGGTCAACGTCACCTTCGGCAACACCGACGATACGAGCGCATACCGCACGGTTTGTCCATCCTCGGACAACGTACCGTTCACAGTCGCGCCGTTTTCCGTGACTTTCAGCGTTACCGGTAACTCTATTTCAAACCGATACGGAGTAACCTTGCACGAGGATACCTCCCACAAGTCCGCCGTAAAAATACCTAGTTTCGTTTTTTGCCCCGCATAAGTCAGCCGAACCTCTCCCATTTGGTAGCCGTTACACAAGGCTGTAAAGACGAGCGTTTCGTCACCCGAATCGTCAACCTCAGACTCTTGACACGATACCTCTCCGCTTGCGAGCGAAGCCATGTACTGAGAGAGGGTATCCGCATCCAGTTCCTCCAAAGAAACCAACGTTTCCAGTTGCCCTTTTTTGGCGGCTTTTTGTACTTTCTGCATATAGGATTGCGCCACATTTTGCGGTTGAGAGGATTCGTACCACGACAAGACGTGGTAAACGTAAAGCAAAGCCGCCACGGCTAAAACGAGCAGCACACCCAAATAAATTAAAAATTTTCGTCCAAGAAAGCGCTGCTTTCTCGCCGCCTTTGCGGGATGAACGACCGCGCTTTCCGATAACGGTTGCTCCGCTACCGGCAACTGCTCTTCTTTTTCTTCTACGGCTAATGCTGTGTTACGTTCATCCATATCGCTTTCGCTTCCTTCCCTATTATCTCTCGACAAGAATAGCATAATTACGACCAAAAAGCAACCGCATTACCATGAAAAATCCTGGCAGGTACTTTTTTTTACAAAAAGAATATGCTATACTGAAAAACGGAGTTGATAACAATGTCGTCTACTTTACTGCACATCTGCTGTGCCCCCTGCTCCGTTCGGTGTATCGAAACCTTGCGGGATGAGGGTATTGAGCCTACGGGGTATTGGTACAATCCCAACATTCATCCATACACCGAATACCGCAGTCGCAAAACCACTTTGGAAGAATACGCAAAAGCGATTCACTTGCCGCTGATCGTCAATAACGAGTACGGTCTGCGACCGTTTTTGCAGGCTGTGGGCAACAGCTTCGACGATCGGTGCGAAACCTGCTATCGTCTGCGGTTGGAGGAAACGGCGCGTCTTGCCGCCGAGCGGGGGTTTGAATCCTTTACCACCACCTTGCTCATCAGCCCCTATCAAAATCATGAGTTAATCGTAGCGGTTGCCAAACAAGCAGCCGCCGCCCACGGCGTGACCTTCTTGTATCGGGATTTTCGCCCGACCTTTAAGGAAGGTCAACAAATTGCGCGGGACAGCGGCTTTTATATGCAAAAATATTGCGGTTGTATTTTCAGCGAGGAAGAACGGTATCGTCGTAAGAAAAAACCGAAAGCGACGGAGTAAATATCGCTTTTTGACTACATACGGTCAGCGAATACCCCGCCAACGAGTATTCCTGAAAGTGCCAGTTGTCATCGGGTACCGTATGCAACCCCGACAGTCCGACACCAACGGCTTTTAAGTAACTTTCTTTTCGAGTCCAATGAGAGAAAAATTCGTTCGAAGTCAGCGGTGTGGTGATACCGAGATACCGCGCCGCCAAACGCTGTGTATTAAGAAGACGATGTTGTTCAAGATCGACGCCAATAGGCGCATCGTCCAACGCACACACCGCCCATTCTCCGCTATGCGAAAGGCTGAAATACCATTCGGGGTGATCGGCGAAAAACGGTTTGCCATGTTCATCGGTTTTGACCGTCACGTCCCGTTCACGCAGACCAACGGTGCGCAAGCAAGCATCTAACGCTAAACCCGCACACAAACTACGTGCTTGATCCTCCGGTTGTTTCAATTCTGCCGCTTTTTGCAGGCGTGCTTCGGACAAGACCTCCGTGGCACACGGCGCATCCGAGACGGATACCGCAATAAGAACCATTTCTCTCCCCCCTTTTTTGTTCAGTATAGCGTATTTATAAAAATTTGTCCAGTTGGAGGTTTTTGTCATGAAACGCATTGCCAAATTTGAATCCGTTTCCGAAAAACAGTTTGCCATTGATTTTGAGGATTGCTTCGGTACGACCGAAGTTCCCGCCTTGCCGGCGTTGCCCCGCCGCGCAACGGCAGGATCCGCAGGGTACGACTTTTATCTCCCCTGTGCCATTCGTTTAGAACCGGGTGAGTCGGTTAAAGTACCAACCGGTGTGCGTGCGCGCATTGAGGAGGGATGGGTATTGAAGATCTACCCGCGCAGCGGTTTGGGGTTTAAGTTCCGCTTGCAGCTTAATAACACCGTCGGCATCATCGACAGCGATTATTACGGTGCCGATAACGAGGGGCACATTCTTATCAAACTCACCAACGATTCCCGAGAAGGGAAAATCGTCGATCTTCCCGCCGGTGCAGCGTTTGCGCAAGGTGTGTTTGTAGAATACGGCATCACCGAGGACGACGACGTCGCTACAGAACGCCACGGCGGATTGGGAAGCACGAGTAAATAATTTTGCATAGCAAAAGCACCGAGCGATGCTCGGTGCTTTTTTGTGTTACAGTTTATCTGCGTAATAGAAAGTCGCATTGCAGTGACCGACACAATCGGTTGAGCCGGCGATAGGTGTTAACTTCCATCCGTCGGCAACCGTGAAGTTACCGTTCAGATCCTTATCGGAATAGTTCACCGCCGCAATGACATAGCGCGAGTCATCCACCTTGTGCTGTGTCACACTGAGGTCGGGATGCGGGGTGGTCACGAGCTTCTTTGCCAAGATCTTATCGGTAAAGAATTTATAGATTTTATAATAGTCCTCTGCGTAGGCTCCGTAGGTTTCGGCAAGCGTCAGTTCTAACGGCATGTTAAGGAAATACACCCATCCTTTGCCGTAACGGAAACGCGACATGACAATGTTGCCCTCCTCGTTGTAAACGAGCGGCTCAGCGCCAACCGATTCCACCAAGAGTTCCTGCTCGCACTTATACTCTACGTCACCGAATTCAAAGGATGCCGTATGGCTTGTGCGCGAGCGCACGATACCGTTCGAGCGAAGACCGGTATACTCCTCAAAATGGAAGAAATCACCGCCGTTGTACGAAATGTAGAGGGTGGCACCGTCAGCGACTTTTTCATAGACCTTTTTGAATGCGTACTGATTCATAACCTCCCAGCCGGCAATGCAGGGCAGAATATACAGATCGGAATCCGGAATGGAAACAACCTCTGCCTTGTTGTCGGCAACGGCAAAGGATACCTCAATACCCGCCTGCTTACCTAACACAAAGGAAGCGGAGGCACAGTTCCAGCGCTCTTGACGCGTTTCCTGTGAGGACGTCAGCACGCACACCGCATCAACATCGCGTTTCGGCAGTTCCTCAAAGGGGAGCGACTCGATCAATTCACGCATTTCCTTCATCGTTTGCGCTATCGGTCTCGGTTTATCATCGGGAGTGAACAACGACAGATCGCGCTCCATCATACCGTGGCAGTACGGCGGCTGCATCAACTCGGAATGGTTAGCACCGCACCACCACATCCAGCCCTTCACACCGTGGACGAAGGAGGATAGAATGTTGATCCTGCCGTAATCGGCGGCGATATCTGCATTGGCAAACGCCTGCGAGAAGGTTCCCTGCTCTTGCAAAATCGTGGGTTTGCCGGACAGATCCTCGTAATACATACACTGCGCGGTAGCCAGCAACGTGGTACGCATTTGGTTAATCGGTTCAAAATCGTTGTTGACAGACGGAGAGGCGTACGAATGCGGGGTAAGATAATCCACGATCTCGCCTTGGTGCTGGATCCACCAGTTCCCGACGTAAGGAGCCAAGCCGTGCATACCCGACGAGATCGGGCGCGTAGGATCTGCCGCGTAAATCGCATTGCGAACGTAGGTCAACCAAACATACGCTTCATACGCATTATTCACAGCGCCCAAACAATTCGATTCATTGCCCAAGTCCCACATGACGATATTTTTGCAATCTTTGACGCCTTCCACAAAGCCCTTGATAAAGCGAGATGCCCACATGAGGACTTCGGGATCGTACAATGCGTTTTTCCCTTCTAACCCGCGCGGCAAATACAATCTTCCACTCATCCAACCGGTCAAAATGGAAACGACCAATTTAATACCATGTTCCTCACACACCGCCGCAAATTGCTTGAAATTTTCAATCTGTTGATAATCGATCCCCTGCACATTGGTCAGCGGTTGCTCGTTATAATCGCAATAACCCTTTTCTTCGCCTTGATAGGCATACACCTTGTAAAACGGCTGAAAATCGCGCCAGTTCGGGAACACACGCATGTATTTAATGCCGATATCCTCCAGCATTTTGACATCCTTTTTGATTCCCTCAAGGTCAAAATCACGCCACATATCAATGCCATGTTTTTTATCCCAATAGTTACAGCCCAACATGAATTCCATTGTAATCACCCTTCCTTTATCCTTGCACAGGAGGCAGACACGCCACGACTGTGACAGTGCCCTGTGCTTTCAATTCGGTTTTGCTTGCGCTGTGCGGCAGAAAGAAATAGTCACCACGGCGCACGGCTTGTTCCTTGCCGTTGCAACAAACGGCTCCCTCGCCCTCGGTCACCATATAGACCGCGGGCTTTTTGATTAATTCCATACCCGACTTTTTCACCGTGTATCGTTCCACGGCAAAACACGGTGTATCCTCATACGTGATGAGCGCTTCGGCGATGATACCATCCGTTTCGTACAAAACTTTTGGTTGCTTACGACCTTTAGCGATCGCCGCATCTCCCCAAAGGGAAAAATCAAACACATCCAGCGCCGTATCCGCATCCAGACCAATGTACATTTCCCAGTCATTCAAGCGGTAATCACCGCAATAATATTCCGGCTGGATGGTAAAATCGGTCGGTTCTTGAACCTCCAGTATCAGACACCCACTGCCGATGGCGTGCGCCATCTTTGCCGGCACGAAAAAGACGTCACCGGGTTTGACGGGAATTCGATTGAGCAGCCGTTCCATCGCGTTTTTGTCGGTATTGCTTGCCTCGACCGCCGCTTTAAACTCCTCTTTCGTGTACTCTTTGTTAAAACCAAAATACAAACACGCATCCTTGCGGCATCCGAGCACGATCCACGACTCGGCTTTGCCATAGTCACTACTGAAATACTTGCGTGAAAACGCTTTGTCCGGGTGTGCTTGAGCCGGCAGGCGAATCGCACTGTCCAACACCTTTGTCAGCACACCGAACTCCTTGCGGTCGCCCAACAAATCATTCGCGTGATCCCGCAACAGATCGTCAAAATACAGATCGGTGTCTCGAATTTGGGAAACACCTTCTTTTTCGCCCTTGCTGATTTTGTTGATCGCTTTCACCGAAGAAGCGACCCACTCCTCCGGCTCAAAGCCGTCCGTAGAGTCGTCGCCAAAGAAATCGGCAAACAGCGCACCGCCGGTGTATACACGACCAACTCGGTTTTTCTCGAAAAAGATCGGTTCTTGAAGAATCTGTTTAATATCTGCCACTGCTCTGCCCCCCTATTCTTCGTATTGTATCAGCTTGGAAGCTGCTTGCATACTGTCGTACACACCCGCCGCAACCAGTGCGGAAAGTGACGCGCCAAACGCCGCTTCTTCCCGATTAGCGGGAATGACCATTTTTAAGCCGAAGGTTTTCTCAAACCGCTGCCGCAGCGCTTTGTTGTTGCGCACACCGTTGCCGGAGCCGACCATACGGTTTCTTTCGGTGGACAGTTCGGGGCGCATCGCCGCATACAGCTCGTACAACTCGTCGGCGATCCCCTGCATAAAGCCGTCGCAAAGAGCCGCCATTGTCAGATTATCCACACTAATATTGGCGATTCCGCCGCGTTCTTTGGGATTGGTTCTTGTGCCGCTGAACAGCGTGCTGACCTTGAGCGGATCGGCGGAACTCACAAAGCCCTCCATCAGCTTGTCCATGGCGGGATAGGCACTTTTGATTTCCGTCCCCGACACGGCCGTTGCAATTTCTCTGAACAACTTTTCCAGCATCGCATAGGAGCGGCCGCCGCAAAGCGACGAGCCGGCAAGCAAATAGGAACCGAGCATCAACGGACGGCAATCCAGTTCCTTATTGTTTGAGCGCTTATCGGTAAAACAGGAGATCTGACTGCCGGTGCCGACGTTCACGAGAAGACTGTGCTCCGGATCGGCAACCGAGCCGAGAAAGCTTGCTTGATTATCGCCGATCGCCACACAAACGGGAATACCATTATAGTATCCCATGACCTCAAAATCGGGAGTGGCTTTGGGGAACATCGCATAATCTAAACCGAGCGCTTCCACCGCGACTTTGTCATACGTGTTGGTCGCCGTATCAAATAAACCCAGACTCGCTGCATCCGACGAATGAAGCACGGGACTTGTCTTGCCCGTAAGATGTAAAACTGCCAAATCGTGTATCGTACAGAACCCTACCGCCGTTTCCGGCACGCATCCGTTGACCGTGTCATAAAAATACGTAACTGCGCCGTAGCCGGTAGCCAAAGCATACCCGGTCTTTTCACTCATATATTCCGCGTAGGTTTTTCCGTCTTGATACGGCTGATCTCCCCTGCCGTCCTGCCAAATGGCAAGCGGACTGACCGGCTTTCCGTCTTTATCGATATACACGATACCGTGCATTTGACCGGTCACACCGATAGACGTGATCGACAACTGCTTTGATAAAAGCTCTTGCAAGACCGTATCCACCAGTGTTAATAACCGAGCGGGGTCTTGGATCTTTTCAAAGCTGTTGTCTGTTGGAAGAAAGGTGTCGTTTGCAAGAGTACGCGAGCACACGATTTCCCCGGTTTTTGCATTATGGAGAATACCGCACACCGAAGTAGTGCCGATATCCAAACCGATTGCATACATAGTCAGCGCCTCACATTTCAGTAGAGTGGGGATCCAATCGCTTAATAATATCCTGCTGAATAGCGGGCGACAGATCCAAGAAATTAACAAACGTGCCGTGTATTCTCATGATATACACACCGTTCGGCGCATATTTTTTCGGATCGGCCAATACTTTACGAAGCGTGTCGGGCGTGGTAACGTTCACGTACAGATAGAACGGTGATACCCGATCTTTCATCTCGGCGTTAAAGAACAAGGGCTTTATCACACGGTTGGCAAAATCCGTCCCTTTCCCCTCAAACGTGTCAGCGGTGAAATATTTGGGATCAATGCCCAAATGCGACGCATACCCGCCGCCCATTTTCTCAAAGGGAAGTTTCATATTGGAAAGAATACGAAAGCCCATACCCCCGCTCGCTTCGCCGTAGAGCGGATCGACGCCGTAGTTAAGCTGTTCACGTGCGTGTCTGCCGTCGGGCGTTGCGGCAACCCAATAGCCGTAGGTCAAGTGCGTAGTCGGACTTGCCCAGTCTGCACGGAAGGGATTGCCCAAATAGTTTTTGTGCGCCGCCACCATATCTGAAATGCGGTTCGCGATCTGAGCTGCTTCGTTGTCCACGACCGCTATGTTGTTACCGAATTTCGGCGCGGCTTTCAAGAACGCGTGCAGGTCCTCATATCCCACAAAATCACATTTGAGTGCTTCAATCAACTTGTCAGCGTCTTCGGGACGCTCAGCAAGCAACTTGTCAATGGCGACAAAGGAATCTGCCATCACGCTGAGTCCGTGAATCAGGCACCCGCTGCCGTTGTACGGTGTTCCTTGGTGCACCGTATCGCGCATATCGTACCCTGAGGACACGCCGCCCATAAAGCAGCTGAGGAACGGGACCGGCAGTTCGCTGATGGCCTCGGAATCGCCGTTCGCCGCCTCGCACATCAAGTCCACGTAATGCTCGCAAGTGGTATAGAAAATATCGCGAATGTTACTCAACAGTGTGACACTGTCAACCGGTGCGGTTTCTTCAATCACCTTGTCGGTGATCATCGATCTACCGCCGTTTAAGCACAGTTCCAAAATTTTGGGCATATTCAACCAACTGTTGGTAGTATTGCCGTTATCCTTACCCATAATGAGCGGCTCCTGACAGCCCGCCACCGAGTAATCTGCCAAATCGTCTTCTGCCACTTTGCGTCTACGCAACAACTCAAACACCGAGTCGTCGTTAAACAGCGACGGTGTCAATACACCGGGGGAGAAGAAGAAACGACCCAACTCCTCATACACCTTGGCAGGGGTGTTTTTATGAAGTTTTACCGACAAGATCGGTTGCGGCAGGTTCATGTCAAAATACGCATCCAACAGCGCGTACGAGGTCGGATTTGTCAAATCGTTCCCCTTTTCGTCGCGCCCGGATACGATGAGGTTTTGCGAGATCGCCCAGCTGCGGTCGCCGACGTTAAAAAAGACAAGGAAATGTTTAAGCAACGCCGCCGCATCCTGGCGAGAAAGACCTTCCTTGGCACGATACGGTTCAAAAATGCGATCGGCATTACCGACTGAGAAGGCAAACGGGTTGGGGGCTTGTTCCAAGCACATCAATTCCCACAACAGCATATAACACTGGATAGCTTCAAACAACGTGTCACAACCGTTGTATGGGATTTTACGCAATGTTGCCGCCAAATGCTCAAATTCCTGCTTGCGCTCGCCGATTGCTTTGCTCGCTTTTTGATCCGCGAGAATGGCATAGCGTTCACCGAGAATCAGCGCACAGCCGAGCGCCACCTTGAACGCTTCGTAGTTATCCTTCTTGGTTGGTTCGGTTTCGTCGAGAATCTTTCGATCCAGTTCTTCCAAAACGGCTTTTAGTCCGTATTTGAGAACCGGACGGAAATCGGGAATGATATGTCCCGTCACCTGCTCGATGAAAAAGGCGACCTCTTCGGTATAGGACTCAAAGCGGTCATACATCGCCGTCAATCGCTTGACGTACGCCGTGTTTTTGGAAAACTCGCGCACCCGCTCAATGCGCTCTTTTGTAAATTCCGCATTCGGCTCAATATCACCGTACACAGCGGTCGGGTCACAGTAGCCCGAAAACGTTTCGACTTGAAAAGCCGGATTGATCAGCGCGTAACTGCGTGCAAAGGCATCCGACTGGCTGCCCGCAAAGATCGCGTGATCGCTGATGCCGATCGGCAACTCCTTAACAATGGCTTCGAGTTCCTTGGCAGCGCGCATTTCCTTGGAAAGACCTTTCAGTTCCTCCGCTTTGTTGCAGACGATTTCTCTCGTCAGAAACCATCCGTCCAATCGTTGTTTGGCGCGTTCCTCCTTGAATAATGCTTTTGCCAACGTGGTAACTGTTTGTGCCGAATACATGCTTATTCCTCCTATGTATGAATAACAGTAATGCCAATCAACTTCAGTTGTTGTTCAAAATTCGTTCGTTCCTCACGGCTTACAAACGCGTTTTCCATGGTATACGTTAAGCCGCATTTTGCCCACTTATCTTTGCCGTATTCGTGGTACGATAAGATCTCCACGCGAAAGCGATCAGTATCTAAACATTTGAAAAAATCCAGAAACCCGTCGATGCTTTCACGATCATTATTCACACCACCGATGAACGGAATGCGCACAAGCAGATCCTTCCCCTGTGCGATTGCCAAACGAATGTTATCTTTTACCGCATCATTCGGCAATCCGGTAAAGTGTTTGTGCTTATTGCTTAATGGGTGCTTAAAATCGATAATCAGGTGATCAATCCAACAAAACAGATCGCCTAACCGACGGTAAGTGCCGTTGGTCTCCATCGCGGTGTTGATGCCATTTTCCGACAGCCCCCGCAGTACCTCCGCCAATTCCACGGATTGTTGCGTTGCCTCACCGCCGGTGAAAGTAACACCGCCGCCGTCAAAAAACATTGGCTTTGACGATATCGCCTCCGAAACAAGTTCGCTCGGTGTCATGACAGTGTACGTTCCCACGCTCGTCGACATCCCCTCCGGATTGGAGCACCACGGGCAGTGCATATTACAACCTTTCAAGTGATAGACCAGTCGATTACCCGGTCCATCCTGCGAATAATTAAATCCTTTTTGAAAAATGTTCACAGGCCTTCCTCCAATTAGTTTTATCGTACACCAAAGGATATTGCGTTGGGAATTGACAAAAGGGATAAATAGATGTAAAATAAAGCAAATCCGTTCTCGAGGTGTATACTGTGAAAACGATCTTTTCAACCGCATCCGTTCATCACATTACCGAAGCAAACATCAATTATTACGCCACTCCGTTCGTTCATCCGACGCGCACCATGAGCGAGCACGATTTTATTTACCTCTTGCAAGGGGAATGGCAATTCGGACAAAATAGCGAAACGTACACGTTGAAAAAAGATACCTTGCTGATCTTAAGCGCGGGAAACCGGCATTACGGTCTCGCCCCCTGCTCCCCCGGTACCAAAACCATGTATTTTCACGCGACCTGTGAGTCTGGGGACGTTTCCGCCATTGATATGCCGCCTCCCGCCATTGCGGCATGCATTGACGCTTCAACAAATAAAAGCATCAAGCATTACGTATCCCATATCGTAAACAACAAATTGTCCGGCAATCAACGCAAGGCGGATCTCTATTTTGAATTGCTCTTGTGTGAGTTAACAGAAACGGCGCACGATTCCGCCGATTACGCCGTTGCCGAGCGCATTGAAAAGATCATTTTAGCCAATCCCGAACGGTTTTTCTCGAACAAGGAACTGGCGAACGCCGCATGCGTATCACTCAAGACGGCTGAAACAAAGTTCAAGCAAAAATTCGGTGTCACTATCCACCAATACTCCTTAAACTATAAGATTAATGAAGCCATCTCCTATTTTGAAACGTTCCCAAACATCAGTATCAAAGAAACCGCCTTAAACTTAGGATTTTACGACGAATACCATTTCAGCAAGCAGTTCCGAAAAATAACCGGTATTTGCCCATCTGCTTACAGAAAACAGTATAAAAAATAAACGATCCCCGAGCCGGTTTGGCTCGGGGATCTTCTTAATCGCTTTCTTGACAGCCGGGGCGGCTCATCAACTCTGTGACGGCCCGCTCAGGCGGATAATTTTCATAACAAATACGATAGCAGGTCTCGGCGATCGGCATTTCCACGCCCAGTTTATCAGCAAGATGATACGCAGTACCCGCCACCAGATACCCCTCGACCGTGCCGACGCGTTGTACCGCTTCGGCAGGTGATAAACCACCGCCGATCAGCATACCTGCACGGCGATTACGCGAATGCATACTGCCACAGGTCACGATAAGATCACCCATGCCCGACAATCCGCCAAACGTCAAAGGATCGGCACCAAGTTGAACTCCAAGTCTGGTGATCTCCGCCAAGCCGCGTGTCATGAGCGCCGCTTTGGTGTTATCTCCCATACCTAAACCGTCGCAAATACCCGCAGCAAGGGCAATCACGTTTTTAAGAGCGCCACCGAGCTCCACACCGATGACGTCGTCGCTTGTATAAATACGAAAGGTGGGGTTCATTAAAAGTTCCTGCACGCGCTTCGCCGCTGCCGCATCACGCGATGCGCTGACTACGACGGTGGGAATCCCTCTGCCGACCTCCTCCGCATGGGACGGACCGGACAGCGCAACCGCCGCCACATCGGGCAGTGCCTCTTCAATGACTTGCGTAAAACGGCGATAGGTGCCTTCCTCCAATCCCTTGCCCGCGTTGGCAACTACGGCACCTTTCTTTAAGTAGGGACGTAACTGTTTAGCGGTGGAAGCAATTGCAAAGGAAGGGACTGCCAGTATCACCAAATCGGCATCAACAACTTCACGGATATCGCAAGTAAGATAAATAGAAGGGTCAACCGGAATATCGGGCAACAACTTTTTGTGTTGCCCATGCCGACGGATCAACGCGATCTCTTCTTCAAACGGAGACCATAATGTAACGGCGTGACCATGACGGTTTGCCATCACGGCGAGCGCCGTTCCCCAGCCGCCCGATCCTAAAACCACAATATTCGCCATTGTCTTATTTCCTCCCAAGTTTACTTTCCGTGCCGGCAAGGATACGTTTGATGTTCTCCTTGTGCTTAATAATGGCAATTGCGGTAATGCACGCCATCGCAACCGTACAGAAAATCACCGTTTGCCATTGTTGTTCGTACCAATACGTACGGAACAAATACGTGGCGATCGGCAGGCTGATACCCGCCACAATGGATCCCAAAGAGACCATACGGGAAAGCAAAACGACGATTGCGAAGACCGACAAACCGACAATCGCGGTGCGCCAATCCAAAATCAAGGTCATACCAAGAACGGTCATAACCCCTTTGCCACCACGAAAATTGAAAAACAGAGGATATATATGGCCGAGAACACAACAAAGGCCCGCCAAATACTTTCCGACCAGCGCCAAATTCTCCATGTCATGCGTAAGCAAAGTAGAATTTGCGACCGGTGTCAGTTGCAATGAACAGAGCAATACGCCGCCAAGATAGACCGACAGCATGCTTTTGCAAAGGTCACCGATGAAGGTAAGCAACGCCGGCAGTTTTCCTTGTGAGCGCAACACGTTTGTCGCCCCCGCATTACCACTGCCGAACGAGCGGATATCGTTACCGGAAAACCGCTTGGTGATGATGATCGCAAAGCTGATGCTGCCGAGCAGATAACCGATAACAGCCGCGAGCAGCATCGAAAGCCAGCAGTTTTGCAAAAATGTCAGCATAGTGTCCTCCTACTTACCGCTGTTATCACCGCGTTCGCGGATAATAAAGCGAATGGGCGTGCCTTCCAGACCGAAGGTTTCTCGCAATTGGTTTTCCAAATACCGCTGATAGGAAAAATGGAACAGGTCTGCACGATTGACAAAAAAGACAAACGTGGGCGGACGGGTAGACGGCTGGGTCATGTAATAGATCTTCAACCGCTTACCTTTATCGGTGGGCGGTTGCACACGGGCAGTTGCCTGCGCAAGTACGTCGTTGAGTGTACCCGTGGAAATACGCATGGCATTCTGTTCGTTCACGTAAGTAATGAGTTCCAAAAGACGATCCAAGCGTTGTCCCGTCTTAGCAGAAATGAACGCAAACGGCGCATAAGCCATAAAACTGAAATCGTTTTCCAGCTTTTTGCGTGTCAGCGCCATGGTATGATCGTTTTTCTCAACCGCATCCCATTTGTTCACGGCAATGATACACGCTTTTCCCTTTTCGTGAGCAATGCCCGCCACTTTGCTGTCTTGCTCTGTAAAACCTTCCACACCATCAATGAGGATCACGCACACGTCGGCGCGTTCCACCGCCATTTCGGCGCGGAGAATACTGTATTTTTCAATCGCATCGTCCACTCGGCTGCGACGGCGCAGACCGGCGGTGTCGATAAGCAAGAATTTCCCCTGCTTGGTATCGATTTCGGTATCGACTGCATCACGCGTGGTGCCCGCAATATCCGAAACGATACTGCGTTCTTCTCCTGCCAAGGCATTGATAAGCGAGGATTTTCCTGCATTCGGTTTGCCGATGACAGCAACCTTGATTCGATCGTCCTCTTCTTCCGCGCCTTCCTCCGGCGGAAGGTGTTCAAACACCGCATCCAACAGATCGCCGGTGCCGGTACCGTGAATGGAGGATACCGCAATCGGATCACCGAGTCCTAAATTGTAAAATTCATAAAACTCGGCAGGCGGAGCGCCGATACGGTCACATTTATTGACACACAGCACCACCGGCTTGCCGCTTTTTTGCAGCATAACGGCAACATCTGCATCGTTGGCAGTTACGCCCGATTGCAGGTCGGTCACCAATATGATAACATCCGCTTGATCAATGGCGAGTTGCGCCTGACGGCGCATTTGCGACAAAATCACGTCGTCGGAATGGGGTTCAATACCACCGGTATCCGCCAACATAAAGTTTCTGCCGCGCCAATCGCACGCAGCAAAAATGCGGTCACGCGTGACACCCGGTGTATCCTTGACAATGGAGAGCCGTTGACCGATCAGTTTATTAAACAATGTGGATTTGCCGACGTTGGGGCGGCCAACAACCGCCACGATCGGTTTTGCCATAGCGTTCACCTCATCAATGCTTCAAATAACGCGCCGCCATCGGTTGAAATCACTTCCACCCGGGCACCCAGTTCCGCCGCCAATTCCTCAGGTGTGACGTCGTCTAAAAAACGGTCCCCTTCGTGACGGAGCATACAATCGGGAATCAGCACCCGCTCGCAGGGGGTTCCTTGCAGTTGACGGCGCAGATCGCCGCCGGTAACAAGGCCTGCGACGGTAATCTGTTCACCGAAAAAGTCGTTCTTAATCGCGACAACACGCGCATGGATATTCTCTATCGTTGCACAAGCGGTTTCCACCAATTCGCGCAGAATCGGAGCCGCCGCGACACCGGTCGCCAACACGGTATCGGTACCCGCAGCGCGGGTGATTTCACACTCTTCAAGCGATTCAGTGAATTGTGCGCGCAGTAACGCCACCAAACCGACCCCGTTTTCAAGTTGCGACATTTCACCGTAAAACGCTTCCTCGGGGATAGCGCGATTTGCCTGCACGTACCATTCGTCGGCGGGATAAATCAACCGATTGCCCGTCTTCGCGACCTGCTCGTCACCAAAGCGAGTCACCATGTCTAAAATCCGGCAGTTTTCCTGCTCGGTAAAGGGGCGCAAAGGCGTCAGACCATCACGATATTTCGTGAGTCCTACCGGTACCACCGCCACACTTTCCACCGCAGGTGCCAACGCTGCCAAGTCCCGCATACTGCGAAGAAGTTCTTCCCCGTCGTTCCATTCGGGACAGATGACCAACTGGCAATTCATATGAATCCCCGCATCTGCAAAACGGCGCAGCAACGACAACGCATCCCCCGCAAAACGGTTATTCATCATGCGGCAACGAAGTTCAGGATTGGTTGTGTGTACCGAAACGTTGATCGGACTGATATGCATCGCGATAATGCGCTCAATCTCGTGCTCGGATAAATTGGTCAGCGTGATATAGTTACCGAACAAGAAAGACAAGCGACTGTCGTCGTCCTTAAAGTACAGCGTTTCACGCATACCGGGAGGCATCTGATCAATAAAGCAAAAGATGCAGTTATTGCGGCAAGTGTGCTGACGGTCCATCAGATACGTTTCAAATTCCAGACCGATATCGTCATCCTCCGGTTTGCGGATACGGACGGTGCGTTTTTTCCCCGCCGCCGTTTGCAAGTTCAGCGTCAGCCGCGGTTCAAACAAATAAAAGCGGTAATCGAGTACGTCCACGATCTCGTGACCGTTAACGGACACCAAGCGATCGCCCGCCACAATGCGTTTCTTCTCTGCAATGCTACCTTCCAAAACGCTCGTGATCACTACTGCCAACGCTGTTCCCTCCCTTGTTCGATTTTTGTCAAGTTAAAAACAAAGGGCGTAACCCCACCGGGTCACGCCCTTTATTGTTCCCATAATGTGGGCATTTACAACCGGTGGGATTTACTCCTCAACCTTGACGATCTGTCTGCCGTTGTAATAGCCGCAAGCTCCGCACAGACGGTGCGGGCGTTTGTACTCGCCGCACTGCGGGCATTTTACCAGTTCGGGAGCCGTAGTCTTCCAAACATTATTTCGTCTCGTATCACGACGAGCCTTTGAACTTTTTCTCTTCGGTACCGCCATCGTCAGCACCTCCTTAACATAGTTACAAAAGTTAATCCAGCAATTGCTGTAACGCTGCGAGTCGGGGATCCACCGTTTTTTGCTCACAACCGCAAGAACCTTCGTTTTGATTCTTGCCGCATTGCGGACATAAACCGCGGCAATCCTCCTTGCACAGCCTCTTCGACGGCTGATCCAAGATCAGATCCTCTTCCACTAATTCATCCAGCGGAAGCTGATAATTGTCGATAAGAACAAAACTGTCGTTGTCCTCGTGATTGAGGGAAACTACAAGAATATGCTCCATCGACAGGTGTTCCTCTTGACGGATATCGCACGCACAACGGTCACAAATACCGTCATATCGATACGACACGTCTGCTTTGAGTGTTACGACGTCCGCCGTATGCCGAACTTCCCCCTTGACGGTAACCGGCTGTTTGAACGGATACAAACCGTTCCATTCCAGCGCGGAAAAATCCAGGGTACAATCGATCGGCAGGCTTGCCTTTTCGCCCATGAATAAGGATTGCAGTTGAAGAAGCATACTTCACCTCAATTGTCACGCAAAATATTATATAGGGACAACCCACATTTGTCAATATCTTTTTTGCGATTTTTTGTTTTACACACAGAGAAAGCGCCGTTTCCGGCGCTTAATCTCAAGTTCGCCTTAAATCACAGTCGCAATCTCGGTGATTTTTTCCGAAAGCTCTGCGGGATCCGCCGAAATCGACATCACGATATTGGTATTCGCTTTGTCGCTGAGTGCTTTCAATTTCTCCACGAACGCAAACAGACCCGCTACTTCACCGCCGATTTTCAAAGTCGAATCTACGAAAATATCGGTGATGTCATAGTTGCCGGCACACATACCGGCGATCAGACCGTAAAAACTGTCAAATCCGCGAATTGCGTACTCATCAGCCGCCACCAAGCGAACGCTGTGTTTGAGACTATACGTCAACGTGTTGTCCTTTTCAATAAAGACAACATTGCCTTTGGACTGTGCCATGGCTTCGTTACACATGTCGATCAGCCGCTTGGTTTTGCCGGAACCTTTTTTTCCGAGGATTAAAGTGATCATTAGAATTCCTCCCAGTCTATATTAACCGCTTTGTGCGGTCGTTACCTGTTTACTTGCCGAGCCGTTGCTCGAGCACTGCCTTTTGGTCTTCGTAACCCGGTTTGCCGAGCAACGCAAACATATTTTTCTTGTATTCCTCCACACCCGGTTGATTGAAGGGATTGACACCCAACATATATCCCGAGATAGCGCACGCTTTCTCGAAGAAATACACAAGATATCCGAGTTCTTCCTCACATACCGAGGGAACGTGAAGCACCATATTCGGAGTACCGCCGTCGGTGTGTGCCAGAATAGTACCTTCAAACGCTTTTTGGTTGATCTGCGCCATCGTGCAACCGGCTAAGAAATTAAGACCGTCCACATTCTCCGAATCTTCCTTGATAGTCATCGTAACGGGTGACTCATCAATCACGACCACGGTCTCCGCCAAGATGTTGGAACCGTCCTGCACGAACTGACCGAGCGAATGCAGATCAGTAGAGAAAATAACGGAAGCCGGGAACAAGCCCTTGCCGTCCTTGCCTTCACTCTCACCGTACAACTGCTTCCACCACTCAGACATCATGGCATAGCGCGGTTCATAACTGACCATCAGTTCCACAGCACGACCTTTACGCAACAAGATATTGCGCATGGCGGCATATTTATAACAATCATTTTGGGTAAGATCGGTCTCACACAAGACCTCCTGGGCTTTGGCAGCACCCGCCATCAAAGCGGCGATGTCGCAACCTGCCACGGCGATCGGCAACAAACCGACAGCGGTAAGCACCGAGAAACGGCCGCCCACGTCATCCGGCACCACGAAGGTTTCATACCCTTCGCGATCGGCAAGACCTTTGAGGGTGCCTTTTGCTTTATCCGTGGTAACATAGATACGGCGACGAGCTTCCTCCACACCGACGGTGTTTTCCAAATACTCACGGAATACACGGAACGCGATCGCAGGCTCTGTGGTGGTACCGGATTTGGAAATCACGTTGATCGATACGCGGCGACCTTCGCACAAGCTGAGCAGTTCCGATAACTCCGAAGCGCTGATGCTTTTTCCTGCAAAGTAAATATCCGGTGTATCTTTTTTCAAATTGTTATACAGCGGGGATTTCAAAAATTCAATCACCGCACGGGCACCCAGATACGAACCGCCGATACCGATAACGATAAACACATCCGTATCGTTTTTAATGCGTTCTGCCGCCGCCTGAATACGGGCAAACTCTTGTTTGTCGTAATCGGTGGGCAATGTCAGCCAGCCGAGAAAATCATTGCCGAGACCGCTTCCGTTATGAAGCATCTCGTGCGCGGCGGTGACTTGTGCCTGCATCGCTTGCAGTTCATGGTCACGTACAAAATCGGTAAGATAGCGGGTTTCAAGGGTAACTGCCATACTCTGATGCCTCCGTATTTCTTATTGATTATATTTTACAATATATCCTGCCCGATTGCAACCAAAACTACATAATTTTTTATGAATTTTTCATAAAAAACGCTCCCTCTTGCCCGTACGCCTTGTGATAAGCGGCATAGACAAGAGGGAGTTTCAGTCATCAGAAGAAAACATGACCTTTTTCGTGGAAGTGGAGATAGTTCTCAAACGGTTGCACACCAAGCAGCTCCGCTTCGCCCGCTAAAATATCAAGCGTGTGCATGATGCAGGACTCACTGCCCCATCCCATCAACACGCGCGGGACATACGGCGCATCCGTTGCCACAAACGGATTGCCGAAATGCAAGTGTGCGATAATACGATCGGTGGATTGCAACGCGTCCATCAAATCAACCGTTCGCGAAGTCAAGCACTCGCGACCGACAAAGCACTCGCTCTTGCAATAGGTGATATACACAATATCGTCGTAATCTCCTTGCTTTTGGAACAAGCGAAGATTTTGGTTGGGGTTGGGATAATTCGGATGCGTCATTGCCTCGGAATTGGGGAACAACTCTTTGATCTTGGCGGCAATGTTTTTGGCGACATACCAAACACCCGCAAACGCGTCAAACTCATCTTCACCAGCCTTAGCGGCATCCTCCATAATGATAAACAGATGCTTGCCGTCGCGGGAAATGGACGGCGTTAACCCTTTGGCAATTCTGCCCGAAATGCACTCATTATTAATGCGCTTGATATTTTCCACGTCTTCCGGCAAAATCTCGACGTTTTGGGGCAAAAGCGCGATTTTATGCTGTGCATCCAACACACGAGAAACCGAAAGGTCAAGTTGCTCATCACTGATGGTGCCGTCACGGTAGCCTTGCAGCATTGCCTCGTATGCTGATTTACAGGTAATGCCCCACGGCAGCGGGATATCGCAGCCCGCACCCACGCACAGAGGAGTCGGACGATATTTCCCGTATTTGAGCACAACCCCCATCATAATGAGAGCATCGGCGATATAGAAGCCCTTGAAGCCGCAATCGCGCAAAATATCCATTACCGGACGCGAAAGGCTGGCAGGATGCTCAGGATCAATATTCGGATACAAACCGTGCCCGACCATAACGCCGTCTGCAAGATCTTGTTCGATGAGTTTACGGTACGGATAGAGAGATTCTTCAATCAAGTCCTCGCGCGTGTCTTCGCAAAAGCCTTCACGCATGTGCGTATCGTACGGTTTACCTTTCAAGCCGGACGGATAATGCTTGGCAACCGAAAGCGTACCACCTTCGTGCATACCGCGGCTGATCTCGGCAGCCAAACGAGCAACGATCTCTTTATCGGGACTGATAATACGCGTGGTACCGCCGCACGGACTGTTCCGTGTTTTGCGATCCACAACAGGACCGCCGATGACGTTGTAACCGAGATTGGAATAATACGTAGCCGTAATACGACCGAAAGAACGTGCATATTCGCTTTTAGTGCCTGCCGCCGCCAACGCAATCGTTCCGGGAATTTCGTAACCGGGAGGGCCGTTTTCGGCATCGCAAAACACCATGATCGGATAATCGGCCGCCTCGTGAACGCGGCGCAGAATCTCATCACGGTTGCTCAGTTGAAAGGGAACCCAAACCGAACCAAGTTTGTGCTCACGGATCATTTGAAGAGCATACTCCAAATCTTCTTCGCCGTGGTGCAAAGTGGGACACAAAAGAAGCCCTAGTTTTTGCTCAACTGTCAACGCCTTGCGGTCCAGTTCATTCATAACCGCCTGCATCATAGTTATCCGTCCTTTCTGTCATCACATCTGCAACCCATTATACACAATCCTTCCTGAAAATCAATATATATCCAATAAAATTAAGCGGATAATGCACAAAATAATTGTTTCAAACAAAACCCGAAACTGAGCCCCGGCACATTGGTTGCTGCACGCACCGGATACTCCGCCAGCACCTCACCGTCACGCATGACGGCAACGGTGCCGACGATCTGCCCTTTGGCAACAGGCGCTTCCAGATCCTCAGATAAGGAAACCGTACAAGAAAGTCCTTTCTCCTCCCCTTTTCTAACCAACAACGGATCGAGATCGCCGATCTCCGTCGCCACCACCCCCGCCGTGCCGCGCAATACCGGGATCGGTATTAGTGAGGCAGGATCAACCTGCGGGGTATACAGTGCATAGTTGGCAAAACCGTGGTCGAGTAACTTTCTGGCACCGCCGAACCGCTCGTCTGTGGTACTGCAACCCAAGATAACCGCCACAAATCCCAGTCCGTTCCTCTCGGCGGTAGCGGACAGATTATGCCCCGCCGTAGACGTCGTGCCGGTTTTCAGCCCGGTTGCCCCCTGATAGAAACGAATCAGTTTATTGGTATTAACCAACTGTGACTCACCATTTCGCAGGGTATCCATCCAGATCGTGGTATAGTTTTTAATCAACGGATGTTTCATCAGTTCGCGTGACATCAACGCCACATCGTAAGCGCAAGAATACGCGGTATCGTCCAATCCGCTGCAATCCTTAAACAGCGTATCTTTCATACCAAGCTCGGCGGCGCGGGTGTTCATTCGTTGCACAAACTCCTCAATTGAGCCGGCAACGTGCTCTGCAAGCGCGGCACACGCATCGTTTGCGGACACCACTGCCGCAGCTTTCACGAGATCGTGTACCGTCATGATCTCACCCGGCTCCAACCAGATCTGAGAACCACCCATCGACGCCGCCTCCGCGGAACACGTGACGGGATCTTGCAGGTCGATCAGTCCGCCATCCAATGCCTCCATCACCAGCAACAGCGTCATCACCTTTGTCACCGAAGCGATTGGTAGTTTTTCGTGCGTGTTCTTTTCAAACAACACCTGTCCTGAGGATAACTCCATTAAAACAGCAGATTTTCCGCCAACCTCCGGCGAGGATCCCGCGGCGGTTGACACGATCTCACTTAATCCTTTCGGTGCTTCCAGCGACATCAACTCCTCGGCGGTTTCCCCTGATTCCGTATCAACGATCACCGTTTTTGCCGTAACCGGTATGGTAACCAACAGCGTAGCACACAAGGCGCACGCGAGTATGCGAATCAACTTCATACCATCTCCTCCTCTTTATGTAATATATACAAGGAGGACAAGCACAATATGCAAAAAGAACGGTTGGCAGAGCCAACCGTTCTGTAAAAGATCTTATTTGCGGGAAGCAAGGAGATTTTTGATTTTCTCGTGCGAGTCGATAATGCGGGTAACCGACATATCGTGATTGAGCGAAGCGATAAAATAAGCAATATATTTCGATACGTCCACCTCACAGAACCAGTCACGTTTTTTGAGTTCGTCGGTACGGTAGGTCAAGTTGGTGCCGAGTACGCCGGCAATGACACCGTCTTTGTACGCCTGATCGAACTTGTCCAGACCATTGGTAAAGATCGCATAGGTGGCATACGCAAAAATACGACCCGCCTTGCGTTTTTTGAGTTCATACGCAATATCCAGCATGGATTCACCGGACGAGATGATATCGTCAGCAATGAAAATATCCTTGCCCTCCACCGAATCACCGAGATATTCGTGTGCAACGATGGGGTTGCGACCGTTGACAACGTGTGCATAGTCACGGCGCTTGTAGAACATGCCGAGATCAACACCCAAGGTGGAGGCATAGTACATATTACGATTCAAAGCGCCTTCGTCCGGACTGACGATCATCATGTGATCACGATCCGGAATCAAATCGGGATAACGGCGGAACATGGCTTTGAGAACTTGATACGAGGGAATCACGTTGTCAAAGCCCATCAACGGAACGGCGTTCTGCACACGAGGATCGTGTGCATCAAACGTGATGATGTTGGTCACGCCCATACGCTCCAACTCCTGCAACGCCACCGCGCAATCCAACGACTCACGGTAGTTACGACGATGCTGACGACCGCCGAACAAGATGGGCATGATCACGTTGATGCGGTGCGCTTTACCGCCTGCCGCTTGGATGATACGTTTAAGATCTTGAAAATGATCGTCAGGCGACATGCAGTTTTGCTGACCGAAAATGTTGTACTTTACGTTGTAGTTGCCGACGTCTACCAAAATGAATAAGTCATCGCCACGGATGCTGGCTTTGATCAAGCCCTTACCATCACCGGACGAAAAGCGCGGGCACTCGGCGGGAATCAAAAACGAATCGCTCGGAACACCGGCTTTCGCCGCCCAATCGGTAAGATAATAGTCGATCTTTGCCGCCAGTTCTTCGGTACCGGGCTGTGCGATCATGCTGAGCGGTGCGACTTGATTCGGTGCGGAAAAAATTGTTTCACTGGTTAATTTTTCTACCATATTTGCTATCCCCTCGTTTTTATATACTACACATTGTATTTCTATATTACCATACTCTTCGACAAATGAAAATAAAAATTTTTCATTTTAACGAAGATTTTTTCAAAGATTTTTTGTGATATACTATGGACAATGCACAAAAGAATGGTACAATACCTAAAAAGGAGGGATTTGATGAGTTCATTTGTGAATACAGAAGCCGTAGATGAACGCGAACGCGCCTTGCTCGTATCGGTCGATACCGGCGAATTTGATGCCGAAATCTCTCTTGACGAACTGGAAGAACTTGCCGATACGGCGGGGGCGGACGTGCTGGGCAGAGTGTTGCAAAAACGCGAATCACCCGACAAAGCCACTTGCTTGGGGCAAGGTCGTTTGGAAGAACTCGCCTTGCTTGCCGAGAATACCGAAGCGGATCTGGTAATCTTTGACCGTGAACTGACCGCTACGCAACAGCGCAATTTGGAAGATGCCCTCCCCTGCCGTGTGGTGGATCGCACTATGCTGATCTTGGATATTTTCGCAGGACGCGCCCGCTCAGCAGAGGGACGCTTGCAAGTAGAACTCGCCCAACTGCAATATCTGTTACCACGGTTAGCCGGTCAGGGCATTGCACTTTCCCGTCTCGGCGGCGGTATCGGCACACGCGGCCCCGGTGAAACGAAACTTGAAAGTGACCGGCGGCACATTCGTCGGCGCATTCAATCCATTCGGGACTCTCTCAAAGCCGTCGAACAACAACGTATTCAACGGCGCGACCGCCGTCATAAGGATAATATTCAAACCGTGGCGATCGTCGGATACACCAACGCCGGCAAATCCACCCTGATGAACCGACTGACCGATGCGGGCGTACTTGCCGAAGATAAGTTGTTTGCCACGCTGGATACCACGGCACGCGCGTTGAAGCTGCCCGACGGACGCACCATCCTTCTCATTGACACCGTCGGTCTTGTACGGCGTCTGCCGCATCATTTGGTAGATGCCTTCCGTTCCACCCTCGAAGAAGCCGCCGAGGCGGACGTCATTCTCAATTTGTGTGACAGTTCTTCCGAAGATGCCGCCGAACATTTAAGCGTTACGCGTGAACTGCTTGCTCAGCTTGGTTGTACCGACCGACCAATCGTGACGGTGTTTAACAAATGCGATCTGCCGGCAGCGTTACCGCTGACCGATCGTGACGGTGCCGTATGCATCAGCGCCAAATCGGGCAAAGGCATTGACGAACTGCTCACGCGTCTGACCGAAGTGTTACCGCCCGACAGGCGAAAGGTAAAACTGTTATTCCCGTTCGACAAAGGCGCCCTCGCGGGCGAATGTCGCCGTGAGGGTGCAGTAGAATACGAGGAATACGTACCGGAAGGACTCTCCATGACCGTCACCTTGGGCGCACGATTATTGGAACTAACAAAACCGTATCAAATTATTGAGTAAAAAGGGTTGCATTTTGTCGATGTGTTTGTTATAATAGCAACCGTTCAAGTGAATATCCGGTTGAGGCTTGCAGGAGATGCGGGGATCCCGCTACTGAAGGAGTAACACTCTCAGGTGTCCGTTTTCGGATGAGGACTGTAAGCTGACGGAACTTTGGAGAATCCCGTTCAAACGGGTGCCGAAGGTGCAAAGTGCGTATGCACTAATCTCTCAGGCAAAAGGACAAAGTTACCCCTCCCTTTTTTATAAGGGCATTTTGTCGTTTTGCGGGTCACACCACACGGTGCGATCCGCTTTTAATTTTTTTAGGAGGTTGATGAAATGGAGTTCATCACAAAAATCAATGGGTCAATCAACGGTGTCGTATGGGGAATAGTCGGTCTTGCCCTGCTCATCGGTACCGGTATACTGATGACCTGCGTCACCAAGGTCTTTCAGATCAGCCGACTCGGTCATTGGTGGAAAGAAACCATCGGTAGTCTTTTCAAACAAGAGGTCATTTCGCACACAAAGGAAAAAGGTACGATCTCACCGTTCCAGGCGCTGTGTACCGCTCTTGCCGCTACGGTCGGTACCGGTAACATCGCCGGCGTTGCCGCCGCTATTTGCATTGGCGGCGCGGGTGCCGTGTTCTGGATGTGGGTGGCAGCCTTCTTCGGTATGATGACCAACTTCTCGGAAAACGCGCTGGGCATCTATTTCCGCCGCCGCAATAAAGATGGTGAATGGTCAGGTGGTGCTATGTACTACCTGCAAGACGGTTTGGGCGCTAAAAAAGGCTTTAAGACCATCGGTAAAGTGCTCGCTGTTTTGTTTGCCTTCTTTGCTATGTTCGCCGCATTCGGTATCGGTTCTATGGCACAGGTCAACAACATTGTTACCAACGTCGCCAACGCCTTCGACGTATCGGCACTTTCCTCCATTGACGTATTAGGCACCAACCTGTACCGCGTTTTGCTCGGTGCCGTCGTGATGATTCTGACCGCACTCATCACCTTGGGTGGCGTCAAACGCATCGCCAACGTTGCAGAAAAGATCGTTCCGTTTATGGTGGTTTTGTTTGTCGCCGGTTCGTTGGTAGTCATCGGCATTAACTACGATAGTATCCTCCCCGCCTTCAAAGCCATCTTCGTCAATGCGTTCCGCCCTCACGCTTTTGTCGGCGGCGCATTAGGCGGTGTCATTGTCGCTATGACCAATGGCTTTAAGCGTGGTGTGTTTTCTAACGAAGCCGGTCTCGGTTCTTCGGTTATGGTTCACTCGAACTCCAGCATCAAAGAACCTGTTAAACAGGGTATGTGGGGTATCTTCGAGGTGTTTGCCGACACGATGGTCGTTTGCACGATGACCGCTTTAGTCGTTCTCACTTCCGGTGTTCACGATTACACGCAAGCCGCTCCCGACGTGGAAGGCTACTCCTCCCTGCTCACCGGTGCCGCCTTTAACAGCGTGTTCTCGTGGGGCGATATCGGTCAACGATTTGTCGCCATCGCCTTATTCCTGTTCGCCTTCACCACCATCCTTGGTTGGAGCCATTACGGCAGCAAAGCTTGGGAATATGTTTTCGGCGCCAAAAGTGTGATTGTGTTCAAAATCATCCACGTTTGCACCATTATGTTCGGTGCAGTCATGACCAACTCGCTGGCATGGGATATTTCAGATACCTTTAACGGTTTGATGATGTTCCCCAACTTGATTGCGGTGATCGCCCTTTCTCCGTTGGTTGTCAAAATCACCAAAAACTATATTGACCGCAAGATACACGGCAAGGACGTTTCGCCTTTGCTCTCTTATAAACCCGAAGACGGTGAATAATACATAACAAAAAGAGGACGATGATCGCATCGTCCTCTTTTTTGCGAAACCCTCTCGGGTTCAAGTCCCAAACAATAAAAAAGCGGTGCGCCCTAACGGGCACACCGTTTTTTTGGTGCGAGGAATGGGACTCATATACGGGCTTCGCCTCGTATATGGAGGCTTGACGACCGCTGACGCGGTGCCCGTCTGCGCCATTTTCGGCGGGAAACTTGCCACCGGCAACTTTGCTGATCGCCGAAACCCTCTCGGGTTCAAGTCCCAAACAATAAAAAAGCGGTGCGCCCTAACGGGCACACCGTTTTTTTGGTGCGAGGAATGGGACTTGAACCCACACGTCAACGACACACGCACCTCAAACGTGCCTGTCTGCCTATTCCAGCATCCTCGCATATAACAGTGGCTATTATAACACCATCCCCGCCTGCTGTCAACCGATTTTTTTGTTTTGTTAATTAATTTTTCGATTTCTATTTGATTTTGTATCGTTATCTGTTATACTAAGAAATAACACGAAAACGGAGGATATACCATGTGCGGATTTTGCGGATTTACCGGTGACGCTGTTAATCGCGAACAGCTGTTACAGCAAATGGCAGATAAGATCACCCATCGCGGGCCGGACTCGCAGGGTGTGTATACGGATGATACGCTTGCCATGGCGTTCCGCCGTCTGTCCATCATTGACCTTGAAGGCGGCAGTCAGCCGATCGAAAACGAGGACGGCTCCAAGGTGCTGATGTTCAATGGTGAGATCTATAACTACCGCGAACTGCGTGAAGACTTGCTGAAAGCGGGTCACGTTTTCAAAACCGAAACCGACAGCGAAGTGTTACTGCACGGTTTTGAGGAATGGGATACCGATCTTCTATGCCGTTTGCGGGGTATGTTTGCTTTTGCTGTGTGGGACAAGCACACGCACGAGTTGTTTTTGGCGCGCGATTATTTCGGCATCAAGCCGATGCACTATACCCTGCTTCCCGATGGACGGCTGATTTTCGCGTCCGAGATCAAATGCATTTTGGAACATCCCGATTATCACAAAGAATTTAACGAGGCAGCACTGGATAACTATTTATCGTTCCAGTATTCGCTGCCGCGTGAGACCTTTTTCAAAAATATCTATTGTTTGCAACCGTCGCACTACCTGCGCTACCGTAACGGTGAAGTGACCGAGACCCGCTACTGGGAAGCCGTCTTCACCCCCGACGAGAACATGGCCCTCGACGAAGCGGTGGATCAGATCGACGCTGTCTTTACCGATTCGGTGGAAGCACACCGCATCAGCGATGTTGAGGTTGGTTGTTTTCTGTCCGGCGGTGTGGATTCTTGCTTTGTCGCATCGTACTTCGCTGGTCAAAAAGCCTTTACCGTCGGATTTGACAACGGTCAGCATTATAACGAAACCAATTTTGCCGCCGAACTCGCCGAAGCGGTGGGCATCGAGCATCATAAGCATTTGATCTCGGAAGAAGAATACTGGGAATCGTTACCGAAAGTGCAATACGTCTTAGACCAGCCGCTTGCCGATCCCGCTTGCGTGGCATTGTATGCGGTATCAAAACTCGCTTCGCAGTACGTCAAAGTTGTGCTGTCGGGCGAGGGAGCGGATGAGTTGTTCGGTGGCTATCGCATCTATCACGAACCGACCTCGCTCAGCAGTTATCAGAAGTTGCCGCGAGGGCTGCGTCGGGCGCTCGCCGCAATCGTGCGCGCGATCCCTTTTGATTTCAAGGGAAAATCCTTTATTATCCGCGGCTCCAAAACGGTGGAAGAACGCTTTATCGGTAACGCGTATATGTTCTCGAAAGCGGAAAAAGAAACTCTTCTTAAAACCATCCCCTCCACCGACCCCACCGAGCATACCAAGCAATGGTTTGCTCGTTGCGAAGGGTTGGACGACGTTACGCGAATGCAATACGTGGACATCAATCGTTGGATGGTGGGCGATATTCTGCTCAAAGCCGACCGCATGAGCATGGCACATTCCTTGGAATTGCGCGTACCGTTTTTGGACAAGCGGGTATTTGACGTTGCTTCGCGCATCCCCACGAAACACCGCATCGGCGGCGGCACCACCAAATACGCGTTACGTCTTGCCGCGAAGCGCCATATTCCCGAAAAAGACACCGCGCGTGCAAAACTCGGATTCCCCGTCCCCGTGCGAGTGTGGTTACGTAAGGAACGTTATTACAACAAGGTCAAAGAGGCTTTCCTCAGTGCGGATGCCGAGCGCTTCTTCAACACCGACGTGCTGGTACGCTTCTTGGACGAACATTATACCGGCAAGCGGGATAACAGCCGCAAGATCTGGACTGTCTATATGTTCCTTGTATGGTATAATTTGTATTTTGGAAACTAAGAAAAGCCGCCCTATGTGTAAAACCGCACATAGGGCGGCTTGTTGTCTGTGTTTGTCGAAGGGGTTGACAAATCAAAAAAATACGGTTATACTGCCAAAGTCGTGACACTTTCACGGCTTTGGAGGTACAGATGAAACAACAACTGCTTGACTGTTTGGCTTTTTTCAAACGACATGCAGCCGTTTGCATCGCCACAGGACTCTCGCTGTTATCAGTACTGATGCTGCTCGTTATGACCCTGTCACTGCGCTCCGTCACCGTTAACGACGACGGAAAAGCCTTGACCGTACTAACGTTCAGTAACGATCACGAAAGCATCTTAGCAAGTGCAGGCATCACGCTGCATCCGCAAGACGTGGTCACCGCATCCGCATCCGAAATTGAGATCAACAGAGCCTTTCACGTCACCGTCGCCATAGACGGTGGTGTCTCGACCACCTTGTGCGTAACCGAAGGTACTGTGGCCGACGCACTAAAAAGCGCACAGATCAATACCGTTACACACACATTAACCGAACACGCACCCGAGGATACGCTCACCGCCAACATGGTGATTACGGTCAAACCTTTGGAAAACACCACCCGCACCGAGACGGAAGCAATCGCGTACGAAACCGTACTCACCCTTTCCGACGAATTGCCCTCAGGCGGTCGTACGACACAGCAGAAAGGTGTGGCGGGTGAGAAAACGATCGTCTACCGCGATTATTTCAAAGACGGTAAGTTGATCGAAACCGAGATCGTCAGCGAAACGGTAAGCAAACAACCGATTACCGAGCTCGCAACCGTCGGCAAAGGGGCGCTGTCTACCCCGCCGGAAGCCCTCGCCCTTAACGCAAACGGTATTCCGCTGAAATACAAACAAGTACTGACCGGCACGGCTTGCGCATACACCGCCAAAGAAGGTGCACGCACCGCCACCGGCACGATTCCCGCGGTCGGTACGGTTGCCGTTAATCCGAAACTCATCCCCTACGGTTCAAAGCTGTTCATTGTATCGGAAAACGGCTACGTATACGGCTACGGTGTCGCCCGCGACACCGGCGGCGGCGTAATGAAAAACTTGATTCTGGCGGATCTGTATATGGATACAAAAGAAGATTGTTATCAGTTCGGAAGACAAAAAGTAAACATCTATGTGTTAGAATAACAAAAGCGCTTCTCGCTACGAGCGAGAAGCGCTTTTTTGTGATTGGCAAAACAGTTCACGAAAGCCGATATACAGCAGCAGCACACCAAAAGCTCGCCGCAAAAGGCTCGTATCCATGCCGCTTGCCACAAAGGCGGCAACCGCCGAAGTGATCACCCCCGCCACCGAACACCATATCACCGCTTCCCATTCCACGCGTCGGTTGCGGATATGGGAGATAAGCGCTGTGGGCGCACAGCATAAAAAATACAAGAGATTGATTCCGCCGGCTGCATATTGCTCCACCGCAGCAAAGGTTGTCAGGTAGACGATAAGCAGCGATCCGCCGCCGATACCGAATCCGCTGATAACACCCGTGATAAGTCCTACCGCTATGGCAAGTGCGATCTTCACAACAACAGCACCGCCCTTATCCCGCCGTACAGCAACAAAATACCGAACAAACGGCGCAAGAGGGTCACCGACATATTCTTAAAGAAAACGCCCGAGAGCACACCGCCTGCCGCACCGCCGATGAGATACGGCCAAGCGATGGTGAAGTCCAAACCGCCGCGCATCCAAAAAACGATCAACGATATCGCTGAAAGCGGTACAATGATCGCAATCGAGGTGGCAAACGCGTGCTTTTGTTTCATCCCCACCCAAGAGGTAAGTAGCGGCACCAAAAACAAGCCGCCGCCCGATCCGAACAAGCCGTTCGCCACGCCCGCCAAGGCACCGATGATAAGATATTTGTTCGTCGGTTTCATAAAGCACCCCCATTTTGAGTTAGGGTGTGCAACTAAAAACGAAATATACGTTACGGCAATCGCGACACGTGATAACGAAGATAAAACAGCGACAATACCATCGTTTCCATTTCGTCGCGGTCACGCAGCCCTGCATACCAAAATTGACGGTAGAGTTTGCTGTCCTCCGACAAGAGCTCCGATCGAGAACGCAGCATTTCCCGCCACTCCTCCGGAATGGGATCCGTATACTGTCTGCGAAGAAACTCCTCGGTTTTGTCTTCTCCCATTCTGCCTTCCAGCAAATCAAGGCAGAGTTCAATCTCTCGAAATAGTTTCATTCTATACATTTTATTCACCACCATTAGTATTACTTTATGCTACTTGGTATGAAATGTCAATATTTCATCGCTTTATATCGCATAATACTCCTGAGGTGAGACGTATGAAACCGCTTAAAGAAAGACTTAGCATTACCTTGGACGGCGATATCATCGAAAAAATCAAGGTGTTGGCCGAAGAACAGGATCGCTCCGTATCCCAGTACATCAATTTGGTCTTAAAAAGCCATTTGAAACGAGTCGACGAAAAGAATGCCAAGAAGCAATAACGAAAACCCCCGAGGCCCTTTCACAGCCTCGGGGGTGTTTTATTTGTTGGTTATAGGTTTATATATCAAGTTTTGATTCGCTGATTATCTTCGCGACTTGGTTATCCTCAGTACATGGGACTATCCCCTTCTTAAATAATTTTCAGGAAACCTCGCATACAAATCATGTGAATCACCTTTTTCTTAAAAATAGGACTGCGCTTCTTGTGATCAAAAGTAACTAAACCTTTGGACTCACCTCTTTCAAATTTTTCCGAGGGTTGCTGTTCAGCCCACGGGACTCACTCCTTTTCTCTGATCTCGTCTTTTTCTCTCTTTCCTTCTGTCAACTATACAATACCACGTTTTATGTGCATTGTCAATAGTTTTTTATAACTTTTTTGAAAATTTTTATTCAACATTTTTCGACTTGACGAATACGGCAAAAACGATTACAATAGAAACAGAACAAAAAGAACGGAGAATATACCTATGTCCCAAGAATACGGAAACGATATTGTCACCGTCGTGGACGACGAAGGCAATCAACACGAATTTGAGATTTTGGATATGATTGAGACCGACGACGGTCGCTACGTGGCGCTGTTGCCCATCTATCACGATCCGAGCGAAATGCTGAACGATGACGGTGAACTGGTCATCTTGACCGTCAAGGAAGAAAACGGCGAAGACCTTTTGTTACCCATCGAGGATGACGACGAGTTCGACGAGATTGCGGAGATCTTTGAGGAACGACTTGCAGAACTATACGAGGTTGAAGAGTTAGAGTCGCCGGCTGACAACTAAGTTTGTCCCCCTGCTCTGTGCGTGGACCTATCCCCTTTTAACCCTACTACACTGTGCCAACGGGAGCCAGGCTCCGAAAGCGGATTGCAGACCTCCCCGCCCTCGGCGGGACGAAGGGAGCGCGAACCTTTTGGGCGGCAACCCACCTGCTTCTATTAGTAGCAGGTTATGCGGGGATATTACGGCAGAGCGGGGCAACATACAAAAACGAAACGACCCGATACGAACATCGTATCGGGTCGCATTTTTATTTGTTCGGAATAAGCGGCACGTAATCAATAGCTTCGCAGACCGGTTCACGCATCCACAAGGATGGTGACACACGCACGGTAAAGCCACAGCCAGCCTCCGCAACCCACTCTGAAACGTCCGCTTGCGGCAGCGCGTACGCCGCCATGATCAGCATAATGACGCCGCCGTGGGTACAAATGACAGCATCACCGTCGCCTTTTTTCATCACGTCTTCCACGATCGACTCAAACGCCGCCATGACACGCGCTTGGAACGTGGCGGCATCCTCCCCACCGGGGATGGCGGTCGTGGCACCGGTGATCCATTTTTGAAACTCGTCATCGAACTTTAATTCCTCTGCACTTTTGCCGTCCCACTCGCCAAAATCACATTCCGAAAGTTCCGCAACAACCTCAGCGTTACTGTTCGGATACAGCGTTTCCAGCGTTTGGCGGCAACGAGCAAGAGGGCTTGTATAAAAGTATTTAGCACAAGGATATTCCGCTTCCTCTTTTTTATGCAGCAAATCGGAAAGGCCGGCAGGCGACAACGGCAAATCGGTTTTTCCGATATACAACCCCTGCTCGTTTGCCGCAGTCAAGCCGTGACGGATTACATGAATTTTATAGTTTTTCACAGAAATTTCCTCCTAATATCGGTGGTTTCGACAATTTACAAATCGTAATATCTGCGTTATAATGAAAAACCCACCGTATAATTCGGGGGATTTCACAAGATAGGAGAAACGGAAATGCCAACCGGTTTTGCGCGCACCTTGATGCTATTGCGAAAGGAACGCGGTATCAGTCAAAAACAAGCGGCCGCCGCTTTGGATATATCACAAGCGTTGCTGTCACACTACGAAAAAGGTATTCGGGAATGCCGCTTGGAGTTCGTGGTGCGTGCCGCCGATTATTACAACGTATCGTGCGACTATCTGCTCGGTCGCACACCGGATAAATCCGGTGCCATGCTCACGGTAGACGATCTGC
Organism: Acutalibacteraceae bacterium; assembly: GCA_045595445.1. GTDB lineage: Bacteria > Bacillota > Clostridia > Oscillospirales > Acutalibacteraceae > RGIG3009. Next base: position 56,967 of record JAZOAK010000023.1, read on the forward strand.
CGGACGGCGAGCCAAACGTCAAAGACGGTCGTGCGGTAGATAATATGTTGCCGGTACTGAACAAAAAGTTAGCACTCAATGCGATCAGCGTGTTGTTTGACGTTCTTAAACGGTGTAAACACAAAGAACTGACCGCTGAGGTATCCGCCTACTTAAACCTCGCGATCTACACCGTGTTCCGCAGTTTATACGCGGCAAACGCCAAAAATCCTAACGCCCTGTTTGCCCTACCGGAAACTTACTGGCAACCGGTGGTGAACGGTGAGATGGGAATCGGTGCGGCACATATCCGTAAGATCGCCAGAGAAGCATTCTCGGAATCCAAAGCACCCTCGATGTTACCGGACGCATTGGCAAAATCCTATCCCCTGTTAGCATCATCGCTGATGAACGTGTTGAAGAATGCGGAAGAATCCATCGAACAATAAATATGGAAAATGCGCGAGTGTTCTCGCGCATTTTTTATTGTAATAACAGTAAGTTCCCGCAAGTTTAATGGCATGAGCGGATTGGGCTTTTACTTGAAGACCCACCCGCGCTGAATACGGAAACTGAGCAAAAATAAGATACAGTCCACAATGAGTTTGAGAAGTGTGGCATTCCAGTTAAGCAATGCATACAAACCACTGGTCGCAAATGCGGAAAGGGACGCTTGAACCACGCTGAGTATACAATATCTAAACAATCGTCTTCCGGTGTTGCCGTGGCTCTTAAACACCGTCTTTTTGTTCGCGGTAAAGTTAAACAACCCCGACAGCACGCGCGCCGCATAGGTAGCAAGCACAATTCGAACTTCGGCGGAAACAGACGGGAACAACCAAGTAAGTACCGCTACCAACAAGGTAAAGGCGAGAATATCCACAACAAACGACGAAAGCGACGTCGCGATGAATTTCAAAAACACCGAGTAGATACGCACAGAATCAAGCAAGGGATTAAAATGCGAGGATTTATTCTCCTCTATGTATACCGTTTCGATCGGCACTTCTAAAAGAGGCATACCGGATTCGTGTGCATCCAGAATCATATTCATTTCGTACTCAAAACGCTCGCCCTTAGTCGCCAAAAAGCGGCGCATCGCCTGCGGCGAAAAGCCGCGCAGACCGGTTTGAGTATCCGAAAGCGTGATGCCGCACAACAGACGAAGCACACGGCTGGTAGTACGGTTGCCGAAACGGCTGCGTGCCGGAATGTTCGGGTTTTTGTTTGAGAAATCGCGGCACCCCATCACCAAAGCATCAGGATGGTCTATAACCTCTTTTGCCACGGCAATGGTGTCGGCAATACGGTGCTGGCCATCGGAATCCACCGTAACGGCACCAAGGCACTGTTCATCCTCGTTAAGCAAATGGTTAAACGCGGTTTTCAGCGCTCTGCCTTTTCCTTGATTTACAGCATGACGAAGCACGGTACAACCATAGTTGTCCCGTGCTTTCTTAAAATAATCATCATAATCCGCACTGCTGCCGTCGTTGACAACAAGCAACCGTGCAAAGCCCGCTTCGCACAGATCCGCAAGCAGACTGAGTAATTTATCATCGGGATTCAGCGATGGGATAATAATTGCCACAGAACGGTAAAGCTCCATACATACCTCACCTCTGTGTTTCAGTATACCTCAAATCTCGCGCTTTTTCAACTGTTTTTGAGCGATTTATACAGACGGATATACTCGTTTGCCGAACGCCCCCAACTGAAATCGCAACGCATGGCACGATCGGTCAACAACTGCCAATCCGCCTTGTTGTGATATGCCCCGATACCGCGGCAAATGGCATACAACATATCGTCGGCATTGTACGTCTTAAAGGTAAATCCGTTACCAAAGCCATCACCGCAATCCTGAATGGAGTCTTTGAGCCCGCCTGTCTCACGCACGATCGGCACCGCACCGTAACGGCAAGCAACCATTTGCGACAGACCGCACGGTTCGCTCTTAGACGGCATCAAGAACAGATCAGACGCAGCGTATATCTTCTGTGCCAGTTCCGGCACAAAACCTGAGCAGAAGCAGAACTTTTCGGGATATTTCTCATACATCGAACGGAAGAACGTTTCATACGCCCATTCGCCCGAGCCGAGAATCACCACCTGCACGTCCTCCTGCATCAATCTCTCAAACACGTGCTGTACCAAATCAAAGCCCTTATGCGAGGCAAGACGGCTGACCATACCGATCAGCGGTACATCGTCGCGAACCGGCAATCCCAACCGTTCCTGCAACGCCTTCTTATTGGCAGCTTTGCCCGACGGATCCTCTGCCGAATACGGTGCATACAGAAACGGATCGGTAGCAGGATTATAGTTATCGGTATCAATACCGTTGAGAATGCCCGACAATTTCCAACTTCTCAAACGCAAAATTGGATCCATGCCGTGTGAGAACCACGGATCAAGCAATTCCTCCGCATACGTCGGGCTCACGGTGCTGACGCGATTGGCAGTTTCAATGCCCGCTTTCATCAAATTGATACAGTCGCCGTGCTGTACGATGTCCCGTGCCTCCTCCGGAAGACCGAACACGTCACCGAAAATCTCCATGCCGTAAATCCCCTGATACTGGATATTGTGAATGGTATACAGGGTACGAATTGACGAATACGGTTCATCCTTGCCGTAAAACAGCGTGTGATATACCGGAACAAGGGCGGTTTGCCAGTCGTTTGCATGGATCACGTCCGGCTTGAAATCGATATATTTGAGCATTTCCAGCACCGCGCGAGAGAAGAACGCAAAACGCTCCGCATCATCGTAGTGGCCGTAAAGGCCCTCGCGCTTGAAATAATACTGGTTATCCAACAGATAATAGATAACACCGTTCACCTTTGCCTCAAAGACACCGCAATACTGACGACGCCACGACACGGGAACCGAAAAACTGGTGAGGAAGGTCATTTTCGCACGCAACTCTGCCGGAACACAATCGTACAACGGCATCACCACGCGGCAACCGACCAGCCGCGCGCGCAAGGCACGCGGCAACGAACCCGAAACGTCCGCAAGACCGCCCGAAGCCGCAAACGGACGAGCTTCACCGGTAGCAAATAACACTTTCATACGCTTATACCATCGTGCCTTTCTTCACGGAAACAGGGTAATCGGCACAACCTTTGAGCGAGCGGCGATCCCGAATACACACGTTCTTATCCGTGATAATATATTCCATCGTACTTCCCGCGCCGATCACGCTGCCCTGCATCAGAATACAGTGATCGATCACCGCATCGCGGTCAACGTGCACGTTGCGGAACAGAATGGAATCCCTCACCGCGCCGTCGATCTTACAGCCATCGGCGATCAAAGAATCCGCCACCTGCGCATGTAAGCCGTACAGAGCCGGCGCACAGTCGCGCACCTTCGTGTAGATCGGACGGTTGGCAATGAACAATTTTGCCCGAACAGCAGGATCTAACAGTGCCATGTTGGCATTGAAATACCCGGCGAGCGACGAGATCGTCATAGCAAATTCGGGAATCTCATACGCATACAAACGGCGGTCACCGATATGGCGCTGTAAGATATCCCACTCAAAACTATACTGATTACGGCTGACTGCATTTTCTACCAATTGCATAAGCAACGTGCGAGAAACAACGTACAAACCGATGCCGTAAAGCGCCTCGCCAAGCACACGGCGGGTGATGATCATATCGGTAATACGTCCTTGTTCGTTTACGGTAACGATGGGTGACGCAATGTTTTCCGGCACCGTGCCGCGCAGGCAGGCAACCGTAATATCCGCCCCGCTCTCCACGTGAAAATCCACCAAGCGGCGGTAATCTATGTTACCGACGATATGACAATCCGAGAGAATGACATAATCGTGGCGGGAATTTTCCAAAAAGCGGCGCACACCGGTAAGCGGCGCGATCCTACCGTTGTACTGATCCTCAGACGCTCCAAACGGAGGCAGGAAATAAAGGCCCTGCGCTTTGCGGGACAGATCCCATGCTTTACCCGACCCCAAATGGTCCATCATGGATTGATAATTGCTTTTTGTAACAACACCAACCTTCGATACGCCCGCATTGACAAGGTTAGAGAGCGTAAAATCCACCAAGCGGTATCGACCACCGAACGGAACCGACCCCATAGAGCGGTTCTGCGTAAATTCAGGAAGCGCGTCATCGTGCATATTGGGGAACAACAAACCGAGTACGGTACGATTCATCTCACTTCTCCTCCTTTACGACGTCATGGTCGATGATAGCTTTGGCGGGAACGGTCGCACCCGCGCCGACCGTAACACCCGAGGCGATCACGGCGACTCCCCACTCATCCAGTTCTTGCATATCCTCCGGTCGCATACCGACCATTGCCTTTTCTTCAACAACCGCGTTTTCTGCAACGATGGCGTATTGCACTACCGCGTCCTTTTTCACGGTAACGCCCGGCATAATGATAGAGTCACGGATTTGTGCCCCCTCCTCAATGGTAACGCCGGCAAACAGCACACTGAAATCCACGTTACCGTGAATTTCACCGCCCTCAGAGATCATACTGTTCTGTACTTTGGCGGTGTTGCTGATGGAATGCGGCGGCAAACCGGTTGTACGGGAATAGATACGCCAGGTATCGTCCGACAGATCCAACGGAACCTTGGGGTTAAGCAGATCCATATTGGCTTCCCACAAACTGTCGATGGTCCCCACGTCTTTCCAATATCCCTCGAAGCGATACGCGAACATCCGCTCACCCGCACCCAACATGGCAGGCAACACGTTCTTACCAAAATCGTTTTGTGAGTTCGGATCGTTCTCGTCTGCCGTGAGATACGCCTTTAATTTTTTCCAATTAAATACGTAAATACCCATGGATGCTAAATTGCTTTTCGGATTCTTCGGTTTCTCCTCGAATTCATACACCGTATTATCAGGGTGCGTGTTGAGGATGCCGAAACGGCTCGCTTCCTCCCACTCCACCTCAATAACCGCAATGGTGCAATCGGCATTATTCTTCTTATGTTCCGCAATCATTTTGGCATAATCCATCTTATAAATATGATCGCCCGAAAGCACCAACACGTATTCGGGATCGTACCGTTCGATGAACACCATATTCTGATAGATCGCGTTGGCGGTTCCCTTGTACCAGTCCGCCCCCTTGTTGCGCTGATACGGCGGCAACACGTGAACGCCCGCCCCCATACGGTCGAGATCCCACGGCTCGCCCGAACCGATATAGTCACTCAACTCCAATGGTTGATACTGTGTCAGCACACCGACCGTTTCAATGCCGGAGTTAACACAGTTGGACAGCGGAAAATCAATGATGCGATACTTGCCGCCGTACGGAACGGCGGGCTTGGCAACGGTGGTTGTCAGCGCATACAAACGACTTCCCTGCCCACCTGCGAGCAGCATTGCTACACATTCTTGCTTGCGAAACATAGAAAGACCCCTTTCAAGACATATTGTCCATATTCATCATATCAAACCTTCTCATAAAAATCAAGCACATTTTGGTTGTTTTCCGAAAATGTTATAAGTCGTATCGGTTAGTTATTGTGCAATTTAGCCAAAAATCGAGTCATATTTTTCTCAAGTCTTCAGTATAGCAGAAGCAGCATAAAAAATACGGTCGAAAAAAATCACCCTGATTGAAATCAGGGTGAAGTGTTACATAAGACCAAAGCTGATCTGTAAGGCATGATCAATGCGCGTCATGGCGGTATCGTCGAGGCGACCCATATGTTCACGCAGACGTTTTTTATCAATGGTACGGATTTGTTCGAGCAGTACAACAGAATCCCGCGTAAGCCCGCTCCCCTCAGTATCCACCTGAATATGCGTCGGTAAACGTGCCTTATCTTTTTGGCTGGTAATCGCAGCAGCGATCACAGTAGGGCTGTGGCGATTACCCACGTCGTTCTGAACAATGAGAACGGGGCGTGTTCCCCCTTGCTCCGAACCGATAACCGGACTGAGATCGGCATAGTAAATATCTCCGCGGCGAATGTTCATCATCGCGTGTCCCTCCTTTTTATCTTCCGAAAATAGTTTGTCCTTAAATTCGGTCTCTTAATCATTGTATGCTCGTCCAACGGATTTGACATAAAAGACAGACGATGCACATACGATGCAAAAAGGGGGAACAAAAATGGGAATTGCCGAAGATATTTACGCACGATGCCGCGTGTGTACCGACAAGGCGACAGCCGTGCTGATTGATATGATTGACAACCATACACTCGAACCGACGGCGGTGCTTGCGCGACGCACGGCGGCAGATATTGCAGGTGATACGACGTACGCGTTGCTCTGCCGCGCCTTCATCACGCCCATTGATCGTGAGGACCTATGGTTACTGCGAGAAGCTGCCGAACACGTGTGGTGTACGGCGGAGAATACAGCTATACTGCTGTATCATTGCGGACGGCAATTGCCCGGTGCGTGTGAACCTGTTGTTCGTGGGGCAGCCACTTGCTGTACGGCAGCAGGACAAGTCGCCGAGGTGTTCCCAAGTCCTGATACCATCGCGCAGCAAATGCGCGTACTGCGTGAAGCACAGCACACCTGCCACATAACCTTGCACAACTGTTTTGCAGACGTGACCGTACGTCGCATCTGTGAAAGTGCGTTTCGTGTCATCGATTCGTGCGAGCAATTGATCGCCGTTTTACGCTATACGGCAATGAAGAACGGATAAGAACCCGACCCGCCAGCGCAATTAAAATTGCGGGCGGGTGCCCCGGAACCTTGTTGTATTCACAATAAAAAAACAGCCTTTCCAAAAAGGAAAGACTGTTTTCTTGTATCAGGATTTTTTCTTACGAATACGGAAACTGAGAAGTACCACCAGTTGGGCAGGCACCCACAGGAAAACCAAAGACCACAGATCCGAAACATGGGAACGAAAAATAAAATACACCAACGCAAACAAGGAAGCGACCAGCAACGAAACGGTCAGCACGTTATAGCGTCCGCGTTGCCACACACTGTTGAGCACCAACAAGGTAATCAGCGACACCGGTACGGCAGACAGAAACACTAACCAGATCAATTTACCAAGTGTCCAATGCAGGATCAAGAACAATAGAATCGCCAACGTCCAAATGCCCACCAGGCAAACCCCGGTCACCATAGACGGACTGTAATGGATCTTGGCGGTTTTGCCGTCCCAAGCATCGTGAGAGGTAAGCAACCAATCCACCGTCACACCGAACAGATCCGCAATCGCCTTGGCAACCGCCAGATCCGGCATTCCCTCCGCGCGTTCCCACTTGGAAACCGATTTATCTGAGTAATTGAGCGCTTCCGCAAGCTGTGCCTGCGTCATACCGGCATCGGTGCGCAAGCGAATCAGGTTACCCGCAAACACGTCTTTAATCTGTTCCACGATCAGTTCTCCTTTCTTCCAAGCGTAGGACTTCTTCCACGATCGCCCCTGCAACGTCCACACCGGTACAAGCGGTGATGCCCGCCATTTGCGCGTTGGAATTGACCTCACAAACCAATCCGCCTTTTAGCAAATCCACACCGCCGAAGTGCAATCCTAATAAGCGACAGCAACGCACCGCGAGCGTTTCTTCCTCAGGTGTGGGAGTATACGCAAGTGCCTTGCCGCCGTGTGCGATGTTCGCGCGAAAATCCGAAGGGTTTTCCCGCTTCATGGCGGCAACTACGCGGTCACCGACCACGTACAAACGCTTATCTTCACCTGCCGCATCGCGGATAAATTCCTGCAACAAAAACGGGCGATGGTGCATGCCGTACGCAAGCGTACGAAGTTGCTCGCACGTTTCAGCCAAATAGACCTGCTCACCAAGCGAGCCGAAGCACTCCTTGACCACCAACGGAAACCCAAGTTCGCTTTCCGCCGCGATTAAAAACGATTCAATCGGTTCGGCAACCTCAACGTAGGTCATCGGAGCAAGCAGGGTTTTCGGCATGGGGATAGCGTTCTCCGCCAGCACGCGGTGCGTTTCACTTTTATCATCGCACAATGCGACGGCGGCGGCGGAATTGTATACCGAAACACCGGCAGACTCCAAGGCACGCGCCAAGCGCGTATCCTTATCCCAAAACAACACCACGTCACCCGCACGGACAGGCTCCACCGACACCGCGGGTGCCAACGCAACAGTACATTCCGTGTTTTTAAGAACGCGCACATCCACACCTGCTCGCAACAGTGCGGCTTCCAGCCGTTGAACCGGGTCGGGCGGAAACGCATTCCAAAAGCCGTTATAAATCACAAAATACGTTTTCATGTAAAACTATGCTCCATGGTTAACACAACAAACAATCGCGGATCCACCAATTGCAAGCGACGCTCAATTTCCGCTTGCAAATCGGTTTTTTGGTACTTAAACGGAACCACCACGTCAAAAATCACGTTAATGCGCTGCTCACCGCGCACCAGACGAAAATCATGAAGGCTCAGAGCGGAATCAATGTCTTGCAAGATCGTCTCGGTCAAGATCCGCAACTCCCGCACTTGTTCATCCTGTGTATCCACCGGATCCATGTGAATACACGCCGTGATATTAAGCTCATGAACCAAACGGCGCTCGACGGCATCGACCAACTCATGGCTGTGCAAAATGTCACCGTGCGCCGGCACTTCCGCGTGCAACGACACAATACAGCGACCGGGACCGTAATTGTGCACGATAAGATCGTGAATACCAACGATCCCTTCGTTTTCAAGCACAATGCGACGAATCTGCTCTACCAGTTGCGGATCGGGTGCCTCACCGAGTAATGGCGACAGCGTTTCTTTCATTACCGAGAAACCGGACCAAATGACAAACAGTGAAACCGCCGCACCAACGTAACCGTCGATCGGAAGATCGGTAAAACAGGTAAACACTGAGGAAAGCAATACCACCAAGGTACAGATCACGTCGTTGCGGCTGTCCGTTGCAGCCGCTATCAGGGTGTTCGACCGAATGCAGTCACCGATCTGTCGATTAAAGTGTGCCATCCACAGTTTCACAAGGATGGATGCCACCAAAATCACCGCCGTCACCCACGAAAAGGCAGAAACAGACGGCTCTAAGATCTTTTCAACGGCACTTTTCGCAAGTTCAATACCTGCAAGCATAATCAGCGCCGCCACAGTCAATGCAGACAGATATTCCATCCTTCCGTGACCAAAAGGGTGTTCCTCATCCGGCGGTGACCCCGCCAAACGGAAACCAACCAACGTCACCACGGAAGAACCGGCATCCGACAAGTTGTTAAACGCATCGGCAATAATGGCAACACTGCCGGAAAGAGCACCGGCAAGCAACTTAAACAAAAACAGCAGAACGTTTGCCGCAAGGCCCGCCACGCCGGCAAGCTTGCCGTATGCAGTACGGACGGAAGGCGCCGTAATGTTTTCGTGATCCCGAACGAAACGGCGAATCAACGCTTTGGTAAGCACTTAAAATCCTCCCCTTCCGCGAGATCACGACCAATGACCTTACCGATCGCCTCAAACACAAAACGGAAATATCCCGCTCCGTAATGATGAAATTGACGGCGACGTAACATCTCCGCCAACTGTGCAACCGTAACCCATCGTGCTTGCGATACCTCCTCGCGTTGTAAACGCATATCCGGTACCGCAATATCACGGCGTACCAAAAACACGTCACACAGCGAGTTGCGGCGCACCAAACGACCGAGAAACTCAAATTCCGCGTCCGGCAGTTGAATACCCAATTCCTCACTCAACTCGCGTCGCGCTGCATCCGGACTTTCCTCCCCGGCGATGACAGAACCGCTGGTAACCGCCCAGATGTTCGGCATCAATTTGCGGTGCTTTGAACGGCGCTGAATCAGCACGCGATCAACGGAGTTGACGACCCAAATATGAACCACTTTATGGTGTTCGCCCGCGCGCAACCGCTCACCGCGCCGAATCGTACGACCAAGCGACACACCGTTGCGATCGAACAGATCCCAGTGTTCCACGTATCATCAACTCCTTTCCAAGCAATATCTCCTTATATTTTACCTTCTTTTGGCATAAATGTCCACCTTTTTTTATTGACACGACAACAGACTTTGCGTACAATGGTAGGTATATTATGAAAGTGAGGTGTGCCGCCATGGAAAACGTACGCTTGGATGCGCTGGTACGAGAGCAGTTTTGTGTATCACCGGAAGAAGCAACCGGTCTTATCATGGCGGGACGTATTTGGATCGGTCACGTACCGATGGACAAGCCCGGCATGACCGTATCGGCAGATACGAAACTCACACTCCTTGAAAAACCGAAAAAATACGCCAGCCGTTCGGGATATAAACTGGCAAAGGCTTTGCAAGTGTTCTCGCCCGACGTCGCGGGTAAAATTGTCTGCGATATCGGCGCCAGCAACGGCGGCTTCACGGATTGCCTCCTGCAAAACGGTGCCGCGCACGTGTATTCCGTTGACGTGGCATACGGTATTCTCGCATGGGAACTGCGCAATGATGAACGCGTCACCGTGTTGGAACGCACTAACGCCCGCAATCTGACCCCCGAACAACTCGGCGCGATGTGTGACCTTGTCACCGCCGACGTGTCTTTTATCTCGCTCACCAAAATATTCCCGGCGATGCGGCGGGTACTGATTCCAAACGGTGTCGTTATCACGCTCATCAAACCGCAGTTCGAAGCCCAGCGCCATCAACTCGGCAAAAACGGCGTACTTAAAGATCCTGCCGATCTGCCGCCGCTGTTGTGCCGTTTGTTTGATTCAGCAGCAGAAAATGGGCTGTACGTAAAAGACTTAACCGTATCCCCCATTCACGGCACCAACGGAAACGTGGAATATTTAGCATATTTTGAAAGTGACGCGCCGCTTGACAGTGAGCAGCAACAACACCTGATCGATAAAGCGCTGGCCCAAACGCCGGATGATTGAGGTAACGTATGAAACGAGTATTGTGTTTAATGGCAGCATTGTGCCTACTTTTGACGGGATGTGTCGGCAATACGACACCCCCCACCACGTCGTCCACGACCGATACAACCGCATTTATCACAACAACCACGACGACGGAAGCCACTACCACAACCACAACGATCACAACGGTGAGTGGCTCTTTGAGCGTGGTCACAACTCAACCGAATAATCCCGACGGTTTTGCTTTAACCGATGAGCAAGTAGCCAACCTTGATGCGTTGATCGCTTCATACGAGGGCGAGGTAGCTGTTGGGTATTACGACATCACCTCCGGATACCAATACACGTACAAGGGGGATACGACCTTTGCCGCCGCCAGCCTGATGAAAGCGCCTTTTTGTCGCTATGTATTGGGCATGGCAGAACAAAACGACATCGATCTCTCGTCAAGCGAGATGACCTACACCGAGGATATGCTTCTCAGCGGCACGGGCAGCATCAAGAACGCCGAATTTGGAACGGTATATACGCATGAGGAACTGATAAAACTCTGCATCCGCAAGAGCGATAACATTGCTTTCAAAATGTTGCGGCAGGTCTATCCGCCGGAGAGCTTTAAGCAGTATGCACGCTCCATCGGAATTACGGACATTTACGGCATCAAAAACGTCAGCAGCAGCAACATCACCGCTGTGAACGCCATCACCTATATGAAGGATATCTATTCCTACATCACAAGTGACACGCTGTACGGCCAAACGTTGGAAACACACATGCGCAACACCGTTTACCCCATGATTCGTTCCAAGTACCCGGTCGTGCGTAAACACGGCTGGATGAAAGGTGCCTACCACGATATGGCGATCATCAAAGCCCCCCGCCCGTACATACTGGTCATCCTGTCCGATCACAGCGAAGGCGCCGATGAAGACAAAGCCATGTTCCGCACGATCTCCGAAGCCGTAGAAGCCGTATCGGGAAACTAATTCCACCAAAAAAACGCGTCGAAGGACATCTCGTCCCTCGACGCGTTTTCTTATGTAAGTGAATCGATCAACTGCCGGGCACAACGGATACCGTCAACGGCAGCGGACGTAATACCACCCGCATATCCGGCACCCTCACCGCACGGATACAGCCCTCTCACAGCGGATTGACAAGTATCGTCACGCATGATTTTAACAGGGGAAGAACTGCGTGCCTCCACCCCCGTAAGCACTGCATCATAGCGGTCAAAGCCGGCGATCTGCCTCCCAAAACGCGGCAACGCCTGCTTTAAGGCTGCCGACACAAACGGCGGCAAACAGCCGCGCAGATCGGAGAGTGTCGTCCCCGGCTGATAGGAAGGCTGCACCTCCCCGAGTGCCGTGCCGGCGGTATCTGCCAGAAAATCGCCAACCAACTGAATCGGGGCACGGTAATCTCCGCCGCCGAGTATAAAAGCAGCTTGTTCCAATTGCCGTTGCAAAGCCACACCGGCAAGTGGCGAAGCATCGGGCATATCGTCAGGGGTAACGTTTACAAGCAACGCGCTGTTGGAATTTTCCGCATCACGTGCAAACTCACTCATGCCGTTGACACACACGCCCCCCTCCTCCGAGGCGGCGGCGATCACCACCCCACCGGGACACATACAAAACGAATACACACTTCTGCCGTTTTCCAAATGGCACGCAAGTTTATAATCCGCTGCTCCGAGCGCGGGATGGTCGGCAAAACTGCCGTATTGACTGCGATCGATCATGCGGCGCGGATGTTCAATACGGACACCGACCGCAAACGGTTTTTTCGCCATCGCAATACCGCAACTTTGTAACATGGCAAAGGTATCCCGCGCACTGTGACCGACGGCAAGAATCAAGTGCGTGCAGTCGATCTCCTCACACTCATTCACGGTAACACCGCAAAGCGTTCCGTGTTCAATGTGAAGATCAGTAACCGTCGCCCCAAAGCGCACCTCTCCGCCAAGTGCCACGATGCGTTCTCTAAGACCACGCACCGCGACACACAACTTATCCGTTCCCACGTGCGGTTTTGCTTGCCACAGTATTTCCGACGGCGCACCCGCTAAAACTAACTCCTCCAACACGTAACGGATACGCGGATCTTTAATGCCGGTATTCAACTTACCATCGGAAAATGTACCGGCACCGCCTTCACCGAATTGAACGTTGGAATGGGGATCCAGTACCCCCATACGCCGAAACAAGTCAACTGCCGCGCGGCGTTGTTCCACCGATTCACCGCGTTCGAGCACCAGTGGCCGCAAGCCGGCACGTGCTAAAACCAAAGCGGCAAACAACCCCGAAGGACCGCTTCCCACCACCACAGGACGATGGGTTGTCTTCGGTACGCTCGGAACATCCAACACCGTCGGCAACAACGGCATCACCTCAGGCAAACGCAAATACGCAGTTTCATCGCCGACAACGCTGACCACCGCCGTGATCTGAAACACAACCGCATCCTTGCGGCGCGCATCCACCGAGCGCTTGTATAAACGGCAGTCGGTAATCTTGTCTGCCGCGATTTTTATTTTTTTCGAAACGGCACGGAGCAGATCCTCATCGGTATACGACAGCGGCAATTTAATACCGCCTACCTTGATCATTGGCTCACCGCCTGTGCCGCTGCGTAAGCAGACGCCCACGCCCATTGCAGGTTATATCCGCCGCAGTCGCCATCTACGTCCAGCAGTTCGCCAATCAAATGCAGATGCGGAACCAAGCGTGATTCAAGGGTAGCGGGATCAACGTCACGCGTATCAATCCCACCGGCAGTCACCTGTGCGCCGCCAAACCCTTGTGTTCCGATTACTTTAACCGTAAACCGTTTGATGGTCGCCGCCAAACTGCGGTAATCCGTTACGGTATCACCAAGCGACAAGCCCGCCGCACGGCATACCGTTTGTCCGATGCGCTTATGTAACAATCCTGTCAGAAAATCCTCCGCCGTACGAACAGGACGGGCGGCAAGTTGCGCCACCAATTTTTCCTCCGACAACGACGGGAGCAAGTCGATAACCGCTTCCATCGTGCCGTTTTTGCGGCGCTCCCAATCCCCCACTACACGTGAAATGTGCATCACGGCAGGACCTGAAATGCCGTATTCGGTAAACAACAACTCACCGGTATGGTCACACAGTGGTTTCCCATCTAAGATAAATTTAACCGTCGCATCGGTACGGAGTCCTTTCATCGCTTTGATAAAGGTCGTGTCTGTTTTGACCTGCACGATCGAAGGAAATAACGGTGTTTTTTTATGGCCGAGCGCCACCGCTGTTGCGTAGCCCTCTGCCGAACCGCCGAGAGCGGGTGCAGCCGCACCGCCGGTTGCTAAAATCACGTGTTTTGCACACCATGTTTCGTCTGCTGTAACAACGGCAAACCCACCGTTTTCGGGGCGAATGGCGGTTACCGCCGCATCGCACCGCTCGGTTACGCCCAACGCTTTCAATTCCAAACGCAAACAATCCAGCACCGCGGCCGCCTGCTCGCACAGCGGATATTCTCTTCCCTCTTCTCGCGAGGAACAAATCACACCGAGTGATTCAAAAAAGGCAATACACGCCTCCGGTGGGAATGCTTGCAGCGCGGGTGCGGTAAAAGACGCATCTGCACCATGGTAGCGTGACGGTTCGGCACGGCGATTGGTAATGTTACAGGTCCCATTACCGGTAGCCAACAACTTTTTACCGACACGCGGCGCTTTTTCCAACAGGATCACCCGCTCGCCACCTATTTTGCGCGCACAAAACACCGCCGCCGCGAGCCCGCTCGCGCCGCCGCCGACAATCAGCGTATGCCACTGTTTTGTCATGTTTCCCACCTCTTTTTCTCCACCTTAGTATATCGGGTTTTCCCTCCGCCGTCAAGATTTCACGCGCCACTAAAATTTTTGTTTCCATTATCGATATAATACTTTCGTTCCGGCATACACTATTTGAGATAGGAGGCAAAAAAGTATGATCTATACCAACGAATTATTTGATTTGTCCAAAAGCATCGCAGGCAGATGCTTGTCAGGATACCAACACCCATGGGAAGCCTTGTCGCATATCGGCGAGCATATTATGCAATTAGCCAAAACCCTGCCACATGAACTGTTTGAGCAACGAGGCGAAAACATCTGGGTCGCCAAATCGGCAAAAATTCACCCAAATGCCATCATCATAGGTCCGTGTATCATTGACGAGGCAGCCGAAGTGCGTCCCGGCGCGTTTATCCGTGGCAACGTATTAGTCGGCAAACACGCGGTCGTCGGTAATTCCACCGAGCTCAAAAATGTCATGTTGTTCGACGGCGTGCAAGTGCCGCATTACAACTACGTCGGTGATTCGATTTTGGGTTATTGCGCACACATGGGCGCAGGGGCAATCACCTCAAACGTCAAAAGCGACAAATCACTCGTCACCATCCGAAACGGTAGAGAACGTGCCGAAACAGGGCTCAAAAAATGTGGCGCCATACTCGGCGATTATGTGGAAATCGGTTGCAACAGCGTCTTAAACCCCGGCACGGTGATCGGTAAACAATCACAAGTGTACCCGCTGTCTTCGGTACGCGGTGTCATTCCCGCACGGCACATTTATAAAAGCGCACAAGACATCGTGCAGAAACGGAGTGAATAAGATGGGACGATTATTCGGAACGGACGGTGTTCGCGGCATTGCCAACACCGAGCTGACTTGTGAACTGGCATACGGTATCGGCAAGGCGGCGGCACTGGTGCTCGCAAAAGACGGACGCAGACGACCGGTATTTCTCATCGGCTCAGATACGCGCGCCTCTTCGGATATGTTGGATGCCGCGTTAACTTCGGGACTGTGCGCCGTCGGCGCCGACGTGATCCGTCTCGGCGTGATCCCCACTCCGGCCGTTGCGTTTTTGGTCGGCAAATACAAGGCAGATGCGGGCATCATGATCTCCGCATCGCACAACCCCGCCGAATACAATGGCATCAAACTCTTCTCCGGCGACGGATATAAGTTGCCCGACGCATTGGAAGAAGAAATCGAACAAATCGTGCTGGACGGCAACACGCTATTCCCCACTCCAATCGCCGGTGACGTCGGTCGGGCAACGACGGCGAACAACGCGGTAAAAGATTACGTCGACCACCTAAAAAGTACGGTACTGTACGCGCCGGAAGGCTTACGCATTGCCGTCGACTGCGCCAACGGTGCAGCATCCGTCACAGCCGAACGCTTATTCCGCGAACTGCGCACGGAGGCGCATCTTCTGCACCACACACCGAACGGCACCAATATCAACCGCGATTGCGGTTCCACCCATTTGGAAGCGTTATCCAAATACGTCGTTGAAAACGGCTTGGACCTCGGCATTGCATTCGACGGCGATGCCGACCGTTGTCTGTGCGTAGACGAAAACGGAAATGAGGTGGACGG
Organism: Acutalibacteraceae bacterium; assembly: GCA_045595445.1. Lineage (GTDB taxonomy): Bacteria > Bacillota > Clostridia > Oscillospirales > Acutalibacteraceae > RGIG3009. Next base: position 73,196 of record JAZOAK010000023.1, read on the forward strand.
CGATCAAATTATGGCGATCTGCGCCGTAGACATGAAAGAACGCGGTAAACTGACAGGTAATACCGTCGTCGGTACCATCATGACGAATTTCGGGTTCAGCAAATTCTGCAAGGATAACGACTTGCAATTTATCGCCACAAAAGTCGGTGACCGTTATGTGTTGGAAGAACTGCTCCTCGGTGATTTCTCGTTTGGCGGCGAGCAGTCAGGACACGTGATTTTCCGCGATTTTGCCACTACGGGCGACGGACAATTAACCGCCATTCAACTGTTGTCCTACCTCAAACGAAGCGGTTCCAAGCTCTCGGAACTCGCCACTATCATGACAAAATACCCGCAACTCAGTATTAATTTGAACGCAACCGCCGAAGCAAAGCTTCATTTTTACACCAATAGTACCATCAAAAAAGCAATGGCAAACGCCAAACGCGCGTTGGACGGTATCGGTCGTATTGTCGTACGTCCCTCCGGCACGGAACCTCTCATTCGCGTGATGGCGGAAGGCGACGATCCCACGCTTGTCAAAGAACAGGCAGAAGCCGTTGCAGCAGTCATCAAGGAACAACTCAAATAAAAAGGCGCCTCCGTTCGGAGGCGCTTTTTTATAAGACACCACGTTTATACAAACCACGCGTAAAATCGACGGGCGGTTTACCGCCGTTTCGGTACTGATCCAACACGCGGGATACCCGTGCAGGTGCTTCATCGGTAAAATGCAAATACAAAAATTCATGTTTGGGCAAAGCAGGCAGCATATCCGCCAAATAGAGCGGTACAGCGTTAAGCAATTCGCTGCATTCGCCTGCACAACGCACCGGAAACTCAGTGCCGCGTCGATCGGTAAGCGTACTGCTTCCGCCGCAAAACAAACAGCCGACCGCCGCCGATACGGGACACGCGCGCAAGAGCATCAGCGGTTGTCTGCCGTAAGCAAATAAACCGACACATCCCTTTTCTTCCGCAAACCGCATCTGCGGGAAGGTAAGTTCAAAGGAGAGAACCGCCGCTTTTGCGTCATCCTCTGCGATAGCCGATAACGATTCGCTGTTCATGATATGTAAAAACGCGCCCGCAATCGGCGCAAGCCCCGCCGCTTTGGCAAGCGGGATCGCACCAACCGTATTACATAGGGCAAAAGCAGCGCCGTCTGCGACGGCACGCTCCAATTGTTTTTTCACCGTTTCTTCTCGTCCAAACAACCCGCGCGGGATTTCCACGCCCCAAAACGGAACGTCGGGACGTTTGCCCAGCGGTACGATCCACGCATCCGCCTCCCCGCGAATCTGTTCGAGCGATTCTACTCGCGCCACCAGTCCGTGCAACAGGCCGTTTGGCAAAATAGTGGGCGACAACGGTTTCTCCTCAAAAGGAATGGGCACCGTTTGCGAACGAACGGCGAGTAATTCTTCGAGCGCACGTCGACGCAGAGCGTTCACGGCAGACAACGGCACCGCCGCCGGCTCAGCAGTAGCAACAGCTGAAAACGGTGTTCCACCGGTCTTTTGCAGCTGCGTCACCAATCGATTGGCATCCAAAACACTTTCCATCTTCGGTGTATCCCGATCGGTAACCGTCACGATATGCCCGTCGCGATCTTCCGCCGTAAGCGTCAGCGGATTGTCGGTCAACGTTAGGGTGATCGACACCGATTGCCGTTCGCGGGTATACAAATGCGCCAAACGGTTGAGCACCGCCGGCGGCGCAATATCCTCCAAACGGCGCCTGCCGAACAGATCGGCATCGCGCACACCGGTAAAATACCCATCGGTAAAACCGGTACGCGAAAAGACCGCACGCAGATCGTTTAGCGTTTGCACATCCGGCTTTTTGCCGTCCAGCAGATCGCGCAATACCGCGGTTGCGGCGGCAACATATTCGGGGCGCTTCATGCGCCCCTCAATTTTCAAAGACGCGATTCCCATATCCGTAAGCTCGGGAATATGCTCGTACAGCGAATTATCTTTTAAGCTAAGCGCGGTTTCATCGTTATCGGGATGGTGCCCCACTGCAAACGGCAGGCGACACGGCTGTGCGCACAAACCACGGTTGCCGCTTCTGCCGCCAAGCATGGCAGACAGTTCACACTGACCGGACACCGACATACACAGCGCACCATGCACGAACACTTCCAGTTCACAGCCGAGACCTGCGCACGCGGCAATCTCTTGTTTGCTCATTTCACGAGCAAGCACCACGCGGGAAAAACCCAAATCGCGCAGTTGCGCAACACCCGCCGGGGTATGACAGGTCATTTGGGTGGAGGCGTGCAACGGCATTGTCGGCGCACACGCATGGATACGGCGGGCAAGGCCACGATCCTGCAAAATCAGCGCATCTGCTCCGCACTCGCACGCGGTCTTTGCGACCTCAATAGCTGCGGGCATTTCCCGATCTAATACCAGCGTGTTAAGTGTTACGTATACCTTCACACCGCGGGCATGACAAAAAGCCACCGCCTCTTTTAGCGAGGGGGTGGCATCGGTATTGGCTTGTAACGAAAAATTCTGAGCATGGCGGCGCGCGTTAAACGAGCCGACTCCCAGATACACCGCATCCGCGCCGGCGCGGACGGCAGCTTCCATCGCTTCCCAAGAACCGGCAGGAGCCAACAACTCCGTCATCAGGAATACAACCGACGCAGCGCTTCCATTTCGGCACGCAGCGCTTTGTTTTCTTCTAAATACTCAGTTACTTGCGTACGCAAATGGTCTGCGGTCGCCTCCGACTTATGCGAACGATCAGCATTGTTGATCGCGGTAAGCACCGCCGCCATATTCATGGACATGCGGGGATTATCCTCCATAAGCTGACAGATCTCACGGTCAACTTCTTTGCCCAGCTTTTCCATATACTCCACCGACTCATCCGAAGAAAGCATAAACTCCGATCCGCAGATAGTCAGTTTAACGCGATTACGTGCCATGAACGATTCCTCCCCCGCATACTCGTTACTATTAGTATATCACAAGAAATTCCAACCCGCAATGGCTTTTTATCAACATTCACTCACATTTGAGATGAATCAGATGGGCAATACCGGGAATAGATTCTCCTTGTTGGGATGAAGTCGGCGACATCATCGCACCGGTCGCAATAAACAGACCGTCCTGCCATTTCCCACTTTCCATATTTCCAAGAATCAGCGAGCAAAGGACGGATGCCGAGCATCCGCAACCGCTGCCACCGGCGTGCACGTCCTGCCGCTCACGGTCATAGAGTTGCAGCCCGCAATCAAAATATTCGTCACCAAGCCGTTCCCCGTCGCGTGCCATCAAGGTCTTGAACAAAGCGCTCCCCTCCGCGCCAAGATCGCCCGTCGCAATAAAATCGTAGTCTCCCGGATGTGTGTCCGTATCCTCAAAAAACTTTGACAACGTATCCGCAGCAGCAGGTGCCATCGCAGCGCCCATGTTGTTGGTATCGGTAATGCCGAGATCCACAATACAACCGATACACACGTCTGCAATGTGCACCTTGCCGCCACCAAGTCCCACCAACACGGCACCCGATGCGGTAGCGGTCCATTGCGCGGTGGCAGGGCGCTGACCGCCGTACTCCAACGGAAAACGAAACTGGCGCTCTGCCGTACAAAAATGTGACGAGGTAACCGCCGCCGCAACGTCGGCGGCACCGCTATCCACAAAAATGGATGCCATCGCGAGCGTTTGTGCCATTGTCGAACAAGCGCCGAATTGATTAACGAGCGGAATCTGACTGTCCCGCATTCCAAAAGTAGAGGCAATATTTTGATTCAGTAAGTCGCCGGTAAACAGCACGTCCACCTGCGACGGCGAAAATCCCGCCTTGTTCAGTGCGCGGCTGAGCGCCTCTTTTTGCAATCGGCTCTCTGCTTTTTCCCACGTCTTTTCACCGAGTCTCGTATCGGTGAACACCTGATCAAACAGATCGCCGAGCGGACCTTCTCCCTCTTTTTTCCCCACGACAGACGCATAGCCAAGTATCGTCGGTCTACCCGACAAACTGATAGTGTGCTTTCCTCTTCTTTCCGGCATACGTATCCCCCTTTTTTACAGTTTGGTATATGCAAAAGTTCGAGGATTATGCAAAAAAACGGAATCACCCGTTAGATGATTCCGTTTTACACTCTTATAATCGGCAAGCAACTGCCGCCAACCGCTTGGCACACGCCGCAAGCGAATCCAAATACGCAAATTCATCGATTGAATGGATCCGACCACCGTCGACACCAATGCTATCCACCGTGGGAATACCAGCGTTGGTCGTGTATGCCGCATCAGAGCCGCTCAGGCAAGAACGACCGGTCAACAGCGGCAACCCGCACTGCCCGTAGATCTTGTTCATGGTTTCCGCAAGCGCGACGTTCCGCTCCACAAACGGCATCGCCGGACGCACGCTGACTTGTTCAATCTCGGTACTGCATCCCGCCACCATCACGGTGTTTGCCACTCGCTCCACAATACTGACAGCCTCGTTATACTGCTGTTCATTAGCAAACCGAATATCCACCACGAACGAACATTTCTCAGCCACCGTATTGGCAACCGTGCCACCCTCGATCACGCCACAGTTAAAGGTAAGCCCCTTCGGATCCTTTACCTTTTCCAGCTCAATGATCTTATACGCTGCTTCCGCAATGGCGTTTGCGCCCTCCGCACAACGGGAGGAATGCATCGCCTTTCCCGTAACGCTATACCGATAACGGACGATACCCTTACGTTCCCACACCAAGGTGTCACCCTGTATTCCCTCGGCATTCAAAAACGCCGCCGCACCCTTTGCCTGTTCCAGCATAAATGCGATCGTCTGCTTATTGCTTTGCCTGCTGCTAGTTTCCTCATCCGATTGGATAATCAACTTTACCGGGCGCTCTTTGAACCCGCATTGTGCGAGCGCATCCAACGCCATAAACGAAGCGACCACGCCGCCCTTGCAATCCATGACACCCGGGCCATAAATGCAGGTTTCGTCAAGACGCACTGCGGGTGTACCGAACAATCCCAAAGGATGCACCGTATCGATATGTCCCGAAAACACAACAGGTGCGCCCTCCGCTTCGGGGTTGATGGTAATACAGATTGCATTCCCTGCTTCCTCGCACTCTAAGACATCCACAAGCCACCCGCGTTCCTTTGCCATTTTCACAAAATAGTCGCCAACCGCATCCACGCCTTGCTTATAAGCGGTCGGACTTTCTATATTACAAACGTCCTCCCATACCCGACAATAACACACGTTCATATCGTCAATAACGGAAAAAAGCTTCTTAAAATCCACAACACCCACCTCTTTCTTCTTGATTATACCGCCGCCCCGTGGTATAATCAAATAGAAATAAGTCCACAAAAGTTATAACAAAAAGGTGATAACTATGGTCAGTACAACCGCACGGTACGTGTATACCGTCTACCGCGCGAAAAGCGTTTCCTTAGCAGCAGAAGAGTTGTTTATTTCTCAACCGGCACTCAGCCGTGCCATCAAGAAAGCGGAAGCGGAACTCGGTGCACCTATTTTTAACCGTAAAACACTCCCCTTTTCGCTGACACCGCAAGGGAAACTCTATATTGACGCTATTGAAAAAATCCTGCAACTCGAAAAAGAAACGGCGGAAAAGGTCAACGACATTCAGCACGTACAGGGCGGCACCTTACGCATCGCCACCTCCACCCATCTGTCGTTTTACGTCATTCCGAAAGTACTCAAAGAATTTCAAAAGCACCATCCGCACGTAGATATTCATATTGTCATGACCGATACGGACAAGCTGTACGAACAGTTGCAAAAAGATAACGCGGACCTTGTTTTCATGTCCGGCGAATTTGCACCGCCCGATTGTTATGCCGTAACTCTTTTGCAAGAACAATACGTAGTCGCCATGCCGCGCAGTATGGTCACCGAATCCTTGCAGCCCTATACGCTCGATCACGAAACACTGATCACCGGTATCTACTCACCCCAAAAACAGATCCGCGATATGTCTCTCTTTCACGACATTTCGTTTATTTACAGTCCCCCGCATACCAACATCCAAAAAAAACGGACAATCTTGTTCGGAAGATCCGATATGGCACCGTACGTTACCTCAAACGCCAGTCGGCAACAATTGAATTATAACTTGATGCGTTCGGGATTCGGCGCGCTTTTGACGACCGATGCCAACATCGCCACCATGCCCCCCGATCCCGACTGCGCTTTCTTTGTGCTTGGCGGTGCCGAGGCAAAACAACACTTTTCCGTTATCCACACAAAAAAAGAAACCGATGTATCAAGCCGTATCGTGCGAGAATTTATCAGTACGGCAACCACCCTGTTTGCTTGCGATCACCCCTTGCGCGAACTGTTGTTGTAAACAAAAAAACGGCTTGACCATTCGTCAAGCCGTTTTGCATTTGAGCAACGCAGCGCTCCTTATATTTTCTTTCTGCAACCGTCAATTTGAATGTTTTGCCCATTGATATACGCTGCTTTGTCGCTTGCCAAAAAGCAGATCAAATCCGCATTTTCTCTCGTTGAGCCGGTTCTGCCGGCATAGCACATATCATTCTCTTTCACAAACTCAATATCATCCGCCCACGCAGGACTTACCGTGCCGGGCGATACGGCATTAACCGTTATTCCTTGATCCGCCACCTCTTTGGCAAGCGCCTTCGTAAAAGAAATAACAGCGCCCTTTGTTGCTGAATAATGCGTCATCTTGGGATTTCCGTAAACACCGGCCACCGATGCAACATTGATAATCCTGCCGTACTGATTTTCCAGCATATGCGCCAAAACAGCCTTGGTGAAATACACCGTTCCCATTACATTAACGGAAAAATACGTTTCCCATTCTTCAAATGAAATATCCATAAAGTTCAACCAACTGCGCCACAGTGCAGCATTATTGACTAAAACATCAATTTTGCCAAAACGCTCCACCGCTTTTTCAACCACCGAACAAACGGCTGTGGTATCCGTCACGTCGCAGACGTACGCCGCCACGTTATCCGTAATCTCTTTAATCTGCTTTTCCGTTTCGTTTAATGTCTCGGCATTAACGTCCACCAAAATCACGTTGGCGCCTTCTTCGGCAAATCGAACGGCACATGCTTTGCCAATACCAACTGCCGCACCGGTAATAAGAGCTGTCTTATTTTTAAACATCTATCTTCACCTCAAAAATCAATTTCGTCACGAACTTTTTTCATGGTACTGAGCAGCGGTTGCGTAACCGTTGATATCGTATCGTGTTCATACACGCACAACGTCATACAAGTACCGAGTTTGAATCCCAATCTTCGGTGAATCGAACACTCACCACCCGAAAGGAATAAAAAGGGGGCGCCAAGTTCCCGCTTAAGCAAATTGGTTATACGCAGATTTTCAATTTGTTCTTCCATACTGTCGGCGCCGGTTACGATTTTGATAATATCCGCACCGCGCCGCTTTTGTTCAAGCGCCACTTCCAGCACTCTGTCAGCAGGTGTGAACTTCAAAATATGCGAAGACATCAAGACTTCCGCACCCATTCCGTGGAGTGTATCAATCAATTCCATTTGTTTTTCTATTGCCTGACGATCATCAGTCAATTCCTCGGGATGCTTGCAGAAGAAATCGCCCATCACGTCACAAAGTGTTGCTCCGCTTTCGGCAAGGGTTATTAACCCTTTGGCCAGTTCGTCATCCGAGAGGTCCTTGTTACTTCCCCCTCTGTAGTTTGTAACATATACCGGCCTTCCCTTCGTTTCGCCAAAAATTCTCTTATACACATCCGGATTTTGATATTCCGTCTTCAGGCATTCCACCTGCAACCCGTAAGCATCTGCGCCAAGACAGTTGGCATTTCGGATCCGCCTGATCGCTACTTGCGGATCTTCGCACTGCAACATAACCGTTAATAGCGGTTGATTACTGTTTGCAAAAAACGACTTCATAGGTTCACCCCCTTCTCTTTCTTTTTATTATAAACGGCAGTACCGTTATAGCAATAGAAAAAACGATACAGATTTTTGATTTTTTCGATACTATTTACAAATACACCGTTGATTTATTTGTGTTTTCTGATATAATGCTTTTTGGTGATAAATATGCTTTCTTTCCAAAATATGCGCGTAACGGAAATTGATTTACCCATTGTGGTGCAATCAAACAAAAATCGCACGTTTGAGATGACCGACCGAAAAAACTTTGGCATTTCACTGTGTATCAACGGGCAAATCACGTATACCATGAATGGCAAACACTTTATTTCCGATAAAAAAGTTGCCATTCTTCTGCCAAAAGGGGCATCCTATACGCTGCTTGGCGATAAGGACGGTCTGTTTCCCATCGTTAATTTTCAATGCCAAGGATTCGCCTGCGATGAAATCACCGTAATCCCCCTACGCAATCCAAAAGGGTGCATCGAACTTTTCACCGCCGTAAAGCAAGCCTATCTTTCCGAAGAAAAACAGTTGCAAACGTTTAGCTTGTTTTACAAATTTCTTGATGAGATTGATACAAAAACAACTCCGTCGCAACACTTGCTTTCTTCCGCTATCGATCATATTGTAAAAAACCTCTCCGATACAACACTATCCAATACAGAACTCGCTACGCAGCTTGGCATCAGCGAGGTATACCTGCGAAAATTGTTCCTAAAGCAGTTCGGCATCACCCCAAAACAATATGTTTTAAGTCGCAGAATCGAAAAGGCCAAAACGCTGTTAACCGATACCACTCTAACCGTTACAACCATTTCAGAATCTTGTGGTTTTTCCAACGTGTACCACTTTTGTCGAAGTTTTAAGCAAAGAACCGGCTTGACACCCCTGCAATTTTCCAAACAAAACAGGGTGTTTCAGATATAAAGAGCGTTCCCTACCATTCGCCATATATCAAAACGGCTTGACCTATTCGGTCAAGCCGTTTTCTTATAACATCTGTATTAACCAATAAATCAAGCCATACACCACACTCGCTACCGTACCATAGACAATGACAGGACCGGCAATCGTAAACATCTTCGCCGCCATACCGAGGACGTATCCCTCTGCTTGTGTCAAGTTAGGACCCATTAGTTTGCAAAAATATTTACAGCAAATCGGTGGTGTGCTATAATGAAATAAAGCGAGGTGTATACTATGAAAAAACTGTTAACCTTTTTAGTAATTGCTACTCTGTGTTTCGCTCTGAACACGCCTGTATTGGCAGCGGAAGTGAAAACGGATGAACAAACAGGAATCACCTATTCCATCGGCTACCAAACCACCATTTACTGTTACACCAACGGGTATGATGAAGGAAACATACACATTCAAGCCTTCCCAGGTTATCAGGTATACAATTTTGATACACCACTGGATTCCCCCGAGGTTGTCGCCGGCATTGCCACGATGGAAGCCAAGATAACGGACAAGTTCGACGCGCTTGTCAGCCATTCGAACTGGGTTGCCGAGCCCAACTTGATGAACGGGTTTGAGTGCACGGTTACGAACTCTGCCGACGATTATTGGCGCTTCTTCGACCTGCCGCGGAATTTTAAAGGAACCACGGTAATCACGCGAGATGGCGTTCCTTTCACTGTCACAGCGGATGGACAGGGGAAACTTTCATTCAAGGTGGTAACGGATTATGTTGGGGAGAAATATGCCGAATTTTTTATCCCGACTCAAGTTTCTCACACAAAGACGGTCACCAAATCGGAAAAATATTACCTCCATCACCCGGGGCTTGAATATGGTCCCTACAAAACGCTTGACGAAGTGCTGGAATACTGTGCAGAACATACCGATGTCATCGACCCCAACAATCCGGTTAAAATATCGGTTTCCAGCGAACACTCTTCCCGCTTTTTTGTCACCACAACGCATTCCTGGAAATTGAAAGTCACCTATGGCAACACACCGACCCACGCTACTGCAGATAAGAAAACCGAGGCGCCGGTCGGCAGTACCGTTTCAAGCACGGGAAGCACAACCTCGGGTAAGAAAACTGAAACGCCGGTCGGCAGTACCGTTTCGGGCACAGAAAGTGCGACCGCATCCAAAGCCGACACCACAATACCTACGGACATCACGGATGATTCGCAGACAAACACAACGACCAACGTTAGCAACGTGACATCCGATAAACCCTCAAACACGTCGGCCGTGTGGATCGTGATCACAGCTGTTATATTACTTGGTGTGGCGGCAAGCGTGGTGGTTGTTCTAAAACACCACAAAAGTGAATAACGGTTTATAAGCGAGAGCGCTCCACATGGGGCGCTCTGTTTTTATTGCTGTAACCAATAAATAAACCCATACACAACACTCGCCACCGTACCATACACAATAACAGGTCCTGCTATCGTAAACATTTTTGCCGCCATACCGAGGACAAGCCCTTCGGATTTGAATTCCATGGCGGGCGATGACATGGAATTGGCAAAGCCGGTGATCGGCACGATCACGCCCGCGCCCGCGTGCTTGGCGACATTATCATACACGCACAAAGCCGTGAGCAGTACGCTCAAAAAGATTAGCGACAGTGAGCCGATCAAGCGTGCGTCCTTCGTATCCATGCCGGTTTCACTCACAAGATCAATGATAATCTGCGCCACGGCGCACAAAAAACCTCCTACCAAAAACGCGAAGGTACAATCGCGGAAGATCGGCGATCCTTTTGCGCGCTTCTCCGCCATAGACTGATAACTTTTCGGTGTCATCCTCATACACTATCACACTCCACAGCGATAGTGTGGCAAAAACGCGTTCAAATATGCAAAAAAGCAGCCGTTCGGCTGCTTTTTATGTTATCGAATTTTACGTGCTTCCACGTAGTACCGCTTTTCGTTGGCTTCGCCCATTGAAAACGTCTTACGTGGGAAATGGCCGCCGGCACGAATACCGTCAAAGAATCCGTCTTTCGGAATACCTTCCAGTAAAATGCCCAGCGAATCGGGCGCCGTGCACAGATCGCGGACAGTCTGTTCACCGTGGATATAATCAACGGTCGCGTCATGCGTCTGCAAATACTCATCGAGATAGTTTTGAAGCACCGCGATCGGCAACATACCGTTCGCGTTTTCGAGCGCATATCCTTCGTGCCCGACAAATACGATCTCACTACCGGGCACAAGTGCCATTTTCTGCTTCTCAACGTATGTGCTGAATCCCTTTATGAGATCCCGCGCATCCACATGGAACACAACACGGTGGATGGGCTCAAATAAAATTGCCTCATCGTGCAGGTTTTCCAGTTCCACCAGCGCGTAGCGTGCCGGATGTTTTTCCGCCTCAGCGGGCGTCAAGGTGGCTTTTAAGTTCTCCCAACAGATCTTCGCGGTGGCAAGCGAATGGTTGCCGTCACCGACCGCATATAAGAATCCGTCAGCTTTGTCGTACAGCGCTTGCACAGCCGTGGACAGCGACTCCTTAGAATCCTCGTCCTCCACTGCCCAACCGCGCAAATGCCCGCCGTTTTGCATCAGTTCGATATCGTACAGCGGTGTCCCCGCCCGCTTCGCTTCGACCAAAGGCTCGATCACGGTGCGATCGGGATCATCAATGAGCACCAACACGTGCGGCAGTTCCAACGGTGCGTTCTGACGGATCTTCACACGCGGCGGTAAACGATCCGCAACCGTACCTTCGGTAGCACGCGTAAGCAGGGTGCCGGTGGTAAAATCGTAACACTCTAAATCCAGAGCCACCATCAGCCCTAACCGTTTACCGGACGGCGTTTCACGTTCCAAGACGATAAATCCATCCTTCACAGCGCACTGCAACACGCCATCCTGCAAATACTGCTGCATCGTGGCGTTGACCTTTTCGGTATTATCGCCCTCTTCCAAAAACACCTCGGGTTGAATTAAGCGCAGAGTGGAAGGTGCCTCACCGACAGTGGCTTCTACCGCATGCCAGTAATCCGGCTGGGAGGTGAACTGATCGCACGCAACCACCGCCCATTTTGCAAGATCAACGCCCTTGGCGGGCAAATAAATATCGGCAGGTTGAATTCCCGGAAACTTCATAATAAAAACTCCATTCAAAACCTAAAAGCCGGCGTTGCTTTACCAGCACCGGCTTTTGTGAGTATTCTTAATACATACCGTCCATAGCGGGCGCGGCGGGAGCGGGCGGCAACGGCTCTTTCTTATCCGCCACCAGCGATTCGGTAGTCAGCACCATCGCAGCCACGGAAGCGGCGTTTTGCAACGCAGAACGGGTCACTTTGGTGGGATCCACGATACCGGCAGCAAACATATCCACGTACTGCTCGGTCGCAAAATCGTAACCGAAGTTCTTGGCCTTTTCGTTGCGGATCTTGTCGATGATGACACTGCCTTCCAGACCGGCATTCAGCGCGATCTGACGCACCGGCTCCTCGATCGCTTTCAGCACGATCTTCACGCCGGTCTTTTCGTCACCGTCGGTGGTGTCCAGCATGGAAACCAATATGTCGGAAGCGTTGATAAGCGCTACGCCGCCGCCGGCAACCAGACCTTCTTCAACCGCCGCTTTGGTAGCCGCCAGAGCGTCCTCAATGCGCAGTTTCTTCTCTTTCATTTCGACCTCGGTAGCCGCACCAACCTTGATAACGGCAACACCGCCGGCGAGTTTCGCCAAACGCTCTTGCAGCTTCTCACGGTCGAAATCGGACGTGGTCGTTTCGATCTGCGAACGGATCTGACCCACGCGGGCTTTGATCTCGTTGGCATCGCCGGCGCCGTCTACGATAATGGTGGTCTCCTTTTGGACCTTCACCTGACGAGCGCGACCCAGCATCGCAATGCTGGTATCTTTCAGTTCCAGACCGATCTCCTCGGAGATGACCTGACCGCCGGTCAAAATGGCGATATCCTGCAACATTTCCTTGCGGCGATCGCCAAAGCCGGGAGCCTTAACCGCAACACAGGTAAAGGTGCCGCGAAGTTTGTTGACGATCAGCGTGGACAACGCCTCGCCCTCAACGTCCTCGGCAATGATCACGAGTTTCTTACCGGACTGCAAGATCTGTTCAAGCAACGGCAGAATATCCTGAATGTTTGAGATTTTCTTATCCGTGATGAGCAGATACGCATCGTCGATGACAGCTTCCATCTTATCGGTATCCGTCACCATATACGGCGTGATATATCCGCGGTCAAACTGCATACCCTCGACAACCTCGGTGTAGGTTTCGGCAGTTTTGGACTCTTCAACCGTGATAACACCATCGGCCGACACCTTCTCCATGGCTTCCGCGATCAGCTTACCGATAACCGCATCACCCGCGGAAATGGTAGCAGCCGAAGCAATATCCTCGGTGCCGTTGACTTTCTTAGAGTTTGCCTTGACTTCCGCAACGACCGCGTCAACCGCCTTCTGGATACCGCGTTTCACACCCATCGGGTTCGCACCGGCAGCCACGTTCTTCATACCCTCACGGATGAGCGCCTGCGCGAGCAGTGTCGCCGTGGTGGTACCGTCACCGGCAACGTCGTTCGTTTTCGTAGAAACCTCTTTGACGAGCTGTGCGCCCATATTCTCAAACGCATTATCCAACTCAATTTCTTTGGCAATGGTCACACCGTCATTGGTGATGAGCGGAGCGCCGAATTTCTTATCCAACACCACGTTGCGGCCACGCGGGCCAAGCGTGATCTTAACGGTGTTCGCCAACTGGTCCACACCGGCCTGCAACGCCTTGCGCGCTTCTTCGCCATACAGAATCTCTTTCGCCATGATTCGTTCCTCCTAATATTCTACTTTACTCAACGATCGCCAAAATGTCACTCTGGCGAACGATCGTGTACTCCTCGCCATCCATTTTGACTTCGGTACCGGAATACTTACTGGTAATGACCTTGTCGCCAACTTTGACGTACATAGTCACGTCTTTGCCCTCCACGTTGCCGCCGGGTCCCACCGCGATAACTTCCGCCACCTGCGGTTTCTCCTTAGCCGAGCCGGCGAGGATAATACCACTTTTTGTGGTCTCCTCCGCTTCAACCATCTTGATGACTACTCTGTCAGCCAAAGGCTTCATCGTCATAACAAATTCCTCCTTACGAGATATAAAATACAAGGTTTAGCACTCTTTATCGAAGAGTGCTAAACCTATTGTATCAACTTTGCGGGAAAAATCAAGTAGAACTTTGGGAAATTGCGGAATTTTTATAATTTTTTAACAATTCCTCTACATTTGCCGCAGGATAAACGAAGCGAACAGCCTGCGGATGCAATTCAAAGCTGACGGCAGTCGTGGTAAAACACTCGCCGTCCGCCGTCACGCAGGCGGGTTTGTCCGCCAACACCTGCATTTTAGTACCGCGAAACGTCTCGCAACACGGCAGATCCAAATGCTGACCGTTCTTATACAAATTGAGAACCGACAACACTTTGAGGTGACTTATCTTGCTGATAAGCACAAAGTTCAACAGCCCGTCATCCGGCTCAGATAAGGGCGAGCCGTGATACCCGCCACCGTAATATTGACCGTTTGCCGCGAGCGCAAACATATAGTTGCCGGTGCGTTCCACGATTCCCTCCGGTGTTTCCATCACGATACGCAACGGCTGCCCAAGCGGACGCAGGAAGGTCTGCACCAGCGCCAGATTATACGCCATCGGGCCGCTAACAAACGGCAAATGTTTGTAGAGTACCATTCGATTGGCCACATCGGCATCAAGCCCCATAGAGCATATATTCAGCGACCATTTGCCGTTGCATAAAATAGCATCCACCGGACGCGCCTCTCCCATAACCAACGCGCGAAAATCATCAAACAGCTCGCGATTCGGAAGCATCCGCAAGAAGTCGTTGCCGGAGCCACACGGTATGCAAGCAAGCTCGGCATTTTCCGCCTCTGCTAAGCCGTTCACGACCTCCAATACCGTGCCGTCGCCGCCGCAAGCGTAGAAACGGACCGCCTCGCCGGTCGCCACTTCCTCTTTCACGATCTCAGTCGCGTGTCCGGGACGCTCGGTAACGTAGATGCGGTACTCCATCGGATATTTTTCAAAAAAAGACTCGATGAGCGGCTGTAACTGCAACGCCGCCTGCGTCTTACCCGCCGTGGGGTTTAAGATAAAGATGTGCCGCATGGAAGAATCCCTCCTTGTTTCACATTTACCGATAATAACAATACAACTGGCATTTCAGCATACCGTTATATAGCTTTCGGCGTTTGTCGGCCTTTCGTCCGAACAATTCCTCAAACGTTTCGTCAGGACTAATGATGGCATAACTCCATCCTGTTTTCGGGACAAAGACCTGCCCCATCACGCGATACAATTCCTGCGCCGTTTGAACATCCAACAATCGTTCACCGTAAGGCGGATTACACAGCACCACTCCGCTGTCCCCCTCCGGGACAAATTGCCTGAGATCGCGCACACTCGCACGCACCTCGCCGGCGACACCCGCCTTTGCGGCATTGTCGGTTGCCAAGCGTACCGCCGCGGGATCAATATCCCCACCGATGGCAGCAAACGCGCGATCGGGTAACATTTGCTCCATCGCACGCTGACGTTCCGCACGCCATACCTCATCCGACATCCAATCCCAATCCATAAAGGCAAACCGTCTGCGAATACCCGGTGCAATGCGTCGCGCGGCAAGTGCGGCTTCAATCAATAACGTACCTGATCCACAACACGGATCCATCACACGCTCGGCAAGTCGGGCACGCGTCACGTCCACAATAGCGGCGGCAAGCGTTTCCTTGATCGGCGCACCGCCGGCATTTTGGCGGTATCCGCGTTTGTGCAGTCCTACCCCACTGGTGTCAATCAGCAGGGACACCTCATCTTTTAAGATGGTAAATTGCACCTGCACCGTCGCCGCCGTTTCCTCGAACCAAGCAATACCGTATTTCGTTTTCAGCCGTTCGACAATGGCTTTTTTGATGATGGACTGGCAATCGGGTACGCTGTGCAACACCGAATTGAGGGACCATCCCTTCACCGGGAACGCATCCTTACGGGAGACAAACTGCTCCCACGGCAACGCTTTTACGGCTTGGAACAATTCCTCAAACGTACGCGCCGAAAATGAGCCGACCATCAGCTGGATACGCTCCGCATACCGACTTCCGATGTTGGCACGCGCCAACATATCCTCGCCGCCGGAAAACAAGACGCGTCCGTTTTGCGGGGTCACGTTCTGCGCGCCCATACGGCGAAGTTCATCGGCTAAGATCCCCTCTATACCAAACAGGCACGGGGCACAAAAATTAAAATTCCGCATACATAATCCTTTACAACCCGACAATATGATAAAAAATGCCGTTGCCATGGGCAACGGCACGTTTCAGTATCCTCTTTATGATTTCCTGCTGCGGGAAAACCCACCGTGCTTGCCATCCAATGACCGCTTAAGATCCAGCATTTTTTCATCACTGGTCTGCTTGAAGCGCGACATCATTTCTTCGAAATTGCTGCTCTCGGCACGGGTGGACTGCCACTCGAAGCCGCCGGGACGGCCGGGCGACGTATGACGCGGTGCATCGCGATTGGTACGTGCAGGGGGATCCATTGCTTTTTTGATAGAAAGGCTGATCTTGCCGTCCTCACCGATATTCAGGATCTTGACCTTGACCTGCTGATTTTCCGTGACGTGATCACGAATTTCTTTTACGTACGTCGGTGCAACCTCCGAGATATGCACCATGCCGGTTTGACCGCCTTCCAGTTCGACGAATGCGCCAAACTTCGTAATACCGGTCACCTTGCCTTCAACACAAGTACCCACTTCCAACGCCATTTTGCGGAGTTCCCCCTACTGCACTAACTGGTTTAACTGCTTGCAACGAAAAGCCAACAAGCGCCGAAATCCCGCCCTTTTGAGCTGATTCGGCTTTCAATGCTTTGACTAATCGTTCGGGATCTCGACCAAAATTGTCTCACCCGGTTTTGCCATACCTTGCTTGCGTGCTTGCTGTTCCTTGTATGCGTCGCTGTTATCGATCTGATCTTGCAGCACCTCGTTCTTTTCCACTTGCGCCGCCGTTTGTTCGTTCAGCTTGTCCAAGCGTTCCTGCGCGTTGCTGAGTTGCAACTGCAATTGCACCATGGAAACCACCACATACACCGCAAAGGCGACGATGGCCAGACGGAAAAGTACACTCTTTCGGCGTTTTGCTGTTTTTTTGCTTTTCACGGCACCATCGCCTCCTTTCGAGTCACACAAACTTATACGAATTGATTATACACCACTCGTATCCTCTCTTTCAAGTCTTTTTTTGATTTTTTTTAGGTTTTTTCGGACTTTTTCCGCCAATTTGCAGCAGATTGCACGCAAGGCGCCGAACAGCACTCGGATCAATCCGCACAAACGGCATCCCATGCGCGACAACCACGCGATAACGGTAGTCACAAAGCGCACCACCGCACGTCCCACCGTATAGCGATACGCAAAAAAACCGGCGACAAGTCCTGCAAATAAATACAGGCGCACGACACCGTCGGCGACGGCGAGTGCAAACAAAAAAACAAGCGGTGCCGCCGTAAGGAAGAACAGCATATCCTGCCAAAAAACAGATACTGCGCCCGGACGCAATATACAACGCAGAATGCGAAACACATCGTAATATGCCCCCAACAGGAATCCCATCCCGCAGGACAAAAACACTTCTCGCAACTGCACGGCATTCGTAAAGCCCATATCTATCGAAACAGTTTGCCGAAAAAGCCGCTCGAGCGCGTATGCACCTCGGTATAGACAAGTGACTCGACGTGCCCTTCCAAGGTCAGATCGCCCGTTTCAATATTCAGACGGTTGATGTGTAGTCCCATCCCTTTAACAGTCAGCTCACCCTGCTCCGTGTAGATCACGACCATTGTTTCGTCAAAGCTGTCCACATCTTGAACGCCCGACACCGACAACACACGACGTTCACTCAAATTGAGCAGATGCGGCATGGCGGGCGTTCCCGCAGATAGTTGTTCTTTCATAAAAATTCTCCCCTTACATCCTAAGATATATGGGGAGAGATTTCACAATATTACAGCAACTTGTACAGAAGTGCCGCATCGTTCTTTGCAACCGTTTCTTGCACGTTGACAACTTCGACCATTACCTCGCGCGTGCCAAGCGCAATCGTCAGTTTATCACCGATCTTGACATCATAGGAAGCACGTGCCGGTTTGCCGTTGACCGACACTCGCCCTGCATCGCACGCCTCGTTTGCCACGGTGCGCCGCTTAATAAGACGCGACACCTTCAAATACTTATCCAAACGCATAAAGAAATACCTCCAAACAAAAAGCCGCCCAAACGGGCGGCTTTTAACAATCGACTATCCGATTATTTCGCAACAGCGTCTTTGAACGCCTTGGCAGCCTTGAAAGCAGGTGCCTTGGAAGCCGGGATCTTGATGGTCTCTTTGGTCTTCGGATTCAAGCCGGTGCGAGCAGCACGAGCACGAACCTCAAACGTACCGAAACCAAACAACTGTACCTTATCACCCTTCGCGACAGCTTCTTTAACAGCGTCCAGAACAGCGGTGACAGCTTTTTCAGCATCTTTCTTAGCCAAACCGGTTTTCTCAACAACAGAAGCGACTAACTCAACCTTGTTCATGATAAATAACCTCCAACAATTTTATATTCCAACGGAATGTTTCCGCATAGAATCACAATAACCTTATATTATTCTATCCCAAGCCCAAAACTTTTGCAAGGGATTTTCACAAAAAATCTCATAACGCCAATAATTTCCACAAAAACAATAAAAAATTATCAAAATTTTAGGATATTTTACCAAAAACATTGCGATTATTATGCGGTAATTTGGTCGACGGCATGCTGTACCTCAAAACGTATACGTTCCATATCCAGGGTGGTAAACTCCCCGAATCGGTACGCGATACGTCCGTCTACGACCGTCATGCACACCGCTCGACTACCCGCACCGTACAGCACGTTCGAGAGCGGTGCGTTGGCAGGACACAATCCCGGGTGTGTGGTATCCACCATCACCAAATCGGCACGGTAACCTTCGGCAATATCTCCACAGTCGGCACGCCCTTGGGACAACGCGCCTGCGCGCGTACCCATATACAGCATCTCCCCCGCTGGTAATGCTCCCGCGTTACAAGTAACCCCCTTGGCGAGCAATGCCGCCGTACGCATTTCCTCCACCATGTCCAACGTATTGTTGCTTGCCGCCGAATCGGTACCGATCGCAACGACAAGCCCCATCGACCGATATTTCTCTACCGGTGCAACCCCGCTGCCAAGTTTCAAATTGCTTTTGGCGCAGTGGGCAAGCGTAACATCGTATTGTGATAAGCAATGAACGTCATCGTCAGTCAACCACACGCCATGCGCAACCGTCAACGGTCGTTGGAGCATCCCCACTTTTTCAAGTAACCGTGTTGGTGTGCAACCGTGCCGACCGACACACTCTTTGTGTTCGCTTGCGGTTTCCGACAGATGAATATGCATCCGCAGTCCGTTTTCTGCCGCCAAGTCGGCGGCATCGTGCAGAATGTCGGGGCGCGTGGTATATTCCGCGTGCGGTGCGACGTCCACCAAAATCCGACCGTCTTCGGCACCGTGATACTGCTCAATAAGTGCTTTGGTATCGGTATAGGCGGGAAGATCGGCAAACCGTTTGGTAGCATCGAAACACGAAATTCCGCGACCGATGTTCGCTTTGATTCCGCTCTGTGCCACCGCGCGAACGGTATCCTCACAGAAATAATACATATCGGTAAAGGATGTGGTACCGGTCATCAACATCTCAGCGATACCGAGCATACTCCCCCAGTAGACCGCTTCAGAAGACAGCTTGTCCTCAAACGGAAAAATACGATCAAACAACCACGATTGCAACGGCATATCCTCACCGTAACCGCGCATCAAGGTCATGGCAACGTGCGTATGCGCGTTGACAAAACCCGGTAATAACAATCGGTTGGTACCGTTGATACGTTCTCCGTAATTCTCAGCGGGCGGCGTTTCTCCGACATAACGGATATACGCGCCCTGCACACCGACGTAGCACGAAGGCAAATAAGTGCCGTCTGCTTTCAGTACTGCGATGTTCTCGAAAATCATACGTCCTTCGCCGCCTTTGCCACAATCGCTTTCATGAGGTCGCCAAAGGTGCGGGACATCTTTGCCGCCGCTACGACCACTTCATCATCACTGACCTCAGTGCCTGCAACGATTCCCGCTGCCATGTTGGTAATGCAGGAAATGCCAAGCAATTCCATGCCGCTTTGTGCCGCAACGATCGCTTCTGGTACGGTGGACATACCCACTGCATCACCTCCAAGCAAACGGATCATACGAATCTCGGCAGGTGTTTCAAACTGCGGGCCGCCCATATAGAAATACACGCCCTCCCGCAGCGAAACAGATAATTCTGCTGCCGCTTTGCGCGCGATCTCCTGCAAACGAGGCGTATAGGTGTGCGTCATATCAAAAAAGCGCGCACCCAAGCGGTCGTCTGCCGGTCCTCTTGCCGGACTATCGGCACACAACTTAATATGGTCGGTAATCAACATCAGATCGCCAACCGCAAAGTCCGTATTCACGCCACCTGCGGCATTGGTTAAAATCAGTGTTTTGACACCGAGCGCTTGCAAAACCCGCACGTAGAAGGTGACAGTCGAAAAGTCATATCCCTCGTAATAATGCGAGCGGCCGGAAAACACAAACAGCGGTACACCGTTCAAGCGCCCCGCCGCGAGAAATCCCGCATGTGATGCCACGGTGGACACCGGAAAGTGCGGGATGTCCTCATACGGAATACGCACGGCATTTTCCAGTTCATCGGCGAGATACCCAAGCCCTGAACCAAGCACCAAGGCAGTGCGCGGCAAAACGATATCTGCCGCCGACACACGCCCGCGTACCAATGCCGCCGCCTGTTCAATACGTGTCATCGGATCGTTTACGTTCATCAAAGTTTTTCACCGCACTGGTTACAAAACGTCGCCGTCTGCTCGTTGAAAGCACCGCAACCGCCGCAACGCACGAGGTTTTTGCTGTCCATGATGCATTCTTCCAAGTCTTCGATCTCAGCATTAAGAGCATCGATATGCTCGATGCACGCATCCACCATATCATCTATCGGCTCACCCGATTTTCGGCTGTCGTAGATCAATCGGCCGAGACCCTCATGCGCCCCCGCGATCTCACGACGCAGATCCGCGATCCTCACTTTCATTTTTCCGAGCTCTACCAATTCGCCGGTCTTTTTCCCGACGGTTTCCGCAACGTCCTTTACGCGGGACACAACGTCTTCAAACTTTGTCATACTCGATCGCTCCTTTTCTATTTCCTACTTTCATTATAAGAAATTCTATACTAAAAGACAATAAGAATTTTTATGTTGACCCCACAAACTCCCAAAGCAGAGAATTGCTCGGCAATCCTTCGGTTGACAACGGACAGAATTGTGACAAGGCTTCCGTGAAATGGGCAACTGTTTGTGCATACGGGCTATCCGTCGGCACTTCACGCAGCAACGGCAACAGCCGTGGTGCCAACATAGCACATTCAAAGGCGTGGGTAGTATCAAACACTGCGTTCGCCGTATCCACGTACGGGAACATATACAGATTCTCACCGCGCACAACCTGCCGCCACATATCCAACGTGTTTTCGATGGAACTGTTGCGGAACTGATAATCACGCAACATCCGACGACACAACCGAAGATCACGACGCGTCAGCAGCGTATCCTCTCCGTCGTACACGCGCGACATGACGTTGATAAAAATCTTAAACACGGTATCCGTCGGCAAATGGTCTTCCAGTTTCGGATTGAGTGCATGGATGCCCTCGAAAATCACCACCGACGTATCCGTAATGCGCAGTTCGTGCTTTTGCGGTTCCGGTTCGCGGGTGTTGAAGTTGAATCGCGGCAACTGCGTAACGCCGTCCGTCAGCAGTTCCTTCATACAGGTTTGTAACTGTTGCAGGTCCAGCGCCTCAATCGACTCATAATCATAACTGCCGTCCGGCAACAGCGGCGCCTGCCCTTTTCCGCGATAAAAATCATCCAACGAAATAATACTCGCCTGTCTGCCGCGTGCCTCCAACTCTCGTTTAAGATTGTTGGCGGTGGTGGTCTTACCCGCCGACGACGGACCGGATAACAGCACCAAACATCTGCCCGGCATTTTCGCCACCATATGCTCCGTCACCCGCCGCACGTTATCCAAATACCGCGCACATTCCTCTTCAATCATGCCCTGCGAATCTTTTTTCAGCCGCTCGTTGATCGTGGCAACACGCAAGGTGCGCTGTTCAAAAAATCGATTCATAGAGATATCCTTTCGTAAAAATCTTTCACTAAGCCTTTCCGATTCAGCATTTCCTCAAGGCCGCTGTTGTATTCGTAAGGAAACTTATAATTAAAAATACGCTCCAAATACTCCGTTCCCGGTTGCTTCAATTTGGATACCGCACCGGCGCCGCACCCTAAAATCGTATGCGTTTCGTCCATAATATAGACGTTATACAAGCCATCACAACCGTCTTTCGCCCAACCGACGTTTTCCTGGTTGCCCACCGTTCGGCTTTGACGATACAGATAATACGGATGATACTGAGCCCGGGGCAAGCGCTCGGCGGTATGGCGCACCATGCGCACCGCTTCGTCACCGCCGCGGTAATCCGCCCGCTTTTGCAGGGTTAAATTGGCGGCGCGCTTCATCGACAACGTGTGAACGGTAACACTTTCGGGTGCCAGACGTAAAATACCGTCGATCGTTTCACAAAAGCCGTCGTAGGTATCCCCCGGCAACCCCGCAATCAGATCGGTATTGATGTTGTGATGTCCCTGTCGGCGCGCCGTTTCAAACGCTTCGTAAAACTGTTCCACCGTATGTTTGCGACCGATTCCACACAACACCTCATCGTGCAAAGTTTGCGGGTTGATGCTGACACGTGACACCCCTGCCGCTTTCAGCACGCGCAGTTTATCGTCGGTCACGGTGTCGGGCCGTCCCGCCTCCACCGTATATTCCCGCACGGAGGACAGATCAAACGATGTTTCCACCGCCCGCGTCAAGGTTTCAAGTTGTTCGGCGGTCAAGGTTGTGGGTGTGCCACCACCGAAATAAACGGTTTCCAAACGAAGCCCCAAGTCCTTAGCGAGTGCGCCGGTAAACGCGATTTCCTCCGCCAAACGTTCCACATATTCGGGAATCAGTTTGGCGGCTCTCGTGATGGTTTGGGAGACGAAAGAGCAGTAATCACAACGCGACGGACAAAACGGCACCGACACGTACAAACTGAACGATTCCGGTCGAGAGAGCCCCAAAATGCGATCCTCCGCCTCCAGCGTCGTGCGACACAACTGCAACTTGCGCTCGCTGACAAACAGCCGCTCGCGCAGATGAGAAAGAGCTTTTTCCTCCCCCTCTTCCGCGATCAAACGACGCAACAATTTTACGGGACGCACACCGGTTACAATGCCCCAGTCTTGCGTAGTGTGAAACGCATCCGAGAGCAGATCGTACAACAATTCACACAACACCAGTTCACATTCGTCCTTGTAAGACGGCTGCGCGTTATCCACCCGCGCCTGCCGTGTTTCATCGTAGTCGGAAAGCTGTAACCGACAAGACAGTGCCGTTTCGGTCACCTGCTTTTCCAAGCGCGCGATCAGCGCTGCACCGTCCGACGGCGTATCGTCGGATTGAGCGACTACCAACCGCTCCTGCGGTAAAAACAGCCGACAGACGTTTTGCAATTCAAAATGATAATCATGTCCTTGTAAATACAGAACCATATCTTATATTCCTACCATAAACGGATTCGATTGTTTTTCAAATCCTATCGTTGTTTCTCCGCCGTGGCCGGGCACGACGCACGTTTCATCCGGCAACCCAGCCAAGCGTTTAAGGCTTTGGCGCATCGCCGTAAAATCGCCACCGGTAAAATCCGTTCTGCCGATACTGCCCGCAAACAGCGTATCGCCCGCAAAGAGAACATTTTCACAACGATAACAGACACTGCCGGGCGTGTGTCCCGGTGTGTGTAACACCTCAAAGGTAAGTTGCCCGATCTCCACGGTATCGCCGTCACGCAACACCCTATCGGCACTCAACGCGCAGGGAAACATGACCATACTTAACATGGGATCGGTCAATGCGGGTACCTCAGCTTCATGCACGAAAAGCGATGCTCCCGTTGCCGCCTGCAACGCCTCCACCGCTTGTACGTGATCAAAGTGCACGTGTGTGAGCAAAATCGCCTGCACGTGCAAACCGTACGTTTCGATAAGGGTAAGCAACCGCGCTGCCTCGTCACCGGGATCAATCACCGCGGCATTGCCGTTTCCGTCATATACAAGACAGCAGTTCGCCCCCAGATTGCCTACCGCAATGCACTGATACGTCATCGTCTCACATCCAGTCTTTGGTATCCAGCGGGATGGTGACCGGTCCGTTGCCGCGCATACTCACGATCATATGCGCACCGAACTCGCCCGCTTCGACTTTTGCGATGCCCTGCGCGCGCAGTTCTTCCATAAACAATTCGTACAGCGGCTCGGCTTTTTCCGGGCGTGCCGCCGCAAAAAATTCCGGCCGCCGCCCATGCGAGCAGTTTGCTGCCAACGTGAAATTCGATACCGCCAGCACCTCGCCGCCAATGGCGAGCAGCGACAGATTCATTTTATCGTTTTCATCGGTAAACACACGCAGATTGGCGATCTTCTGTGCCATGATCTTCGCGTGTTCGGGGGTATCCTCCTGCTCAACGCCGAGCAGGATAAGCGCCCCGTGACCGATCTGACCGACAAGGCGACCTTCCACCTCTACAGAGGCATCGTACACCCGCTGAAAAATTGCTTTCATCTTTCCTTACGCTCCTCCGCGTTTAATATCCTCAACACCACCGACGCGTTTTAAGCGTGCCATAACCTCTTGTAAATGTGTGAGACTGTTGACACCAACCGTGATAAACACTTCACCTTGACCACGGTTTTCCCGCGCTTGCATGCCGTAAATCATAACGTGCATGGCGGCAAGTTGCGCCGTAATATCCGCGAGCAGTTCAATACGGTCCGCCGCAATAATATGCAGCTCCGCCTTGAACTCTTCACGAACACTATCCTCCCACGATACCGTCACCCAACGTTCCGGCTCAGCACTGTGCGACGGATCCGTCGGCACGTTTGAGCAGTCCCGCTTGTGAATGGAAACACCGTATCCGCGGGTAATAAATCCAATAATTTCATCGCCCGGCACCGGATTGCAGCAGCGTGCAAACTTAACCAGGCAGTTTTCCATATTGTCAATGATGACGCCGCCGTTATGGTGACGGTGCGGCTTTGCTGCCGCCGTGACACTCTCCACCGTCACCGGTTCGGTGCGCGCGTACTTGGCAGCATCCTCTTTCATACGCGGGACAAGGCGCGACAATAAAATGCCGCCGTAGCCGATTGCCGCATAAAAATCCTCAATCGTGTCGCAATGCTGACGCTTTGCCTGCGCCATCAAGAAATCTTCCAGATCCTGTCCTGATAAGCGGATAAAATTGCGCGCCATTTCGCGTTCAAGTTCTTCGCGCCCTTGTTGAATGTTTTCGTCTCGGCGCTCACGCTTGTACCACGAGCGAATCTTGTTGCGCGCTTCACTGGTTTTGACAAGCTGTAACCAGTCACGACTGGGGCCGTGATTCGGCGCAGAGGTGGTCAAAATCTCCACCACCTCGCCGGTGTTTACCTCATAATCAATGGATACGATGCGGCCATCCACCTTGGCACCCACCATGCGGTTGCCGACCTCGGAATGAATGGCATAAGCAAAATCAATGACCGTTGAACCGCGCGGCAGGCTGACAACTCTGCCGCGGGGTGAAAACACAAACACATCGTCCGACGACAAGTCGGTCTTGATTGACTGCACGATATCCTCCGCATCGTCAACGTCTTGCTGGTTTTCGATGAATTTGCGTACCCACGCAAGTTTATCCTCCAAGCGATCCTTTTTCTGGATACCGAGCTTATATTTCCAGTGCGCCGCGATACCGTATTCCGCCGTGTGATGCATTTCCCACGTGCGGATCTGCACCTCAAACGCGATCTTTTCGTGGCTGATAACGGTGGTATGCAACGACTGATACATATTCGCTTTGGGTGTGGAAATATAATCCTTAAACCGATTGGGAATCGGATGGAACAGGTCATGCACGATGCCTAAGGCATTGTAGCAGTCGTTAAGCGTATCCACGATAATGCGCACAGCGTACACATCGTATATTTCATCAAAAGCGCGGCCCTGCATATACATCTTGCGATAAATGCCCGCAATACTTTTGATTCGTCCGCAAACGTACGGTTTCATGCCGTACTCCGCCAACCGTTCACGCAACTGGTCTTGAATGGTATCCAAAAAAGCCGCCCGTTCGTCACTGCGCATATTCAAGTTCTGTTCGATCTCCTCGCACCCCATCGGATCAAGCAGATGCAACGAAATGTCTTCCAGTTCCTCTTTAATGGCACGGATACCGAGCCGATGTGCGAGCGGCGCGTAAATATCCAACGTTTCCTTTGCTTTATCCCGCCGTTTTTGCGGATACCAACCCTCGCTGGTACGCATGTTGTGCAGACGGTCCGCCAGTTTAATAATGATAACGCGTATATCCTGCGACATCGCCAAAAGCATTTTGCGGACGTTTTCCGCCTGTTCCTCTTCCCTTGTAGAGAACGGCATCTGTGTGATCTTGGTAACACCGTCGACAAGCAAGGCAACGTTCTCACCGAACTCGCGCTTGATATCGTCAAGTTCGACGCCGGTATCCTCCACCACATCGTGCAAAATCGCCGCCACAATGGTTTCGTTATCCATACCGAGTTCAACGAGAATACACGCGACCTGCAACGGATGGCAGACATAATCACCGCCCGCGTACCGCATCTGTCCCGCGTGAGCTTCACATGCCATCGTAACAGCACGATCAATTTTCTCGCTGTCGTACTTCTTTTCAGCAGTGGCGATCGCTTGCTTCAAGGCGGCGATTGCCTGATCTTTATACAGTACTGTATTCTGTTCCACAATCACCCCTCCTGTCCTAACAAATAGCGAGCCGTTTGTGTGTTCATCAAATCAAATTTACCGTCTACCGGTTTCACCGCCGCATACACCGTATCACCGTAGTTTGTCCATTCGATCAAGCCCGCCTCGCGCAATAAGGTAAGCGACACCAAAACATCCGTACCGGTAAACGGTCCGCGAGCTACCGCGTGAATCAACGATTCCACCGTTCCGCGGTACGGTTGTTGTTTTAAGAAACGGTACACCGCCGCCGCGCAATCACGATTCGGCGAAGCGGTATCGCGCTCGGCATCGCGGCGCAAAACGGAATCGTATCGGCGCAGCGTATCCAATACCGTTTCCTGATCCAGATCGGCGTGCCGCACGTCACGTACGATGATAGACACGTTGACGGTGCCACGGTATTCGTTGCGATCGAGTGTTACGGAAACGTTGAGTACTTCTCCCACGGCAAAGGGAAACTGCTCGGGTGTGGTTGAAAATTTCATGGCCGTTACGCGCACACCGTCACGATTCAAGGTCAGGCGCAAATGCTTGCCGCCGCCCACGGCATCAATACGCTCCAACGTCATGCGATACAAGCCGAATATCGGAGACGGGTTGCCCGTGCCAAACGGTTCCAATGCCGACAGGCAAGTAAGCAACTCGGGTTTTATCTGATCCGGTTTAAGGCGGCAATCCATCCGCACTTCCGGTACCGGCATGGTCGGTGCCACGGAAGCGGCATACGCATTGATCTTCTCACAAAATTCTTGTAAGCGGCCCGCTTCCAACGTCATGCCGGCGGCAAGTTCGTGCCCACCGTAACCGAGCAAGCAATCGTCGCACGCACGCAGCGCTTCAAACAGCGAAAAGCCGGAAAGGCTTCTGCCGGAACCGCGCGCGATACCGTCATCGACCGACAACACCAAACAAGGACGGCCATACCGTTCCTGTAACCGCGCCGCCAAAATACCCAACACGCCGTGGTGCCATCCTTCGCCCCACACGACAAGCACACGCTGTGCCGTCCGCTCGGGCGTCGCACACAGCGTTTCCAAAAGCGGTGTCAAAATCGCCGTTTCGGTTTCCTGACGTTCTCTATTTTTCTCACAGATCTCGCCGGCTAAGCAATCAGCTTCCTGCTCATCTTCGCTGAGCAAGAGTGCTGCCGCCAGAAACGGATCATCCATACGTCCCGCCGCGTTAATGCGCGGTGCAAGCGTAAACGCCACCGAGGTTGCCGTCTGCTTGGTTCCGGCAACCCCCGCGTGCTCACGTAACAGGCGAAGTCCAAGCCGCGTTTCGTTGTTGATGTTCTGTAATCCTCGGCGCACCAAAATACGGTTGTCATGCCGAAGCGGCATCACGTCGGCAAGCGTACCGAGCGCCACCAGGTCACCGTATTCACGCATCGCCCAATCAGGATCACCTTCCAGGGCGCACACCAACTGGAACGCCACACCGACACCCGCAAAATCCTTAAATTCACTTGGGCAATCATGGCGATGCGGATCCACTACCGCCACGGCGTTCGGCAACACATCCTGCGGCTGATGGTGGTCGGTTACCACAACGTCAATGCCGCACTCCGCGGCAAACTCCACCTCATCCAAAGCGGTAATACCATTATCAACGGTAATAATCAACTGTACACCTTGCGCCGCCATTTCCTCAATACTCTCGCAGTGCAAGCCATAACCCTCATTGTCACGTCGCGGCAAACGATAGGCGACCCTAGCACCCTGACTTCGCAGATACGAGTATAACAATACGGTAGCCGTGACACCGTCTGCGTCATAGTCACCATATACCATAATGCTTTCGCCCTCGTCGATCGCGCGCTGTATACGTTCCACCGCAGCATCCATGTCCGCAAACATAAACGGATCGCTTTGCAGATCGTTGCCCACCAAAAACTCCATCGCAGATTCCGCGTCGGTAATACCTCGACCGGTCAACAACAGACACAGCAACGGATCTAACCCGCATTCAGCCGACAAGTCGCTGGCAATGTCTTTGTTCACTTGTAAAAATGTCCAACGCTTGTAGCTCATGTGAGGTTCTCCTTTTGCAGTACATACATAATTATAATATCATTTTCTTATGTATGATTCAATAGATTTCTTTTGCGTTTATGCGCTAATCCGTCACAATTTTTCAAAAAACCCCAAGTATTGACATTTTTTGGAAGTTGTGGTACGATGTCTTCGAGGTGATTGTATATGAAATCAACTGGTATTGTTCGTAAATTGGATAATTTAGGACGCATCGTGCTGCCCGTAGAGCTGCGCCGTACGTTAAAGATCGGAGAAAAGGATCCGGTGGAAATCTTTGTCGAGGAGGATATGGTCATTCTCAAAAAGCATCAGCCGTCCTGCTTGTTCTGCGGTGATCCGAAAGACGTTATTTCTTTCAAAGGCCACAACATCTGCCCCAACTGCTTACGTGAGCTGACAAAATAATCATCTGATAAAAGCCGCAAGGGAACGTGGTTCCCTTGCGGCTTTTTTGCGTATGTTTTGTATCGCAAACGCATAGAGATGGTGGTAAGAAAGGTGTGATCGCCGATGGAACCCAACAATTTTCGATCGATGATGGAACGATACAACCAAGAGCTGTTGAACATGCAACAACGTGCAGGGAATCCTCCCCCGCCTCCTACACCACCCGTGCCGCCTCCGCCCGCTTCGCCGACAGCCTTTACCGCACCTCTTACCGTGCGAGTAACCTCGGCAAACGGGGCGATTCCGATTCCCGATGCACTGGTGATCATCACTCGCGAGGAAGACGGCGAAACAATCGTAGAAGCTTCTCGCATCACCAACGATAGCGGGCTTGCCGAGCCGGTCCTGCTACCTGCTGTTGACCCCACCCTGACACTGCAACCGGGAAACAACCTCCCGCGTATCGTATACGAGGTAACCGTAGCAGCGCCCGACCATTACCGCGCACGCATCAGCGACATTCCGCTGTACGGCGGTATCCCGACAGAACTTCCGGTATCACTCGTCCCGCTGCCGGAATTTGCAAATGATCCACAGCAAGAGATGCGCTATGTCACGCCGCCTATCAATTTATAAGGAGAAATCGTATGCCTGATTTACCGTTTGTTCCGGAGAATATCGTGGTACATTTAGGGACGCCGTCTGCGGATGCCCCAAACGTGACGGTATCCTTTCCGGAGTATATCAAGAACGTCGCGTCAAGTGAAATTTTTCCTACTTGGCCGGAAAGTGCGCTGCGCGCGAACATTTTGGCACAGATCTCGTTTGCGCTCAACCGCGTCTATACCGAATGGTATCCCAGCCGCGGGTACGCTTTCGACATTACCAACAACACCGCGTTCGATCAATCGTTTGTGCCGGGACGCGATATTTTCGACAACATCAGCCTGCTGGTGGATGAGTTATTCAACGATTACGTGCGCCGTCAAGGGTCGGTCGAGCCGTATTTCACACAGTATTGTAACGGCACCACCACCACCTGTGACGGTCTATCCCAATGGGGCACCGTGGAGCTCGCCAATCAGGGGTTAAATTCAGTGGAGATCCTGCGATTCTTTTACGGCAACGATATTGAAATCGTCGCCGACGCCCCCGTACGCAACAACCAGCCGTCGTATCCGGGTACACCGCTGCGTGTGGGATCCACCGGTAACGACGTGTTGGCAAAACAGATTCAATTGAACCGCATTTCTCGCAACTACCCCGCCATCCCGAAAATTGATACGGTAGATGGGGTTTTCGGAACCTCGACCGAGGATGCGGTCGTCACGTTTCAAGAGATTTTCGGATTGACGCCCGACGGTATTATCGGCAAGGAAACCTGGTACCGCATCGCGTTTTTATACAACAGCGTCAAGCGATTGGCGGAATTGGATTCAGAAGGCATCGCCTTAGAGGATGTCCGCAAGCAATTTTCCGAGTTGTTGCGGCTCGGCGATACCGGTGATGAGGTGCGCGTGATCCAGTATTTTCTGGCAGTAGTCGGCACCTTTAACGATGCTGTGCCATCGGTTCCCATCAACGGCATTTTTGACGAAACCACACAAAATGCAGTCATCGCATTTCAGCAGTATGCGGGGCTTGCTGCCGATGGTATCGTCGGTGAGGAAACGTGGGATCAATTATACGATGCCTATCGCGGCATCGTCGCCACCATCACGGTACCTGAAAATCGCGTGGCGCCGTATCCCGGCACCCCACTCACAAACGGTGCGCAAGGAGAATACGTCGTGTTCCTGCAAACCTATTTGAATCGCATTGCCGAAACCTATCCCGCCATTCCCACCGTCACGGCGGACGGCGTGTTCGGTGATGCCACAGAAGCAGCCGTGATCGCGTTTCAGCGTGAATTTGGATTATCGCCGAATGGGTTCGTGGGGCCACTCACGTGGGATCGTATTGCCGGTTTATATGAAGATCTTACTGTCGGCTCCGAAAAACAAGCAGGGCAATTCGGCGGGTATACCATGGCGGAGGAGGTATAGCGTATGTATACAAACGATCAGCGGCGTGATCACGTCCGTGAACTGCAAGAATATCTGCGTGCACTCTCAGCAACCGACGAGCGCTATCCTCTACTGGGGGTGGATGGTTTGTTCGGACCTCAAACGACCGAAGCGGTGCGAGTCTTTCAGCAAGCCACCAGCTCCCCCGTCACCGGCACGGTAGAGCGAGCCGATTGGGAACGCATCGTGCAAGAATACGGCAATCTTCTTTTGCAAACCGTACCGGCACGCAGCATCGCGCCCTTTCCCTATCCGGCTTTCGTATTAAAATTGGGGGACCGTGACCCGCTCATATATATTTTGCAAGTAATGCTCGGTGCAATCGGCAATCAACCGTTCGCCGTGACCGGTGCATACGATGCGGCTACCGAGAACGCAGTCCGTGAACAACAACTCGCCGCCGATTTGTTACCCACAGGTGAGGTTGATCGTATTACGTGGGATTACCTGGCGGCGCTGTATAACGGTCGATGACGTATGCGGCACAAAGTATTTGTTAAAAACGCCGCCGTATTGACCGTAACGTCACTGATCTTACGCACCATCGGCATCTTTTTTCGCATTTTTCTGTCGGGGAAGATCGGCGCAGAGGGCATGGGATTGTATCAGCTCATCGTATCCATTTACGTGCTTGGTGCCACCTTTGCCACTTCGGGGATTTCCACCGCTGTCACTCGTCTTATCGCTGACGAACTGGTTTGCGGTACAACTCAGTCGGTACGGCATATTCTGCGCCGTTCTATTTTGCTCAGCCTTCTTATCGGACTGTTCTCCACCGCGCTGATCTATTTCGGTGCAGAGTTTATCAGCCTCTATTGGATTCGCGACGTGCGTGCCGTTAATGCTCTGCGTATGTTGGCGTTCAGCCTGCCGTCGATGGGCGTGTCCTCGTGCTTGCGCGGGTATTTTATCGCTAGGCGCAAAGCGGCGGGAACCTCGTATGCACAACTGCTTGAACAGGTCGTTCGGATCGGCGTGATCGTAGTGCTGATTGATCGGTTTTCGTCGGCGGGCTTGGCAATGGCGTGTCTGGCGGTGATGATCGGTGACACGGTGGCGGAATGGACGTCGTGCGCGTTTTTAGCTATCCGCTGTCATCTGGACAAAAAGCGGATGCAGGCGGAACTGACGACGCGTGACAGCGTACGGCCGTCTGTTGTTCGGCGACTGCTGGCAATTGCGGCACCCATTACGGCAGGGCGATATCTCAATACGATTCTACGCACCGTTGAGAATATTTTGGTGCCAAACAGTATCGCAAAATACAGCGGCTCACAAGAACGAGGGTTGTCGGAGTTCGGTGCCTTGAAAGGTATGGCCTTGCCGCTCATCTTTTTCCCCGCCTCGTTTTTATCGGCGCTGTCCACCTTGTTAATTCCCGAGATCTCTTCCGCGAACGCCCTGCATCAACAAGGGAAGATCAACCGCGCCATCGAGCGCACCTTGCATCTGACATTACTCAGTTCCATTTTGATCGGTGCGGTGTTTTTTGCCTTTTCGGGGGAGATTGGCACGTTATTGTATAACAGTGAGGATGTTGGGCGGTATCTGCTGGTGTTGGCCCCGCTCACCCCTATCATGTACGCGGAAAGCATTGTGGACGGTATTCTCAAAGGATTAAATCAACAAGTCAGTTCCTTAAAATATAGCATTGCCGATTCGGCAATCCGTATCGTCTTGATCGTTTTTATGGTCCCGCGATGGGGTATGAACGGATTTTTGCTGATTATGGTTATCAGCAACGTGTTGACCTCGTTCCTCAACACGCACCGTCTGTTAAGGGTAACGGGAGTCAAGTTGCAATGGGGACGCTGGATCGTACGACCGCTGCTCTCCGCGGCAACAGCAACGGTCCTTGCACAAGCCGTTACCCGACTGCCCATCTTTTTGACAACCGACGGAATAGTCGTCACGGTTTTGGGTATTCTGTGTTTAGGCGGGCTGTATAGCATGCTGCTGTCATTGCTTGGCTGTATTCGCGTTTCGGAGGTTCGTTCTGCCTTGTCATAATTTTTTGAAATTTTTAGAAAATTTCCCTTGACAAGTGTCGGATGATAGTGTATGATAGTCAAGCAGTTTGACGCGCACCATTAGCTCAGTTGGTAGAGCACCTGACTCTTAATCAGGGTGTCCAGGGTTCGAGTCCCTGATGGTGTACCATTCGGCCCGTTGGTCAAGTGGCCTAAGACTCCGGCCTCTCACGCCGGCAACACGAGTTCGAATCTCGTACGGGTCACCATGTATCCTGTGGGCTTAAAACTGTCCACAGAATATGCCTACTTAGCTCAGTCGGTAGAGCATGCGGCTGTTAACCGCAGGGTCGTAGGTTCGAGCCCTACAGTAGGCGCCAAAAATCCCGAATGCGAAAGCGTTCGGGATTTTACTTTTTCACTATTCACTTTTCACTCTTCACTAAACTTCGCATTCGGGATTTTTGGAAAGTAAAAGGTAATAGTGAATAGTGAAGAGGTATTGTCCCTCCGTCGCTTTTATGCTATACAAGAAAACACGGTCGCCCCGAAGTTGACACACAACCCCTTGACCTTTCCCCGCTTGTTTTGATATAATGTAAAACGATTGAAAATCCGCACAGAAAAGAGGGACAATAATGGACAACGTAACGTTTGTGCGTATGCTGGAAGAGTTGAAAACGCTCGCTGTCAAGACGATCAACGATTCCACCTTTGAAAAGACGGTAACATATTTTGGTACCCAGAAAGAATCGCGCGTTTTGTTGCCATCCGGCGACGAAAAATACCGCAGTTTTTGGGTGCGTGATGCCGCGATGATGGCAGAAAGCGAACTTGTCCCTACGAAGGATCTCAAACGGTATATCGAGATTTTTGCCACGCACGCACAAAACGGTGCCGAAACGCGGCACTTGGAAAACGGATTGACCGTGCCGCCCTACGCAATCGCGGATCACGTCAATTACGACGGCGGCGCCGTGTTCTTTCCGGGCACTTACGCTTCGGGGAACAACCAAGGCAACGGAGCATACGGCTTTTTCCCTCCGTTTTGTGACAACTATTATTTCATCATGATGGTCGAGTGGTACGTAAACCAAAGCAGCGACCGCGCCATACTGGATACCGTCTATAACGGCATTCCGCTTGTACAACGACTGCAATACGCGTTCACAGGGTATAACGTTGATGGAGGCAGCGGCCTGTGCGTCAGCGATCCTGACAGCTTTACGGTAGACTGGGGCTTTGTCGATACGATCAAAAAAAGCGGCAAGCTGTTGATGGCATCATTGTTACGCTATAACGCAGCAATGGCACTCTCTCGCTTGCTTACCGATAACTCGTCGTATCTTACCGAAGCGCAGAGGATTAAAGCCGCCCTACTCAACACGTTTTACGACAGCAGTACCGGTTGGTTCTATTCCGCGACAGGAATCGGGCATCAGTACGACGTGTGGGCAACCGCGTATGCGGTATATTCCGGTGTAACGCGTGACACCAAAACCCTTAAAGCACTGTATGATGCCTATCAAGACAAAACCGCCGTGGTAGACGGATACGTCCGACACATTTTAACAGATCACGACTTTTCCGCAGCCTCGGCATGGCAAGAAACGGTAACACCGCTGGGTGAATATCAAAACGGCGCGTACTGGTCAACACCGACCGGCTGGTATGCATATGCGCTTTACCTTTACAACGACGAGGTAGCAATTTTAGACGACTTCCTTCGTCACACTAAGCAGTATCTCGACAAAGGCTCTCCGTTTGAATGGATAAACGAAACCACAGAGAATTTCAGCGGCCTGAACTACGGCACTTCCGGTGTGCTGCCGTACGTCGGTGCGGTACGCATTGCGCGCGAGCTGTCACAATTGGATTGACAAGGCTTACTTCCTTGCGTATACTGTATTACACAGTTTTCAAAGAGAGGGTTTCAATCGCATGATTTGCCATACTATTTTAGAGGCGATGGGCAACACGCCCATCATCCGCCTGAACCATATGACCGATCCGGATGACGCCGAAGTGCTGGTGAAGTTTGAAGGGCTCAACGTGGGCGGTTCCATTAAAACGCGTACCGCCTACAATATGATCTGCGACGCCGAACAGCGTGGTTTGATCGGTAAGGATACCATTATTGTAGAGCCCACCAGCGGTAATCAAGGCATCGGTTTGGCGTTGGTCGGCGCTGTACGCGGCTATAAAGTAAAAATTATCATGCCGGATTCCGTCAGCGAGGAACGACGCTTGCTCGTTCGTCAGTACGGCGCTGAGGTTGTGCTGGTCCATGATGCGGGCAACATCGGTCTGTGCATTGAGGAGTGTTTACAGCTTGCACTCAAAATGAAAGCCGAAGATCCGAACGTATTTGTACCGCAACAATTTGAAAATCCCGCAAACCCCGCCATTCAACGCTCCGCCACCGCCAACGAAATCCTCAAACAGGTAGACGGGCCCATCCACGGCTTCTGCTCGGGTATCGGGACAGGCGGCACTATCACAGGAATCGGCGAAGTACTCAAAGCTGCCAATCCCGACATGACGATCTGGGCGGTCGAGCCGGAAAATGCCGCGATTTTGTCGGGCGGATCAATCGGCACGCACGTTCAAATGGGGATTGGTGACGGCATCATCCCCGCCATACTCAATCAGAACATCTACGATGACGTGTGCATTGTCAAGGATGAAGAAGCGCTGCAAGCCTCCAAAGATCTGGCATCCAAGGAAGGAATTCTGTGCGGCATTTCCAGCGGCACCAACGTGGCAGCCGCCATCCGTCTGGCAAAGCAGTTAGGAAAAGGGAAACGAATCGTCACGGTGTTACCCGATACCGCCGAACGCTATTTTTCCACACCGTTATTTGAATAACAAGAAAAAGGAAGCAAAACCCCCCTGGGCCGCCGCTCGTTTTTT
>JAZOAK010000024.1:0-2292 GCA_045595445.1 Acutalibacteraceae bacterium
TCATTGAGATCATACCTGCCGCTTAATGTCAGCCACATCTGCTTATAATGCTCTTACCGTCTGTTATCTCTTCTTCCGAACATGGTAAGCACACGCACCAAAAAGCGCAGGAAATATACGAGCGACGTCAAAAGCGACACGAAATAGGTCATTGCCGCAGCGGAGAGAACCTCTTTGGCTGCCTGGATTTCATCCTCATATAAAATGCCGTTTTCAAGAAGCATCTTCCTTGCTCGATTACTGGCGTTCAATTCCACCGGTAAGGTTATCAGTGCAAACAGCAAAGAACCGCCGTACAGAATAACGCCGATCATGGCAACCTTAAAGCCCGTATCAGGATTCGCCGTTGCCGAATACCAATCAAGCAAAAGTCCGATAAGAACAAGCGGCATTGCGAGCTTTGAGCCGAAATTCACCACGGGAACAAGCGCGGTACGGAAACGGTAAAAGAGATAACCATTTTGTTTTTGCATAACGTGTCCCATCTCATGAGCTGCTACTGCAACGGCGGCAACGGAATTACTGCCGTAGGTGCTCTCCGAGAGGTTCACAATGCTTTTTGTCGGATGGTAGTGATCGGTTAGGCTTCCTTTGACACAACCGATTGAAATGCCGTTAACGCCGTTTGCTCTCATAAGCCGCGCTACCGTGTCATATCCGGTCACACCGGAGCGGCACCTAACCTTATCATGTTTCGCAAAGGTCGTTTTTACTTTGCCGCTCGCAAAAGCTGAGAGCAACATACAAACGAGCATCGCGCCCATAAACCACATATAATCGTTCCAATACATTTTAGTTTCTCCGTTCTTTAACCAACATCACGCAATTGAACACGCCTGTACCGTTACACTGTCCCTCAATGTAATAACCGTAGTCGGTTTTCTTTTTATATACGGTGATCTCATCCCCGTGGAATGTCTGCGAAAGAAAAGATACCTGCAGTTCATCAAGCTGCAATTCATTGAATTCTTCCGGCGAAAAGCAGTTGAGTATCATTCTCAGATAGGCAATATTATTGGTGTGCTTGTTGGTATCGATATCAACAAATGACGAACGGTATTTGTGGTTAATTTCCGCGTCCTCCACAGTTTCTCTTATTCTTAGAATCTCTCCGGCATCGCTGCGATCCTCACGGTGCGGCATTGTGTGCGGATAGTGTATGGTATCTACTCTGCGAGGCTTACGAGTATCGAAATCCAAGGTGCACCAGTCGCTGGTTCCTGATATTAGAGGGATTCCGTCCTTGCTTATTCTGTAATCTCGACCGAAACGAACACCTTTTGCTACGGTAGGCCATGTTTCAATCTCTAACGTTTCGTCAAATTCCGGGAGCCGATGTATCTTCATTTTAAGCTTTGTCAAAACCCAAAATGCATTTGATTTTTCAAGCAAGGTTTTACCGTCGATCTCCATTTCGTCAGAGTGCAGCCCTGTTATATCCTGAAAATGCGTGACGATATGATCTAACCGCATTTTATAATCGCTGTCAACTTCTGAATATTTGACCTTATAATCAATCTTATAGCTGTTATTCATTTTTCTCCCTCACTCTTGGTGCGAAATCTCAAGATCGTTCCAGAATCTTTTTACTGCTGACTCGTATCCGTCTTTATCCACAAGATAACTCATACCGTGCTCGGCACCGGGGACGATAAAAAGCTGCTTTGAAGCGACACAAGCTTTGTAGTTCTCGTAGGTCATTTCGATAGGCACAAAATGATCGTCCGTGCCGTGAATGAACAACACGGGGACAGTACATTTTTTCAGTGCTTCTGTCGTGGAATAGGAATCGGACGATACCTGAATCCGCTTTTTGCAAATATCCTTTGCAGCCTTGCTGTGGAGACCATA
Organism: Acutalibacteraceae bacterium; assembly: GCA_045595445.1. GTDB lineage: Bacteria > Bacillota > Clostridia > Oscillospirales > Acutalibacteraceae > RGIG3009. The sequence continues at coordinate 1,852 of JAZOAK010000024.1, forward strand.
CGGAATATGGAAGTTGTTCTCAACAACGTGCTTCCAGATAGCGTGCGGAGAGGTAAAAGCACAGTCCGCAACGATGCCTCTCACGTTTTCGGGCAGCTCAAAGCCTGCTGTCATTAAGATCGTCGTTGCACCCATCGACACACCGCCGAGATAGATCGGCAGTTTTGCTTCGGTACGCTCGTTTACCCAATTTATCCAATCAAGGCAATCGAACCGCTCTAATAGACCGAAGCCCATATATTCGCCGCCGCTGTTGCCCTGACCGCGCTGCTCGGCAAAAAGAACGGCACAATCGTTATCAAACCAAAACGGAGCAATGGCACCGAAGTCCTGCGACCAGGTGGAACGCCAGCCGTGCATAGCGATGATGATTCGTTTTGCGTTTTCGGGACAAAACCAATGACCGACAAGTGTGGTGCCATCCTGTGCAGTGATCTCTAT
>JAZOAK010000025.1:0-3171 GCA_045595445.1 Acutalibacteraceae bacterium
CGTACCGTTCTTCTCTATGAGCGGTTCGGAATTTGTGGAGATGTTCGTCGGTATGGGCGCTTCCAAGGTTCGTGATCTCTTCAAGCAGGCAAAGGAAAAAGCACCTTGTATCGTGTTCATTGATGAAATAGATGCTATCGGCGGTAAGCGTGCCGCAGGCGGTATCAGCGGCGGACACGACGAGCGGGAGCAAACCTTGAACCAGCTTCTCACCGAAATGGACGGCTTTGAAGGAAACAGCGGTGTTATCATTCTTGCCGCTACCAACCGCCCCGAGTCTCTCGATCCTGCACTTACCCGTCCCGGTCGTTTTGACCGCCGGGTGCCTGTGGAACTGCCTGACCTAAAAGGTAGAGAGGCGATCCTCAGAGTACACAGCAAGAAGATTAAAACGGCTCCCGACATTGATTATACCGCTGTAGCTCGTATGGCTTCGGGTGCCTCCGGTGCCGAGCTTGCCAACATCGTAAATGAAGCGGCGCTTCGTGCTGTCCGTGCAGGCAGAAAAGCGGCAACACAAGCAGACCTTGAGGAAAGTATTGAAGTCGTTATCGCCGGTTATCAGAAGAAGAACGCCATCCTCACCGACAAGGAAAAGATGGTCGTGGCATATCACGAAATCGGTCACGCGCTTGTGGCGGCAAAGCAGACCAATTCTGCTCCCGTACAGAAGATTACCATTGTACCTCGCACCTCCGGTGCGCTCGGTTACACAATGCAGGTAGATGAAGGCAATCATTATTTGATGAGCAAAGAAGAAATCGAAAACAAGATCGCAACCTTTACAGGTGGACGTGCAGCTGAGGAAATTGCCGTTGGTTCCATTACCACCGGTGCATCAAATGACATCGAGCAGGCAACCAGGCTTGCCCGTGCAATGATAACCCGCTTCGGTATGAGCGAGGATTTCGGTATGGTGGCACTTGAAACGGTTACCAATCAGTATCTCGGCGGTGATGCTTCTCTTGCTTGCTCTGTCGAAACCCAAACCGAGATTGATAAACAGGTTGTGGAGCTTGTTAAAAAGCAGTATGAAAAGGCAAAGCAAATCATTACCGAAAATAAACCCAAACTGGATCAGCTCGCGCAGTATCTTTATATGCACGAGACAATTACCGGCGATGAATTCATGAACATCTTGAATTCTTAAAAGAAAGGAATTAAAAACAATGCGCAAAGTAAAGATTATCACCGATTCCTGTGCGGATCTGACCGCCGCACAGCTTACAAAATACGATATCGACTACGCCAAAATGTCAACTGTCTATAACGGCGTGGAGACACCCGCTTGCTTGACATGGTCTGAGAATGAGGTGCACGCGCTGTATAACATTATGAGAGACGGAAACCGTATTACCACGGCACAAGTCTCTGTGGAAGAATTCCAGCGTGTTTTTGAAATGTATCTGAAGCAGGATATGGACATCGTCTATATCGGATGCTCGTCCAAGTCCTCCGGCTCCGTGAATACCGGTTTTGTGATTGCAAAGAAGCTGATGGAAGCCTATCCCGAAAGCAAGATCATTTGCATTGACTCCCTTAACGCAAGTATGGGCGAAGGTATGCTCGCTATTGAGGCGGCAAAGATGGCAAATGCTGGAGCAACGGCTGCCGAAATTGAATCATATATCCTTTCTGTAAGAAAAAAGGTAAATCAGTATGTTACCGTTCACTCCCTGGACGCTCTCAAACGTGCAGGCAGAGTCAAGGGCTCTGCAGCATTTTTCGGAAATCTCATGGGAGTAAAGCCGATCATTATTGCTGATGCAAGCGGTGATCAGGCGGCATACAAGAAGGTCAAGGGCAGACAAAAATCCTTCGAGGAAATCGTCTCTATGCTGAAAGAAGCTATCATCGAGCCTGAAAAGCAGACGATCTATCTTACCCATGCGGATTGTGCCAAGGAAGAAGTCGACAGTCTTGTTGAGATGGTCAAGCGTGAAATTCCCTGTATTGACGTCGAGATCGGATATATCGGGCCCATCGTCGGCGCATCCATCGGTCCCGATGCCGTTGGCATTTGGGGCTTTGGACAAGAAGTAACGTACAAAATCGGAGATTAACCATGATGACACTGGACGGAGTTCTTTTCGCCCGAATGGTAAGCTTTGGGGCGGCAAATTTAAAATCACACGCAAAAGAGATCAACGACTTAAATGTGTTTCCGATCCCCGATGGAGATACGGGTGATAATATGCTGCTCACGATCATGGGCGGTGTTTACAAAGATTTAGACTGCGAGGTTCTCTGCGAGGTAGCAGAACGTGTATCAAGCGGGATGCTTATGTCTGCACGCGGAAATTCGGGAGTCATCCTTTCGCAGTTCTTTGAAGGTATTAAGAACGGCTTTTCCGGGCTACATACCGCAAATACAAGAGAGATCGGTGAGGCATTCCGTCAAGGTGTAAAGCAAGCGTATGGCTCGGTCATGACTCCCACTGAAGGAACGATCCTGACCGTTGTACGTGAGGCAACGGAATATGCCTGCGCGCAAAACACTGACACGGCAGAAGCCTTTTTGGATGCTTTTATCAAAGAAGCCAAGTGCTCCCTTGCACGAACTCCCGATCTGCTTCCCGTTCTGAAAAAGGCAGGCGTGGTAGATTCCGGCGCCGCCGGGCTGATCTACATTGTGGACGGAATGATGAAAGCCGTGCTTGGTGAGGACGTATCGGAACTGACCTCTGCCACAGAACAGACAGAAGAACTTGATCTTGATGCCTTTGATGAGGACAGCGTATTGGAGTTTGGCTACTGCACCGAGCTTCTCGTTCGCCTGCAAAACGCCAAGACCGATATTCCGAGCTTTGATGTGAAAGTAATCACAGATTATTTGCAGACCATCGGTGATTCCATTGTAACGGTGCGCAACGGCAGTATCGTAAAGCTCCACGTACATACAAGACAGCCGCAGAAGGTGCTTGATTTCTGTCAGCAGTACGGTGAATTTCTCAAGGTAAAAATTGAGAATATGTCCCTACAGCACAACAATACCGTGGCCGAGAAAAAAGAAACCGCTCCCGTAAAGGAACGGAAAAAATACGGTATCGTAGCGGTTGCCTCGGGAGAGGGATTGAAGCAGACCTTCAGAGAAAGAGGGGCTGACATCATCGTTGACGGTGGGCAGAGTATGAATCCCTCGGCTGAGGATTTCATCGCCGCATTTGATGA
>JAZOAK010000026.1:0-63013 GCA_045595445.1 Acutalibacteraceae bacterium
TGTATGAGGATATCGAACTTTGTTGTCGTGAGGATTTCTTAAATATTCTTGCTGATACAGAAAATGTTATCGTAGATAACTTGACGATCAAATATTTTGGTCACTACGGTATCCGAATTGCCAACAGGTCCAAGAACATCATGTTCACTAATTGTGAAATGGGTTGGATCGGCGGTTGTGTGTGGGTACATTCTTCGTATCCCTACGGCCCCGGCGCTCGTCTTGGAAACGCCATTGAGTTTTGGGACGATTCGGAAGACGCCTTAATGGAATACAACTGGGTGTATCAAGTGTTTGATGCCGGTCTTTCCCCGCAGGGCGTCAGTAGCGTGGGTCATTTCAAAAACATGGTGATGCGCAAGAACCTCTTGGAGTATTCCACGTATAATATTGAATTTTTCCATCGTAATCCGGCGACCCATTGGGACGGATATTATATGGAAGAAAACATCATTCGTTTTGCCGGTTACGGTTGGGGTGATCAACGGCATACGCCGTATTCTACCTCCAACATCTGCGGTTGGACGTTTGTGTATGATGTGTCCCCGCGCATTTACATTCGTAACAATATTTTCGATTGCTCGAAGTATAATACGGTGTTCTGGCATTGGGGTGACGGCCGCGAGTATCCGGAAGTCGAAATCAGCGGTAACACGTTCTACGAGAAAGACAGTGTTACCGGTCAAGCCGTTTATTATGCCGGCAACGAGCAGAAGATGGCGAGCAATCAAGAAGAACTGGAAGCAGCGATGAAATCGTTTGATTCCAATCCCAAACTGATTAAGTGGTTACCGTAAAGTGCGGTGAGGTTCGAATGAAATTTTGTAATTTTTCACAAAAAAAGGTGGTGTCGGCAATGAAAAGGATGTTGGCGTTTGTTGCTGCATTGGTGTTGGTGATCGCGTTAGTTCCTACGTACGGTGTATTTGCTGAGACGGATTTAGGAACGGCAACCGAGCCCGAAACCGATGCAACGACTGTTGAAACCCCCGATGCTTCCTACGAGGCATATCTTTCTGCGCTCCCGTCCTTAGAACAAGCGCAGACGGGTGTGGATGCGGCGGTGAGCGCCGTTTTCGGTAAGGATCCCGTCACGTTTACAATCGAGGTACCGGCAGATGGTTTATACACCATCGGCATGGAGTACAAAGCGACGGAACGCAAAACAGCTCCCCTTGAAGTTGCGTTGGAAGTGGATGGCAACGTCCCTTATGACGCACTCAAAGCGTTGGAGTTCCCCCGTATGTGGACAAACACGGGTGAGATCAGAACGGACGGTCAGGGAAACCAGATTCCCATGGAGCAGATCCCGTACGAGGGCTTCTGTCGCAACATTGCGCTTAACACGTCCGGTTGGAATGCTGACCCGTACCTGATCTCGTTGACGGCAGGTACGCATACGGTTACCATTACGCCGCTGTCGGGCAACTTTGAAATCAAGACGTTTTTCTTCGGTGGCGAGGATGCCGCGTCGTCTTATGAAGCACCGACAGATGCCGACAAGTACTATGACGGTGATATGGTCGTTTTGGAAGGCGAAGCAATGGATTTAACGAACAGCTTTTGGATCTCCGTTAAATCCGATGTGACCTCTCCGGACGTTACCCCTCACGATGCAGAGAAGAACGTCCTCAACTATGTGGGCGGCAACTGGAAAACCAGTGGTGACACGGTTATTTGGAAAACGCCCAAGTTAAAAGCCGGTTACTATCAAATCGGTTTCTCCTATCGCCAAAACACGGTTATCGGTGCTTCCAGCTACCGCGCTTTGAAGATCGACGGCAAACTGCCGTTCGCCGAAGCCGGGACATTGGCATTCCCGTACGATAACAGTTGGCAGCGCAACTTTTTTGCTGATAAAGAAACGGATACGCCGTATCTCATTTATTTGGATGAGGGCGAACACGAAATTAGCTTAACGGTTACGCAGGGCACGATGTCCGACATTACCACGTTGTTGCGTGAAGTTGTTGCAAAACTTGGCGATTTGTATATGGATATCATCATGATCACGGGTGAAACGGTCGACGTGTACCGTGACTATGAACTGTTTAAGCAGATTTCCGATATGGAGTCACGCATCGATGAGTCCATGAAGAAATTGGACGAATCCTTGGTTCTTTTGGAAGCAGCTTCCGGAAGCACCAGTGGTTCCCATGCCGGTGTCATCAAAGCGATGCTACAGGTGTTGGATCAGATGATGAAAAACAAATATACCGCACACCGCTATAAGAGCAACTATTACAACAATTATTGCAGCCTTAGTGCAACGTTAAGCGAGATGCGCGATATGCCCTTGGATATCGATCAGATCTATTTGACGAAACCGGGCGACACCTTGCCGAAGAAGACCAATTTCTTCAGCAGCATGGGTTTCTCGATTCATCGACTCGCAGCATCCTTCTATTTGGATTACAACAACGTTTCCGGTGCAGCCGAAGGTCAACAGTCGGTTGATATCTGGGTTAACTGGGGCCAGGATCAAGCACAGGTCTTGAACACCCTTAACCAAACCTTCACCGAAGAAACCGGTATTGCAGTTAATTTGAAGATCGTCAACGCCACGATCGTGCAGGCGGTCTTGTCGGGAAAAGGTCCGAATGTGATCTTACAACACAACCGAAGTGAACCGGTCAACCTCGCGATGCGCGGTGTTTTGCGAGAGTTAAGTTCGTTCCCCGACTATAAAGAGGTCTTGGAACGGTTTATGCCGGGCGCAGAAGAACCGTATTATTACAAAGGCGAACTGTACGCCTTACCGGATACGCAGAACTTCTACATGATGTTCATCCGTACCGATATATTCGAACAATTTGGTCTTAAAATACCGAAAACGTGGGAAGATTTTGAGGAAGTCACTAAGATTTTGGCTCGTAACAATCTCGATTCTTCCATACCGTATTTGCAGATTACAACGACCACCGCAACCAATGCGGGTGTCGGTAGTTTGAGTTTGTTCCCGAGTCTTGTCATGCAGCGCGGATTGTCGTTGTATGCTGAGGATGGCAGAAGTACAACGTTGTCCACTCCGGAGATTATCCAGACCTTTACAGACTGGACGGATTTCTACACGAAACTGAAAATACCGGTTACCATTGATTTCTACAACCGTTTCCGTACCGGAACTTGCCCGATGGGTGTCGCCGTGTATTCCACGTACAACACCCTCAAAGCAACCGCTCCGGAAATTGAAGGCTTGTGGACCATGGTCCCGATTCCCGGAACAGTACAGAAAGACGGATCCATCAACCATGCGTCTACAGGTGGCGGTACCTCTTGCTCAATCTTGAAATCGACGCCTGAAAAAGAGGAGGCCGCTTGGGAGTACTTGAAGTGGTGGACGGACGTCGAAACCCAGACCACTTACTCAATGACGGTTGAATCCATCTTAGGTCCGACCGGTCGTATTGCCATTTCCAACAAAGAGGCAATGCTGGATGGCCTTTCCTGGGAAGACGATGCTGCTGACCAGTTGGAGGCAGCGTGGAGCCAAGTAAAAGAGGTTCCTGAGGTTCCCGGTAGTTACTACATTTCGCGTTCGATCGATCATTGCTTCTGGAATGTTATCAACGCCGGCAAGATCCCGAAAGATATGCTCAACAAGTGGGGCCTTGAAGTGGATAGCGAAATCGAACGCAAATGGAAGCAATACGAAAACAGGTAAGCAAACCTGATAGTATCTGGTAGTCATTGTTCAGTATCCGGCAAACGACTGGTGTCGTTTGCCGGGCACTTGGCAGATTTATGTAACAAGAGGAGGAAATAGGGTGAAAACAAGATTAGTACCCACCTCAAAATCGAAACTGTCCGGAGCAGGGGAAAACACGGCTTCTTGGTTGTTGCTCGCACCGTTTATGGCGTTCTTTGTTTTGTGTACGCTTATTCCGGTAGGCTCATCAGTCGTGCTTAGTTTCTTTGATTACGATATGGTTTCCACTCCGATTTTCACGGGGCTTCAAAACTATATGCGTATGTTCACAGACGACAGTGTGTTTTTCACGGTTTTGGGCAATACCTTAAAATTTGCGGTCGTAACCGGCCCGTTAAGCTTTTTACTTTCTTTTTTGCTTGCTTGGTTGATTAACGAATTTCCGCACACCGTCCGCAGCATCTTGTCATTTTTGTTTTACGCGCCTGCATTGGTCGGTAACGCGTATTATATTTGGCAGGTTGCCTTCTCGGGCGATAGTTTCGGTTATGCGAATAACTTGTTGATCAGTTTGGGCTTTATCACCGAACCGATTCAATGGTTTAAAAATGTTTCTTACAACGCGACAATCATCATGGTCGTACAGTTGTGGATGAGCATGGGTGTTTCGTTCTTGGCAAACATTTCCGGTTTACAGAACGTAAACTCCGAACTGTACGAAGCCGGTGCGATCGACGGCGTTCGCACACGTTGGCACGAGTTGTGGTATATCACACTTCCGTCCATGAAGAGCATTTTGTTGTTTAGTGCGGTCATGCAGATTCAGTCCGTATTCTCAATTAGTGTCGTTGTTACGACTTTGGCGGGTTATCCCAGCGTCAACAACTCCGTTGATACGTTGGTCCCGCTGATTCAAGACGTCGGTACGGCGCGATATGAAATGGGTTATGCGGCAGCCTTGTCCGTATTCTTGTTCTTCATGATGGCCTTCTTCCGAATCGTGGTAGGCAAGGCCTTGGATTTGATGGGTAAACAAGATTAACAGAATGTTTAGTAAACGAATTTATTATATTGCTTAGGCGGTGAGTGTGATTTGACTAAAAACACGGTAAAGGCAGTCCGTATGCTGCGTCCCAAGAAGCGTTCGGAATACCGGCGGTACACGCGCTCGAAAGCGGGCTCGGTAATGTATTTTGCCCTTTTGATTTTAGCAGGTATGTTCACGGTTTTACCGATGATATACTGTATATGCACCTCTTTTAAGCCGTTGGACGAGTTGCTGATTTTCCCGCCGCGTTTCCTGGTGCATCGTCCGACGTTGGAGAATTACATAGCGCTTCCCTCGTTGCTCAACACCCTGCGTGTTCCGATGGAACGGTATTTCTTCAACAGTTTGTTTGTTTCAATAAGTGGTGTTGTTTTGCACGTTATGGCGGCATCTGCCGCAGCCTTTGTTTTCTCGAAATCGCAGATCAAAGGCAGAAAAATCCTCTTCCTGATCGTGCAGTTTGCGCTTTTGTATAACAGTTACACGTTGTCGGTGCCGCAATACTTGATTTTCAGTAAAATTGGTATTGTCGATACCTATTTGGTGTATCTGTTCCCGGCGATTCCCTCTGCGATGGGTTGTTTCTTGATGAAGCAGTTTATCGATGTCAGCGTGCCGAACGCCTTGATGGAAGCGGCGCGCATCGACGGCGCGGGAATGGGTCGTATTTACTGGCAGATCATTATGCCGATTGCGAAGCCCTCGTGGATGACCTTGATGTTGTTCTCCTTCCGCGATTTGTGGTCGACCGTACCGAGCGGAACGATCTTCAGTGAAGAATTGAAGCTTATCCCGCAGGTTATGACCAATATAACCAACGGCGGTATTGCTCGTTCGGGTAGTGCCATGGCGGCATCGGTGTTGATGATGTTGCCTCCGATCATTGTGTATTTTATTGCTCAAAGTAACGTTATTGAAACCATGAGCAGTTCCGGTATTAAGTAAGAAGCAGAGTGACAAGCGAAAGTTAGGTGGATTGTCTTGAAAAAAATAATTTCAGCTCTTTGCGTTGCCATACTGCTGTTTGCCAGTTCGGGCATTGCGGCTTCGGCGGATTCCTTCACTCGTAAAGACGAGCCGAATTCTTCTACTACGCAGGCGCTTTCTCGCGAATTGTACGCAGCAACGCGTACGATTTCCGCGGTAGAGTTGGGCCTTGAGGATACCCTTGAAGAAATGACCGATCTGTATTCTGCGGCAAATGGCGATGTCTACATTCTGTTGAGCACTTCTTCTAAGATTGTTGTCTTGAACCCGGATTACACCTTAAAAGAAGTCTTGACGGCACATGATGCAGACGACATGGAAATCGACTTCTCTGGTGCACAGGGCGTTTATGTTGACAAAAATGGCGATGTCTATATTTCCGATACGTTAAACGGCAGAATACTGGTCACGGATTCCACCGGTTTGTTCAAGGAATCGTGGGAACTGCCGGATTCGCCGCTGATTCCGGACGACTTCCAATATCAGCCCACCCGATTCATAAAGGACAACGATGGCTATGCATACATCGTCAGCTTAGGTTGCTATTACGGTGCATTGGCCTATTCACCTGAGGGTGAATTTATGGGCTTTTATGGTGCGAACCGCGTAACGGCGACGGCACTGAATACGATTTCCTACTTATTTGATATGCTGACAAGTAACGATACTAAGAAAGAGGCATCTGCCAAGGTCCTCCCGTATTCGTTTATCGACATGGCATTGGATTCGGACGGTTACTTAACGGTGTGTTCCGGTAAGACCGCCGTATGGTCCAATGGTAACGGTCAGATCCGTAAGATCAGTTCGGGCGGTTCTAACATTTTGTTGAAGCGTCAGAGTGATGGTTCGACCACGGCTGCAGACACGCTGAACTTCCTGGAAACTTATGTTGACAACAAAGCAGGTAAAAACCGTGTGCAAGACTTGGTTGCGCTTGACGTGAGTGCAGACGACTATATCTTTGCGTTAGATAAAATCTACGGTTTGGTCTATGTATACGATAACACTTGCAACCGCCTCGGTACGTTTGGCGGCGGCGTTGGTGTCGGAACGGAGCTTGGCGAGTTTGTTACACCGTCCGCCATGTGTTTGCATGGCACTTCGGTGTTGGTTGCCGATGCAAAGGCCGAGCAGATCACGGTGTTTGAACAGACCGAGTTCGGTGCCTTGTACTTTAAGGCGCAGTCGATGACCTTAAAAGGTGACTATATTGAATCTCAACCGTTGTGGGAACAGGTTGTCGAGCAGGACGCCAGCTGCCAATTGGCTTATCGTGGCTTGGCGAATGCCGCATACAGTGCGAAAGACTACGAAGCGGCTTTGACGTATGCCAAAAAGGGCTTGGATTATCCGACGTATGACTTGGCGTGGCAGGTGCTGATCAAAGAATTTATTGCTCGCTATTTCATATGGTTCTTTGCCGGTGCACTGCTTCTTATTGTCGGCCTTTTCGTATTGCTGGTTCGCTTGCAAAAGCGTAGCCAACCGTTGATTCAAAACGACAAAGTCAAGGCACTCTTAGAGGTGCCGGCGCATCCGTTCCGTGCTTTTGAAGACATTAAGTATAAGAAACGCGGTTCTTTGCTGATCGCACTGATTATCGTTATCTTGTACTTCTTTGCCGAAGCTTTGGCGGCTACTTCAACCGGTTTCTTGTTCTGTCCCAACAGCGCGCAAACGTATAACATTTTCTATACGCTGGCGCAGACGGTCGGTTTGGTCTTGTTATGGAGTATCGTCAACTGGTTGATGTGCTCATTGTTCTCCGGTAAAGGTTCTCTTAAAGAGATTTTGATTGTAACAGCATACTCACTGTTACCGCTTGTTATCTATACATTCGTTTACGTGGGACTTTCCCACATCCTCCCGCTTTCGGGCGGTGCGCTCATGAGCGGCATTGAAACGGTACTCCTGATCTACACCTTCTACCTGTTGTCTGTCGGCATGATGGCAATTCACGAATACACCTTCCCGAAATTCCTGATCACCGGTATCGTAACGCTGGTTTGCATGGTTTTAGCGCTTTGTATCGGCTTCATCGTGGTCATTCTGCTTCAGCAGTTCTGGAATTTCTTATACTCCATCTTCATGGAGATTGTGTTTAGATAATAGTATCTGAGTTGGTAATTGATTTTCCTGTATGAAGGATGTGCAGTATGAAAAAGTGTGTATTATTTGCGGTGTGCTGTATTCTGCTTCTTTCGATGGTAGGATGCAGTTCATCCAAAACAGAAACATATCCCGTTTATGATGGGGATGCAGCGGTTTCCACCGTTGCGAGTGGTGTGGTAGCTTCCAATGCCGCCTACGAACTCATTTGGGATGAAACCGCGTATTGCGTGATGCTCCGTGATGTGCAGACCGGCTATATTTGGTCAAACATTCCGTACGAGTCTCTGCAAGAAGGCGATTTCAACTCAACTATTGACATTACGGTCGTTAAGCAAGAAAACTTAACCGTGGATACTTTCGATGGGTATTCCGACGCTGTTGAAAACGGCAAAGTGTCTTGTGAAAAGGTTGAGAACGGTGTTCGCGTAACCTATTATTTTGAAAGCGCGCAAATTTCCGTTCCGGTAATTTACACGCTGGGTGCAACCTCTTTGGATGTAACGGTTGACGCACAAAACATCGGTGAAGGGGACGCTTATAAGATCCTTTCGGTTTCCGTTGCACCGCTCTTGTGTTCGGCGCTCAACGAGAACGAGGGTTCTTATGTAATGGTTCCCTCCGGCTCGGGTTCCTTGATCTATGCGAAGGAAACAGTGGAGGGCACTCGCAAATATAGCGGACTGGTATACGGTCGTGACCTTTCACAGGCATACGTCGAACTTACCGTTGACGAAGAAGCGCTTCGCTTGCCGGTTTTCGGTGTTAAAAACGGTGATAACGGCATGTTATGCGTGATGAAAGACGGAGCGGAATCGGCAACTGTTCAAGTGGAAGCAGGAAACCGACGTACCGGTTATACAACGGTGTACCCGACCTATTACATTCGCGGTTACGACGATCTGCCTACAAATTCCAGCAACAAAGCGGTTCTCGGTGGTGGCGATTCTTACATGGTTGCTTCCACAATGCGTACGTCCGTCAATCCGACGTTGTCCTACTTCCCGTTAAAAGGCGAGGATGCGGATTATCACGGCATGGCGAAGTGCTATCGTCAGTATTTGGAAAGTACGGGCGGTATGCTCAAAACCTCTTCCGGAACAAACTACGGTTTGACCATTCTCGGTGGTGCGCAGGTCACAGGTTCCCTTTTGGGTATTCCGTATGACAGCACGATTGCGACGACAACCTTCGCGCAAGCACAAACCATGTTGAGTTCTTTGTCGGAGAGTACGACCATTCAGCCGACCGTTCGTTTGGTAGGTTTCGGTGATCGTGGTGTCAACCCCGGTAGCGTAGCGGGTGGTTTCTCATTCGCTTCCGTATTCGGCACAGACGCTCAGCGTGCCGCTTTGGAAACATATTGTGCTGACAAGGGCGTTTCCTTGTTCTCGGATTTTGATTTAGTTCGTTTCTGCCTTTCCGGCGACGGTTTTTCCGCAACGTCAGACGTTGCACAGAGTGCCAGTTTGCGTAAGTCAATCTGCTACCCGATTGGCACACCGCAACGCGAGAAAAAGCTGAAATACCCCTATAAATTGCTGAGCCGCAGCCAGTTGATCCCGGCTTCGGAAAAACTGCTCAACATGGCAGATAAGAAAAATCTTTCCGGCGTGAGTTTCATGACACTCGGACATACCGCCTATTCTGATTTTGCTGATTCTGTTTACGCTGTAAAAGGCAACACGCAAACTGAGGTATCTGCGATCATTAAATCCTTCTTGGAGGGTGGTCATGCCGTAGCAGGCGGTCCGAACGCCTATTCCGCGATCGCTTCTTCTGTGGTATTCGACGTTCCGACCGACAATGGCGGCAATTTCGTTTTCGATGCAGAGATTCCGTTCTATGAATTGGTATTTAGCGGAACGAAACCGATCTTCGGTGAATCCGTCAACTTGGCCGATGACACAAACCGTGCTATCCTCAGAACGTTGGCTTATGGCGCTAAGTTGAGTTTCTCCGTGCTGTATGAATACGACACGGACCTTACCGAAACCGATATGCTTTACGCGGGAATGGGTGCCAGCAAACTGTACGCTTGCAGTTTCTCGGCAAACGAAAAATTGATCAACAGCACCTTGGAAAAATACGGTGCGCTGTATGAGAAGATCAACAACGCGAGCATGGTTCGTTACACTGCACTGTCGGCTTCGGTCACCGAAACCGTGTTTGACAACGGCGTAACGCTGTATATCAACCACAGCGACGCGGTTGCTGATTCACCGGTCGGTGAATTGGCTGCCTACGAAGTGCGGTATTGATGAGAGGAGGGAACAAACTATGAAACCTTTTTGGCAAAAGCAAACCGGCTTGGTTGCCCGTCGTGAACGTATGGGTTACACGTTCGTTGCTCATTGGGCGTTAGGCTTACTCTTGTTCTTTGTTGTTCCGCTCGTCTCTTCGTTCATTTATGCGTTTTCAGATGCCAGAATCACTGAAGAAGGCATGCAGACAACCTTCGTCGGTTTTACGCATTTTGACTACATTTTGAATGTCGATGCCAAATACGTCGACAATTTGACTGCTTCTTTAGGTTTGATCGGTTACACGCTCCCGCTCGTTTTGGCGTTGAGCTTGATTTTGGCGGTGGTACTTAACCAGCAATTTGCCGGTCGTACCATTTTCCGTGCGATCTTCGCATTGCCGATTATCATCGCTACCTCACCGATCATTAGTCTTTTGTCCGGTAGCTTGGTGAATGCCCCCATTTTCAACTTGACAAGCAGTAGCAGTGGTCAGGACCAATACGGTGGTGTTATTGACTTCCAAAGCATTCTGCAAAGTTTGCAGTTGCCTGATCAGATCAACACAATGTTGGGCGACTTGTTAAGTAATGTTTTCAGCATTATTTGGAGCTGCGGCGTGCAAACAATCCTGTTCTTGGCAGGTCTGCAAAGTATTCCCGCACAGTTATATGAGGTGTCCAAGATTGAGGGCGCGAACAAATGGGAAGAGTTCTGGATGGTAACCGTTCCGAGCTTGCGTCACGTTATTACGCTGGTATTGATCTACACGATGATCCAGCTGTTCACCGCTACGGACAACCCGCTGATGACTCAGGCATTTGAATTGTTGCAGGACAAACAAATCTACGACCAGAGTTCCGCTATGTTGTGGCTGTATTTCGGCATTGTCTTAGCGGTTATGGGTGTCGTTCTCGGCTTGTATAACCGTTTGTGCATCCGCAAATGGGAATAATCCGCTTTACGTATTACAAAAGAAAAACCGATGCGTTCTTTGTCGGCGCATCGGTTTTTCTTTTGTCATGCAATCATTAATAATCAAAATAATGAACGTAAAAAGGTATTGCATTATGACCATTTTGATGTTAAAATAAAATTGTATTTATTTTTCCCGTGGATACTTTGAAAACTATCAGTTGAATTGAGAGGGATCTGTGATGAAAAAAATAGGCAAACTCTTAGCATTATGTTTAGCGTTGATGTCTTTAATTGTGTGTATGGCTCTTGCCGGTTGCAAAAAAACGCCCGATTCCGAAACGGGCGGCGACTCGGCAACGACGACCACCGCGGAACAAGGAACAGGCGTAACGACAGAAATCAATGTTGGTGAAGAGGGCCAGCTGCCGGGAGATGACGATGTCGTGATCGAAATAGAAGGCACCACGTCTTCGAGTTCTGTCGCCAGTTCGAAATCTTCCGGTAGTACAACGAAAGGTTCTTCCCGCACGAGTGCCTCACAAAACCAATCTAGTGAAACTGTTCCGCAGAAACAGGAAACTACCACGACGGTAACGGTAGGCGCAACAAAGAGCCGCACCCCCGGTGAAACGCCGATTTATTGATTTTTTACGCAATTAAAAGCGCAAGCGGGTTCAACACTTGCTTGCGCTTTTTTATGATCCCTGATAAGAAAATATAAAAACCACCGTCATCAGGTAGAGGACGGTGGTTTTTTTTGACTTTTTTTTGTAGAAGACTGCTTTTTTTGTTTCGGGGGAATCACTGGTTCAGCAGAAGCAGCGAGCGAGGAAGCAAATAACCCCAGCGAAACGTCGCCGTTTTGTTGCAATTCACGTTCAAAGGAGGGAGCGTGACCGTATTGCTTGGTATACACTCTCGAAAAATATTCCAGCGACGAGAACCCGCACATTTCCGATATTTTGGAAATGGGATGTTCGCTTTTAAGCAAAAGAGCAAGTGCGTTGGAGCAACGATATTGATTGATATATTCAACGATCGAAATACCGGTTTCTTTTTTGAAAAATTTAGAGAGATACCAACGCGAGATACCTACCTTATTACCGATGGTTTCCAACGTAAGCGGTTGCGAGTAATGCTCATGAATATACGACGTGATGGCTTGTAAGAGGGGAGGAGTACTGTCTTCTTGTGAAGATGTTTTTGTATGTTTGCGCAGCAATTGCAACAGAATCAACTGTATCAAATTTTGGATATACAGGTTGTTCCATGCCAACGCTTGTTTTTTCTCGCGTATCACCGAACAGAACAGGTCAATGACCTTCGCATCTTTTATCAATCCCTCAAAGGCATAGGTCCACACCTTATTTCCGGCAGGCAACAAAGCTTCGTTAAAGGTTAAGATCCAAGCGACCAAAGGCTCCTCGGTAATGCCGCGCATAAGGCGGTGTGTTTGGAGGGGATTGATAATCACCAGTTCACCGGGAACGGCAGTGAAAAACGAACCGTCCACAAAGCACCCAAGCGTTCCTTGCTCAACCAAAATCAGTTCCAGGTGATCGTGCCGATTGAAAGCGGAAACGGTTTCGTTTTCAAAATTTTCACAACGAAGCGAAAACAGCTCGCCTTTTTTTAGGTGAGTTCCCAGCGGAATATTACTTGGATTGTTATTGGAAGGCATACTCATAGGCAACTCCTGAAATTAGCCAATATAATACAAGTGCGAAACAACATAAACACTTGCATGCTAAGCAATAAAATGATATAGTTAAAATGAATATAATTTGCAGTATTCTGCGACTTTCTGCCGTAAATTATAGCACAATATCGACAGGATAGTCAAGAAGATTTTTGTGGATACTATCACACTTAAGGTGTGTGAAAATGATTGAGTAAGATGTTAAAACCTGTGATAGGAGCTGTTCTTATGTTAAATCTCAAATGCTTTAAGGGATTATCCTACAAAGTTAAAAAGGCATCAAAGTCCACGCTCGGTGTAGTGTTGGTTCTTTGCCTGTTAGCGGTTATGCTGCCGGCGGGTATCGGCATTTTGCCCGCTTCCGCAGCAAGCGTCTGGGATGGCGAATCTTTGGAGCAGCCCACCGCAGGTACCGGTTATTCTAGTAATCCGTACTGGATCGAGAACGCTGCCCAACTGGCGTGGTTAGCCGTGAACTATAATAGTACGGCCAGCCTGCAGAGTGGTTTCCAAACGTGGCAGCAGGCTTACTACATATTAAAAGCGGACATTGATCTGAATGACAAAGCATGGACACCGATCGGTAACCGCGATGTGGCTTTCAAGGGTCACTTTGACGGAAACGGCTATAAGATCACCGGCTTGAAGGTCGATTCTACCGGTGGCACTGTCGGTTTATTTGGCAAAGTGAATGTCGGCTATCAGATAAAAAATTTCAAAAACATTTATGTTGAAGGCTTCGTAAAAGGTGCCAACAGCGTCGGCGGAATCATCGGAAACTCCGTTGGTGGTACGACGAACTTGGAGAACTGCACCTTCGTTGGCACCGTTAACGGCGCCGAGGGTGTTGGTGGCTTGGTCGGTTATGCATCGGGCAATTTGAATTTCAAGAATTGCACTTCATCCGCTACGGTAACCGGTACCGGTTCTTATGTTGGCGGTATGCTCGGTCACTTGTGGGATCACAATACTGCCTCTACCGCTTCCACCCTCTTGTTAGAGGGATGCCGTTCTACCGGCAACGTAACCGGCGAGGATGCTGTCGGTGGCTTGGTCGGTAATGTTTCCGGATATGATGCTGCTGCGAACCGTACCGTTACGGTGAGCAAAAGCTTCTCGGCCGGTGCGATTACCAGCAACGGTCGTGGCGGCGGATTGATCGGTCAAGTACAGGCCTACAATACGGCAACAACAATTGCTGTGGGAATTGCCCACTCTTATTCTGTTGCGAATTTGACGGGGGCACCGATCAACGCCGGTATGCTCGGTGCTATTTTCCCGACTCTCAAGGATACGAATGGGTACACAACCGCCAATATCTCATTAAATGTCAGTAACAGCCACTTTGCCGGTAAGGCCAGTTGTGCAACCATTTACAATGTGAACGGTGGCAACTGTGCCAAGATCGTGGATACGAACCTGACGGTATCCAGGACCTATTACAGTGCGGATTCCGGTATTTGGGGCGCTAACAAAGCAACACAACGTACCGTTGAGCACTTTGCCGACGGCACTATTACCAATCTGTTAAACACAGGTCTTACCAACAAGATCTGGGCAAAAGGTACTGTCGGTTATCCGATCTTTTTGACGGACGCGGTCTCGCCGAAAATAACCGGTTTAACGCTTAGTGCCGGCGCACTTGAGTTTGATCCGACAGATTACGAATACGGTGTCTTTGTCAACGATACGGTTGATACTATCACTGTTACACCGGTTGTTGAGAACGGTACGACCATTAAGGTCAACGGCAACGCAATGACCGGAACATCTGTCGATGTTCCTTTGACAAATGAACAGACGACTATCACCGTTGTCGGTGAGCGAGACGGTATCGAGCTTACGTATACGATTACCGTTGTCAAGGCGGCGAATTTATGGGATAGCTCGGTTGACACCGCGTTTGACGGCGGCTCTGGTACGGAAGACGATCCGTATCTGATCGCAACTCCTGCTCAACTGGCTTACTTATCCGCGTCTTTTGCTGAGTATGCGGGGGATTATTTCCGCTTGACCGCCGATCTCAATCTGGGCGCCCGTCCGTGGACCCCGATCGGCAAGCATGCAACCTATCACGATGGCACGAAGTACGTCGTCGGTGAGTTCACCGGTGTTTTTGACGGCGACGGACATACCATCAGCAATTTGTTTGTTAATGTCACGGCTGAAAATCTGTCTACTATGCCAAGCGCGGGTCTTTTTGGCGCTATCTCCAACGCTACGATTAAAAATCTGCACGTCACTGGTGAGGTAAACAGTGACAACGGCGGCACCACGGACGATCTGCTCAATGGTATTGTGCGTGGCGCGGCGGGTGGTATCGTTGGGCGCACGACAGCGGGTGAATCGATTATTCAAAATTGCAGCTTCGACGGTACGGTCAACAAGACCTCCGGCGGCGGTGCGGGCGGTATTGTCGGTATGACGCAGAATACCGTGTCTACCACCATCGACGGATGCAGTGTTAACGGTACGATCACCGCTGTCGGAACAGGCGCAGGCGGTATTGTTGGCGATCTGCGTAGCGGCGGCAGTAACATCCCGGTCTATATTACCAACTGTTACACGACCGGCGCGGTGTCCGGTGGTACCGGTACGGGCGGTCTGGTTGGTTACAGCATTGTGTGGGGCGGCGGTGTCAGCACAACGATCCGCAACTGTTACAGTACCATGACCGTTACAAGCTCGAACAGCAATTCTGCCGGTTTATACGGATACGGTGCCGGCGACAACAGCAGCGTCAAATCCGTCACCATCCAAAACAGCTATTTTGTCGGTACTGTCAATTCGGCAAGACCGATTGCCAATGTGTTAAACGCTTCTGCAACGATTACCATTGATTCGGTGTATTACGCAAACGATTCGTATACCGGCACGGACGCCGGTGGCACACTTGGCAACGCAGCAGCAAAATCTGATGTCGACTTTGCAGACGGTGCCGTAACGACTTTGTTGAACGCGGGTGTCGATGCACTGCAAAACAGCGGTATTACCGGTTTGAATCATTGGAAAAACGGTACAGAATATCCTATCTTTGCAAATATGCCGCAAATTACCGGTTTCACGGTTGACTGTGGTACGATTCGCTTTGATCCGACGGTTTCCCTTTACAAACTCTTTGTTAATGAAACCGTGACCTCCACCACCGTCACAGCGACAGGTGCAGAAGGCACAACGGTCAAAGTTAACACTATCGATGCCTCGGCAGCCGTACTCATTCCGCTGACGGAAGAAGAAAACACTATCACGATTACCGGCGAACGTGACGGTTTTACCGTCACCTATACGGTGCTCGTTACCCGTTCGGGCGATATGTGGGATGGTTCGATTGCCGCCGCGTTTGACGGTGGTACCGGTACGGAAGAGGATCCGTATCTGATCGCCAATGCTGCCCAGTTGGCATATTTGGCGCAGTCCTTTGCCAACTATCAGAATGCCCATTTCCGTCTGACGGCAGATATCAATCTGGGTGCTCGTTTATGGACCCCGATTGGTAAGTACCGTACGTATTATGACAGCACTACCGGCAAGTATGTTACCGGTGAATTTAGTGGTGTCTTTGACGGTGATGGCCATACCATCAGCAACTTGTATGTGAACGCAACGGACGATTCGACTCCGAGCGCCGGTCTCTTCGGTGCTGTTGCCACCGCGACTATCAAAAATCTGAATGTCAATGGTGAGGTCAGCAGTTCACGCAGCACGGCTGTTACTGAGGACGATCCTGCCAACGGCGTCTATATGGGTTGCGCCGGCGGTATTGTCGGTCGTACATCTTCCGGTAAAACGATTATCGAAAACTGTACTTTTGAAGGAACTGTTCGCAAGACGGCGGGCGGCGCTGCCGGTGGTATTGTCGGTATCACCCAAAACTCGACCGCGACGCTGATTGATTGGTGTAGTTTCAACGGTACGATCGAGGCTGCGGGTACAGGCGCAGGCGGTATTGTCGGTGATCTGCGCAGCGGCTCTGTTAGTGTTCCCGTGACCATCACCAATTGCTCTTCCAATGGTACGGTATCCGGCGGTACCGGCACCGGTGGCTTAGTCGGCTATGGCATTGTGTGGGGCGGCGGTGTCAACATCACGATCTACAATTGCTACAGCAAGATGACAGTCAGAAGTTCAAACGGTAACTCGGCAGGTCTGTTTGGCTATGTTGACCACACCAATATTGGTGACACCGGTGTCAAATCTCTCTCTATTACAAACAGCTATTTTGCGGGTGATGTCAACTCGGCACATCCTGTTGCCTATGTTAAGAACCCCAACACCGCGATTACTGTTGAGACAACCTATTACGAAACCAATTCGCACACGGGAACAGCGGGCGGTGCGCTCGGCAATGCTCAGGCGAAAGAAGCCGCTTTGTTCCTCGATGGTACGGTAAGAGATTTGTTGAATCAAGGTGTTCGTGTAGGCGGAGGATCCAACTGGAAAAACGGTACCGACGGCTACCCCGTTGTTAATAGCGTTATTGTTTCTTTGAACAATCTGATACTGAACAACGGCATTTTTAACTTTGATCCCGAAACCTTTGCATATGCGGTATCGGTTCCGAATTCGGTTTCCGGTCTCTCCGTTGTACCGACTGCTGCTTCCGGCATTTCTCTTAAAGTAAACGGACAGCCGGTGCAGAGCGGCTCTGCTTCGCAGACAATTCAATTGACGGCGGGCACCACTACTACCATTTCTATTGAACTGACGCGCGGTAGCGACGTTACCTACTACGTTATCAACTGCTTGCGCCGTGATCCCGTACCGGCAGGTATCTGGGATGGTTCGTATGAAGCTTTTGACACCTCTAACGGAAAAGGTACTGATATTGACAATCCGATCTTGATCGAGAATGCAGCGCAGTTAGCTTTCTTGGCGGCAATGGTCAATGGTGATACCGTAACCATTAACGGCACGATTCACACTCCTCCGACAGCCACCGAGGGGAGAGGCCGTGTCTATGATGGTCTGTTCTTCAAACTCATGGCAGATATCCAATTGAATGTCACGGATAATTATGAAAACTGGGAAACCAACGCTCCCATCAACAACTGGTCTCCGATTGGATTCTCTATTGACGATATGAGCCGACTGGCCGAATCCCGCTTCTTCTCCGCCACGTTGGATGGTGACAGCCATACCATCAGCGGTCTCTATTGTGTGACCGATGACGCTTATCACAATAAGGGAACAGGTTTGTTTGGTGCAGTTGAAAACGGTACCATCCGCAACCTGCACGTGAAACAGTCTTATGTTGCCGGCTATATGAACGTTGGCGGCTTGGTCGGTAGCGCGGTCTCGCCGTGGTTCTCCACAAACGGCACAACCTTGCAGAACTGCAGCTATTCGGGTACGGTACGCTCAACCTGGGTGGGCGGCGGTCAGACAAATGTCGGCGGTCTTATGGGTAAGGTGTATCCCGAAGCAATTGTTAACAGCTGTTGGACGGAAGGTACTGTTATCGGTGGTGATTACGTCGGCGGCTTGGCAGGTCAGGTCCGACTCAGAAATGAGGGTCGTTTCGAAAACTGTTACAGCACGATGACGGTTGTCACCAACAAAACGACTCCCAATCTTGCTGCCGGCCTGATTGGCGGTCTTGTGGATGAGCCCCCATATTCGGGTACTCTCAAACTTCGCAGATGCCATTTTGCCGGTTCTGTTCCCACCGGAAAACCGATTGTAGGAAACAAAACCGAAAGAACCATACTGAACGTGTCTTCGGTCTACTATCGTGAGGATTCCTATACGGCGCCGATAAATGAGGAATTGCTGTTTGGTGCGTTAGAAAAATCGCTAGACGAGTTCAAAAACGGTCAGGTAACCGAACTGTTGAACCAAGCGAAGAAGTACGGTGATTTCTGGAACTGGAAAGACGGCGAAAACGGCTATCCGGTTTCAGACGGTATTATTCTGGTTACCGACTTTAAGACGTATACCGATGACTCCGAATTTGACAACCACACCTGGGCGGATAAGTTTGTTAATATGGACACCGGTGTGTTGATTGGTGATGATGATTCCGGTAACGTCTCGGATGACGACACCGACAACAGTCAGACTGGTGAAAAACCCGTCTATATTGCCGTGATTGCTGTCTTGTTGATTTCTGCAGTTCTCGTATTCTTCCTCGCGCGCAAAAAGCGCACCGCTAACTAAAAGAAGAGTCTCCGTGACCGTCAAATGGTCACGGAGCCTTTTCCCACTTTATTTTTTCAAGTCCTGAAATACGGAAAAGCCGTAATTTAATAAAAAGGAGAATGTCTAATGGCAAAAGAAAAGCTACTCAATGAATTTATTCTGCACCGTAGCGAACATAACCCGTTGATCTCGCCTACGGATTTTCCGGGCGGTATTGCCGACTCGGTTATGAACTGCGGCCAGGTCATTCACGAGGGCAAGGTCGTGTTACTGGTAGCAGTTGTCTATCGCGGCAGATACAACGGCGCCGAGGCCGGTATTCATGTTGCCACGAGTGAGGATGGTATTCATTTTGAGATCAATCCGGAACCGCTTTGCAAGCCTGTTGATTGGGCGCCCGGCTGGAATGAAATGGACCGTTGGGTAATCGACCCGCGCGTGACCAAGATCGACGATACCTATTACATTATGCGTCCCGGTCAATGCCGTCCGACACTTGGTCCTGTGGCACTTCTCGAAAAAACCAAAGATTTCAAATCCGTTGAGTTTATGGGTTGTGTTGGTTTGCCCGAAAACCGCGTACCGTGTTTGTTCCCCGAAAAGATTAACGGTATGTATGTGCGGTTTGATAGACCGTATGCAACCAAAAATACCCCGCAGGGTGGTATTTGGCTATCCTATTCTCCCGACCTTATTCACTGGGGCGATCACAAGCCGTTGCTCATGCCATGGGGCGCTTTCTTTGGCTTGAAGGTCGGCCCGACGCCTCCCATCAAGACAAAAGACGGTTGGCTGGAAATTTTCCACGGCGTGTGGCGCAACTGCGCGAATGATCGCTATTCGCTGAGTGCGATGCTGTTGGATCTGGAAGATCCGTCCAAGATCATCGGTAAGATGGAAAGCTGGATTTTGACCCCGCAGGCGGATTACGAGCGACTCGGCAACGTGAACAACGTCGTGTTTGCGTGCGGTGCGTTGGCGGATGAAGAAAAAGACGAGATCCGTGTGTATTACGGAGCGGCTGACGAGCATGTTTGCTTGGCAACCGGTTCGCTCAGCGAACTCATTGATGCCTGTAAGAAAGGGCTGTAATATTAGGAGAGTAATCCTATTCCGTATCCGTATCGACAAATTTGGTGCAAAAACCGTGCCTCTAATAAAAGGAGAACTTCAATGATAAACGATAGAAAATACAACGAATATATTTTACACCGTAGCGAACATAACCCGTTGCTCTCACCGTCGGATTTTCCGGGTGGTTTCGCCGATTCCGTTATGAACTGCGGTCAGGTCATCCACGAGGGCAAGGTTGTATTACTGGTAGCGGTTGTTTATCGCGGCAGATATAACGGCGCTGAGGCCGGCATCCACGTTGCCACGAGTGAGGATGGTATTCATTTCGAGATCAATCCGGAACCGCTCTGCAAACCCGTAGACTGGGCTCCCGGTTGGAAGGAAATGGATCGTTGGGTTATCGATCCGCGTGTAACGAAGATCGACGATACCTATTACATTGTCCGTCCCGGTCAATGTCCTGCCGGACCGGTTGCTTTGTTGGAGAAGACAAAAGACTTTAAGTCGGTAGAATATATTGATTGCATCTCGTTGCCTTCCAACCGTGTACCGTGCTTGTTCCCCGAGAAGGTGAACGGCAGATATGTGCGGCTTGACAGACCGAATCAGGGCGGCATTTGGATCTCTTATTCACCCGATTTGGTTCACTGGGGTAGTTTCAAACCGCTGCTCATGCCGTGGGGTGCTTTCTTCGGTTTGAAGGTCGGTCCGACGCCTCCCATCAAGACCAAAGACGGTTGGTTGGAGATTTTCCACGGCGTGTGGCGCAACTGCGCGAATGATCGCTATTCGCTGAGTGCGATGTTGCTCGATCTGGATGATCCCTCCAAGATCATCGGTAAGATGGAAAGCTGGATTTTGACCCCGCAGGCAGATTGCGAGCGACTCGGCAACGTGAACAATGTCGTGTTTGCGTGCGGTGCGTTGGCGGACGAAGAAAAAGACGAGATCCGTGTGTATTACGGAGCGGCTGACGAGCACGTTTGCTTGGCAACCGGTTCGCTCAGCGAACTCATTGATGCCTGTAAGAAAGGGCTGTAATAGCCGTCCTTGATACACATTGCCCAATTCAATAGGTTAAAAGAAAGGTGACGAATTATGAAATTAGCACTGTTAGTAGCAAACCGCGGATTCTTCCCGAGCTCGGTTATTGAATCCGCATACAGCGAGATGCTGGCTGCATTTGAAAAAGTCGGCGTAGAAGCGCTGTGCATTGATGATGGCCTTACCAAATACAATGCCGTCGAAACTACCGGGGAAGGCATGGCGTATGCCAAGTTCTTAGAAGCACACCGCGGCGAATATGACGGTTTGGTCATTTGCTTGCCGAACTTCGGTGATGAAAACGGCATCAAAGCCGCTATCGCGGATGTCAACGTGCCGATCTTGTTGCAAGCGTATCCGGATGAGATCGGCAAGATGGACTTTGCTCACCGTCGTGACGCGTTCTGCGGCAAGTTGGCGCTGGGTAGCGTGTTGGCACAGATGGGGAAGAAGTACACCACGTACTCGCCCTTTGTCGTTCATCCGTCCAGCGATGAGTTCCACAAGCAGCTGTCGACCTTTGCGGCTACCTGCCGTGTTGTCGCCGGTATGAAGAAAATGCGCGTCGGTTGCATCGGTGCCAGAACGACCGCGTTCAAGAGCGTTCGTTTTGACGAGTTTGCGCTCGAAAACGTAGGCATCGATGTCGAAACCTACGATCTTTCCACTTTTGTTCAGGAAATGCAGAAACTGGACGATAATGACAGCGCTGTGTTGGAATGGAAGAAAAAACTGGCAGACGTTGTTTGCTTTGCCAATGCTCCCGAAGGTCGCGAACTGGCAGTTGCCAAACTCGGTGTCGTGGTATCCCGCTTGATTGAAGACAATCAACTGGATGCGATCGCGATCCGTTGCTGGAGCGAATTGCAGACCACGTTCGGCATCTCGCCCTGCTCTGTGATGGGTATTCTCAACCAGAACGGTGTTGCGGCTGTGTGTGAGACTGACGTTGCTAACGCTATCGCCATGAAAGGTCTGTCCTTGGCGGCAGGCAAGGGCGCCGGTTGCTTGGATCTGAACAACAACTACGGCGACGAATTGGATAAGTGCATTTTGTTCCACTGCGGCCCGCTGCCGATGGATCTGATGACCGGTCTCGGCCACGTGGAAAGCCATAAAATGCTGGATAAATCGTATGGCCCGGATTGCAGTTGGGGCTTGAACGTCGGCAAGATGAAGACCGGTGCGGTTACCTATTCAGGTATGCGTACGGAAAACGGCAAATTGCAGTTCTTTGTTGACGAAGGCTGCATCACCGATGATCCGGTCGAAAAAGAGTTCTTCGGTGTGCCGGGTGTTCTGCAAACCGAAAACTTGCAGGATAAACTGTATACCATCGGTATGGCAGGTTTCCACCATCACGCTGCAATCGTTTCCGGCAACGTGGCGGATGCTGTAACGGAAGCCTTCACCAAATACTTAGGCTATCAGCTGATCGGTTTTTAAGGTTTAATAAGCAAACGACCTCGCCTTTGTGGCGAGGTCGTTTTTTTGTATAAAAACGCCCTGCCGGATTTTTAATCGGGCAGGGCATTTTACAACATTTACGCTTTTTCAATATACGCGCTGATAAATTGTGACAAAGATTGTTCGGTCGCCGTTGCCGCTTCACGATCGGCGGCGGAAACAGAGAGATAAATTTTCAGTTTCGGCTCCGTGCCGGACGGACGCACAACTACAGAACCGGTATCTTTCAAGAAGAATTTGAGCACGTTGGACTTCGGCAAGCCGTCAATCCCAAGACTGTAATCCAACATCTTAACGACCGCAATCCCTGCCATTTTCTCAAATCCGCCGCGGAACGCATCCATGAGCGCCTGCATTTTGTGGAAGCCGGATTCACCCTCAAATTCAAAGGAATACAGCGTGTTGTAGCAGAATCCAAACTCTGCATACAGCATTTCCAATTTTTCAAGCAAGGAAATGCCTTGTGCCTTATAATACGAGAACATCTCACAAATCAGCAGAGAAGCGTTTACTGCATCTTTGTCGCGCACGTAGTTGCCGCTTAAATAGCCGTAGCTTTCCTCAAACCCCAAAATATACGAGTCTTTACGACCGGCAGCTTCCAGTAACGCGATCTGTTCACCGATGAATTTGAATCCGGTCAACACGTCAACGGTCTTAACACCGTATTTATCCGCGATCTTTTTCGCCATGTCCATCGTAACGATGGTTTTGACAAAAACAGGATCGTTCGGCATTTTATTGTGCTTTTGTCGCTGTGAACAGATGTAATCCAGCAACAGAATACCGGTTTCATTACCTGACAGTAACACAAACTCGTTGTCGCGGTTGCGTACTGCAATGCCCACGCGGTCACAGTCGGGATCGGTGGCGAGCAGCAGATCGGCATTTTCCTTTTTCGCATACTCCATACCCAGCATCATGGTTTCGCGGATCTCGGGATTGGGATACGGACAGGTGGGGAAGTGACCGTCCGGCAATTCCTGCTCTTTCACCACCGTGATATTGGTGTATCCGCTTTCAGATAAAGCGCGCAGGACAGGCTTTAATCCCGAACCGTTGAGCGGGGAATAGACGATCGAAACCGATTTATCAATACCCTCACCGAACAAAACGGATTGGTTTTTCACCTCTTCGGTAAAGCGGGTGTATACCTCGTCGGGGATATAGGTGATGATCCCCGCCTGCTTTGCACTCTCAAAGTCGGTCAGTTTTACGTCCTCAAAAACGTCGGTTTTGGTGATCTCGGCATAGATCTCATCAGCGGCGGCAACGGTGATCTGGCATCCGTCACTGCCGTACACCTTATAGCCGTTATACTTGGAGGGATTATGGGATGCCGTAACCATCACACCGGCAGCACAGCCCAAATCACGGACCGCAAACGACAGACACGGTGTTGGCATCAATTCTTTATACAGGCACACGTGAATGCCGTTGGCGGCAAATACGCGGGCGGCGGTGACGGCGAACATATCCGATTTGATTCTCGAATCATAGCTGATCGCGATTTTGCGTTCACTTTCGTTGTAATGCTTCACCACGTAATTGGCAAGACCTTGCGAGGCCTTAGCCACCGTATACACGTTCATACGATTGGTTCCCGCACCGATGACACCGCGCAAGCCACCCGTTCCAAATTCCAATTCGCGATAGAAGGCATCTTGGATCGCGTCCGAATCGTGTTCAATGCTTTTCAGTTCTGCAATCAAATCGGGATCGGCGATAGCCTTTTCACACCAAAGTTTATAAGTTTTCATAACACACCTCGTTATTTATTTTCATTAAAGAGAACTCATCAAAATAGAAGCGTTGCCGTTTAGCGTCACGGCAAGATTAGCGGGAATAAAAACGCTTTCCCCTTTCTTGACAGTCAACGTTTCCTCACCGAACGAGAGAGCGACCACGCCGTCCAGAACGACCAGCGACACAAAGGTTTCCGTTTCAAGAATGGAATAGTTTTCCCGAAGTTCCAACACCTTTGCAGCAAAGAAACGGCAAGATGCCAGTTCGCGCACGGTATTTGTTCCGATGGTCGTGATCGATCCGATTTGCCCGTACGGCATGGAGGGAACTTCGGTTTTTGTCACGTCCAACGCCTTGTCAATATGCAGTTCGCGCGGTTTGCCGTCTGCACCCAAGCGTCCATAGTCGGAGATGCGGTAAGTGGTGTTGGAGTTTTGCTGTACCTCTGCAATCAAAATCCCTTCACCGATCGCGTGCAGGGTGCCGGCATCAATAAAGAAGACGTCGCCCTTATGTACGGGAACGGAATTGCAAACGTCGGTCAGGGTGTTATTGCTCATTCGTTCCTTAAACTCATCTTTGGAAATGTCTTTGGAGAAGCCGTATAACAATTCCGCGCCCTCTTGGCAGTCGACAACGTACCACATTTCGGTTTTGCCGAACTCGCCTTCATGCGCCAACGCATATTCATCGCTGGGATGCACCTGAACGGATAATTTTTGCTTGGCATCGATGAGCTTGATCAAGATGGGGAAATAGGGAAAAGCCGCCGCGCGCGCACCCAGCGCATCGTTGCCCCAAGTGGCTAACACGTCGGGCAATGACTTTCCGGCAAATTCACCGTTCACAACGGTATTCGAGCCGTCTTTATGGCAAGATAACATCCACCCCTCGGCGGCAATATCGGTGTCAGACTCCAAACCAAATTCGGTTTTTAGGCGCGTACCGCCCCATAAATAGTCTTTTACCGGCGGCTTTAATAATAACGGATACATAGCAAAAACCCCATTTCGTGTTTCTATATTATAATACTATCTCTTTCACAACATAAAGTCAAGAAAAAGCCTTGGCTTTTCATTTTACGATCAAGTATGGACAAAAAACACAAATATTGGACTGATTTCGCATTGCCAATACGAAAAAGAGATGGTATGCTACAAGCATAACAGTAATGCGAAATGAGGGAAAGCAATGACAACATTGGAATTTACCAAGATCACTATCCCCGGCGGTCGATTGGGTGGAGCAGGCGATTATCCGATCCTGTTCTTTCCGCTGATCACACCGAAAAAGAAAATCACAATTGCCGAGACAGAGGGCCTGTATCTGGGCTACGGCTATCAGAAACACGGCTTGCCCTATACCACACAGGGCGATTATGATCATACTGAGGAACCGCGTGAGTTTGAGGCCTACGTTTTGGAAAACGAGTACTTGAAGGCAACCTTTTTGCCTTCGCTCGGCGGCCGTTTATGGTCGTTGTACGATAAGAAAAAGGGAAGAGATTTGCTTGGCGTAAACACGGTTTTCCGTCCATGTAACATCGCTATGCGTAACGCGTGGTTCTCAGGCGGTGTCGAATGGAACTGCGGCGCCCCCGGTCATCATCCTTTATCGAGCGATAAAATGTACGGTGCCGAGTATATCTCAGAGGATGGCTCTCCTGCTCTTCGTCTGTACGCATTCGAGCGTTGCCGCGATATTACCTATCAAATGGACTTTTTCCTGCCGCATGACAGTGATACGCTCTTCTCACGCGTGCGCTTAGTCAACGCTAACGAGCGCGTGACCCCGATTTACTGGTGGAGTACCATCGCCGTGGATCAAGAAGAGGGATGTCGCGTGGTTGTCCCTGCTACGGAAGCGTACGTCAACCATGGCTTTGGTGCGTCGATTTATAAGACACAGTTGCCGATGCGTGACGGTTTTGACACAACGTATGCGACCAACCATCAGGATGCCAACGACGACTTCTACAAGATTCCCGATGATAAACGCAAATTCGAAGCGTGTATTTACAAAGACGGTTATGGCTTGATTCACTCGTCTACGCGCTTGCTCAAAGGCCGCAAAATGTTTGTGTGGGGTATGAGTGAAGGCGGTCAGAACTGGCAAAAACAGCTTACCAACGAAGAGGGTAAACCGTATTTGGAGATCCAGGCAGGGCTTCGTTATACGCAACAGGAAAGCTTGCCTTTCCCGCCCCGCTCCGTCTTGGAATGGGTAGAAGCGTATACGGCGATTGAGATCGACCCCGAAGCCGTGCACGGTGATTGGGACGATGCGCGCCGCAACGTGGAAAACTGGATCGATGAAAAGCTGCCGGAATCTGTTTTGGACGAGATGCTCGAAAAACGCAAAGCCGATTCTCTAAAAGAGGTTAAGTATTCCTACAAAGGCTATCCGTGGGGCACCTTGGATAACGAACTGCGCGCGGCCATCGGTCAAAAGCAGATGTCCTCGAACTTGTGCTTCGGCGAATTGGAAGAGGAACAGATGGTTTGGTACAACTTCCTCAAAACCGGCAAGTTGGACGAACCTGATCCGGCGAAAGCTCCGTCGTCGTACATGGTGCAAGAAGAGTGGTTTACTCTCTTCAAGGAAGCGGTGCGCGGTGCCGACAAAGATAACTGGTACGCGTGGTATAATATGGGACTTTGCTATTATGCAAGAGAGGAGTACTATCTGGCGGCTGAAGCGCTGGAGAAATCCATCAGTTTGTGCCCGAGCACATGGGGATACCACGCGCTTGCCTGCTCGTTGTTCTCGCTTGGCAAGTGTGAAGAGGCCGCCGTTGCTTTGACGCAGTCTGTCAAGATGAACAACAGTGACATGAATCTTGCCAAAGAATCGTTGAAACTCTGCGGTTACTTCAAGCAGTACGCAGCTTCGGACGAAATCTATGAGTCGCTGACCGAGGAATGCAAGCAGGATCACTATGTGATGGGTTATCATGCGGCGGCGCTGGCATACATCGGCAGACCCGCTGAATGTAAAGAGATTTTGGAACAAGACGGTGGTCTGTACATTATGGACATCCGCGAAGGCGACGAAACCATTACTAACGGATATATCCGCGCCGTACAGGAATTGGCAAAGTTAGAGGGTAAGGAAATTGCGGCTGAGGATGTAAAAGTACCGCGAAAAATCGATTTCCGTCTGTTTAACAAAAAATAAGTCATCAATTAAGGCGTCCCAAACGGGACGCCTTTTATTCCCGGTGAAAGGATGCGTTGTTATGAAAATTGATTGTCATGTCCATTCACAAATGGGCGGTGTCTACGGAGAACCGCCTTTTGATCAGCAGATGTTTATGAATGATTTGAATGCATCGGGATTGAACGGTGCAGCGATTTTGTCGCCGAACCCCCTTGCTTGCGCGGACATTTCCGTCGAAGAACGTATGGCAACTACCTTGAATATGTGTAAAGGTCAAAAAACGTTGTTCCCGCTTTACTGGATAAATCCTTTGGAAGACGGCGCGACCGAACAGGTCGATATGGCGGTGGAACACGGGTTCCTCGGCTTCAAAATGATTTGCAGTAATTACCATCCCGGATGTCGTGAGTCGATGGATCTTCTCCAAAAAATTGCTTCTGTGGACAAGCCCGTACTGTTCCACAGCGGTATTTTATGGGATGGTATGAATTCCGCCAACTACAATCGCCCCGGCAATTTTGAAGCCTTGTTGGATATTCCGAAACTGCGGTTTTGTTTGGCGCACGTTTCCTGGCCGTGGACTGATGAATGTATTGCGGTGTACGGCAAATTCAACAACGCGTATTTCAGACGTCCCGATTTAAGCTGTGAAATGTTCATTGACGTTACGCCCGGAACCCCCCGCGTATACCGCGAGGAAGTATTTCGTCACTTGCTGTGCAGTGATTACGAAATGCGGTATAACTTGATGTTTGGTACCGACAGCAGTACTGAACAATACAACGTAAGTTGGAGCAAAGAATGGCAAGAGCGGGACAACGCCCTATACGAAAAATTCATTTCTGAGGACGTAGAAGACTTTAAGGAACACGTCTACGGCAAAAACTTTTTACGCTTCCTCGGCTTATCCGACGAAACTCCCATAAAAAAGATCCCCATGGTGGGTGAATAAGAACAACCCCCTCGCATAGCGAGGGGGTTGTTCTAAGTTATTTTAGATACGGCGTTTTCGGTTCGTAACGATTCGAGCGGGGAGATACATCAAAAGGATGACAACAGGTAACAGAACGGGAAATCCCCAAAGGTGAGAACCTAACAGTTTTTCAAACAGTTCCAAGGGATTTCCGGAATCGGGTTGCATCAAAAACATAAAGTTGGTATCCCAAAGCAGGTTCAAAAAGTACACGGGGATCGCCAAAGCAACAAGCAAGAGAGTCCCCCGCAAAGCAGATTTCAAGTCGGTGGATACTTGGTTGGCAGTCACCAGCAGCAAGGGGTATAATACCAGTAAAATATGTATGGTAAAACTGTGAATATGGAAGAAATTCCAAACGGGCATTTCGGTCCAGTTTGGGAAAAGCAACGCCAGCGCAGCACCGGGAATGGAAAAATAATAGAGAAAACTCCTGACCACTTTTGTTGGTTTGATGACGTCAAAGGCAATCAGCAAAATGTTAATGCCGCAAAGGTGAAAGGGGAGACATCCCCAACTAAATTCACCCAATAGGATCAGCACCAGGTTCTTTACCATCTCTTGCAGGAAAATGTATGTTCCCAATACGGTCAGCAGCATCTTTCGTTTGTCAACAGAAAGCTTATTGTAGAAAATGCAGGCAGCAACGCAAAACAGCGTCCCCGCCAAAAGCCAAAGAATATGGGTTAAACCAAAGGCTGAGAACCCTACTCCTTGCGGTATGTTATTACTGGTTACAAAAAACATTGCCATCACCCATGGACACTATACCATATTTCGACAAAAAATGCATCTAAAATTTTGTATTGCGAAGCAATATTTCACCCACCCGTAAGGGTGAATTTAGTTAAAAAACCGACAAGTCAAAACTTGTCGGTTTTTCTGCGAAAGAGCGACTAAAAGGTGTATATGTAGGGGTAAGAACGACCAAAAGTACATCACGGTTATTTATCTTGTTGCGGCAAATGCTGTAGCAACGAGTCGGGATGAGATCCGATTATTATTTGATTAGTTACTTCAATAATTGTAAAGTCATCTTTTTGAAAACTATCAACAAAGCTTTGCTCGTTCTCATATAATATTTCTTTACCATACCACGGTTTGTTTGATTGAGGTGTCAGTTCAAGATAGACCACTTTTTCTTCTGCTTCAAAGGTCAAAATTGTATGTGGAGTCTTTTTAACATTATGATGAAGTAGCCAAATTTTACTTGGGATATTTAATTCATCTAAAATGGTTTTCATTACAATCACCGCATCAATGCAGGTCCCAATTTTTTCTTTCATGGTATCTTGCGGATCTTGAATGCGATATACGGTTTTTGATAGATTAAAAAACTCTGCATCAAACCCATTTTTAAAATTCGGCGTGTATTTTCTGCCATCAAAACAAAACCCGTATTGATAGTCGTTTTCATAGAGTTCTCGTTTGAGTAAAGTAGAAATTTCCGCTATTTTCATTTTGTATTCTCCTTCGCTGTGCGGCAGGAAGCGATCAGCATTACACGCAAGGAAGTACACTTTGCAGAAAGTGATTTATATAATTGCTCGTCGATGTAATT
Organism: Acutalibacteraceae bacterium; assembly: GCA_045595445.1. Lineage (GTDB taxonomy): Bacteria > Bacillota > Clostridia > Oscillospirales > Acutalibacteraceae > RGIG3009. The sequence goes on from JAZOAK010000026.1 coordinate 29,816, forward strand.
GGTTCTGTGCAACAACTCAAGCCAATAGCCTGTTTCGCTTGCTTCGTTTAAGGCAATTTCAAGTTTTGAAACAAAGTCTTTCTTGCCTTGTGCATACTGTGCTTCGTGGATGTTGGCACCGATGCTCGTTCCGCTTCTGCCGATTTGGTTAGAAATAATAGATTCATGGTTAGATTTTAAATGCTTTACAAGGTTGATAATATCCATAGAGAATTCCATTGACAGTTCTGCCAGTTTATTTTCCTTCAAGTAATCGTCTCTTTTTACTTAATTATATCATAAAATTCAGCATATTTCAATGATGCATCGCCTGCGGCGACATGATGCATTTGCTTCGCAAATATGATGTTGCTCCCGTTGGTCGCAATGATGCGATGTTTGCCACAAAACATTAGGCGAAGCCGACATCATTCACGAAGTGAACATCATTAGCGATAGCGACATCATTTGCCGAAGGCAAACATCATTGAAAAAACCTCTTTACGAAAGTAAAGAGGTTTTTTCTGGTGCGGGCGACAAGACTTGAACTTGCACGCTTGCGCATTGGCTCCTAAGACCAACGTGTCTGCCATTCCACCACGCCCGCATAACGGATATTAGTGTACCATACTTGTGCAACAAATGCAAATCATTTCTGCAAGGAAATAAAAAAAGTACATATAGTATAGGAGACAGGAAAAAACTAACAGTGCATATTTCGTCGGAAAGTGTTGCAAGTAGCAGCGTTTTTTGGTATGATAGTAAGTAATTGAGGTGATGATTGGTGAAACGGTGCGCAGCGGTTTTGTTGTGTTTGGTAATGGTTTTCCTGACGGCGTGTGGCGCGGATTCGTCCGTTGTCGATAACACGACCCTCGCGTCCACTACCATAACAAGCACTACCAATCAAACTACGGTGGATACGGCAACGACAACGCCTGCCACAGACTCAACGACTGCAACAGCCCGCCCCTCGTCATCAACCGTCTCAAAAACAAGCAAAACGGTCGCTTCAACAACGACTAAAACAACGGGCGCGACAACCACCACACAACCAACGTTGATAAGCCCATCGGGTGAAATGCGTGCCGCATGGGCGTCTTACATTGAGATCAGTGCCGTATTGCGCGGTTGCACGACTGCCGCGCAAGCCAAAAAGGCGATAGACGGCATCTTGGATACCATGGAAGACTTTAAGCTGAACACCTTGTTTTTCCATGTGCGCGCCAATAGCGATGCGTATTATCCTTCCGCTTATTTCAAACCTGCAGCGGTGGTAAAAAAACTTATCGCTGCCGGTTTTGATCCGCTCGGTTACGCGGTGGAAGCCGCTCACAAGCGCGGAATTGCTCTTCATGCGTGGGTCAATCCGTATCGAGCAGGACTGGATACGGCATACCTCGTTGATGGGATTCCCACGTTCACGGATTCTGCCGGGCGGTATTATTATGTTCCCAGCTCAGCAGCGTCACAACAACTGATTTTGAACGGTATCCGCGAATTGGTCAATAATTACGCCATAGACGGCATTCAGTATGACGACTATTTTTACCCGCCGAACGTTCTGGGTGCTACCACGGTATACGGTTACGAGAGCGCGGACTACGAAGCGTATCAAGATAGCGGCGGCAAGTTGTCGATCGCCGATTGGCGCCGCGCATCTGTGGATACGCTGATTGACGCCACGCATACCATCACCAAAGCGAAAAACCGCTTGTTTGGTGTATCACCCGCCATTGATCCCAAGGACACGTATGATAATCTGTATGCCAATCCGAAAAAATGGATGGCAGAAAGCGGCTATGTTGATTATATTTGCCCGCAGCTTTATACCGGTTTTGAACATTCCGGCAGTCCTTTTGATAAAATGACCGATGCATGGCTGTCGTATCCGCGGCACTCCTCCGTGAAGCTGTATATCGGCATTGCCACCTACAAAGCGGGGCTGTTAAACGATAAATGGGCAGGTAGCGGCAAAACCGAATGGAGGTCCCATACCGATATTCTCAAGCGATCCGTGCTGTATCTGCGTTCCAAGAATGTATCCGGCATGGCGTTTTACAGTTACAGTTATTTGAAACCCAATCAAGTGTCGGGGCTTTCGTCAACGAACGATGTGTCCGTTGCCCTGAGGGAAATGGAGAATTTGCAGAGCGTTTTATAAAAAGAGGTGAAACCACATGGCAAAGCACGTAAAAGCGGCTGGTCTTTCAAAGGGATGGAAGATCACCATTGCCGTCACAGCAGTTGTACTGGCCGTGGCGTTACTCTGTGCGCTTTTTGCCTATGGCGGGGTGTTGGATGCGATGGCATCGTTGTTTGGCGGAAACACCGCTACCGCACCGACCACTACGATCACAATGCCCACAACGACCGAACCGCAAAAAATTGAGCCGGTATATCAAAAACCGGAAGAAATGAAAGGCGTTTGGCTCACCCCGGGAGTGGACTATTATACGTCCTCTAAAAACACGGTCAAAACCGTAAAACAACAGATCGATACCGCTTTTTCCGCGATGGAGGAATGGCAGTTTAACACGCTTATTCTGCCTCTAAAACCGGAGAATAAAGACCTGTGGATATACCCATCTGAAATCGCCGACTGTGTAGAACTGACCGATGAAGACGGACAAGCCTTTGATCCGATTTCATACAGCTTAACCTTGGCTCGAGAAAAGCAGATGTATGTGTATGCGATATTGGATCTTCGCGTGCAAGACGGTGAAGAATGGGATCCCCGCACCGAAACGGGACGGAAGCACACGCTGGACGTGGTTTCGGAAGTGACCAAACGCTATGCGGTAGACGGTTATTTTGTGTCCGGTTTTGCTTTCTCAGGCGAGCAGGTGGCGGAGGAAGAACGCGAAACGGCGAAAACCGCTTTGGATACCTTGGTAAAACAAGTGACACAGATCATCTGTGAAGCGAACCCCAATTTTTACACTGGCTTACTCTCAAACGGTATTTGGGCACACAGCTCGGTGGAGGAGCGCGGCTCGGAAACGGCAGAGTATTACGAGGAATTTACCGATGGCTGTGCTGATACGCTCTCTTGGGTAGAACAAGGGTTGTTCCAATGTGTCATGGCGCAAATCAACGGTTCTACCAGCCATCCGACCGCCTCCTTCCAAAACATTCTCAAATGGTGGGATGGTGTTGCCGGAAAGCAACAACTTCCGCTTTACATATCTCACGCGGCAGCAAGGGTCGGCACGTATCATACCGGTTGGAAAGCCACCGATCAACTCGCACAACAGTATTTATACTGCAAATCTACTGCCGCTTGGCAAGGTAGTTGCTACAACTCGCTAAACGCACTGAGCACCAACACTACCGGCGCTGCCGATGCGCTTAAACGCGCCTATGACGGCACCTTGGATGAAGAATACATTTATAAGAAACTCACGCTGACCTTTCCGACCAAAACAAACTATACCACGTCGGAATCTACCATTACCTTACAAGGCGGCGGGGACACCAATTTCCCGCTCACAATGAACGGTGAAACGGTCGCACTGTCAGAACACGGCTTTTTCTCACTCAACCGCACTTTGAAAGTCGGTGTAAACACCTTTGTTTTTTCTCACAAAGGAACGACGAAAACCTATACGATTACCTATAAACAAACGGTACTGCAAAGTATCTTGCCAACTGACAATATCTCTGTGGATGGCGGCGGCACCTTTATTATCAGCGCTATTGCCCGTAACGGATCGAGTGTCACGGCAACGATCAACGGTAAGAAGATCACACTGACGGCATCCGATATCAAAGAAGACGAAAGCGGCAATGCTCCCACCGATTTCCGTGAATATAAGGGAACGTATACCTTGCCGGCAGGTAAGATCGGGCAGACCACCGCTCTCGGAAAAATTACGGTCAGCGCTACCTATAACGGTTTGACAGAAACCAAAACAGGCGGCAGTATTACCATCAAAGCCTTGCCTCAACCCACGACCACGGCACCGGGTATCACTGTGCCCGCGGGTACGCCGTTGCCCGCTCCTAACGGCGATGGGAAGATCGTCACGGTCACGTCAAGCTATGCCGAAACGTTTTCGGGAGACGGATTAACAGACGATTATTCCCGCCCCTATAACTCGTATTTGCCGAAAGGGACCAAGGACTATTTGGTAAGCACTTACAGCGGCAGTTTATCCTATTATCTGTTGGCTTCGGGGAAACGTGTGTACTGTAAGGATGCTACCGTGACCAATGGCGGTATGCTGACCTATACACCCTTGCAAAACGGACAAACGACCGTCACGTCCACGCATACCAACATGACCTTTACTGCCGCTTATGCCATTCCTGTGTATGTGCGTACGCAAGGGCAGAAATATTATAAAGATTCTACAACCACCACTCCTCATTACGGATTGGAACCCTATTCTCAAACCACAACGCACATTGAAATCGCCTTTTATTACCTTTCAGAGGTGCCAAGTGTACCGGACGTTTCGCAAAGTCCCTTGTTCAGCTCGGCAGAGTGGGTTGCGGGCAAGTCGTCGGATTACTTGATTTTGAAATTGACTTTGAAGAAAAAGGGTGCCTTTTACGGCGTTTCCACCGCATGGAACGGCAACCAATTAACCATTTCGTTTTTGAATCCGGCGAATATTTCCGGCAATACCGCTTCCGAAAAATTGAAAGGCATTCGTATCTTGTTAGATCCCGGTCACGGATCACCGGATGATAAGCCGTGGGAAGCGCCGTTTAATTTGGACTATGCCAACACTCTCAAAACCAAATTGGAAGCGTTGGGTGCCACGGTTGACATGACTCGTACGACCCCGCTCACCACCAATTTATCGTTGCCAAGTCGTGTGCTGATGGCGCAGACAAAGGGATACCATCTGGTAATCAGCGTGCATATGAACGGTTACAACGGTCAAGCGACCGGCGCAACGGTGCATTACTACACCGAATGGGCGTATACACCTTCCAAAATCATTTATGATAAAATGCACGCCGTCGAAACCCCCTATGGGGTCGGCACCACGGCGAACGGAACACCGCGTTCCAGCGGCACGGTATGGGGAACGCTCTACATGACGCGCTCGTTGTTCCATTGTCCGTCAATTTTGTTGGAATGTGCGTTCTTGGATAACACGAAAGACAAGGAAGCCCTTATCAAGCCTGAATATCGGGATAAACTGATGCAAGCAGTCACTGACGGTGTCGTGGAGTATTTTAGCGCGATGTAAAAGAGTAAAGGTAAAGAGCGTCAGACAGACTCTGACGCTCTTTATAATCGGAAAGGAGAGAAGATATGTTGTTGTCGGACTCCGTTTTGAAGAAACGGCTGGGCGATGCGTTCTCGCTGCAACTATACGAGGAAGTGGATTCCACCAACACGCTCGCGCGTGAACAGGCAACGGCGGGCGCACCCGAGGGCACGGTTATTCTTGCAAGTGCGCAACGGCAGGGCAGAGGCCGAATGGGCAGACAATTTTTCTCTCCCAAAGGCAGTGGGTTGTATATGAGTATCATTCTCCGTCCAAGCACTGCCGTTTTACCGTTATATATCACCACCGCGGCGGCAGTTGCTGTGGCAGAAGCCATTGAGGAAGTGGCGGGAATATCGGCATCCATCAAATGGGTAAACGACGTCTATTGCCGTGAAAAAAAGGTGTGCGGCATCTTAACGGAAGGTGCCATTGCCGAAAACCTGCAATATGCCGTCTTAGGGATCGGTATTAACGTGCTTTCTCCGATTGGCGGATTTCCTCCCGAGATAGAATCCCGTGCAGGCGCCGTTTTTGGTGAAAAAACGCCGCCGACAGCTCATCCAAGGGAAGAACTGGCAGCGGCGATCATCGCGCGATTTTGGGGGTATTACGAGGCATTGTCGGCAAAAGCGTTTTTGCCGTCTTATCGTAAACGTGATCTCCTTAAAGGACGCATCGTACAAGTACTGGACGTAAACGGTACGGTGATCGAGGAGGTCACGGCGCAGGGGATAACCGATACCTTTGAATTGCTTGTTACAGATCGACACGGCAAGACCAAAGCGTTATCCTCCGGCGAAGTGAGCTTGCGCTTATAAGCCGGCCAGCAACGCAGGCAAAGCGGATAAACTGTCCACTTCAAAATCCGGTTTGGCAAGGGACGTGCATGTGCTGTGTGAGGGGTTAAACCAACAGGTACGAAGACCAACCTGATTGCCACCGCGAATATCGGAACTGAGGCTGTCACCGATGATGACAGCCTTTTCTTTTTCAAACCCCTCAATGCAAGAGAAGCAGTGCTCAAAATAGCGTGGATCCGGCTTGTTAAAGCCGATCTCGTGCGAGATAAATACGCCTTTGAAAAAGGGAAGGATGCCCGCGCTGTCCAAACGGCGGCGCTGAATGGATGCCGTGCCGTTTGTCATGAGATACAGATCATATCGGTTGTGCAACGCTTGAAGCAGTTCGGGAGCACCCGGCATAAAATAATGTCCGACACCTAAAAGATGTTCGTACAATGCTTTTACTCTTTCAACGTCACAAGGCAGGTCGTATTCATCGAACAACAGCGTAAAACGGCGGCGAAGCACCTGTTCGCGCGTCAGTTCGCCGCGTTCAAGCAATTCCCATTGTGAGCGGTTTATGACATGATAACGCGCCAACAGTTCTTCCGTTGGTGTAAATCCCAATTCTTTCAAGGTAGAGGATAACGCGACGAGTTCTGCCTTCTTAAAATCCAACAGGGTATCATCCACGTCAAAAAAAATGGTAGACAGCATAGTTTTTCAATCCTTTGCAAAAAGCCCCCGAAGTTTCGGGGGCTTTTGAGCGTTATTTTTTCTTGGATTTTGCAGCCTTGCGGCGAGTACTGTGTTCTACCCACAATGCCCACAGCGGGGTGCACAAGAAAGTGGAAGAATAGAAACCGGAAACAACACCAAAGGTCATTGGCAACGCAAAGCTGGTGATGGCATCCATTGAGAAAGCCAGAGCGATCACAGCGACCGTTCCGATAGCAACAAGCGTGCAGATCGACGTATTCAAGGTACGACCGAAGGACTGACGCAAGCTAACGTTCACGATCTCGTTGATGGAGGCCTTCTTATCCATCTTTACGCGATTTTCGCGGATACGGTCGTAAATAACGATGGTATCGTTAAGCGAGTAACCGAGAATGGTAAGCACGACCGCCACAAAATTATCATTCAGCGGAATGCGGAAGATGACAAAGATAAAGTAGGCGATAAAGATGTCGTGCAACAGCGCGAGCAATGCCATAATGCCGGCGGAAACACCACCGATCTTGCGGAAACGCAAGCCAACGTAGATGACCAAGAAGAGCGATGCCAACGCAATCGCCATCCAACATTTTGCAAAGAAAGTGCGACCGTAAGACGGTTGCAACGAGTTGGTTTCGATCTCTTTGATATCGTTGTCGGGGAATTGCTTTTTCAGCGTTTCAACAAACGTGGTTTGCGTTTTCGTATCGATTTCATCGGCAAGCGATACGACAATCATTTTAAGACCGCTTTCACCGTTTTCGGTAACATCGATTTCGGCACCTGCGAGTTTCGTTTCGATAAACTCGTTGACGGCGGCTTCATCCAGCGTGTTTTCGTAGCTGTATTTAAGAAGTGTACCGCCCTTGAAATCAATATCCAGTTCTACACCCATCACTAAGTTGCAGATAACACCGATAGCAAGCAAGACGATGGAAATGAAGAGGCACAGTTTGCGTTTGGCAATAAAATCAAAATTCTTAAACATCGTGACGGTTACCTCCTAACAGCCAGGGTTTACGGAGGAACTTGAAGCGGGAGATAGATTTAAGCATCAACCGCGAGCAAGTTACGCCCATAATGAAGTTGAAGATGATACCCGCAAGCAGCGTGTAACCGAAAGAATACACGGCACCGCTGGCGGAAACAGGGAACATAAACAGGAAGGGCTTGAGCAGTTTTGCAAACAAACTGTCGGCAGGACCGAACACACCCATCAATACGACAGAGATGATCAACACGGTAATGTTACCGTCAAAGATAGCGGAGAACGACTCGCTGCAACCGTTGTTGATCGCACCGTCAATGGTACGACCGCCGCGAATCTGTTCCTTGATACGCTCGGCGGTGATGATGTTGGCGTCAACACCCATACCGATCGACAGGATAATACCCGCAATACCGGGCAATGTCAGCGTAAAGCTGTTGAAGAAGGGGAAATACCCCGACACAACGGCAATAGAGCCTGCTACCTGACCGAGCAATGCGATTACGGCAACAAAGCCGGATAAACGGTAGTAGAGGATCATAAAGAGGGAGATCAGCACAAACGCGATCACGCCTGCGATCACCATGATTTCCAGCGCACGCTCACCCAAAGTAGCGGTAACGGTGCTGGTGTTCTTCGCCGTGATACTGAACGGCAGCGAACCGGAGTTGATGAGGTTTGCCAGATCCAGCGCCTCCGCATAATCGGCAAAGCCGCCGGAGATCTGAGCGTTACCGTCGCTGATATGTTCGTTAACGGTGGGGTTGGAGATACACTCGTCATCCAACCAAATGGAAATCGTGTATTTTTTCGTGGTAAGCCCCTTGTTCAGATCGGCTTGCTTTTGGGTGGCCTTAGAAAACGCTTCTTTACCGGCGCTGTCCAATTCCAGGGATACGACGGGCACGTTGTCCTGATCGAATCCGGGAGTGGCGGAACTTACCAGCGAGCCGTTGAGAACGAAATCCGCTTTCTCAGGTTTCTCAGTCGGCAGACCGGTCGATTCCGTTTCGTCAATATAAAATTCAAGCAAGGCAGTTTTACCAAGTTCTTCGATCGCCGATTTGGCATCAAATTCCGTTTCGTTGTTTTTCCAGGGGAAACGGATTATGACTTGGTTGTTATCCGAATCGGTATACGCCTCATAGTCGGTGATGTTGTTCGCGATCATGCGACGCACGATAACTTCCTTCATGGCTTCGATCTGTGCATCCGTCGCTTCAATGGATTCGTCCTCGGGAGCAAAGGTCACTTCAATACCGCCGTTGATGTCAATACCGGTTCGAATGTCCGAAGCTCCGCGTATGATCGTGTCCTCTCGGTCGCCGAAGTTTTTGTATATTCCGAAAAAGGAAGTATACGCCAAGGCGACGATGAGCAGTGCCACGATGAAAAATACGGGTTTTGGTGTGCGCTTCATCGGTCAATCCTCCATCATTTGTATTCCATACAAGAATACGTTCTCATATAAAGGTCATTATAGGTGATTTTGTAAAAAAAGTCAATGAAATTCACGGAATCTTCAAAAAACCGCCGTGAAACGTTCACGGCGGTTTCAAATCACGTATTGAGCAATTTCTTAATGCTGACAATTTGCGCGCAAATACAAAACAGATTCATAGCCGTTTGCAGCTCGTCACAAGGCGGGAAAGTGGGGGCAAGCCGCAGATTGGCGTCGTGCGGATCCTTATGATACGGATAAGTCGCACCTGCACCCGTCAGCACCACGCCGGCTTCTTTCAACATACGCACCACGTCTTTGGCACAACCGTCCATCAGTGTAACGCTGACAAAATAACCGCCGTTCGGCGTATGCCAATCGGCAATACCGATACCGCCCAACTGCTCATCCAGTGTGCGCAGAACGATTTGGAACTTCGGACGAAGAATCGCCGCGTGTAACTTCATGTGTTCTTTAATACCGTCGATGTCGCGGAAAAAGCGTGTATGTCGCAGCATGTTTTGCTTATCGTAGCCGATCGTCTGAATCGATAAGCGCTTTTTAATGTCGGCGATATTTGCATCGCTGGCTCCGAGTGCCGCCACACCGGAACCGGGGAAACTGATCTTTGAGGTGGAGGTGAAGCAAACGAAAATATCTTCGTTATCGGCCGCTTTTGCCTCGTCAAACAGATTCAAAAGCCGATCCGGTGTATCCGTTAAATGATGCATGCAATAGGCGTTATCCCACATGATACGGAAATCGGGAGCTGCCGGTTTTAAGTGGGCAAAGCGACGTACCGTTTCATCGGAATAGGTGATACCGTCGGGGTTGGAATACATCGGTACGCACCAAATGCCTTTTACCGTCGGATCTTTGACGAGTTCTTCCACCACGTCCATATCGGGACCGTCGGCGGTCATGGGGACGGTGACGAGCGTGAGACCGAAATGTTCGGTGACAGCAAAGTGTCGGTCGTAACCGGGGGCGGGGCAGAGGAACTTAACTTCGTCCAGTTTACACCACGGCGTGTGACCGCAAAGACCGGTCGAATAGGCTTGTGCAATATAATCGTACATTAAATTCAAACTGGAATTGCCGCCCACCAAAATATTCGATGCAGGCATTTCCAAAATTTCACCGAACAGCCGTCTTGCTTCTTCAATGCCGTCCAGGAATCCATAGTTGCGCGTATCGGTGTTATTCTCCGTCTTGGCGCCGGTGCGGGCATTGACGCAGGAGCTGAGTTCCATCGTCAGCTCCAATTGTTCGGTGCACGGCTTGCCGCGAGACATATCCAACTGTAAACCGCGCGCTTTATAGGAGGCGTATTCCGACTCGCAAGCTGCCAATCGGGCGGTTAATTGTTTTTTCGTTAAAGATGCAAAATCAGTCACAAAAAACGACTCCTCTCAGATACTTCACACATTGTACTGCATATAACTGAATTTTGCAAGTTAAATTTGCAAATCTTGCAAAAAAATATTTATTTTTTCCAAAAATAGCGAAAAAAGCCCCGCCCGATAAAGGGCGGGGCTTTTTGAAAATCAAAATTAGAAATCAGCAGAACCGGTTGTACGGGGGAAGGGAAGCACGTCACGGATGTTCGCCATACCGGTGACGTAGAGGATCAGACGCTCAAAACCGAGACCGAAACCGGAGTGCTTGGCACCACCGTAACGGCGCAGATCCAAATACCACCAGTAATCCTCGCGGTTGAGTCCGAGTTCGTCCATACGCGCTTCGAGAAGATCCAAACGTTCTTCGCGCTGACTGCCGCCGATGATTTCGCCGACACCGGGTACCAACAGATCCATTGCCGCGACGGTCTTACCGTCGTCGTTAAGGCGCATATAGAACGCTTTGATCTCTTTCGGATAATCGGTAACAAAGACCGGCGTTTTATATACCTGTTCGGTCAGATAACGCTCATGCTCGGTTTGCAGATCGCAACCCCAATAAACAGGATACTCGAACTCATCTTTGTGCTGTTCCAAGACCTCGATTGCCTGGGTATACGTCACGCGGGTGAAATCGGAATGTACCAGTGCATTCAAACGTTCCAAGAGGCTCTTATCGTAGAAATCGTTAAAGAATTTCATTTCGTCGGGGCAATTTTCCAGCAGATACGAGATCACGTAGGTGATCATATCTTGTGCCAAATCCATGTTGTCCTCGAGATCCGCAAAAGCAAATTCCGGCTCGATCATCCAAAACTCCGCAGCATGACGGGCAGTATAGGACTTTTCGGCACGGAAAGTCGGACCAAAGGTATAGATCTTGCCGAATGCCATCGCCATACATTCACCGGCAAGCTGACCGGATACCGTCAGCGAGGTGTGCTTGCCGAAGAAATCCTGCGTATAATCGACGTCACCGTTTTCGGTGCGGGGAATGTTGTTCATATCCAAGGTGGTCAGGTGGAACATCTCACCCGCACCTTCGCAGTCACTTGAAGTGATGATGGGGGTGTGAGCGTACACGAAGCCGCGTTCTTGGAAGAACCGATGGATCGCGTAAGCAGCGACCGAACGCACACGGAACACCGCGCTGAAAGTATTGGTGCGGGGGCGAAGATGCGCGATCGTACGCAAAAACTCCATGGAATGACGCTTTTTCTGCAACGGGTAATCCGAAGTAGAAGCACCCTCCACCTCGATCGCCGTGGCATGCAGTTCACACGGTTGTTTAGCCTCGGGCGTTAATTGCAGTACACCGCGTACGCAAAGGGCGGCACCGACGTTTTGATGGCAGATCTCGTCAAAGTTGTCGAGCTTTGCATCTTCCATAATGACCTGTAAGTTGCGCTGACAACTACCGTCGTTTAATTCGATAAATGCCAACGATTTGGATTGGCGCAACGTGCGTACCCAACCGCAGACGGTAAGTTCCTGCTCAGAGAGAGCGGCCGCATCCGCATAAACAGCGGCGATTTCATTTCGTTTCATACCACTAAGTTCCTTTACCAAAAAGATTTATCCATACAGGACATTATACCAAAGATTACCGAGAAAACAAGAGCAAATCGAGAATTTCTATTCACTTGGTCGATATAAAACCAAAAGCTCTTCGGTGGACGTCCATATCTCGTACCCTTTTTGCAGGCAGGTATCGCGATAGGTTTCGGAGAACGTGGCGTAGCTTCCACGCATATCCAGTACAACGTAATCGGTATCGGGCTCTTCGTGATAAAAATCTTCGTATATCACGTCGCGCTGTGCCAGATGCGCCACCAGCATCGTGGAAGCGGTTACCGAAGCCTCTTTCGGTATCTCGTCCAATACGGCTTCCATGGCGGTATACGTATCGCTGCCATTGATCCATCGCCCGACGTAAGTCTCGATCTTCGGCATGACGATCATCGCGTATAAAAAGCAGGAAGAAACCACGCTGAACAACAAGAGATTGCGTTGCTTAGAAAGCGGTCGGTCAGCAGTGTTTTGCACGTACAGATACAAACAAAAGGCGAGGGAAGCGAAGCTGTATTGAAATCCGATGTCGTACTGATGCACGAAGCCGGACAACAGATTTAACAGGAGTGGCGTCAGCAACAAATAACGGCTGAACTGCTTTGTTCGCCACAGGATAGCGCCGAACGGCAACAACATCTGCAACAAATAGATAGGTTTTTCGGTGGAAGTGTTTACAAAGGATACCACCAGTTCCAGAAAATAATCGGGGGCGCGCAACAAGGTTTGCCAGAACCCGCCAACGGTTGCGGATTCATCGAATAACGCGCTGTAACGCCCGATCATGGTACCGGTACCGAAGGTATTGAGCAGAAACACCGCTAAGGCAAAATACAAGAGAGACCCTATGATAAGCGGTAACGCCGTGCGGTGATCCTTGCGGGAAAATAAGAGATATACGCCGAAGATTACGAGAAAAGCGGCGGCATCTTCTTTTACCAATAAAATAAGAATTGCTACGACGATCAACCACCGTTTACGGCCGGTTTCGTAACAGTAAAACAACCACAATAACAGCGGAAGCAAAAAGCAGTTCTCGTGTAAGTCATACGAGCAACCGGCGCTTACCGCAGGGTGTGCGACGTACAGCAGCGCAAACAGCGTGATATACTTGTACGGCAAACGGAAATGCTGTGCCAACAAATACACGGGCAGAATGCCGCTTGCTAATATGACTGCTTGACTGATCTGCAACGTAACGGGCGAAGGAAATAACATATAGAGAGGTAACAAAAGATAATAGATAGGGGAAATATGAACGGCAAAATGCGAAAGCAGCATATTGCGTTCCGAGGTGACCAAGGGTAAAAAGCGTTCCTTCATGTTGTGGAACATGTGGCAAAACAGTCCAAAATCAAAGTTTGGCGAAGCAAAGGTGTAATACCGCATAACGGTAAAAAGGCCGATCCCGACGGCTAATGCAATACCGAACACCAGTACCCATATACGGCAGGCTTTGGAAGACATGTTGTATCCGCCGCTGAGCGATATCGACCGGTTTTTGAGTGTTGGCAAGGTAACCAGCGCGACGGCAAGCAGTACGAGCAGGAGGTACGCATACGGCGATTTGCCGCCATACCGATAGACCAAAACAAGACCGTACAAAGCGGCGCCGCCGCACAGCGTAAGGTCGTCAAGAATTGGCAATCTTCCGTAAATCTTCAACAGACCGAGCGCAAAAAAAAGCACCGCGAATAACAGGAGAAATAACAAAGAGGGGATGCGAAACCAGATCTCACAGCATTCAAAGAGCGTGCAAAGGCACAGCCAACTGCCGAGCAGTCGTTTGATGCAGGGGATGGGGGTGAACAACTCCTTAAACACTGTGGAACCTCCTTTTTCGCTTGATTAACGGATTTTGTTAATTTGCTGTTGTGGTTGTTTCGGTGTTGGTGGTTGTGGTCGTCGCGTCCGACGTGTCGGTGTCGGTATCCGAATCCGAGGACTCCTCGATGATATTCGTCAGCGCCACCAACTTCCATTCGTCCTCAATTTGCACAAACGTGACACGGCAATGGAACGGCGCACCGTCAATTTCGGTTTTCCCCAAATAATATTTTGGCAGAAAACTTACTTCGCAGGTGAAATCGGAACCGGTGAATTGCGAATATGCCGAAACGTTTACATCCGAGAACTCATAGGAAGAATGTCCCGTGAACCATTGATTGTCAAAACCACGGATGGTTTGATACAGATCGCTTTTTTTGTGAATTAATTTCAGTAATTCTTCTTTTTTGGCATCACGTGCCACGAATTTGGCATACAAGAACGTGGCATCTTGCGCAATCGTTTCACGCTCGGTACGGAGTATTTCCGCCACGGGCTGATAGATTTCGTACACGTAGTCACTTGTATGTGCAACCTCGCAGACGTCACCGCTCAGCGCAAGTGCTTCAACGGTGGGCGGATTCAAGAGGTTTTCCAAGGTGTAGCGGTAAACAACGGGAAGATCCTCGGTCTCACTCATGCTGTTCCATACCGTTTGCTGTGCGGACTCACTTGTCAAGTTCAAAAGTGAGACGTCCACACCGTTGACCGTGATACGCACGTTATCCGCGGCAATAATGGAAACGGGGGGCAAGTATTCTACTTCTGTGAGGTAGTTCCACGCGGTTTCGCCCCACTCAGGGTTTTTGATAAGCGTGAGATTGCTGACACGTTTATCTTCAATATAAATGGTGTACTCTTTGCGTTCTTCTGTTGAGGTTACTTTTTCCCGCACGGAAAGGGTCGAGAGATCGCCGTCATACAAGCGATCAAGATATTTGAAGTATTCTTCTTTGGTATTTAGGATCGTTTCTTCAAATTCCGAAGAGGCGTAGATGGCTTCATAGTCGCCGTCCTGTATCCACTGTAAATAGTTTGTCAAGGCGGCGTTTGAAGTTCCCGCTTCGTAGGCTTCAAGGTGATTGTAGAAGAACCATAAAGCGACGGTGATGCACACTATCAGCACGGCAAAATACACGCTCAGTATTTTGAGGAATTTTCGTTTCTTGGGAGGCGGGGTACTATCTTCGGGATATACCGGCACTTCCATAACGGTATCTTCTGCCAAAATGGTTGCGGATTGTTCTTGTAATATGGTATTTTCAGTCATAGAGAATCCTCCAATCAAACCACAATGAGAGCGGTCGGCAGTTTGCGCAATCCGCCGAAGGCGTAGCGATGATTAATGATATCGCCGTTATACAACATGGCGGTAGAGGTGCCGCCGTCAAGATTGGCGGCGTTGATAGCACCGTATTTCATCATAACCTCAATACAATCCTTGTAGGTAGCACCGATGCTTTGCGGTTGACGGCCGTCAATTACCAAGATCAGCACCGCACCGTCTGCGCGTTGTCCGACCACGGTTCGCGGGTTGATGCCACCGCTTATACCGGAAATTTCCGCGGGAGTACCGTTTATGATAAAAGCGGGACCGAAACTGACGGCATCGCGCATGTTTTGATCCAACGCTTTTTTAGCAGACATTCTGCCCACGATCAAGCGGTTGTTGTTGTCAAAGCCGACAAGAGAGGAGACATCACCTTCGGCGCCGTATACCAACTTACCGTCACGAATGACGATGCCGGTCGGCAGACCGCCGAGTCCTTTGCCTTCTTCGTCCCAAAAGCCACCGCCGTTCACAGCGGCGACGGCATTGTTTTCTTCGGCAAATTTGCATATGTTTTTGCCAATAATGGTTTCACCGAACGTATCCAGCGAAGCAAACCTTACCCGTGACGGATCGTGCACGATCATCATTTTGCCGGAGTAGGAAGGACCGCTGATATTCAGTACTTCAATCGTTTGGGGATCGATATTTTCTTCCTTTTCGGTAAATTCGGTTGTGTTATCCGTGCTTTCGTCGGTTTCAATGACGGCGTTTCCGGCTGTAATACCGTTGATCTCTTCCTCGGAAAGAAAAATTGAGGGCACAAATTTTAAGGCGCTGGTTTCCAAAAGACTGTTGACAAACAAGTCGCGAGCCGTCGGAGACGGTCCTTTGAACAATACCCAACAGACACCTACCACGGCGATCACCAAGGCGAGCAGTGTCGTCCCGAGAATGGCAAAAAAACGGCCGACGAATCGCCCGAAAGCGGCACCTTTCGAATTGCGTTGCATGATATACATCACCTGTTTTTCTAAAATACTATACAAAGAATATAATACTATATCTATCGTCGTGTTGTCAATCGTTTCGTACTTTACAGAAGTGCTTGACAATGATATACTCATAAGCAGAAAGGAGGCGAGAGTTATGCATCTTCCGTCGTATGTTTGTGAAACGTTATCCGCGTTGGAACGTGCCGGTTTTGAGGCTTACGTTGTCGGTGGTTGTGTGCGTGACAGCCTTCTCGGTTTAGTGCCGCATGATTTTGACCTGTGTACCAATGCGTTGCCGGAACAGATTTCAGCGGTATTTGCGACGAAAACGGTAATTCCCACGGGTATTCAGCACGGCACGGTTACGGTCATTGCGGAGGGCCATCCGTTAGAGATCACGACCTACCGCACTGAAATCGGTTATCACGATCACCGCCATCCCGATACGGTAGAGTTCGTCAGCACCATTGAACAAGATCTTGGCCGTCGCGATTTTACGGTCAATGCCATGGCATATCACCCGACACGCGGGCTCGTTGATCCGTTCGGTGGGGCTGCCGATGTGGAAAAGCGGTTACTGCGTGCCGTGGGTGACCCCAAAACGCGCTTTGAAGAAGATGCTTTGCGTATGTTGCGTGCGTTGCGCTTTGCTGCGACGTATGGCTTGAAGATTGAAGAGAACACCCAAAAAGAACTTCTTGCTTGTGCGCCGCTCTTAACGGAGATCGCCGCCGAACGTGTGGGGGCGGAACTGGGACGCATGTTGGCAGGTAACCATATTGATACCGTGATTTACGATCTGTATCCTGTCTTGTTTCCCATTTTGCCGGAACTCAAAGCCGCACAAGACGTGGATCAACACAGTCGTTATCACCATTTGGACGTCCTCGCGCATATATTGACGGCAGTGGCTTGTGCCGAAGCGGATACCACCGTAAGGTTAGCGGCGTTGTTGCACGACATCGGCAAGCCGTATTGTTTTTCATTGGACGATCAAGGCAACGGTCACTTTTACGGTCATGCCGAGATTGGGGAACGCATGGCACGAGACGTTTTGTGCCGTTTACGTTTTGATAACAAAACTACGGAAAACGTTTGCTTGTTGATTCGGTACCACGATACGACCATCGAACGCACCGATAAAGCGGTTCGGCGGTGGATGAACCGCTTAGGTGTGCCGCTGCTTCGTCAGTTATTGGCGCTCAAACGAGCGGATGCGATGGCGCACGCCGTCGAGTTGATGGACGGTCGCTTGCAGGAACTGAATGATATTAACGAACGGATAAACAACCTCCTCGCACAGCAAGCCTGCTTCTCTCTTAAAGATCTTGCGGTGAACGGCAGCGACCTTTTGGCCATTGGTGTTCCTCCCGGTAAAGCGGTCGGCGAGTGCCTTCGGTGGCTTTTGGATGAGATCATGGATGAGCGTTTGGAGAATACTGCCGCTATTTTATTGGAAGCTGTCCGAAAAAGGCTTGATTATTTTACAGAAAAACGATAAAATATAGGATAATGTTTTAGACGGAGGGTACTTTTTGTGGCACAGTTTACCAAAGAGATAGAAAAGCGGCGTACCTTTGCGATCATTTCGCATCCTGACGCCGGTAAAACCACCTTAACCGAAAAGTTTTTGCTGTACGGCGGCGCGATTGCCTCTGCCGGTATGGTCAAAGGCAAAAAATCCATGAAGCACGCGGTTTCTGACTGGATGGAGATCGAAAAGCAGCGTGGTATTTCCGTTACCTCTTCCGTTTTGCAGTTTGAGTATGACGGTTATTGCATCAATATTCTGGACACCCCCGGTCACCAGGATTTCTCGGAAGATACCTATCGTACGCTGATGGCGGCGGACTCCGCGGTAATGGTGATCGATGCTTCAAAAGGTGTGGAAAAGCAGACTATCAAGTTATTTAAGGTCTGTATGCTCAGAGATATCCCGGTGTTTACCTTTATCAATAAAATGGATCGCGAAGCGCGCGATCCGTATGACCTAATGGCGGACATTGAAAGCGTTCTTGGTATCAAGACTTATCCTGTCAACTGGCCGATCGGCTCGGGTAAAGAATTTAAAGGTGTTTACGAGCGCGAAAAAGAGCGGGTGCTGTCCTTCACTTACAATGGTATCGGACATGAAGCAGATGAAAAAGCAACCGATATGGATGATCCCGCTTTGAAAGAAATGCTCGGCGATACGTTGTATCAAACCCTCATGGACGATCGCGAATTGTTGGACGGCGCCGGCGATGAGTTTGATCTTGAAGCCGTTCGCCACGGCAAGCTGTCACCGGTATTCTTCGGTTCCGCTCTCACGAATTTCGGTGTAGAGCCGTTTTTGGAAAACTTCTTAAAAATGACGACGTCGCCGCTTTCACGTGCGTCCTCGCAAGGGGAGATCGATCCGTTTAACGATGATTTTTCCGCTTTTGTTTTCAAAATTCAAGCGAACATGAATAAAGCGCACCGCGATCGCATTGCGTTTATGCGCATCTGCTCCGGCAGATTTGAAAAAGGACAGGAAGTCAATCACGTACAGGGCGGGCGCAAGATCAAATTGTCGCAACCGCAACAGATGATGGCGCAGGATCGTGAGATCGTGGAAGAAGCGTTTGCCGGCGATATTATCGGTGTGTTTGATCCGGGTATTTTCTCTATCGGTGATACGGTGTGTGCTTCCTCCAAGAAATTTGAATTTGAGGGTATTCCGACCTTTGCACCGGAGCATTTCCGCTTGGTGCGTCAGAAGGATACCATGAAGCGCAAACAATTTATCAAGGGTACCTCGCAGATTGCGCAGGAAGGCGCTATCCAGATTTTCCAAGAGCCGGGCGGCGGTATGGAAGAAGTGATCGTCGGCGTGGTCGGTACGCTGCAATTTGACGTGCTGGAATATCGCTTAAAGAATGAGTACGGTGTGGATGTGATTATGGAAGGTCTGCCGTACCAGTACATTCGTTGGGTAGTTGGCGAAAATGTGGACGTAAAGGCTCTCGACTTAACGTCGGATACCAAATATGTGCAAGATCTTAAAGGAAATCCGCTGCTGCTTTTCACCAGCAGTTGGAACATTCAATGGGCGCTTGATCATAACAAAGACTTACAATTACAGGAGTTTAGCCGTTCGTGATGAATATTCAGATCTTCGGAAAATCCAAATGCTTTGATACCAAAAAAGCAGAACGGTATTTTAAGGAGCGCGGCATTCGTTTTCAGCGTATTGAACTGGATAAGTACGGCATCAGCCGCGGGGAATTTCAATCGGTCAAAGCGGTGGTGGGGCTGGATGCTTTAATTGATCCGAAAGCCAAAGAGGCAGTACTGATACAGTATCTTGCTTATGAAAGCGATAAGGAAGAAAAACTTCTTGAAACCCCAAAAGCGTTGCGTACACCTATTGTGCGTAACGGAAAACTTGCCACCGTGGGATATTGTCCAGACGTGTGGGAAACGTGGAGAACACTATGAAAAAGCCGATTACGGGCATTGCCGCACCGCTTGTTGAGTGGTACCGTCAGCACGAGCGTTCGTTTCCGTGGCGGGAAGACCCGTCACCGTATCGCGTGTGGGTGTCGGAGATCATGCTGCAACAAACGCGTATCGAAGCGGCGCTGCCGTATTTTGAGCGCTTTATGCAGGCACTTCCCACCATTGCCGATTTGGCGGTAGCATCGGAGGACGTGCTGTTAAAACTATGGGAGGGACTCGGTTATTACAGCCGTGTGCGTAACTTGCAGAAAGCCGCACAACTGATAATGAAAGATTTCGGCGGAGAACTTCCCGATACTTATGAGCAACTGCTGACCTTGCCGGGTGTTGGGGAATACACCGCGGGTGCGATCGCGTCCATTGCTTTCGGCAAACGCGCTGCCGCGGTGGATGGAAACGTTTTGCGTGTCATGGCGCGCCTTACGGACGATCCCACCGACGTGATGCAGCCCCAAAACCGAAAACGCTTGACAGCGCTTGTTGAGCGCATCGTGCCGGAGGAAAACGCGGGTGATTTTAACCAAGGTATTATGGAACTTGGTGAAACGGTCTGTGTACCGAATGCGCAACCGCATTGCAGTGACTGCCCGCTTTTTGACTATTGTGCGGTAGCCGGTTTGGAGCGGGCAAGAGAACTACCCACGCGTGCCAAGCCAAAACAACGTCGCGTGGAACGTCGCACTGTGTTCGTGGTTGTGGCGGACGGCAAAGTGCTGTTGCATCGTCGCCCTCCCAAAGGGCTTCTTGGCGGTATGTGGGAGTTGCCGAATATTGAATCCGACGATTTGGGTGGCGCGTTGTCAGACTGGGGGATTCGGGCAAGATCCGTTGACGTGCTGCCTAACTCAAAGCACGTGTTTTCCCATGTGGAGTGGCACATGATCGGCTATCTCGTAAAGGCAAAAAGCATTACACTACAACCTGATTTTCAATTGGTTTCCAAAGAGGAATTGGCAGACTATGCACTGCCAACGGCCTTTCGTACGTATAGTGCCATATTAAAGGAGGACGTTTTATGAAACGCGAAGACTATCTTTCCTGGGACGAATATTTTATGGGAGTCGCCCTACTGTCGGCACAACGCAGTAAAGATCCGGGAACGCAGGTCGGCGCTTGCATTGTCGGTCAGGACAATAAGATCTTGTCCATGGGGTATAACGGTATGCCGATCGGTTGCAGCGACGACTGTATGCCGTGGGATCGTGACGGTGATCCGTTGAATACGAAGTATCTGTTCGTCTGTCATGCAGAACTCAACGCGATTCTCAATCACGGCCGTTCGGGCTTAGAGGGTGCAAAGGTATACACCACGCTGTTCCCGTGCAACGAATGTGCCAAAGCGATTATCCAATCGGGTATCAAGGAGGTTATTTATTTGCAGGATAAATATGCCGATACGGATTCGGTTATCGCGTCCAAGAAAATGTTTGACATGACAGGTGTTACCTACCGCTTGTTTGATGGGGAACACAAAGACATCACGCTGAAACTGTAAGAGAGATGGCGGTTATGAAAACTGTTTTGATTACGGGCGCATCTCGTGGTATCGGAGCGGCGGCAGCACGGCTGTTTGCCAAAAACGGATACGCGGTAGCGGTCAACTACTGCTCTTCAAAAGATGCGGCGGACTGTTTGGTTGCCGAGATCATAAAGACAGGCGGCGAAGCCTTTGCGGTGCAGGCGGACGTCTCGCAGGCAGATGAGGTAAAACGGATGGTGCAGGCGGTGTACGATCGTTGCGGTCATCTGGATGTGCTCATACATAATGCCGGTATTGCACAACAAAAACTGCTGACAGATACAGAGGAACAGGAATGGCGTCGTATGATGGGCATCCATTTAGACGGTGCGTATCATTGCTGTAAGGCGGTCGTCCCTGCCATGGTACAGCAAGGTTACGGCAGCATCCTGACGGTGTCCTCAATATGGGGTGTCACGGGCGCTTCGTGCGAAGTGCCGTATTCCGCCGCCAAAGCGGGACTTATCGGTTTGAGCAAAGCACTCGCCAAGGAACTTGGCCCGTCTAATATTCGGGTGAATTGTGTGGCACCGGGTGTGATTCAAACAGATATGTGTGCCTCGTTTGATGAAGATACTCTTAGCGGCTTAGCGGAAGACACGCCGCTTGGACGGTTGGGGGAACCGGAGGAGGTTGCCGAAGCGCTCTTGTTTTTGGCATCCGACAAAGCCTCCTATATCACCGGGCAGGTGCTCGGTGTGGGCGGCGGTTTTATCATTTAATGAAAAGCGATGAGCATTGCTCATCGCTTTTTTTATGTATATGTGGCTTTTTTGGGGGAGAAACTGTGAATAGCGAGAGAAAGGAGTCGTGTATCAATGGACACTGGTTTTACACAGGAAATATTGAACGCTTTGCGGTTGGATGGTGTTATAGAACCGGAAAAAGCAACGGTAAAGCAATGGTATAGCGCCGTGTCCAAAGCGGCGATGTCACGCCTTTGTGCAACTGAACACAGCAAAACGAACAAAAAACGTGTTGCGTATTTTTCGGCAGAGTTTTTAATCGGGCGAATGATCGAATCGAATTTGCTGAATATGGGATTGTTAGAAGAAGTCGAAATATTGTTGCGTGAACACGGTCATTCCACCGCTATTTTTGAAGAAATCGAAGATGCGGCGCTCGGCAACGGCGGGCTTGGCCGCTTAGCCGCTTGCTTTTTGGATTCCGCCGCTACACAAGGCTTGCCTCTGGACGGATACGGTATCCGCTACCGCTACGGACTGTTTAAGCAACAGATCGTGGACGGCTTTCAAAAG
The DNA here is from genome assembly GCA_045595445.1 of Acutalibacteraceae bacterium. Classification (GTDB taxonomy): domain Bacteria; phylum Bacillota; class Clostridia; order Oscillospirales; family Acutalibacteraceae; genus RGIG3009. The sequence continues at coordinate 52,276 of JAZOAK010000026.1, forward strand.
GAGATAGCGGACGATTGGATGACGTTTGGTGACCCGTGGTCGCTTCGTAAAGACTCCGAAAAGGTGCTTGTCTCTTTTGCTGATGAGCAGGTGTATGCCGTGCCGTACGATAGTCCCGTGATCGGTTATGGCGGTAAAACAGTTAATCGGTTGCGTTTGTGGCAGGCTGAGGCGCAAACCCCTTTTGATTTTGCGTTATTCAATCAGCAAAAATACGATCAAGCGGTCAAGGAACGCGATCATGCCGAACGAATCAGCATGGTGTTGTATCCCAACGACGATACCGAGGCGGGCAAAAAACTGCGATTAAAGCAACAGTATTTCTTTTGCAGCGCGTCGTTACAGGATCTTCTTCGTAAGTATAAGCGGCAGTTCGGCACGGACTTTTCGCGTTTTGCCGAACAGTATGCCATTCAGCTCAACGACACTCATCCGACGGTGTCCATCCCCGAACTCATTCGTTTGCTGACAGAAGAGGGTGTATCGTTCGCGGATGCGTTGCAGATCGCGCGCGATACCTTTGCCTATACCAATCACACCATTTTGCCGGAAGCGCTGGAAAAGTGGAGCATCAAACTATTTCGCAGTGTACTGCCGCAGATATATCGCTATATCTTGCGTATCCAAAAGGCGTTGGTGCGTGATCTTACAGCGCGCGGCATCATGGATACCAAATCATATGACATTGTGGACGATACGCACGTTCACATGGCACGTTTAGCGATTTTTGTTTCTCACTCGGTCAACGGTGTGGCGCGTCTGCACAGCGAACTGCTTAAAATAAGCGCCTTACCGGAATGGTATCGGCTGTATCCCGAGCGCTTTAATAACAAGACGAACGGTATCACACAGCGCCGGTGGTTGGCACTTGCCAACCGCGAATTATCAAAGCTGGTTACCGAAACCATCGGTAACCGCTGGATAACCGATTTGGATCAACTGAAAGAGTTGATACCGTATGCAGATGATCCGGCATTTCTACAAATGCTGCACACCGTAAAATCACTCAAAAAACAACAACTTGCCGACTATATTGAGGCGCACAGCGGTCTGCATCTGAAATCTGATTTTTTATTAGATGTTCAAGCAAAACGCTTGCACGAATATAAGCGCCAATTGCTTAATGCCTTTTCGATCTTGGACACTTACTTTGGAATCAAAGAGGGTCGCATTGCCGATTTTTCACCCACTGCGTATCTTTTTGCCGCAAAAGCAGCTCCCGGTTATCGGCGCGCGAAAGCCATTATTAAATTTATCAACGAGATCGCTGAACTTGTCAATAAAGATACGGCGGTTTCGGACCGTATGCAGGTTTTGTTTTTGCCGAATTATACGGTGTCGTATGCCGAGAAAATCATCCCCGCGGCGGATGTGTCGGAACAGATCTCTACGGCGGGAACAGAAGCTTCGGGTACCGGTAACATGAAATTTATGCTCAACGGCGCGGTGACTCTCGGCACCTACGACGGCGCGAACATTGAGATCGTCGAGAGGGCAGGGGAGGAAAACAACTATATTTTCGGAGCACGTGTGGAAGATCTCCACGCGATGAAAGACGCCTATTCGCCACAGAGCTATTTGCAGGCGGAACCCCGCTTGCGCCGCGTGGTCGACACCTTGATTGACGGTACTTTTGATGACGGTGGGACGGGGATGTTCCGCGATCTGTATGATTCGCTCACCACGGGTGCCTTGTGGCACCGTTCTGATCCGTATTACGTGTTTGCAGATTTTATCCCGTATTGTGACAAACGTTTACAACTCAACCAAGAGTATCAAAACCGGGAGTTGTTCAATAGAAAATGTTTAATGAACATTGCAAATGCGGGTTACTTTTCCAGTGATAGAACGATCAAAGAATACGCAGAGGATATTTGGGGTGTATAACAAAAGGCAGCACCGATCGGTGCTGCCCTCTTTATTTCTTTTCAAGACATACCACACACTCAATATGCTGTGTGTGTGGGAACATATCAAAGGGTTGAATATAGGTGACGCGATACCCGTTTTTGGTCAGCACGCGTAAGTCGCGCGCTTGTGTTTCGGGGTTACAGGAAATGTAGACCACCTTTTTCGGCGCTAACGTGATCAGCGAGTTTAGAAACGGCATATCACTGCCCGCACGCGGCGGATCCATAAATACCACGTCAACGTGTTGACCTTCCTCGGCGAGGGCTACCATGTAGTTACCCGCATCCGCTTCAATAAAATGCGCGTTTTGTATGTTATTGCGTTTTGCGTTTACACGCGCATCCCGCACGGCATCACCGTTGACCTCGACCCCCACCACCTGACCGGCGGATTTGGCGGCGATCAAACCAATGGTACCGATCCCGCAGTATGCATCCAACACCGCCTCCTTGCCGGTGAGTCCGGCAAGCTCGATCGCTTTACTATACAGTTTTTCGGTCTGTGTCGGGTTGATTTGATAAAACGAGCGGGGAGAGATGCGAAACACACATCCGCACAGCGTATCTTCAATATATCCGACACCGTGCAGCACTTCCTCGCGCTCGCCGAGTACCATGCTGGTTTGATGCGGATTGATATTCAGCACCACCGTGGTGATCTCGGGATGCCGTTCCAACAACGCTTGCACAAACCGTTTTTTCATCGGGAAGATCGGGTGCGCGGCAACCAACACCACCATCACCTGACCGCTCGAAAACCCGCGGCGGATGAGCACGTGTCGCAAAAACCCTTTGCGGCTGTCCTCTTGGTAGGGGAGCATTTGAAATTCGGGGAGCATACGGCGGATGGAGACGACGATCTTATCAGCGGTAGGATCCTCTATCTGACAGGAATCCACTTTGACAATGCGGTGTGTACTGGATTGGTAGACACCGGATAAGATCTCGCGCCGCCGTGTCATGCCGAATGCCGCTTGTACCTTGTTGCGATAGTGGTAGGGAAATTCCATACCCACGATCGGCGAAACGCGGTGATAGCGGCCGAGCAGGGAAATCACTTTTTCCTGCTTGTAACCGAGCTGCCGTTCATAGCTCATATTTTGAAGCTGACAGCCACCGCATTTTTTGGAAAGCGGACAGTGTGGCAACGTTGCGGACTTTGCCATTATTTCCCCTCCAAAAAGTAGGTGGCCTCCATGTCGGCAACGGATAACGCGAAGGCGAGCGGGAACATTTCAAACGCTTTGCCGACGTTGCGCGCATCCTCGTCGCCGGCAAATCCCATATGATACCGAATGGCAAAGGCCTCTTCGCGGGTCAGTCGCATATAACCGGAAAGAATATACACCGATTTTTCACCGTGACCGTAGGGGAGCTTATCATCAATCTCATAAGTGGGAACTTTCTGCCATACACCGTTTTCATCTTTTACGTTGCGTGTACCCGCCTTATAAAAATTGATCTTGCACACGTCGTGTAACAGCGCGGCAATGGCAATGCTTTCTTCGGTGTAAGAAAGACCGTATACGTCTTTAACACGTTCGCGTTCGAGATAGTGGTGCAGACAATCGTATACGTTCAGACTATGCTCCACAAGACCGCCCTCATGTGAACCGTGAAACCGCGTACTGGCGGGGGCGGTGAAAAAATCGCAGTTTTTGGATTCCAAATACTCCAAAAACTTATCAGCACCTTCGCGCGTGATATGCTGTTTATAGAGTTCGATAAAACGCTCTTTCGGGCTCATAGTGTACTCCTTTTTCTCATAAAAGTATCATAATAATACCAGTATAAAGTCTTTTGCATAAAATTTCAAGATTTCTCGTGACAAAAGACACGGAATGGTGTACAATGTTGTGTAAAAAGGGGGTAGGCAACTATGAAAACAGTTTTCAAGCGTTTTATGGTTTCCATTAAAGGCTTAATTATCGGCTCCTCCATGGCGGTGCCCGGCGTCAGCGGCGGTACGATGGCGATTGTGCTCGGCATTTATGACCGCCTGCTCGGTGCTATCAGCGGTATTCGCAAAAATTTCAAAGAAAATGCGTGGTTCCTCATTCGTTTCGGTTTGGGTGCCGCGATCGGTTTGGTACTGTTTTATGAACTGATCGGTTATTTGCTTGAGATTTTCCCGATCCCTGTCGCGGCACTGTTCTTCGGTGCGGTGATCGGCGGTATTCCCACCTTGTTTACTAAGATCAAACCCGATAAAGTAACGGTGAAGTTTTGCATTTCCTCCGTGCTTTGGGGTGCTTTGGGCGTTGCGATCGTGCTTGGCGTGGCGAATATTCTGGAGATTCTTAAATGGCTTGGCGCGATCGGGCCGGGTGTCACCTCGCTGGTATCCAATGCCGACAGTATCACCGTCACAAACGTCCTTTTGTGGATCGTAACGGGTTTTGTGATCTCCATTGCGTTGATACTGCCCGGTATCAGCACCTCACACATGCTGATTATTTTGGGTATTACCAGTATTTTATCCATGCCGCTTCCGGCGCTTGCCGTTATCGGCATCTCGTTGCTTATCGGCATTTTCGCCATTACCAAACCGCTCGAATGGGCGATGAACCGCTTTACGCGGCCCACGTATTGCGTCATCATCGGTTTTGTGCTCGGCTCACTCTGGGACATCTTTGAGGAACGGATCATCCCCGGGTTTACTGCACTCGGCTCGGTGTGGTGGCACTGGCTACTGACGCTTGTTGCGGCGGTCGTTCTGTTTGTTGGCGGTCTTGTCGGTCTTTTGTATCTTTCGCGTTTTTCCGATGACTAAATTGGGGATGAGGCTTCGGCCTCATCCTTTGTTTTTTATATTGATATTTTCTTTGAGTAACAGTATAATAGTACTGTTGCGAGGAGCGTGATGAGATGAACTACTCAGAATTTTATACGTCGCTGTCCGGTAAACGGGTAGCGGTTTGCGGTATTGGTCGTAATAATACGCCGGTTGTACTGCAACTGTTGGCTCACGGAGCAAAGGTGACGGCTTGTGATAAACGTTCACGCGAAGAACTCGGTGAAACGGCAGAGTTGCTGGAACGCGCCGGTGCTACGTTACAGCTTGGTGAAAGTTATTTGGACACCTTGGATGCGGATTTGATTTTGCGTACCCCCGGCATGAAACCGTATCTGCCGCCGTTTGAGGCAGCACGCGCCGCCGGCAAGACCGTGACCTCCGAAATGGAATTGTTTTTTGATCTGTGTCCCGCGCCGATTTATGCGGTGACCGGTTCGGACGGTAAGACCACCACAACCACCGTTATTGCGGGTCTGTTGGAAGCCGCGGGCAAAACCGTGCATCTCGGCGGCAATATCGGCAGGCCGCTGTTGCCGATCATCGAGGAGATCGAAGAGTCACATACCACGGTGACCGAACTTTCCAGTTTTCAGCTCACCATGATGACTCAAAGCCCGAAGGTAGCGGTCGTCACCAATGTGGCTCCCAATCATTTGGACTGGCACACCGATATGCAGGAATATATCGATGCCAAGAAAAATTTAGTGGCTCATCAGCAGCCGACCGACCGCGCGGTGTTAAACGCGGACAACGCGATCACGGCTTCTTTTGCTGACGATTGCACGGGTGAAGTGTGGCTGTTCTCGCGCCGCCATCCGGTGGAGAGAGGTACTTATCTCGGTGAAGATGGCATCCTTTACAGCACGAATGGCTCTGAAACGGTTGCCATTATGCCCGCATCCGAGATCCGTATCCCCGGTGTTCACAACATTGAAAACTATTTGGCAGCCTTTGCGGCTGTTTGGGGTATGGTGCCGGTATCGGTGATGGCGGACTATGCCCGTACGTTCAGCGGTGTGCCGCACCGCTCGGAATTGGTGCGGGAACGAAACGGTGTTCGTTGGTACAACGATTCCATCGGTACGAGTCCGTCACGCACCATCGCGGGACTCAAAGCCTTTGATCAAAAAGTGATTTTGATCGCGGGCGGGTACGATAAGCACATTCCGTACGACTCGCTCGGTCCGGTTGCTGCCGAAACGGTATCTGCCGCTATCTTACTCGGCGCCACCGCAGATGCCATTGAAACCGCTATACGCGTGTCTTGTGATCTGCCGATCTACCGCGTGGCAGATATGACAGAAGCTGTCAACACGGCGGATCAAATTGCGAATAACGGCGATATTGTGTTTATGTCGCCTGCCAGCGCCAGCTTTGATATGTATAAAAACTTTGAAGAACGCGGCGATCACTTCAAACAACTCGTTAATGATTTGTGAGGAAAGACTTTATGGAATTAAAAAGTACGTTACGCGCTCTCTGCTTGGCATCCGGGGTGAACGGCTGCCGCGAGGCAGCGGATGTTGCGGCGCAGCTGTTAGCGGGGTTTACCGATGACGTCCGCCGCGACCGCTTGGGAAACGTTTGGGGCGTGCTGAAATCCGACACCCCCAATGCGCCCACACTGCTGCTTGAAGCGCATATTGATGAGATCGGTTTTACCGTTACGCAAATTGACGATAACGGCTTTTTACGCGTGGCACCGTGTGGCGGAGTGGATAACCGTGCCTTGTCGGCGGCGCCCATTACTGTACTCACAGATTCGCCTTGCAACGGTGTGTTTTGTGCTACCCCGATCCATCTTGCCAAAGACGATGCTCCGCTGACGGAACTCACCGAACGCGGTGTTGACGTCGGCATGAGCGTCGAAGAAGCAAAGGTGCGTATTCCGATCGGCACACGCGCCGTATTTGCGGCTCATTTTGAAGAATTGCTCAACGATCGCGTCTGCTCCAAAGCACTGGATAACCGCGCGGGCGTTGCGGCGATTTTATACGCACTCTCGCTTCTTAAAGGGCAATCCTTGCCGTTCAATGTGGTGGTGGCATTTTGCGTACAGGAGGAACTGGGCCTGCGCGGCGCGAAAACCGCCGCATATGGGATTCGCCCTGATGCCGCCATTGTGGTCGACGTCAGTTTTGCCCACACGCCGGATGCCGATAAGGCGTCCTGTGGCATACTCGGCGGCGGTGTGATGCTCGGTATATCCCCAATATTGGATAAGACGATGACGGATTCTCTGCGCGACTTGGCGGAGAAACAAACGTTACCGTTACAGTGCGAGGTGATGGGTGAGACCACCGGTACGAATGCCGACGCGGTCAGCGTAACTGCCGACGGTGTTTCTACCGCCTTGCTTTCGATTCCGCTCAGATATATGCACACGCCCGCCGAGGTTATTTCGTTGCGGGACGTGGAAACGGTTGCCCGTTTGATCACGACGTTTGTCGCCGAAGGGGAGGTGCCGAGCCGTGCTTAATACGATCAAAGACTTGTGCGCACTTCCCGGTATTTCGGGTCGCGAGCACGCCGTGCGCGACTACATCATCCAACATTTGCAGGATGCTCCTGCGGTCAGCGCAATTCGTGTGGATCGGTTGGGAAACTGCATCGTTTCTCTGAAAGGTCGCAAGGCGGCACCGAAAACGGTGCTGTTTGCCGCGCACATGGACGAGGTTGGCGGCATCGTGACCGGCATCACCGAGGACGGCTATTTACGCTTCGACACGGTTGGCGGTATGACGTCGGACGTGCTGTTTTCTCGCGTAGTATGGGTAAACGGCCATGCGGGTGTGATCGGTGGGAAAGCGGTGCACCAGTGCAAAGGCGAGGAAAAAACGAAGATTCCCGCCATACGCAGTATGCTGATTGATATCGGTGCCGCTTCCAAGGAAGAAGCTTATGCGATTGCGCGTGAGGGCGATGCCGTTACCTTTTCTCCTGCCTCTTTTCCGCTTGCCGAACACAAACTTTGCGCCAAAGCATTGGATGATCGCGCCGGATGTGCGCTCTTGTTACAGTTGGCACATACCGAGCCCGAATACGATGTTACGTTAGTTTTTACCGTGCAGGAGGAAATCGGCTTACGCGGTGCAATGACTGCCGCATTCGCCCTGCAACCCGAGATCGCGGTGGTGGTGGATTCCACCACGGCGGCAGACAGCGCGGGTGTGCCGCCGGATAAGCAAGTCTGCCGTATGGGGAATGGTCCTGTCGTTTCCTTTATGGATCGTCAAACGCTGTACGATCCGGCCTTGTATGCGTATATCCGCGAGTTAGCAGATCAAAACCATATCCCAACACAAACCAAAACCATGGTAGCAGGCGGAAACGATGCGGGCGCATTTCAACGTGCGGGCGAAGGCGCCTACACGGCGGCAGTTTCCTTGCCGTGTCGGTATATTCATTCGCCGTCTTCGGTGCTGAAAGAACAGGATATTACCGATACTTATCGGCTTTTGGAATTACTGCTTAACACACTACCCGCATGGGAGACGTCGGTATGATCTCCTTAATCGATTGCGAACTTCCCTCCGGTATTATCGGGGATGAACCTGTTTCGGGTCGTTTGCTTTCCTGGTGGGAAGCGTATCGCAACACAACGATCGCGCGATTTTATCAAACGGAACACGGCGGGTGTATTGCTATCATGGACACGCAAGCGGTTGCTTGCGTACCTCAGGAAGATACCGAGGAGGTGGCCGCGTTTTTCAATCTGCAACCCGACGTTCACTCGGTATACACCACGAATCCCGCGTGTTGTGTTGGCAAGGCAAAACACTTCACGGCTATGATCGCGCCGAGTGTCACCAAAACAGAAACGCTCGAAACGGTCAGCTTGCGGGAACTGTATCCCTTTTTGCGCTCGTTTTTTGACGATCTTCCGCCGTTTGAAGCGTGGTATCTGGACGTATCGTACCGCACGCGTCACGGTCTTTGCCGTCACGCGGTCATCACAGATAACGGCGTGATCGCGTCTTCTGCCATGACGGTAGCGGAATGGCAAAACGGAGCACTGCTCGGTGGCGTTGCCACCTCACCCGATTACCGCTGTCGCGGCTATGCGGGGCGCTGCGTGTTGAGCTTGACGGCGGCTTTGCAGGATAAGGGCAAGAGCGTGTGGATCTGCCCTTATAACCCGCTGGCACAACGTTTATATGAATCGTTAGGGTTTCGGGCGCACAGTACCGTGACCGTTATTGAAAGGATGTAACATGGATACACAGTTTTTCAGCATTGATCCCCGCTTGCAAGCGTTGTCGCAGGAGGCGATGACGGCGGCAAAGGCGGCATTTGATCGGATTGACAATGTCACCGAATACAATCAGCAAAAGGTATTATCCGCTTTTATTCGTCACAAGGTCAGCGAGAGTCATTTCGCCTCCACCACCGGTTACGGCTACGGCGATCGCGGTCGTGATGCGCTGGAAGAAGTATTCGCCGATGTGATGGGCGCTGAGGATGCGTTGGTGCGTCACAGCATTTTATGCGGCACGCACGCGATCACACTGGCGTTGTTCGGCGTGCTGCGACCGGGCGATACCCTGCTCGCGGCAACCGGCAAACCGTACGATACGCTCATCGGCGTGATCGGTGCGGACAAGCCGTCCGATGGCTCGCTTGCAGAGTACGGCATCGGTTACCGTGAAGTATCGCTTATCAATGCTCAACCGGATCTTGACGGCATCGCGGCAGCGCTTAGGGAAGATCCTACCATCCGCATGGTACATATTCAGCGCTCCCGCGGCTACGATCTACATCCGTCTTTATCCGTCGCCGCGATCGGCGAGATCATCAAGACTGTTCGTGCCGTTCGCGCGGATGCGGTGGTGTTTGTAGATAACTGCTACGGCGAATTTGTTGAAACCATCGAGCCGACGGCGGTCGGCGCTGATCTCATGGCGGGCTCACTCATCAAAAACCCCGGTGGCGGCATTGCCGAAAACGGCGGATATATCTGCGGGCGCCGTGATTTGGTTGAGCAATGCTCTTATCGTATGAGCACACCGGGGCTCGGTCGCGAGGTGGGCGCTTCGCTGGGACATAACCGTTCCTTGTTTATGGGCTTGTTCCACGCTCCCCACGTAGTAGGTGAGGCATTGAAAACCGCCACGTTTGCTGCCTCATTGTTTGAACGCTTGGGGTATCGTTGCTCGCCGACTGCTGACGAGGTGCGTGCCGATATCATTCAAGCCATCTGCTTGGAAAATTCGGATGCGCTGATCGCGTTTTGTCGCGGTATTCAAAGCGGTGCACCTGTCGATGCGTACGTAACACCCGAGCCGTGGGACATGCCGGGATACGATAATCAGGTCATTATGGCGGCAGGCGCGTTCACGCTCGGCTCGTCCATCGAACTGTCTGCCGATGCACCGCTTCGTGATCCGTTTGCGGTGTATATGCAGGGTGGCCTGAATTTCCATTCAGGAAAAATTGGTGTGTTATTGGCGGCACAAACGATGTTGGGTAATGGTCTGTTGACCTTATAAGTTTTGCTCATAGAAATATTTTGGGAGGTATACTGATGAAAAAGAACTTTAACAAGTTAGGTGCGATGGTCGATTGTTCTCGTAATGCGGTTATGAATTTAGAGGAACTGAAACGATTCATTAAACTGCTTACGAAAATGGGGTATAATCAGCTTCTGTTATATATGGAAGATACATACGAAGTGGAAGAAGAGGACATGTTCGGTTTCTTCCGCGGAAAATATTCCATCAAGGAACTGCAAGAACTGGATGCGTTTGCGGATGAAAACGGTGTAGAGCTGGTGCCGTGTATTCAGACGTTGGCGCACCTCAACTGCATCATCCGCTGGCCGCGATACAAGGCGATGTTGGATCGTGACGACATACTGATGGTTGGTGATCCGAATGTGTATGAGTTTATTGACCACATGTTTGCCTCACTTCGAAAGAGCTTTAAGACCAATAAAATCAACATTGGTATGGATGAGGCGCATAACCTCGGTAAAGGTCGTTACCGTGATGAACACGGTGAGCGAAATAAGAGCGATATTTTACTTGAACAT
>JAZOAK010000027.1:0-27673 GCA_045595445.1 Acutalibacteraceae bacterium
TGGACGTTGAGCTGATCACCCCCATCGCTATCGAAGAGGGTCTGCGTTTCGCTATCCGCGAAGGCGGCCGTACTGTCGGTTCCGGTGTTGTTACCGCGATCAACGGCTAATTCCGTTATCTTGTAACAAAATCAAACGGCGCGTCCGAAAGGACACGCCGTTTTTTTGTTTCGATTTGTTTCTGCGACGACTTTGTTGAAAGGGGGTGGCAATACGCCACCCCGTAACGTTAACGTAGCGGCTCGCTCCCGCCGCTGTTGGGTGCGCGCGAATTTGGCGGCAGGACCAAGGCCCTGCCCTACGGTGGAGGAATGAGGCGAGAGGGACGATTTAGGCATCGTCCCCTACAACGCGTGCCTTAAGAAAGAGCATAAAAGAAGCGGGGGCGCGTACTGCGCCCCCGCTTAAACAAGCTAAATTTATTGTTGAGGCGTGGAACAGAGTGGAGGATGCGGTGAGCCGTAGGGCGAACCTGTCCATACGAGCGTCGCAGAAACAAATCGAAATGCCCACCGCAAGGTGCGTGGCAAATTGTGAAAGTTGCGGTTCACCGCAGGGCGAACCTGTTCACACGAGCGTCGCAGAAACAAATCGAAATTAAATTTCGCGAGTGAGGGTGAAGGAGTATTTATCGGTGCGATAATAGGCGCATTTATGTTCAATGCTTTGCCCCTGTTTATCCGAAATAACGGAATCCAGTACCAACACCGCGGCACCGATGGGAAGGTGCAAGAGTGAGGCAATCTCCTCGGATGCATTTACCGCCATGATTTGTTGACGGATCTCCCCGATCTCAATTCCTGCGAGCGCATACAGATCAAAGGTGGAAAACGGAATCCCGTCTTTTTCGAGTTCTACCGCTTGGGCGTACATCTTTTCCCCAAACGGTTCGCGAATGACCGACTGATACGTAACGATCGGATCACCTGCGGAAAATCCGGTTAATTGCAGGTGGGATACCGGTTTATCCTCCCACCCGTACTGCAACCGCTCACCCGCGGTGGCGGGTTGTTGCTCGTACAAGTCGATTTTGGTATAGCCGTGATACCCTTTCCCGGACAACATTTCGCTGAACGAGCGAATCTTCTGTAACGGCGAATCTAACTTGTTGGTGTTGACAAACGTTCCTTTGCCGTGTACGGGCGTGGTAAGTCCCACGGATTCCAAAAGATCCAATGCCTGACGGACAGTGATACGACTGACTCCGAACTCTTCACACAACATCTTTTCGGAGGGGAGCTTGGTGCCTTTTGGATAGACTCCCGAAACGATGCGTTTTTCCAAAGAATCCTTTACTTGCATATATAAAGGCGTTTTGGCGTCGTGCACAATCATACTCATACCTCTTTTCATACCGTTTAGTATTATAGCACACGATTACAAAAGACGCAAGTTATTCAGCAGACAGTCGGGAGGGAGTGTTGCGATTGACAAACCAGCCGATTGCCATGACGACCGAAGCGGCGAGGACACCTGCGAACAACGGATCAAACGGCAGCACGTTCCATACACCGAACACGGCGACGGTGGCGGGGCCGAGGATGATCGCCGCCATCACAAAGTGATGGTCGACTTTTTTGGATAACCACAAGGCACAGCACAGCGGTAATAACAAGGTCGCGCCGCGCAGTCCCATGGACAAAAACGCGAACGAGAGGATGGTATCCCCGAGTTTTCCGCCGGAGAGCGGCACCGCCGCTAAAAGCAGCACGACGATACAAACGCGTTCGATCAACGTGCCGTTTGCGGATTTGAACGTCTTAAAGCGGGGCAGAATGTCGTTGCGGATCACCGCGGCAATGCCTAAGGCAAGACCCGCACCGGTACCGACGACCGCAATGAACAACGCACCCAATATGATACCGCCGACAAGGGGCGGAAAATACTCTAACACAAACGAGGTGAGCGCGGTTTTGGCAACGATGTCCGGATGCGCTGCGCGCATATATAAACCGACCAAAATACCGCCAATGCCCACCGGAGGAATGAGGAATGCGCTGAGCAGCGCACCTTTTTTAGCCTCTTTCGTACTGTTTGCCATGAAGATCGGTTGCGCGTAGGCTTGTGTGGTGACCACACCGAGTATCAGCGATAAACACGCACCGAGATCGGTTCCCGCACCGCGGGCAAACAAACTGCCAAGGGGAACGCCCGTGGACGCGGATAACTCGCCTACCAGCGCGGTAAACCCGCCGATGCCGTTTGTGAAAACCAGCACCAAAGCACCGCAAGCCACCATGGTGGCATATAACAAGATCATTTTGAAAAGGCCTGTGACGGCGCTGCCTTTTGTGCCGCCGAACACGATATACACGATCATAAAAGCGGCACTGATGGTTAAGGACAGAGTGTGTGGAAGCGCGGGCCAGAACACTGCGATAATGGCGGTGGCAGCGATAAGTTGGGAAATGATGTTGATGAAATTCCCCACAGAGGACAGCACGCTTGCGGTGACACCGGAGCGTTCACCGTATTCGCGGCATACGATTTCTGTTAGCGTATGGCAGCGGCTTTCACGAAATCGCTTTACGAACACAAGTGCCAACACAAGGCAGGCGAGTCCGCCGCCGAGTGTAAACCACCACGCGCTCATACCGTAGCGAAACGCGAGTTGTGCCGTTCCCACGGTGGACGAACCGCCCACCAACGTACCGGTGATCGCGCCGAAAACGCTCCACGAACGCATCCCTTTGTTGGGGTTTGTCAGTTTTCCCGAAAATACGCTTAACAACACGATCACGGTCAACGTGATACCAATACCGATCAGATGTCCTACTTCCAAGATTGGCGCCTCCTTGCGGGTTGTCTTTCCTTATTGTACCGCCAAGACCGCGTTTCTGCAAATGAAAACAGGGCGGCAGCAAAAACGCTGCCGCCCCGTGTTTGCAGAAAGAATTAGTCTTCTACGGGAATCTCAATATCATACAGCGGCGGATATTGTTGGCAACCGAACACGTCGCCCTCGCCGAACGAGCCGGAGGGTTTCAGGCGGTTGATGGTGAATTTGATCGCGAGTGCCGGATCAAATTCCACGAAATCCGCGATACGGCTCTCCGGAATACCATACAATTGGCAGACGGTTTCCTTGGTGAGCGCGCCCGAGTTTTTCACCAGTTCATAGTTTTCTTTTTCACGGAAAATAATGTCGAAGGTGATGCGGTCGGTACCCGCGTTCTTACTGCGAATGGTTTTTGCTAAATCAACCAGTTTTTTCGTAGCCATCGTTTATTCTCCAATCTCAATCATTGTAATGGGGAAGAGTTCCAGCGGATCGTCCACTTCCACGGTGTGGTCCATGGTCCAAGTGTACGCGGGAGACATCTCCACGACCTCGTCCATGACGAACGCGGCGGTACCGGCAGTGCCTTTGACTTCCGGCAGACGTGCGTAGAAGATCTGACGAGTACCGACGAGCGCCACTTCCTCAGCGACTTCCTTGGTCTTGGCAACGCCTTCGACCACGACGAGCAACTCGTGCGATTTGGTCTCCTTGACGGGTTCCAAGTCGCCCATAACACCGTTTTTACCGAATACGCGGTAGCTCAGTTCGTACCAATCGTCGGGACGACGCTCTTTAACCTGCGATTTCGCCCATTCCAACACCTTGTCGATATTCTTGATGGTGTACGGATCGCGGATACCCGCCATACCCATGTAACGATAGCCCACGAAACCGGAGCCTTCGAGTTTCACTTTGACTCTGCCCTCGATCGGCACAAATTCCGCGCCGGTGATGCGGCAGGTCTTGTCGTCAAACTGCTCGTATACGCAGTTGCTCATATCCATCATGCCGCCCGCTACGTATTCATAATACGGATTGGTACGCTCGTACATAGCGTGACCTGCCACCGAAGCGGGAGTGCATCTCTGGAACGGAGCCATGGCGGTAACCTTAACGTCATCCTTGGTAACCGTACCGATAACGCTTTCCTTAGCGCCGTACGGCTCGCAGCAGAACGAAGCACATTCGAGCACCTTACCGGTGTAGTATGCCATGTTCTCCGGAATACCCTCGTAAATCGCGGGAGCCGCGAACACGCAAGCGTCGGAGGTACGACCGCCGATGATCACGTCAGCGCCCATCTCCAATGCCTTGATGAACGGATGAACACCCGCCACGGCAACGATGCGCTCGGTCTTGTCGAGTTCTTCGATGGTCAGATCGCACCGACCGTCCAGGCCCTCGATCTTCTCGCCGTTGTTCATCTTGTTGCGCAGATATTCCTTGTCAACCTCGGAATAGAAGTATGCCAGTTTGAACGGCGGCAGGTTGTGCTTTTTCGCCATATCCTTGATGAAACCGACGTACATGTCCACACGGCTGTTCGTACCCGTGTCACCTGCCGAGCCGATGATCATCGGAACGCCTTGCTCGCGCGCTTTGAGGAGCATCAACTCCAAGTCGTGATACTGGTGTGCCGGATGGCTGGCGCACTTGTCAGCGCCCAGCGGCACCGGACCGATGTCGTCACTGCCGCTGTCGCAGCAATAGTAGTCGGGCTTGGTGGCGGCACCGAGATAGAAGCTTTCTTCTTTGGTCGGCGCAAAGCCTAAGTGCCCGTTCGGGGAAATAATGCGAATGGTATCCTTTGCCATTTTGCCAATCTCCTTTTTTGATAACTTGATATAACTTGTTATATCAAGTAGAGTATACGCGGTTTATATCGATTTGTCAATAGGGAATATTGTATTGATATACTATCTTGAAAACGAGAGGCAACGCAGGTATAATAATGACAGGTGATAGATATGAAAATAGTCGTACCCGATTGGAAAACCGTATCCGTCGGTGATCTGGATGAAACGCCGTTGACGTCGATCGGCGAGGTCGCGTTTTATCCGTTGACCTCACAAGAGGAATTGATTGAGCGCATCGCGGATGCGGATGCCGTGTTGTGCAACAAATCCAAAATAACCGCCGAAGTGATCGCGGCGGCGCCGAAACTCCGTTATATCGGGTTGTTTGCGACAGGGTATAACAACATTGATCTGGACGCGGCACGTAAGCGTGGCATCACGGTGTGCAACGCGGGCAGTTATTCCACCGACGCGGTGGCGCAACACACCTTTGCGCTGATACTGGAACTGGCGAGCCGTGTTGCCGATTATAACGGCATGGTGCAGGCGGGCGACTGGGTGCGCAGCGACGTGTTCTCGCCGTTTCGGTATCCGATGACGGAACTTTCCGGAAAAACGCTGGGCGTTGTCGGGTACGGCAGTATCGCTAAGGCGGTGATCCGTATTGCCAAAGCGTTTGGGTTGTCGGTGTTGTGTTACACACGTACGCCGCGTCAGGCGGAGGGTGTGCGTTTTGTAACGTTTGAGGAGTTGTTAACGGAGTCGGATATCGTATCGGTGCATTGCCCGTTGACCGATCAGACGCGTAAGATGTTTAACGGAGAAGCGTTTGCCCGCATGAAAGACGGCGCGTGGTTTATCAACACGGCGCGCGGCGCGGTGGCGGATGAAGCGGCATTGCGCGCGGCGTTGGATTCGGGGAAACTGGGCGGCGCGGCGGTGGACGTGTTGAAGGTCGAGCCGATGCTCTCCTCGTGTTTGTTGCTCGGTGCACCGAATTGCATCATTACACCGCACGTGGCATGGGCGCCGCTGGTCACGCGCGAGCGGTTACTCGGTATTGTATGTGATAATTTGCGGGCGTACTTAGACGGTGCGCCGCAGAATGTGATTGTTTGAGGGGGATCCTGATGAATAAGACCGGATTTGGCTTTATGCGGTTGCCGCGCACGGCGGACAATGAAATTGATATTGAGACGCTAAACCGTATGGTGGATTGGTTTTTTGAGCTTGGCGGGGATTATTTTGATACCGCGTACACCTATTTGGAGGGCGAGAGCGAAAAAATGCTGCGTCGCACGGTGGTGGAGCGGTACCCGCGTGAGAAATTCCGCTTGGCAGATAAGCTGCCGGGGTATAAGGTGACGGCGCACGAGCAATGCCGCGAGTTTTTCAACGAGCAATTAGAACGGTGCGGGGTTTCCTACTTTGACGTGTATTTACTGCATTTCCTCAACCCGCAAAACTACGAGATCGCGGAAAAGTACGATGAATTTGGCTTTTTGCGTGAGATCAAGGCATCGGGAGAAGCGCGCAAGATCGGATTTTCGTTCCACGGCAGTCCCGAACTGCTGGATACCATTTTAACCGCACACCCCGAAGTGGAAGTGGTGCTGTTACAGATCAATTATCTGGATTGGGACAGTGCCTCCATTCGTGCGCGTGAGCAATATGAAACGGCGGTGAGGCACGGCAAAGAGGTGCTGATCATGGAGCCGGTGCGCGGCGGTCAGCTGGCAAGCATACCCGCCGAAGCCGAAGCGCTTTTGCATGGCCTGCGGCCCGAGGACAGCGTGCCGTCGTGGGCGATCCGTTTTGCGACGAATTTGCCGCACGCGTCAATCGTACTTAGCGGTATGAGCACACCGGAGCAGATTGAGGATAATTTGCGGGATTTTGCGCCGCTTAAAGCTGAGGAGCGCGCGGCGCTTGACACCTGCGCCACCATCATCCGCGCTGAAACGGCGGTGGCGTGCACCGCTTGCGGGTACTGCGTGCCGCATTGCCCGAAGCAGATTCCGATCCCATCGTTTTTCGCCTGTTACAACGAGGCGAAGCGCGAGCCGAAGGATACGTGGAAGGTGAAATACGAGTACGACCGCAGGGCGGCGGCGCATGCCGCGGCGTCGGCGTGTATCGTGTGTCACGCGTGCGAAAAGCATTGTCCGCAGAAATTAAAAATTGCCGATACCCTAAAAGACGTCGCCGCGACGTTTGAAAAGAATGAATAAAAAAGAACGGCCGGAAGCATGGTGCGGTCGGGGGGGGGGTTTATGGATTAAGGGCTTCTTTTTTGTATTTGAGCGGGGTGGTGCCGGTAAATTCGGCGAACACTTTTCGAAAATAGTTTTCCGAGTAAAAGCCGACCTCGCGGCTGATGGTCGAAACAGAATAGTCACTTCGTTCCAGCAGTTCGATCGCCATGTTGATGCGTACCGAGTTCAAAAAACTGACGGGCGAGAGCCCGAGCACGCGCCGGAACAAATGGTACAAAGTGGATTCGCTGACACAGCAGTTCTTGGCAAGTTCGGATACGGAAAAGCGGCTGTTGTAATTTGCCATGATGTATTCCATTGCCGTCTGTAAGGTTTTATCCACCTCGACGTCGGTTGGCTTTAATAGGGTAATCACGGTCTGCAACAACTTGTAAAAGCGGGAATACGCTTCGAGCGTTTGCCGTTGTTCCTCCGATAACAGTGCGGCGATTTGCAGAATATCGCGTTTTACGGTATCGTCCGCGCGGAGCAGCTGCGGCTCATATTTGAACGTTTCGTAATGCAAAAAACAACTGAGGTACACGACCTCGATGGACGGCTTGCCGTACCATTCCGAATAACAGCAGATGTTTTCGGGAATAAACACGACGTCCCCCTCGGTGACTTTTAGTTTTTTACCCAAATAGATATAGGTACCGCTACCTTTCAAGATGACACCGAGGCGTGATTTGCGTTTGTTACTGTTGCCCCGACAAAAATGGTATTTTTGAAAAATGTGTTTGGAGGAAGAAAGCTCCGAAACGTAAATATTCTTATTCATACGATCTCCCAAAATGCAGAATAGTTACTTTTTTTGCAGTATGACATATAGAACGGAATTTGTCAAGCAGGTATACTATACTTGACCTAATAGAAATTTAGGAGGCGGAGACAATGAAAAAAATCAGAATCGCACAGATCGGCATTAACCGTTACAGCCACGCGCCGGATGTGTTTCACACATTGAGCATCCATCCCGAGCAGTTTGAGATTGCGGGATACGTGCTCGTAGAAGACGAGCGGGAGACCTGTGCCGCAAAGATCGAGAGCTTTTTTAAGGGATACAAAGAACTGACACTTGAAGAGGTCTTAAACGATCCTACCATTGAAGCGGTTACCGTGGAGACGGATGAGATCCACCTGCTCAAATACGCGCAAATGGCGGCGGATGCCGGCAAGCATATCCACATGGAAAAGCCGGGCAGTCAGGATTTGCCGGCATTTGAAAAGTTGATTGAAACCATGAGAAAGAGCGGTAAAGTGTTCCACACCGGTTATATGTACCGCTATCATCCGTTGATCAAAAATGCGATTGAACGCGCCAAAGCGGGCGAGTTCGGCACGATCTACAGCGTGGAAGCCCACATGAGCCGTTTGGACAACAAAGCCGCCAGAGAGTGGTTCGGCACGTTTAAGGGCGGTATGATGTTCTATCTCGGTTGTCACTTGGTTGATCTCGTGATGCAGATCCAAGGGACGCCGAAAAAGATCATTCCGCTCAACACGGCAACGGGTATTGATGATATTCACACCGAGGACTTGGGCTTTGCGGTAATGCAATACGACAATGCGGTGTCGGTTATCCGTATGGGCGGTACCGAGGTTGGCGGTTTTGACAGACGTCAGCTCGTGATTTGCGGTTCCAAAGGGACGCTCGAGATCCGACCGATTGAGATTTTCAGATTTGAGTTGCCGGGGCGGTATATGAACTCTTCCAAGCAAACCGAGTGGTCGCTGGACGAGAACGGTAAAACGGTGGTAACCAACACCGAATGCGAGCCGTTCCAGCGGTATGAGGATGTGTTGTTCTCCTTTGCTGCGATGGTATGTGGTGAAAAAGAGAATCCGTACACCTTGGATTACGAACTGGAACTGTTCAAGACGATTTTAACGTGCTGCGGCATGTAATAAAAAGGAGTGTATCGATTATGAATACCGGAAAGAACGTCTTGTTGATCGGCGGCGGCGGAACGCTCGGCAGTTACACGGCGGAGGAACTGCTGCGTCTTGGTCACCGCGTCGATATTGTTTGCTTGGAGGATATGGTTTCGGATAACGAAAACCTCACCTACTATAAAGGCGAGGCGACGCTTGATTTCTTGAAAGAATTGTTTGCCGAAAAGCGGTATGACGGTATCGTGAACTTTATTCATTACAGCAACCACGAAGATTACAAACCCATTCACGCGCTCTTGACGAACAATACCGATCACTTGATCTTCGTGTCGTCGTATCGCGTGTATGCGGACGAGCAGCATCCCATTACGGAGGAGGCACCCCATCTCCTTGACGTGATCAAGGACGATGCGAAGTTCATTGCGACCGAGAATTACGCGTTGTCCAAATCCAAGGCGGAGCGTTTCCTTCACGACAATCCCTATCCGAAAAACTGGACCATCGTGCGCCCCGTCATTTCGTCCTCGCACAGGCGCCTCGATATTGTCATGACCTCGCGCAACGACGTGGTGACGGCCGCGAAAGAGGGCAGAGCGCTCGATCTGCCGTTGCAGGCGAAAAACCTGACGGCGGGACTCGATTGGGCGGGTAACTCCGGCAAACTCATTGCGCATTTGCTGTTCAAAAAAGAGTGTATCGGTGAAGCGTACACCGTGTCTTCCGGTCAGAACTTGAAATGGAGCGAGGTTGCCGATATTTACACCGAGTTGCTGGGTGTACAATTCAACTGGGTACATACCGACTTCCCCGCCGATTCGTTCGGTTGGTATTACGACCGCGGTCTGGACAGATGCGTGGATTGTTCCAAGATCCTCAAAGCCACGGGACTCGCCGCCGCCGATTTTACGAGCATGAAAGACGGTATTGCGATCGAACTCCGGAAGTTGGGCGCGATCTGATGTGCGAGTTTTATAAAGAAACAGACAGTATCCATCGACTGCGCGTGCCGTTTGAAGATCTGTATACCTCCGTGTTTTTGATTGAGGATGATCGGGGCGCCATACTGGTCGATTGTGCAACCACGGCATACGACGTGGACACCTATATTGTGCCCGCGCTCGCAAAGCGGGGGTTGACGGTATCCGATATTACGGCAATTGTTATTTCGCACGCACACGGCGATCACAACGGCGGTCTGACAAGATTGTTGGAGTTGGCACCCGATCTGACGGTGATTACCGACGTGAAAACGATCGGTGATGATCTTTGGACGTGTCCGCTTCGAGGACACAGTGACGATTCCATCGGTGTTTTTGACGGACGGACGAACACCTTGATTTCCGCAGACGGATTACAAGGGGACGGTGTTGGCAAGTATCGGTGTTTCTTCAAGAAACCGCAGGACTACTTTCAAACGCTCCAAACCGTACGGCAGGATGAGAGAATTGAAAACGTGCTGTTCTCTCACGCGTATGAGCCGTGGTATGAGGATCGGGCGATGGGGCGTGCCCGTGTGATCGAGTGTCTTGACGACTGCTTAAAATTTGCAATAAAAAGGAACGTGATGAATATGAAAGCGATATTGGTAAACGACGACAGATCCTTGCGCTGGGACGACGTGCCCACCGCTGTGTGCGGCGACGAGGATTGCCTTGTGAAAATTGAAGCGGCGGCGCTCAACCGCGCCGATCTGATGCAGCGCGAGGGCGATTATCCGCCTCCTGCCGGTTGCCCCGAGTGGATGGGTCTGGAAATTGCAGGTACCATCGTGGAGGTCGGCAAGGTGGCAAGCGAAAAATCCGATTGGAAAGTCGGGGATAAGGTGTGTGCGCTGCTTGGCGGCGGCGGATATGCCGAGTATGCCAACGTGAAATACGATATGCTGATGCCCGTGCCGAAAAATTGCTCCATGGTGGAAGCGGCGGCGATTCCCGAGGCATTTGCGACGGCATACCTCAATTTGTTTATTGAGGGTAAGATCAAGGAGGGCAACACGCTTCTTATGAACGCGGGTGCTTCCGGCCTTGCCAGTGTCATTATCCCCATGGCGAAGGCGTTTGGTGTCCGCGTGATTACCACCGTGCTCTCGGACGAGATTGCCCGTTCCATTAAGCACTTAAATGCCGACCGTGTGGTCGTGACGACAAAAGAGGATATTTCCCTCGTTCTCAAAGAAGAACTGGAAGCGGGTCACGGCGTTGACGTCGCGATCGACTGCCTCGGCGGCGAGATCATGGGCAAGTGCATCCATTATCTCACGCACGGTGCCAGATGGATCATGATCGCGGCGCTGGCGGGACAAAAGACGGAGATCGATCTGAAAAACATTTACGTTCGCAACGTGCGCATTGTCGGCAGTACGCTGCGCTCCCGTACACCCCAAGTGAAAGCGGAGATTTTAGCGGGTATCGTGCGCGACGTGTATCCGAAGATCGAAACGGGCGAGGTGAAGCCCACCATCTACAAGGTGTTGCCCATCACCGAAGCCGAAGCGGCTCACGACATTCTCTATCGCGGAGAAAATGTGGGCAAAGTCGTGTTGACGGTAAACTAACACAAGACAAAAAAGAACCGCCCGAGCGCATCCTGCGTTCGGGCGGTTTGTTTATTATTGCACGCTGAAGTTGACACCTAAAATGATATTGGTATCGATACTTCTATCTCTAAAGAAAATGCTATTGGATTTCGTTACCAGTATATATTCAAATTTAAATCCCGCATCAGCGTAGTTTATGATACATTCATAGGTATCTGCCAAGAAAAGACCTTCAAACGTTGAAACCAACTCGTTTGATGCAAAGTTAACGCTGCCGTAATCCCCCGCACCGTAGCGACCGATGATTTGGTTGGCATCCGTATCCGAAAAACGGTAATTGCCCCAGAAGATGTCATCGCCCACGTGGAAGATGTCGCGGGTGTGATTCCACATTCCGTAATCATTTTTTCTGAAAATGCTCTTTAGTTGCAAGGTGGTGGCATCGTAATAAAACAAGTCGCAGCCGCTGCTACCGGTTTCGCCGATATACAGCACGTTATCTTGTTTATTCAAATACAATTTGGGGAAATAAAACGAGTAACCCTGGTCAGGGAGGATTTTTATCAGTTCATTGGTGGCGAGATTCTTTCTGTATACGTCGCAATGTTGATCGTGCTCCGAGTAATAAATATAGTTGCCGTCTATACAAAACGAGGACACCTCATGCTGAAAATACAGCGACGAGGTTTTCGTAAAGCTTGATTTTGAAAACACATCAATTCGGCACAAGTCGGGCAACGAAATATATATGGCGTCACCGATCAGATTGAGTTCTGCTGGTTTTCCGGCAAGCGGGACGTTACAGATTGCCGCCATCGTTTTCGAATCGATAACGACCAAGCGATTGTTGCCGGATGTGATGACGTAGATCAGATCGTTCTCCGTTGTCCAATTTACCACGTCACCGTCGAGCTGATACAACGCAACCGTGGCTTTTATGGTTTCGGAATTGTTTTCTTCTTTTGCATTGTCTGTGCCTAACCATTTCATGTTTTCGGGCACGTCCATTTTTTCGGAGGTTGCTTTTTCCAAAACACCGTTATCGATGTTTTGGGCAATGGTCGTCTTGCTCGTTACCGTCGCATCGGGCGTACTGTTGGTGGAGGGGGTCTTGTCGACGGACGTGCTTTTGGTGCTTCGGGAAGTGCTACTGTACGTTGACCCGTCTTTCGTGCCGGTTGTGGCAGTCGATCGCGTTGATGAAGATGAGTGGTGTGTATCGCTCTCCCCTGAAACAGCAGTTGTCGTATCGCTGCTTTGTGAGGTGGAATTTTCGGTCCCGGCGGGATTTTCCTTATTCCCACAGGCGGTCATGGAGATAACGAACACAAGACTTAAAATAAAAACCAACCATTTTTTCATAACGTTCACCTCTTTAGTTATAGTATACCATGCGAGTGGTTGCGGTGCAAGATACAGTATGGATATTAACAGATGCGAACACCGCGTCTTTATGTATCAATTTATTGCAACAAAAAGGATGTACCGTTCAAAAAGTCGGGTGGGACGTCACTGTTTAAAAAAGGTTCAATGTTGAAAACTAACCTTCCATTTGGCAAAGACGGTGTGGCAATATCATAATAGAGCTGAATACGGCAATCTTTGCGATTAAACCGTGGGTACGAATACGTATACAACATGATTGTATTGGGTTCACCAAGTCGCGAAATAACGTCGTCAAAGGTGGAGTCTTTGTTGATTCCCTCAAGTATTTCAAAATCGGGGCGGGTAGGACTAATCAATAAATCCGGTGTTGAGTGATCATAAGCCGAAAAATCGACTTGTGTAATATAACAACTGTTAAAATCAGTGGAATCACCGTAAAAATTCATGATGTAAGTATCGAACGACTTGCCGCTTGGTGAGCAAAAGAGCGCACCGCCCGATGAAGACGGTCTGTCAAAGATTTTTTCTTTTATGGTAAAGCCCAAGCTTAAAAAATCCGAAACCTTTATCGGCATCGTAAAGGTGATACCGTCGACCGTAACCTCGTAATTGGACACCTTATGACTGATGGATTTTTCCGTTTTTATATCATAGGTATATACCGCAGAACTGAATCCGTCGCCGGACAAATCGCCGTCAGACCCTGATGTGAGATTGTAATTTTCAAGATCTATTCTTTTGGATGTTTCTCTGACAAAATCGTTATAATCCAGGATCTTACCGATGCGTTTGTTTTGGTCTGCTGCGGTTAATTTGTAGAAAACGTCCGACATGCGGGATTTGTTATCCAGATCGGTGATGTAAACAAAAGCCCTTTCCTGCTGCAACGTAAGCTCTCTGTCCTTTTTGCCGTTAAGATAAAAGTCGACGCTTACCGTATCAGCAAGAGTAACGCCGCCCGTGAGCTCCAACCGGATACAGTAGCCGAAGCGGTCGGTATGCAAAGCGGCAATTTTTTTGATGTGGTGATTGGTGATGACCGATTCGCCGTTATGGGTCTTGAACGCGAGTGCCGTATTGCTAACGGACGCTTCGCCGAACAAAACGGTGCCGTCTTCCAACACGACGCCGTTGTCAACGAAGGCGCTGTTAAATGCGAACAGACCCTCCAGCTGTGCTGCGGTAAAGGTTTGTTTTTGGTAGAGCACAAAGCTGAAACTGTCGCTCAGTCGGATGTCGTCTCCCACGCATTGGGATTGCGTATTATCGCTAAATGGCAAACAGTTGATACCGAGCACCCTGTCGTTTTCAAAATACACGGTAAATTCGTAATTTTCCCGAGCAGGATTCTCCACAAGCTGATAGCCGCTGACATATTGATGAGTGGAAAAAGACATGGCGTTTTCCGTTTCGGTGATTTGGAAACAGGAATAATAGCGTTCACCTTTTTTAAAGGTGATCATATTGTGAAAATTATTCTTGGTGATGACCACCTCCACCGCGCCCGTGCTGCCGAGTTTGTTTGCCAAAAAACCGTGGGTGTCGTTTAGGGTCACGGTGAAATAGCTGTACATCGTGATCGTAAAAGCGGAATCGGCTTGAAGCGTCGTGCTTGCGAGCCGCACTACGCGGCGGTCGGTTTGGTTGCTCAACATGGTGACGGCGGGCTTTTCAAAGGACGAACAGAGAGTGGTCGTACGGCTTTTCGCAAGCGCTTGTTTGACGGCGTAGAAATTGAGCTTATCCAAACTGTCGATCCGCGGCTTTTCGGTGGTGATCGATATGTCGTCGGAAACAGAGGGGGCATCGGTGCTCGACGTATCGGGATTTGTGGTGACGTTTGTGTTCTTCGGCGAAGCGTCACTCGACGATTGTGTGGAGGGCGGTTGCTTCGTGCCGCTTTTCGAGATGGACGTGGTGGATGCCGTTGTGCTTTCGGCAGGGATGCTGCTTGTATTGGGCGTGCTTTGACGGCTGTTGCAGCCCGCCGTGCACAGGAGTGTTATCACGACTCCGGCGGTAGCGATGAATTTTCTCATAGAATATCCTCCCGATTTTCGCGTATAAAGAATTGTTCCAACTGGTCGATGGTGATGTATTGCTTTGTGAAAAGCACCACGCAAAAGTCCTCAACGAAGGTGACGGCGTCGGTTTTTTCGGCCGGTGAAGCACTGTTTTGCGGGGTGCACTCAAAGCCGATCACTTGTGCTCCGTCATAGTGTACGGTAAAGGTATAATTCTCCTGTTCGTAGTTTTTGACCACGGAGAATCCCTCGATATATTTGTGCGAGGAAAAATGGCGGCTCATTCTGTCGGAATCAAGATCGTGATCCTCGCCGTTGATAAGGCAAGAGTAGTAGTTGTTCTCTCGTTTGAAGGTTATGATCTGACCGAGTTCGTCCAGATCGTTTTGGGTGACCACGACCTCAACCGGTCCCGTGCCACCGAGTTTTTGCGCCAAAAACCCGTTTTCGTTATCAAGTTCGATCGTAAAATAGGTCACCATGGTGACGGTGAACACACGGTCTCGGTCGAGGGGATATTCCGCGTAAATGTCGTTCAGGAATCGAACGTTTGAGGATGCGGAACACATCATATTCATGCGGAAAGGCAGAAGTGAGGTTTCACGAATGATCTTTTTTGCCGAATAAAAATTGATTTTATCAATACTGTCAATATGATAATCGTTTTCGACAGGCGGGGGATCGGTGGTGCCGCTTGAGGGGGATGACGGCTCACTTGTCGGCGGGGGATCGGTGGTACTGGTTGAGGGGGTTGACGGCTGCGAAGTGGGCGGGGTGGTTGACGGGGTATTTCCGTGGAACGTAGTAGTGTCTGTCTCCCCGTTTTGGGTGGCGGAGGGGGTATCCATCGGAACGTCCATGCCGTTTTTGCCGTTTTGCCACAACGCGAAGCTGACGAGCAAAACCACACAGCCGAAAAGTGCCGACGTTATACAAACGGCGATTGCTCGATTTCTCGCTTTTCGCTTTTGCATATACTCATCGCGACGCTGAAAAACGATGTCGGCCATTTCCTTATAGCTCTTCATACGCTAATCCCTCCTTATCAAGTGCAGATTTAAGAGATTGCTTGGCTCTGAAAATCAGATTTCCAACTTGTTTTTTGGATTTGTTCATTACCTGTGCGACCTCATCACTTGAGAAATGCTCAAAGTAGACGAGCCACAAAACTTGTTGGTATTCCGCTTTTAAGGTGGTTATGGCCTTATGTAGCAGCATTTTTCGTTCGCTGTTGATATATAGATTTTCCAGATTCGTTTCGTCTTTAAGGTGGGCTGCCATCTCTTCGACCGATATCGTTGCACGTTTTGAATTGTGTCGCAAATAGTCGATTGCCAGGTTTCTTCCGATAGCATACAGCCACGTCTTAAAAGCGCTTTCGCCTTTGAATTTCGGCTTTTTAACAGCAAGCTTTAAAAAAGTCTCCTGTGTCAGATCTTCCGCAACATAAATGTTCTTGACATACTTGTTAACGTACAGGATCAACCCATCTTTGTATTCCTTAACAATTACCGTTAAGCCCTCGTCATCACCGCCGAGAAAACGGTGATAAGCATTTGTTCCAATATCCACATTATGTCCCTTCCTTCGCCCTCAATCATTGGACGAAAAAACGCACCGAAATTCTCAGTTATTTGCCAAAATTCCTATTTTTATCCAACTCCATTATAGCGTATCGGCGAATGAGACACAAGGGGGTGCCGACACCCTCGCGATGTTTGAAAAGGACGAGTAAAAAAAGACCGCCCGAGCGCATCCTGCGTTCGGGCGGTCTTGCTTATTTTACAACAGGAGTGACGACCGGTTTACCGTCTTTATCCAGCAGCACCGTCATGCCGCCGGCATACCCACTTTGACGGTACAGATAATGGACGCCCGTTTCTTTATCCACCCAAACTTCCATCGAGCCCATGCCTTGTGTGTATACTTTTTCAAACCGTTTCTCTTTTGCCATGTGTTTCGCCCTCCATCATCGGTGTTGAATATAGTGTAACATAAAAACGGGAGAGGGGCAAGGGTTGGTGAAATATTCGGCGATGCCGAAAGTGAAATGAAATAAATCCACTCACGACCGCAGGCATTTCACACGCCAAAGGCGTATTTCACGCACGATCACAAATCCCGCAAGGGATTTATTTCGTTGAAAAAGAAAAGACACGCATATAGCGTGTCTTTTCTTTTTCTGGGAGTTTTGAACTTAATGACACGAATAAAACGTGCCTGAAAGCTGAGGATTTTCTTTATTATAGAGGTATCCTATTGTTTTTGCAACCTTTATATTACGTAAATATTCTCTCCAACGTTAATCAACATTAGGATAACGCCACAAAGCACCGATAACAATCGCAAGGCTATCAATCGTGTAATTCAACTGAAATAACCAAAGTTCACTATATTTATTATATACTTCTTTCAAAAGTTCTTGGGTATTCCCACAAGCAATAATTTTGCTGTTAAGACTTTCTAATTCTTTCTCAAAGTCACAAAGATAATCAATTACATCATTCAATGAAAACTGTTCGTTATATATTTCACACTTATCTTTACCTGTTTGCAAGTTTTCTATAATGGTTTTTAAATTCTTACACTCATCATTCAAGTTTGTTTTCATTGTGAACATCACCACCTATGTGATAATTATAGCATAAAAGCGGTGAAGCCGCAATACCTCTTCACTCTTCACTATTACTTATTACTTTCCAAAAATCCCGAATGCGTTTTTTAGTGAAGAGTGAAAAGTGAAGAGTGAAAAAGTAAAATCCCGAACGCTCACGCATTCGGGATTTTTGGTGCACCTGAGCATTCTATAATCGAACCGTTTACCTCTTTTAGAGTTACGGTTTTGCTTGCTTCCTTATAATTAAATGTTATGACCAATTTGTCGTCGTAGAGATATACGGCATTTACAAAAATGTCAATCAGTCTTTGTTTGTGTTCCTTCGTTTCTAAACTCATGTTCTGAATATGCCTGAGCCATAATACTAAGCCCTCTTTCGTAATGGTGGGCTTCTTCATTTCTTCCTTGATGAGCTTCAATTTAATCTCATCTCTTGTCTGCTCCAACTCAATCATTCTTTGTTTTGTGGTTGGAGTAATAATTCCTTCTTCTATTGCTCTAAGCAGATTGTTCAGCGCGGTCTCTGTTTCGCTAAGCCGTTGTTTAAGTAGTTGTATTGCGGGATTTTCTTTCTTTGCATTCCTAAACACAATACCTGCAATATCCTCAATTACATTATCATCAATCATCATCTCATGGGTGTGTTTAACAACAATGTCTTCAATCCATTCTTTTTTAACCGTCTTTTTATCACAAGTGTGTTTGTATTTAGCGTTGTTGCATTTGTAATATCGGTGGACCGTACCGTTTCGTGCGGTTCCGCTTTCACCGGTCATATATACACCGCATTTACCGCAAAACAGCTTTGTGGTCAGTAAGTAATCATCTTCGGCTTTATGTCTTGCTGTTGCTCTCTTATTCTTCGCACGCTCACGCTGCACCTTGTCAAATAACGCTTGGGGGACTATCCTCGGTATGCCGTCCGGGTTAACAATATCTCGGAACTTGTATTCACCAATATACCTTCGGTTTTTCAGCATATCCGTTACAATATTAATGGTTATTTTCGTTCCGTGAGAAGTGGTAACACCTTTTGCATTTAGCATTTCCATAATCTCTTTTATTGTTTTACCATCCGCGTATGCTTGGAAAGCACCAACCACATACGGTGCTTTAACAGGATCCACCTCAAACATTTGGTCCTTGTTAATAACATAGCCGATAGGGACTGTACCGCCATTAAATTTACATTTTAGTGCATTCTCGGTCATACCTCGTGTAACTTTTTCGGAAAGTTCAACCGAATAGTATTCTGCATAACCCTCCAACATTGATTCAAGCAATATGCCTTCAGCGTTTTGTGATATTGTTTCCGTCGCAGAAACCACTTTAACATTATTCTTTTTTAATGTGTTTTTACAACGAGCCGAATCGTAACGGTTACGGGCAAATCGGTCGAGTTTCCAAACGATAACTAGATTGAATTTCTGCTTATCGCTGTCCTTTATCATCTGTTGGAACGCCGGTCGATTGTCAGTCTTTGCCGATAATGCTCGGTCGATATAGGTATCTATAATTGAAATTCCTTGCTTTTCGGCAAAAGCGTGGCATTCACGAAGCTGACCGTCAATACTTTCTTCGCGTTGGCTGTCTGAAGAATATCTTGCGTAAATAACTCCAATCATTCTTCCTTCACCTCCCGCAGCATCTGAGAAATTACCTCTTTCAGCTTTTCGTTGAACACAGTTCCGGGAGTAAAGCACATTGTCATTAATGCTTCCAGACCGCCATCCTTTTCAAGTGCTGATTTAATTGCCGGGTATTTTTGCATACCTTGCGGGTTGTCAGTTCTTCCAAAGATATAATCCAAGGATACATTAAAAAAGTCTGCATACCACAGTAGTTTTTGGAACGGTGGCTCGGCAACACCCATTTCATAGCGACCAATGGTCGCTTGTGTCGTCTCGCACAATTCCGCTAACTGCTTTTGTGAATAACGTGCATTTACCCTTAGTTCTTTTAGTCGTTCTCCAACAATATTCATATTCTAATTCACCTCCAAATGATTTGTGTTTATTATAACACATAAACGGTTTATAGTCAATACGTAAAACAATTTTTATACACTCCATTTTCGTTAATAATTTTATTTAACGGTACGGCAGTACCGCCGTACCGCTTATATCTTAATCTTCGTCGTCTGCCGAAGGTTCTCTCATCAATCTTTCAAACTCTTCTTTTCCAATGTCGCTTTCAATAAAACGCTCCATCTCTTCCATCATGAACATAGCAAGAGAATTAAGCGCATCTTCGGGAACATCCGATTTAAAAACAATCTTAGGATCGCTCATGAGCTACACCTCCTTAAATCTCATTACCTCCATTTCCGCCGGAGGCAGGCTTTGAAACATATAACATATAAATACTCCTTACAGGCGGTGGCAGGTTGCCACCGCCATAAACTATAGGCAGATAAAACCGCCTAATCTTTACTTCCTTTGATTGTCCCTATATATCAATCCCGCATATTTTCGTCAGCAGGATATTGTAGTCAATTTAAAATATTCCTTCATAATTTTAATTAATAGCTTACTTTTTCTTCGGCTTATCAGCCAAGTAAATTCTTGTTACTTCGGTTCTGTGGTGACCTAAGTTTTCGCTTACAATCTTTCGAGCTTTCTTTGGTCTCTCTTGCAATGCTTCTTCATAGGTTCTTTGTGCATAGGTGTGTCTGAGACTGTGCCAAGAAATTGTTTCGGTTCTTTTCTTTTTACCGTCTTCACTTAAATCCTCACGGTTTTCTACCATAAAGTATTTTCTGTTATAGCTCATCCAGTTCTGCAACGAGCGTTTTTCCCGTTGTACGCCGCCCTTTTCGCTGCCTGAGATTAAGTAATCTCTTGGATATTTGCCTGAACACCTGGCATAGTTCAAATTATCGGTAATAATACTGCGTTGCTTTGCGCTTAAATCGATAGCCCTTGTCTGACCGCCTTTGCCTTTTATGACGAGCTGACCTGTTTTTAATGCAGACATAAGATATTCAACTCTCAGCGTGCAGATTTCTTCAAGCCTTAAACCAAATTCACTGGCAAAGTCAAAGCCAATAACCACGTCCTGTCGACCTTTTTCGATAGCCAACTGTCGTATACGGACAAGTTCTTTATCTAATAGTGAATGGTCTTTTACACCTGTCGCTCGTTTTGGTAGCGCCAACTTGCTATTAGGGGATAGCCTGTTCTTACTACCGGATTTTCTGTGGAAATACCGTATGCCTGACAAATCGGATTGAATAGTCGCAGCAGAGTTGTTCTCTTTCAGGTGTTCCACATAGGCTTTGAAGTGCCGATCTTCCACGTTCTTAAAGTTTTGCAGACGAAAATTATCGGCTAAAAACTTACAGAACCTTTTTGTTGCTTCATAGTACCGAGCCCTTGTTTTAAAGCTAAGCTCATTGCTGTGCCTATAGATAGACTCGACTTGAGCAAGCAAGTTCTTATATAAGCCCGGATTTAGCACTGTAATATTATTAGAATCTGACATAGCAAACCGTCTCCTTTCTTCAAAAATATATTTCAACGCAAGTGTAGGGACACGAACACTGCGTAAAAAATATGACTATTAACTACTACTTATAAAGTGTTACTATTTGATAAATTCGATTTTAAGTTTTGCTTTTTCTGCATCATCGTTTCAACCTTTCAAATAAGTAATCTTAATATTTACTTAGATTTTCTGATTTTTTAACTCAATCCATTGATTTTTTGATAAACTTTTGGTATAATAACAAACAATAGCAATGACGAGAAAGAGTAAGCAACTGAAACTTTTCAGAGAATCCCATCATCTTCGGATGTGCTGTGAATGGGTAAAGCGGATTTTGCCGAACATGGTCTCCGAGCTGCGTACCGAGCCTTTGGGTTAGGCTACGCCGGGGTCGCCCGTAATAGCGATAGAGTTTCGATAGATCATTTCCTATCCGAACTTGATAAGGCTTGTTATCGTGAGAAACAAGTGAATTAGGGTGGTAACACGTGAGTTTTTCGCTCTCGTCCCTTGTACTATGTATGGGGGGTGAGAGCGTTTTTATTTTGCAGATTTATCTGCACAGCAACTAAGTGTTACAACTATAAGAAATGAGGTACGAAATATGGAAAACATTATTGTAGGCGGAGCATGGCCATATGCAAATGGTTCGCTCCACATCGGGCACATAGCTGCCCTTCTTCCGGGTGATGTTCTGGCCCGTTATTTCAGAGCAAAAGGAAATCGTGTATTTTATGTGTCCGGTAGTGACTGTCATGGTACTCCGATTACCATCAGAGCCAAGCAAGAGAATTCAACACCGGATGTAATCAGTGAGCATTATCACAAAGAATTCTGCCAGGTGTTCGAGAAACTTGGCTTCTCATACGATCTGTATACCAAGACTTCAGATCCAAGGCATAAAGAATTTGTTTCGGAATTTCATAAGAGGCTATATAACAGTGATTATATAGAAGAAAGAACAGTAAAGCAGGCTTTCTGTCCTACTTGTAAAAAGGTGCTCACGGATAGACTGGTCATTGGTATTTGTCCTGCGTGCGGTTCTGCAACTCGTGGCGATCAATGTGATGTCTGCGGAGAAGTGTTAGATGCGGATACTGTTCTTGATGCAAAATGTGCTGATTGTGGTACACCGCTATCTTTCGGAGAAACAACACAATTGTTTTTGCAAATATTAAAACTTAAAAATGAGCTCTGTGATTTTCTCGATGCCCATCCCTATTGGCGTAAAAACGCTATTGCTTTTACAAAGAGATATATTGATGAAGGGCTCCGAGATCGTGCAATCACACGCGACCTTGACTGGGGCATTGACGTTCCCAAATCAGGATACGAGGATAAAAAAATCTATATATGGGCAGAGAATGTCCTTGGTTATTTGTCAGCCACATCTGTTCTGTGTAAAGAAAGAGGAATTGATTTCAAAGATGCATATGGAGCTGAAAGCCGTCACTATTATGTACACGGCAAGGACAATATACCTTTCCATACGATTATTTTACCTTCGCTTTTGTTAGCTCACGGAGACGGATTGCGTTTGCCGGATGACATTATCTCAAGCGAATATATAACTCTTGAGGGAAGAAAAATATCTACCAGTCAAAATTGGGCAGTTTGGGCTAAGGATCTTGCGGAGGAATATAATCCGGATTCTATAAGATATTTCTTTATCGCTAATGGCCCCGAAAAACGAGACACCGATTTTTCTTGGAGAGAATTCAAAAAGCAAAACAACTCCGAGCTGGTAGGTGCTTGGGGTAACTTTGTCAATCGCACACTTGCCTTTGCGGTAAAATACCTTAATGGTGAGATATCTGATGTTACAGTGGATGCTGATATCATTAAACATGTGAGACTGCTTTATGATTCTGTTGGATCAAAAATAGAGAAAGGCGCTTTCAAAGAAGCTCTTGAAGATATATTTGAAGGCGTTCGTTTCGGCAACACTTACTATGATGCTAAGCAACCGTGGAAAACGAGGGTTGATAACATTGATGAATGCAAAGAAACTATTGCTGTATGCACTTATTTAATTGCCAACATTGCTAACCTGTTGCATCCGTTCCTGCCTTTTTCATCTCAAAAAGTATCTGGCTGGCTTGGTACTACTTTGCAATGGAAAGAACAAGAGGTATCCGCCAAGAGTATTCCGTCTGATATTTCTATACTCTTCTCAAAAATTGAATAAGCTCAACAAAAATACTACAGAGAACATTTATTATTTAAAATAATTAATATACAGCAATACTTGTCTGTGTACGAAAAATATATAAAATGAGGCATTTTCGTCAATAAATCGCATCAAGAATTCCTGACGAAAATAATTCTGTGGACGAAAATTTTGTCCCCTCATTTCGAAATGACAGTCATAAAGCATTTCAAAATGAAAATAGGAACGCATTGCTCATTTCGAAATGAAAGTCATATATCATTTCGAAACGGGAATCATAAAAAATCTTTCAGCAGATTGTGCTGACCTGATATCGAAAAGTAAGTAATCTCGAAAGGACGGTCAGCACAATCCTTTTTTAAGGGAAAGAAAATAATTTCAAAATATCATTTCGAAAAGATAGGTAATATATCATTTCGAAAAGTACATCATCAATCATACAAGAGCCATGTTTAATAACATCATAATTACAAATAAATTCATCTTTAAAGGTAATCTTAGATTAATCTATAATTACCCTATATGGCTCTTAAAAGGAAAGTCCGCAGGGCATAATACACCCACTGTCAAAGGTCTCTGCAAACTTCCATTTCTTACTGATTCTTTATTGACGCGGGGTATTATGCCCTGCTAATCTCGGCTCTCCGACTGCGTCTCCGAGCCGTTTCTATCTGACTATCGTCCAATAGAAACGGCTCGTCTCCCAAAAAGAGAGTCATAAAGCATTTCGAAAGGACAGTCATCTATCATCATAGAAATGATAGTCATAGCACCTGCTACTTAAGTTTCATCGTTACTTTCTTCGGCTTCCTGCAGCTTGTCATTCATAATACGAATGACAACTTGCAGAGAGCCGAGAAGCTTTAATCTTGTCCAAGTTTTGATTAGGCGCAGGTGCAACTTGCTCTCGAAAGGTAAATCATACACTCTCGAATAGACAGTCATAAATCATCCCGAAGAGAAAGTTCTGTTTTGGTATTCTGCTGTAAAATAAGGTTAGTACTTGGCTTAATCTATTTACACTTTAACGCAAGATTAATAGATTTTCCGTGCGTGTTCTCCCCAATTCAAGAGTGCAAACAACCTTGTATTGTTTGCTGACGCTACGCCGAGTGCAAGGCATTTCAGCCCAGCCGAGACTAAACAACTCGTTCGGCGGGGATTTTCATTACCGATTAAATCCCGGAAACTTCGTATGCTATTTCCGTAAGGGCTGGAGAATTCCCTTAATGGACGGCAGCACCACCGCTTGAGCAGTTTTGTTTAACGACTTTAACTTAAAACGTCGTAGATTCCATAATTTTCGTCAATAACTTAGGCTGAACCCAAGCCTTCGTTATGCACCTCTTTTCGTTAATAAACTGCCATAAGTGAAGGCAGATCGCAGTCGAACAATCCTCGTTTCGTAACGGCTCTGCTATCCGCACTCTTAAATTCACATAGCCTTTGTGAAGGGCGTTGTATATCACGACCTTTCTTACTTATCTTCTTCAGACCACCGCGTGAAAGTGGGTTCTAATTTTTTGCGGAAATCATAAAACCGAGCAACGTAATAGGTCGATTAAAAATGTGTCGCCTATCTTCCATATATCACCCTGTCCGTTGCCAGAACCGTGATAGCTCTTCAATTCCGTATTTCCAGTTCTTCGGTCGTACGGATAATCAGCCTTAGAGCATCGACTGATGAAGTCTAACCCGACTTCAAAGGTTTTCTGCTAGTGATTCTCAGTCCGTCGCAGAACTCAGACTGTAGCTCTCGGCACCGATCCTTTGGTGCAACTAACTTCCCATTTCAAATACAAAAATTAAAAACACTCCTTCATAACTCCGTCATACGCCAATTTTTGAGCGTATCGACGGGAATATATTTGAACCTCGTTTAGAGGAATCAAAAACACCATAAAACAAAGAAAGACACCTATCACGAAAGATAAGTGTCTTTGTTTGCTTTATCGTAAGCTTTACGAAAGAGCATACCAATACACTTAACCTTCTCAGTTTAATGTATTATTTGAATAACTCCTTCATTATTTTAAAGCTCGTATATATTATACAGTATAAAATTTACCTTGTCAAATTGCTTATTGGCCTCTTATTTGCGATTACGCGCGATTAGAAGCGATTACAAGCGGAAAAGTGGTCGTTTTAATATCGGTTTTGGTCTTTTTATATACATTTTGATACCTTTTTTGGTCTTTTTAAAAATTTTATGTACATTAATCTTTGTGATACAAAGTTTAAAATGCCGCCTGCTAAATACCGGCGGCAAAATTTCACTTTTTAACAACAGGAATCCAGATTTCACTGTAATAATCCGGATCGCTCATATTTCCTTCGCTATATGCCTCAATATCCATTTCATAGGTAGGCGTGTAGCTCGATGTCGGGAAAAACTCCGAGACAATCTTGTGCCATAGATCTTGGATCGCATTCGGCATTGCACCCTTGCACTCGAACACTGCCCAGGTACGTGCCGGTATGGTATTCCTGCGAAATCCCTCCGGTACGACAGCGTCCTTTGCATATGTTGCAGCAATAGAATAGTCAAAGGTTTTAGCGTTCTCAGGGAGATTGCCATAGCAAACGCCGAAAATGAACGTTCTGTCGGTCGTTACATTCATCAGTGTCTTCACGGTACCGTCCTGATGAGATCTGCTCCAGAACTCAGGAATGCTTTTCGCGTTCGCAGAATCTTCGACGCTATGAGTTTCCACCTTCTCAATGATATCAAAGGCTTCCTTTTCAACAATTTTGTAGTTCATTACACTACCTCCGCTTAATGTGATTTTCACGGAAATTCGGGAAAAGGATTTGAGTTTCGAGCCGTCTTTCTTTGCTTCCGAGGGTGTAACCCCATGGAATCTCGCAAAGGCCCTTGTAAAGCTCTCAGGGCTCTCATAACCGTACTTCAGAGCAATATCAATCACTTTGTCGTCAGAAGCACTGAGCTCATCGCCGGCGAGTGTGAGTCTTCTGTTTCGTATGTAATCTCCAAGGGAAATACCACACAAAATACCGAATATTCTTTGAAGATAGAAGTTAGAGCAAGCAGCTTCCTTGGCAACCTCTTCATAGTCGATTTCTTCGGTTAAATGCTCCTCGATATAATTGATTGCGTTCTGTATTCCGGTAAGCCAATCCATAGTATCCCTCCTTTCAGTATGATTACATTATAGCGTCAAGCCGAGTGTAATTCCTGACTTTACGTGCTCACATTTGCAAGCGTGTTATTTCAGTTCTACAGGGATCCACACCTCGTAGTATCGATTCTTCTGGCGAAGATCATGGTCAGTCCAGAGGTGCAGAACCTCGATGGCAAGGTCATATTTCTGCTTATACTCAGATGCAGGAAGCCAGGAGTCGAAGATCAGTTCAAACAACTTCGGGAATTCCTCCCAAGCGAGTCCACCACACTCAGTTTTGAATGCTGCATAAGTACCTGCAGGAAGCTTGCGCATTTCCAGCTTGTCTGTCTTGGTATCGGATCGCTCGCGGGCAATCATATATTTGCCATCCTGCCATACGCCGTACCACACACCATCATAGGATGTGCTGCCCGGATGATTCCATCGGCCCTCACAGAGCTGACCGGGAACATCATCGCAGTTATCTGCCCACATAGAGTGGCGCAGTTCTTCGCGAGTCTTGTAGCCCATACCCTCGTACTGCTTTGATACACCGTAAATTAAAGTATCTTCTAACTCAATAATTCTGAAATCCATTTCTTTTGCTCCTTTGATCATAATGTGAAAGGAAGCAGGTGGATATACTTTAAGGGAACCGCCACCTTTGCGATAAACTGACGGTGTAATACCGTGTTGTTTCGCAAAGGCTCTTGAGAAAGTCGTCGCACTGTCATACCCATATTTCATAGCGATGTCAATGATCGGCGTCTTGCCATGCTGCAGATCCTGCGCTGCAAGAGTCAGGCGTCTGCGCCTCACATACTCAGTCAGCGTCATACCGGTCATATAGCTGAAGAACCGAATGAAACTGTCTGCAGTAACACAGGCAATGCCGGCTGCCGTATCAAGATCGAACTCTGCGCACAAATTTGCCTCGATATACTCAATGGCTGCGTTCAGCTGTTTTAGCATATTCATCTGTTTCACCTCCCGCATATAGTTTATCAAAAGTGCTTTTAGAATGACTGACTTTCCTTGGGCAGGAATTGTAGTATTACAAAATACTGATTATTGTTTCCTTACACCATGTAAATAACAATGCAAATGCTTCGTCAAAGTCAAATTCAGTTCCATTACTTAAAGAAATTGCAGTATCCAGAACAAGTTTGTCCTTACCCGATAACACCTCTTGAAGTTCCTTTTTAGTACCAACAAATTTGCCGCTGTTCAAATAGTGTAAGTTCTGCAGTATAAAAAATACCGACTTATATGTCAACGGCAGCTTGGAAACGCTCTTTTCTTTTGGAGCGTGAATATATCGATGACAGATCTCGTGATATATGTTTCCCAGACTCATTTTCACAAAATTGCGCACATCAGTTTCTGTGTATTCAGAAACCAGTTTTGCTAACGTTCCATAGTAATCCTTCGTTGTATGAAGAAGATGACATATCTCAAGAGGATTCCAGTTTTGTAATTCTTCTATTCCGCAAATAAACCCACACGATTTATCATAATCTTCGAGGGAAGAGATTGCCTCTCTATATTTAGCAAGATCTGCAACACTCATATCGCTGATGACAACCATGATATCAATATC
>JAZOAK010000028.1:0-13117 GCA_045595445.1 Acutalibacteraceae bacterium
TTTAGAAGGTGTTGCAACCTCTTTTCCGCAAACCGAAGATATACTAGAAAACGGCAAGGTAAACGGTGTAACCGCTAGCGACGTGCAAAAAATCTTAAACCTCAAACACGCTTGGGAATTTATCCTTGATAAAGACGTTTTGCAGGTGAAAAGTGATTATTCTATCCTTTGCCATATTGCTAAACTCGTAAACGAGGGCTTTTTTGCAAGTGGCGGCAGAATAAGAGGGGTGCCTGTTACTATCGGCGGCACTTCTTATATACCGCCTTTGCCGATAGAAAGCGTTGTTACAGAGAACATTTTAGAAATCATAAACAGCGAAGACGAAGCCATAAATATTGCAATAGAACTTTGTCTTTACTGTATGAAAACACAGATTTTCAATGATGGTAATAAAAGAGCATCAGTGATTTTTGCAAATCACTATTTGATTTCCAAAGCGGGTGGGTTGCTCGTTATCCCCGAAAACCACGTACCCGAATTTAAGAAACTCCTCATTGGATATTACGAAGATAAAGATAATGGTGAAATCAAAAGGTTTTTAAAACAAAACTGCCATAGAAGCTTTAGATAACATAAAGCGAGGTGAATTTCACCTCGCTTTTGCTATGTATAAAACACTAAAAACCCTATTTTGACACCAATGCGTTCAGTGAGGCAAACCAACAAAGAACCCTAGTGTTTATGCAGGTTTAAGGCAGGTTTCCCTATTATAACGCATTCCTCTATTCTTCTCACAATCCCTGTTGCTTTCATATATACAGTTCTCCCTGTTTTAGTAATAGTAATAATAATACTATCATCTGTAAAACAAGGAGATTTATACTGTGCATTAAATTTTATTCCGCAACAAATGGTATGTTATTTTCTTTTGCATATTCTATCGCACAACTGCCCGCGGGTGCGTAAACAGTAAGCTTTTCACATTCTTCAAAAGCGCATTTACCAATTGCCGTTACATTTTCAGGAATATGTATTCTTGTAAGTTTATTGCAATAGATAAATGCATCATCTTCAATTGTTTTTACCGATTTAGGTATAGTTGCCTCTGTTATATTACTTTCTCCTAGTGCCCAATCGCCAATGGTGGTTACATTTTGAGGAATAATTACCTTTTTTCGCTTTCCAACATAATCGTATAAGGTGCTATTTATAATTACAAAGCCCTCTTCATCTGCCAACTTATTACAGCCTATAAATGCAGTCGCGCCTATTTTAACTTTTTTAGGCATCGAAATTTCTACTAAATTTTCACAATGTCGGAATGCACCCACTCCAATTTTTTCAACGCTTTCAGG
Source organism: Acutalibacteraceae bacterium (assembly GCA_045595445.1). Lineage (GTDB taxonomy): Bacteria > Bacillota > Clostridia > Oscillospirales > Acutalibacteraceae > RGIG3009. The sequence goes on from JAZOAK010000028.1 coordinate 1,299, forward strand.
TATAACAATTTTTTGCAAGTTAGTACAACAAACAAAAGCACACTTATCAGTTTTCGTTACACCTTCTGGAATGACAATACTTTCAAGTCCCGTGCACCATTCCAAATGCACTTTCACCGATTTCAGTAATACCTTCGGGTATAATAACAGATTTTTCTGTCCTTGCTGAAATCCCCAAAAGCCCCAATGGTGATTCTTCCTTATTGTATTTTATCAAAATACCATTTTCTATTACGAAATCACTGTTTGTCATTTTAATTCCTCCCATTCGGTTTGATTTATTATATCATAATCCCATTTGGTTATATAATCAACTACGCACCAAATGTGGTACAGTGGCTTTGGTATTGTGTTTTTGCAAAACATGGTGTATACTATTGTCAGTTAACGAAAGGGGAGTACAAGATGAACGGATATGAAAAACTCGCAGTGGAAATTTTCGGTGGACAGGCTTTTAACGGAATTAAAGATGCTGTCGATTTTGAAAAAGCGGTGGATGCCGTGTTGGAAACCATCGATGTTGAGCAAAAGGAAGCGGTTTTAGCAGTTTGCTTTGAGGGGAAAGAACCGGATGCTGCTTATGCCAAAGCAATGCGCAACTTAAAACACCCTTCTCGCAGCGGCAAGATAAAAGAGTTTTTGAATTTGATATACTAAACGATACTCCCTCTCGGTGGGTTGCCACCGAGAGGGAGTATTTGTATATTGAGTTTCGTTTATTGATATTTCTTTTGCGCCGTTTTAAGGCTTTCTTTGATTTTTTCTCGCAACGTTAACGGCTTGGTTATTTCCACAAAGTTGATATATTGCATCGCCCAGTGCTCCATGGCGTTGGGACTGGCTTTGAGCGACACGGTGACGGTTTCTTCGTCGCGATCCGATATGCGGATATCGGTGCCGAACCAATCCACGATTTGATCAACGATACACTTCTGGGCGACAAACTCAACGTTTTGTAATTTGTCGGTATACATATACGGCAGGGCAGAGGCAATTTCCTTGTAGTTAATGCCGCCCTCGTATCCGGGAACCTTGGTAATGGGCGTGGCAGGTGTTTCGTCAATCACCATATTCGTGATATGATCGACGCGGTAGAATACCATGTTCTTAAAATGCTCGTGATAGCCCATCAAATAATAGCGTTGGTTATGCAAAAGGAGTTGATAGGGGGTTATGCGATTGGTATGTGTTTTATGCAACTTTTTGTCGGTTCCGTACTTGTTATAATCCAACTGTAATTGTACGTGGCGCTCAATGGCATCGTCCACCAGCTCAATATTGTAAAATAAAGCCAAATTGTCGGTTTTAGACCAATCATGTACGGAGTAGATGTTTTTTACATGAGAACGAAAATATTGATTTGACAATTGGCAAAGCTTTTCAATTAAATCCTTTGAATATTTGGCGGTGATATGTTTGCTGGAAAGCACGCCGTCGATGAGTAAACGCAGTTCGGAATCTTCAAACTCACGTTCCTCTAAATAAAAGCCGGTTCGAATGTGTTCGATTCTATACCCTGCGTCACGAAGCAAATTGATATTTCGGCCTATCGCCTTGCGTTCAAGGATAATGCCGTACTCGGTTTCCAACTTATCGGCAATATCCTCTTGAAGCAGCGGATGGTCGTAATCACTGTATTTTCTAAAAATTTGCAATACGCGGATAAGAGCTAATTTTTTGGGCTCAAGACTATTCATAAGGCACCTCCCCTACAGAATGTGTACAGTATATCATATCCCCTATAAAATTACAACACCCGATGTACCAAAAAAGATACATCGGAGTTCGGGCGTTTGTGTTGCAAAAGGTGCAATATGTATGGTATACTGGGTTCGAGAGAGCGAGGGAGTGGAGCATGTGGATCAATGTGAGCATTGCGCGTATTTGGCGTATGATGACGTGATGGAAGAGTATGTATGCGACGCCATCGGCGGGTTTGACGAAGACGATATGGCGCGCTTTACGGCTAATCGCGGCAATACGTGCCCGCTGTTTCGGTTTTACGATGAATATAAACTGGTACAAAAACAAAATTAAGACGGTGTGATTAGGGGATTTTGAAATGAACGTGTTATTGATCGGTGACTCGATACGGATGTTTTATCGCGAGGAAGTTCAAAAGCAATTGGGCGAGGAGTATACGGTGTACGCGCCTGAAGAAAATTGCCGATTTTCTTCCTACGTGCTGAACAGTTTGCGTCGGTGGTTGCCGCAGTTTCCTACACCTGATATTATTCATTTCAATGCCGGGCTTTGGGATACGGCGATTCTGTATCCGGAAGACGGTTGTTTTACGGACAAAGATAGTTACGTCAAACAGATGGTGCGTGTATTGCGCGAGCTCAAGAAAACAGGCGCAAAAGTGATCTTTTCGACCAGTACACCTGTGAGCGATGCCAAGGTGTCGTTTCCCGGACCGATGCCGCCAGCCCATCGTAACGAAGACATTATGGCGTACAATGCCGCCGTGTTGGAAGCGTATCGGGATGAGGATATTATCATTAACGATTTGTTTTCGCTTATGTATCCCGAGCGGGAGGCGTACTTGTCCGATGATATGATCCATCCAAACGAAGCCGGCGTTTGCTTGCTTGGCACAGCGGTAGCGGATGCTATACGCGCCTGCGGTGTTGTTAAAAATGAGAACGGACAAATCGGTTCTCCGTATGAGCCGTTAAGCGAAAAAGTGATTCAGTAATGCTTAAATAAAAGAGGCGCAAACCGTTACGGTTTGCGCCTTGTGTTTTATTATCCAAGCAGATGCTCCAACAAAATTTTAACGCCGATGACAATCAAAACGATACCGCCGCCGATCTCCGCGCGTTTTCCAAAGCAACTGCCGGTCTTGCAGCCGAACTGCACACCCAGTGAGCAGCACGCAAAGGTGATGATGCCGATCACGGCAGAGCAAAGGAGGAATCCGTACCACGGAGCCAGCAAGTCGGTGCGTGTCATGGCCATGGTAACACCGACCGCCATGGCATCAATACTGGTAGCAATCGCCATCAGCGTGAGCGTTTTCCAGTTGGTGGGGTCTTCGGTGGGGACTTCGCACGCATCCTCATGCACAGCTTCCCATATCATTTTACCGCCGATGAATAACAAAAGACCAAACGCGATCCAGTGATCGATCGCGACGATTTGTGCGGAGAATAAACTTGCCACCAAATAACCGATGATTGGCATACCGGCTTGGAACAAACCGAACATTCCTGCGATTTTTACGGTTTGCAGGGGAGAGGCTTTTTTCAAAAACGTACCGTTGCTGAGTGACACGGCAAAAGCATCCATGGATAATCCAAGGGAAATGGAAAGTAAAGCGATAATATCCAACGGTCACAACTCCTTTACGGCTAACAGTATATCGTCCCTGTCGGGAGAAGTCAAGAGAAACACTTTACAATCTTATGCATTCGCGGTATACTCAAATACAATAAGGAGAAATCGTATGAATGCCTATTTTTACACACTCGGTTGTAAAGTGAATCAATATGAAACGCAAGCCATGCGCCGACAACTGGAAGAGCAGGGGTTTGTGACGGCGGAATTTACCCCCGGTCAACCGGATATGGGGGACGCGGTGTTGGTTATCAATTCCTGTACCGTTACGGGGGAGAGCGACCGCAAATTGCGGCAGCTGTTGCGTCGCTGTCGCCGTGAACACCCGCAGTCGGTGTTGGCGCTGACCGGTTGTATGCCGCAGGCATTTCCGGAAGTGGCGGAACGTTTTGCAGAACCGGATATTATCCTCGGCAACGCCAAACGAAACGAACTGCCCGCCAAATTGCAACAATTTTTGGCTTGTCGCACGCGGGTGGTGGATATTGCGCCGCACGATACCGCCTTTGAGAAACTGTCGATTCGTGAATTTCAAGGACGCACCCGTGCGTTCTTAAAAATTGAGGACGGCTGCAATCGCTTTTGTTCGTACTGCATCATTCCGTATGCCCGAGGACGTGTGCGTTCCAAACCGCTTGACGAGATCGAACAAGAAGTTCGTGAGTTAGCACATCAAGGGTATGTTGAGGTCGTATTGGTTGGCATTAACTTGACTGCCTATGGGCAGGATTTGGGGCTGTCCATCTGTGATGCCGTAGAGCGTGTTTGTGCGGTGGAGGGGATTCGCCGTGTGCGGCTGGGTTCCATTGAGCCGGATCATCTGACCGATGACGTAATCGATCGGCTGGCGGCGTGTGACAAGTTGTGTCCGCAGTTCCATGTAGCGCTGCAAAGCGGTTGTGATGCCACGCTAAAACGCATGAATCGCCATTATACGACAGCGGAATACCGTACCCTATGTGATAAACTGCGTTTGCGGTTTCCAAACGCGGCGCTGACGACCGATATTATGGTTGGGTTCCCCGGTGAGAGTGAAGAAGCCTTTAATGCCTCTCTTGCTTTTGCAAAGGAAATCGCGTTTTCCCGCATCCACTGCTTTGCGTATTCCAAGCGTGAGGGCACGCCGGCGGCGAAGGCGGCAGGGCAGGTATCGAAAGCGGAAAAAGCCCGCCGTAACCGCTTGATGATTGAGATGGGTGAACAATGTGCGGAAACGTATGCGCAAAGTCTTGTCGGTAAGACGGTTGAAGTGCTGCTCGAAACGGCGCGTGAAGATGGTCGTTTAGAAGGGTATACCGATACCTACGTACCGGTGATCGTTGACGGTGGCAAAGAGGGAACACTTTGTCAGGTCGTCATTACAAAACAGCAACACGGCGTGTGCTACGGTACCGTGATATAAAGAAACCGCCACGATGTTTCGTGGCGGTTTTGTTATGCGTTATTTAAGGCTTCTTGTAAGGCTTTTGCCAATTGATCGGGACACGAGGTGGATTTGAATCCACAGCGGATGCCGGATAAGCGGCGGATGGCTTCTTGTGCTTCCATACCCTCTACCAAAGCACCGATGCCTTTTGTGTTGCCGTTGCATCCACCCTCGAACTGCACGTTGCGTACGCGACCGTCTGTTACGTCAAACGTGATCGAACGCGAGCAGACGCCGCGCGTCTGATAACGATACGCCAAATGAATCAACCTTTCTTTGTCAGTTGTTGCTTGTAACGAAGTAAGGCGTCCACACAGTCATCCGAAACGGAAGTGGAACCGAGCGGGCGTGCGGTACGAGAATACATACCGTGAAAATCCGATCCGCCGGTGGTGAGCAGCGAGTGTTGTGTGGCAAGGTCCAGCAAAGCTTGTTTTTGTTCTTCGGAGTGGTTGGGATGCCACACTTCAACACCATCTAAACCGAGTGACACGAGTTCTGTAAGCAGCTCTTCGCTTTGGTACACGTGCGGGTGTGCCAGCACGGCAATGCCGCCCGCTTCATGAATAGCGGTGAGCACGTCACGCGTGTCGGGGTATTCGATCGGTACGACGGCAGAGCCGTCCTTGCCGAACAACTTGTGGAACAGCTCGCCGTACAGCGAATCGGTATAGCCCGCATCCAACAACGCGTGCATAATGTGTTGCTTGAAAATATTGGTGCTGCCGGTCGCACATTTGACAACTAACTCGGGCGTGATGGGATAATACCGCATCACCTTGCGTACCATTTCCATACCGGCGGCACGACGACCTTCACCGATCCGACGACACAATCCCTCCAACCGATCGGGGGAATCGCACAGATAACACAGCAGATGCGCTTTGCGACCGCGCGCGTGATCCATAGTGGACAGCTCTACACCGTGAAGCACCTGAACGCCCAAACGCTTGCCGAGAATGACAGCACGCGTCGCCGCGGCAGTGGTATCGTGATCCGTCACCGAAATGGTGGAAAGCCCTTTCCGTTTTGCGATACTGATCAGATCCTCGATACCGAGTGAACCGTCCGATATTTTTGTGTGACAATGCAAGTCGCCAGCCACTGTTCTGCCCTCCAGTCTATGCCGAAAAAACCCTCTTATACAAGGGCTATTATACAACTTTTCCCATTCAAACGCAAGGTATTTTGCTTAAATCAAAAATTTTTCTTGCAAATTTGACAAGGTTTTGGTAGAATGAAAAAAATTTGTGAGCAATATGATAATGATAAAACGGAAAGGAACGTGAATGCTATGGATACGGGCGACCCTCGACAGCGTAACAACAAAATGCCGGCGTCGGCGGTTCATAGTGTTTGCAGACGGGGATAACGTATCCCTGCATTTTTGCGTGCACTTAAAAACCTCCCGCCGGAAACGGATGGGAGGTTTTTTGATATGATAAACAACTGGGAAAATGATCAAGAAAAGCTGGTACAATGGTTGGAAGAACGGCAGTTTTCTGCAATACGCGCGTGGCTCAGTGAGCAAAACGCCGTAGACGTTGCCGAATTGTTTGAGGAATTGCCGAGTACACAGCAACCAACGTTGTATCGTTTGTTGCCGAAGGCGCTTGCGGCAGAGGCCTTTGCGTACATGGATCCGGATACGCAAGAAGTGCTCATTCGTGCGTTTACGGATCGCGAATTGGCGGCAATGCTGGAAGAGCTGTATTTGGACGATACGGCAGACTTGCTTGAAGAAATGCCGGCAAGTGTTGTCAAACGATTGCTCAAAGTATCGTCGCCGGAAGATCGGCGGGCACTCAATCAAATCTTGCGGTATCCGGACAACAGTGCCGGCAGCGTCTTGACGACCGAGTTTGTCAATCTCAAAGCCGATATGACGGTGGCGGCGGCATTGCGGTATATTCGGGCGCACGGACCAAACAAGGAAACCATTTATACTTGTTACGTTATCGACAACGATCGTCATTTACAAGGTGTTTTGACAGCGCGCGAGTTGTTGCTGGCACACGAAGACGATCGCGTGGGTGATCTGATGGATACCCACGTGATTTCGACGATCACAACCGAAGATCAGGAACAGGTAGCCGATTTGTTTGCTCGCTATGACTTGATCGCCTTGCCGGTCGTGGACAGCGAAAACCGTTTGGTCGGTATTATCACGGTGGACGATGTCGTGGATATTATGCGACAGGAAACCACCGAGGATTTTGAAAAGATGGCGGCTATTACGCCGACGGATAAATCGTATTTCCGTACCGGCGTGTTGGAACTCTTTTGCAAACGTATTCCGTGGTTATTATTACTCATGGTATCTGCCACCTTTACCGGCATGATCATCACCACGTTTGAATCCGCTTTGGCGGCTTCGATGGCGCTGACCGCGTTTATCCCGATGCTCATGGGTACCGGCGGTAACAGCGGCAGTCAGTCTTCTGTTACGATCATTCGTGGGTTGGCTCTTGACGATATTCGTTTCCGCGATCTTTTCCGCGTGTTATGGAAAGAATGTCGGGTGGCGCTTTTGTGTGGTGCCGCTTTGGCGGTGGCGACCTTCGTCAAAATCTTAGCGGTGGATCGGTGGCTGTTGGGCGTTCCGGTTTCCTTGCCGGAGGCGGCAATTGTGTGTATTGCGTTGTTCTTTACCGTGCTGATTTCCAAATTGGTGGGGTGTTCCTTGCCGATGATCGCCAAACGAATCGGACTTGATCCCGCCGTCATGGCAAGTCCGTTTATTACTACCATTGTGGATGCCATTTCCTTGTTGGTCTATTTTGGCGTTGCCTCTTTCATACTTTCCGCTTGACGGAAATGGCAGACAGGCATATAATAAAGGAAAATGAATAGTCTTCGGGGCGGGGTGAAATTCCCCACCGGCGGTATAGCCCGCGAGCACGAACGTGTTGATTTGGTGAAATTCCAAAGCCGACGGTACAGTCCGGATGAAAGAAGAGGTTATATCAAAAACAAATGCCCCACAGCTATTGTCTGTGGGGCGTTTTTTAGACTGTGAGGGATTTCGGATGAACAAAGTAAAACAAATTGACACCAAGCGCTTGGTGGTGCTCGCGTTGATGGCGGCATTGGCGTACGCTTGTGTGGCGATGTTCCGCATACCGGTGGTACTGTTTTTGAAGTACGAGCCGAAAGATTGCATTTTAGCGATCTGCGGAATGTTATACGGACCGCTTCCCGCTATCGGAACAGCGGTTGTCGTTGCCTTGTTGGAATTGGTGACGGTCAGCGATACCGGTGCGATCGGATTGCTAATGAACGTGCTGTCGTCGGTACTGTTTATTCTGCCGTCCGCGGTCCTGTATCAGCGCAAGCGCCATTTGAAAAGCGCCATTTTCGGACTTGTATGCGGTGCCCTGTTGATGACGGCGGGTATGCTGCTGTGGAACTGGTTGATTACACCGATCTATATGAATATGCCGCGTCAAGCGGTTGTGGAACTGTTGTTACCGGCATTCTTACCGTTTAATTTGCTGAAAGCGGCGCTCAATGCGGTACTTACCGTATTGTTGTATAAAACGGTCGTGAGTACGCTGCGCAAGGCGCATCTGGTGCCACAAACCGTGAACGCGCACAATCGCAAAATTGGGATCAGCGTGTGGACGGTCGGTCTGGCGGTGTTGCTGACGTTGGTTCTGATTTTACTGGTTTGGCGGGGGATCCTGTAACCGCCGTCGGTCGGCTGTCGGGATAGATGCGTGTTGGACGTTTATCTTTTTTTGGCATGCGGATTCCTCCTTTCGTGTTAGTATCGCGCGACCGACAGAGAAATATACTAAAAATATATTGACAAGACCCCGATCGGAATGACATAATACAGAGTAAGAAAGAAGGGCTATTGTATGAGTAAGTATACGGCAGCGGACATCGTGCGTATTGTTGAAGAAGAGAACGTACGGTTTATTCGTTTGCAATTCACCGATATTTTCGGCGCATTCAAAAATGTGGCGATCACGGCAAGCCAGTTGCAAAAGGCATTAAATAATCAGTGTATGTTCGACGGCTCTTCGATTGAAGGGTTTGTGCGCATCGAGGAATCGGATATGTATCTGTATCCCGATTACGACAGCTTTTTGATCTTCCCGTGGTACGAGGAGAGCAAGGGCAAGGTTGCTCGTTTGATCTGTGATGTGTATAAGCCGGACGGCACACCGTTTGAGGGCGATCCCCGCGGTTTGCTCAAACGCGTGTTGAAACAAGCGGAGGAGATGGGCTTCTCGTCGTTTAACGTGGGACCGGAATGTGAGTTCTTCCTGTTCGATAACGACGAGAACGGATACCCCACCACCCGCAGTAAGGATCGCGGTGCCTATTTTGAATTGGGTCCCACCGACCTCGGTGAGGCGGCACGGCGCGATATGTGTTTGACCCTTGAGGATATGGGGTATGAGATCGAAGCCTCGCATCACGAGTGCGCCAACGGTCAGCATGAGATCGATTTCAAATATACCGATGCGCTCCGTGCAGCGGATAATATTGCGACCTTCAAACTGGCGGTCAAAACCATTGCCCACCGTCATAATATGTATGCTACGTTCATGCCCAAACCGGTTTTTGGTAAGGCGGGCAACGGTATGCACGTAAATATGTCCTTAATAAAAGACGGTAAAAACGCGTTTTACGATCCCGACGGTGTGATGGGACTCAGCAAAACCGCTCATCATTTTATCGCGGGCATTTTGGAGCACGTGCGCGGTATGAGCGCCGTTACCAATCCGCTTGTAAACTCCTATAAACGGTTGGTGTCCGGTTATGAAGCGCCGGTATATGTCGCGTGGTCGGCAAGTAATCGCAGTCCGTTGGTGCGTGTGCCCGCGTCCCGCGGTATGGCTACGCGTTTAGAATTGCGTAATCCCGATCCGTCGGCAAACCCATATCTCACGTTGGCATTGTGCTTGGCGGCAGGCCTTGACGGCATTCGCCGTGAGTTAATGCCGCCGCCGGCTGTCGAGGAAAATCTGTTTGAACTCGACGAGGACGAACGCGAGCGGTTGGGCATTGCGCATCTGCCTTCCAACTTGAAAGAGGCAGTTCGCGCGATGAAAGCGGACCGTTTGATCCGCGATACCTTGGGCGAGCACATCTTTACTCGTTACGTGCAACACAAATCGGAAGAATGGGACGAGTACAAGGTGCGCGTTACCCAGTGGGAACTTGATCGGTATTTAGCACGATATTAAGGAGTGTGACCTATGAGTAAAAACATTATCATCACCATTGCCCGTCAGTTTGGAAGCGGCGGTCATGAGATCGGGCGCCGTCTGGCAAAACGGCTAAACGTACCGCTGTATGATAAGGAATTGATTACACACGCGGCACAGGAAAGCGGCCTGTCAGAAGAAGTGTTACATTATTTTGATGAAAAACCCACCAATAGCTTGCTGTATTCGTTGTCGACCGGAGCCTATTCGGTGGCGGATGGCGGCGTGGTCAATTATTCGTTGCCGGTTAATCAACAGGTGTTTCAAGCGCAATTTGACGCGATTCGCTCACTGGCGGAAAAAAGTTCTTGCGTGATCGTGGGTCGTTGTGCGGATTACGTGCTTGAAAATCATGAGGGTCTCGTGAGTATCTTCGTGCATGCCGATCTAAACGATCGCATGGAGCGCGTTGCGGAATATGACCACATTACGTTGCCGGAAGCCAAAAACCGTATTACCAAAAGCGATAAACGTCGCGCCAGTTATTATAACTTCTATTCCGGCAAAAAATGGGGTGTCGCCGGCACCTATGATCTGTGTATCAACACCAGTACCGTTGGCTTTGACAACGCGGTGGAATTGATTGCGGACTTTGTTGAAATGAAACAAGCCAAAAGTGAATAACCTATCGAAAGGTTCTGCTGATAATGCAGAACCTTTTTTGCTAAAAACTCCCTTGTAAGTTTTAGCGGATAACGGTACACGCTAATCACAGAAAAGGAGTGGTAACTGTGTCAAAAGGTCTTATGAAATTTATGAGAGGCATGGGCATCGGCTTAGCGGTCGGTTGTCTTGCGGGTGCGGTGGGTAACCAGTATATGCACAGCGGCAAAAAAGGTCTCAAAAAAAATCTCGGCAAAGCGCTGAAAAACATGAGCGATCTCGTTGAAGAAGTCGGCGAAATGTTTTAAGATCCCAAACAGCAAAGCACCGCCCACGGGCGGTGCTTTTTTCTTGACGAATAACAGAGTTTTCTGTATAATATATATCGTTATAAAGAAAGCAGGGGACATTATGAGATCGGATAAGCAACAAGAGCGCAGCGAACACATCTTAGGTACAGAGGATGTTGAAGTGCAGGTTCAATTGTCGGATGAACAAAAATCTGAAATTGCCGTGGCACAGCGCAAGCAGATCAAGTCAACGATTTTAATAGCAGGGATTTCGCTGCTTGTCGTTGTGGCGGTGTTGGTGGTCGGTGCTATTTCCGGAAGCGTTGCCCAAAAAGATCTTGCCGCGCGCGAACCGCGGGAATCGACACCTACGTTTTACGGATCGCTGGATGACGAAGAATTAAAGGAAGAAAAGATCCTTTCGATGATAACGGAAGCCTACTACACGGTAGAAGACGGTATGATGGTCACCGTCGGTTTCAGCAACAACTTGGATACCGACGAACACATCTCTAAGGTGGTTATCGCCATTTATACCGAACAAGACGCTGAGATCGCCAAAGCACAAAGTGCCGGTATGAGTGAGGATTTTGTGGTGGTTTCCGGCGGCACCAACGAAGTCACTATGTATATCAAACCGGAGTACGTGTCCATTACAGATGATCCGCTTGAAACCATACGCTATGAGATCACCATTGATCACGAAACGGTTTAAGGAAACCATACCGATAAACGGTGGCAAACGCATGGCGTTTGCCGGCGTTTTTTCACATTATCAAAAAAATTCAAAAATTTCTTAAAAAAGCTTCAAAAAAGTGTTGACAAAGGGGAATTAGGGTGGTATTATAGCAAAGCTGCCGCAAAAAAGCGGAAGCAAAAGGACCTTGAAAATTAAACAATGCAAACGAGAAAGGAACACACTACCCGTTAATAAAGATT
>JAZOAK010000029.1:0-10920 GCA_045595445.1 Acutalibacteraceae bacterium
GCCTCCGACTTCTTGCTGCTTGGCGGCTTGCTTTTTCGTGTACAAATACCATTTCACGATACCGTAAATAGTATTGATAAGCATCGCGACCTCGGTGATAAGCAGAATGTACATGCCGGACGAAATGTCCATAAAGAGATACAAGACCGTGGTGATGAGCCAAGCAAGCCACTGTTCACTGTAACGGAGAAGCAGTAAAATGCCGTTTGCCATACCAACAGCCGACGCGAACGCATCCAGGTACGTATCCGATGCGCCGGGGATCAGTTGCAATAACCGGCCGACAACAAAACCGAAAACAAAGATCGCCACAACAATAAGGAGCGACTGCCACGGCTTCAAACGTTTGACTTGTGTGAGATTTGCGTCATCCGTATCGGGATGCTTGTTCCAACGAATAAAGCTGATAACATCGATCGGCATCCAGAAGAAGACGACGGTTGCCGCCACGGCATACCAACCGAAATTTAAGCAGATCACGAGTTCGGGGATCTCAATCAAAAAGAAATCGACCACGAAATTCCATTTGCTTTGCTTGGAAATGAGCAACTCGCACAGCGGATTAGAGATGGTGCTGATGATCGCACAAGCAACCAGTGCAACGCCTTCGTATCCCAACATAATGTCAGGGAAAAAGATAGAAAATACAGCTGTCAGGATAATAACCGCCGCCAAATAAATCACCTGGTACGGTGTAAACGATTTGATAAAACTCTTAAACGTGGGTTTTTGCTTTGTCATAACACTTCCTCCTTAATATACTTCGAAAGTAAGGGAAACGCTCGAAGAGCGTTGTTGTAATAAATATCCTCAAAGCACTCTGCCTTGAAGATGCCGGCGATAGTCGTATCGTATTCGTCGATCGCTGACAGGTTGATCGGTGGGCAAAAATCCGTGCCGTACAGAATTTTTTGATAGGTATCGGGGTACTGGTGAATGGCGCGCGCAAAGGTATCGATCGCCCATTGCATATCAGCGCCCTCCTGTGTCCCCGGCTCGTAAGCGCCAGAAAAATCGGTAAACATATTCGCCTGCTCGTGCACAATGCGGATGCATTCCTCGTAGCGAGGATCATCCATATGCGCGACGATAAAATTCACGTTCGGAAATTCCCGCGCAACGTTCTGCACGTACCGCGCGTTGGAGCCCTCCATATCATTGTCCGTCGGCAATACCAGCGAGCACGAGCCCGTGTGATAGGTAACGGACAGACGGTGCCGCTCGGCAAATTCGTATACGGGACGCAAACGCTCGTCGTCTGCACGCCCCGTTTGATACGTCAGATAGATCTTGAGCCCCACCACGCGGTACATTTCCAAGTACGGCTCAATCGCTTCGAGCTGTGACGGAATATCACCACTGATATCAATAGCGGGACACAAAAACAGCCGTGCATCGTTTTGAACGGTATCCGCGCTGCGGTCGGGAGGAGCATTGCCGGCGAATTTTTCGAGGAACGGCATTACTAACGCGTAACCATCTGTGCGATCAAAATACGCCGCTTTAATCATATCGTTGACGATATGTGTATGGCAATCGATCTTGCATTTCATGGACACAACGTATCCCCTCCCTTCAAAAATATGGCATCATATTATCATATTTTCGCTTAATTTACAACATTTTCTTTTAAAGTTACCACGTGCGCACACCGTCGATGTGTAAAAACCGTGCGGTTTCGTATGCGTAAGACGCAAGCGGGCGATCCAGCGCATCAAACGTGTGCGCCGCGACTAAAATCGTGGGTGTGGTCGCCGTGATAAACGGCGAATGATAAAAATCGCCGCCTCTCCCCAGTTGGACAATATCCCCCGCCTGCGCCTCGCTTTGGGGTACCGTGTGTGCGTACGGACCGACCGATTGGTTGTTTACTAAAAAGTTATACAAATATTCCACGCCGCTCCACGAGGCGGTGCGGTCACGGGACGAGCGATAATACCAACCCATCACAGGCGTGTAGTTCATAACACCTGCGCCCGCGTACAAGCATTGTGACGCGAAGTTGGTACAATCTCCTCCGATATCCTCAAAGTCATAATACGCGGGATTACGGGACAGCGCCCAGCGTTTGGCGTACGTGACCGCCTTCGCGCGGTCGTATTCTTTCTCTCTCATATTCTCACCTCAACACAGTGTATGCGGGAAAAGAATAGAAAAAAACCGGACGGCAAACCGTCCGGTTGCGTTATTTTACGATAACGGATACCCCGTCGGGAACGGCAACGATTTGCACATCCTCTTTGCCCAAAAGCTCGCGCGCTTTTGCCAGCGCTTCGTCTAAGGAATGGACGGGGATCATATGCATCGCTTCCACGATCTCATCGGGTGCGTTGGAAAGATAGATCACGGTGGCTTTCATCAAAATACGCAAGAAAATCTGCGACATCCACTGATCGGGAGCGGTTTCGCCTCGACCGCGATTCAAGAACATTGCCATCGTTTCGCCGATGTCGGCTGTTTCCGCCATCTGGCGGTAAAAATGATCGCCACCCGTACCGTCGTCGGACGATGCCAGCATAATGATGACACCGCCCTCCTTGACGGTGGCTTCGGCAGCAGTCATTCCCTTGACCGCTTGATAGATATTTTGATCGAGCGGATACCCACCATTAGTCGTAATAACAACGTCTGCCGGCACGGCTGAAACACCGCACAACGAGGATAAGAAATCTGTTCCCGCTTTGTGTGCCGCTTGCGGTGCGCCCGCGGTAGCAAACAGCACTTTCTTTTCGGCATTCAACACGACGTTGACGATAAAGGCTAATTTCGCCTGCTCGGCTGCCCACAGCATATCCTCGTGGATCGGGTTGCCGCTGAGCATACCGGTTCTGGCACGCGGATGGGCGATAAACTCCGAGCAATGGTTGGCAAGCACCGTCGCTCTGCCCGCCACACCCGGCAACACACTTTTTCTGCCGCCGGAAAAACCGGCGAAGAAATGGGGCTCGATAAACCCTTCCGCGACCAGCAGGTCGGCTTGAATGGCAATGGAATTGATCTCGCAATCGCCGCCCGACGGCAGTTTGCCGATATTGATAAGCTTTTCGCGCTCATCGCAGTCGTGAATATAGATCTTCTCGTTTTGAACGATATCTGCGCCAAATTTGCTCACAAGTTCCTCTTTGGTGGTGCCGCGGTGGCAACCTGTGGCGATAAGAATGGTGATGTCGGCATCGGGGTTGCCTTTGCGGATCTCCTCGAGCATCAGCGGCATGATCACCTTACTCGGCACCGGTCGCGTGTGGTCGCTTGCGATGATCACGACGTTTTGTTTGCCTTTTGCCAATTCACACAGACGCTGTGAACCGATCGGGTTCTCGAGCGCGTTCTTTACAAGTTCACACTCGCACGCCGTGGGGGTATACTCTTCGATGGACGAGGTGAGCACACCGATAAGTTCCTCATCCTTAAAATCGTAGCGTATTTTGTCTTTACCATACGGAAACAGTACCGTTTTCATGTTGCATCACTCCATCAATATTCTGCCGTTAGTATACCAAATTATCACGAAAAGAACAAGATGTTATTCTTGTCCGTTTGGTTGAAAAAGTTAAAGTATAGGTATAGGCGAATGAGCAAAGGGGTAGTGTGATCACATCTGCGAGTTGCTTTGCGCAAATAAAAGAACCACCCAATGGGTGGTTCCAAGCTTTTTTAGCAATACTCTTTGGACGGACTCGTCCATTCGCGTTACATGATCTGTCCGCCCGCCACATTCAATGACTGACCGGTGAGATAGGAAGAGTCATCCCCCGCAAGAAAAAACGTTACGTTTACGACATCTTCCAATGAGCCGATTCTTCCCATCGGTATTTTCGACTCAAAATACGGCATTACTTCTTCGGGCTTTATGTTTCTCTTTTTGGCGTAGTCACCTGTTTGTTTGTCCCATAGAGGCGTTTTAACCACACCGGGGCAAACCGCATTGACACGGATCCCCTTCTTGGCAAACTCCATA
The DNA here is from genome assembly GCA_045595445.1 of Acutalibacteraceae bacterium. GTDB lineage: Bacteria > Bacillota > Clostridia > Oscillospirales > Acutalibacteraceae > RGIG3009. The sequence goes on from JAZOAK010000029.1 coordinate 3,959, forward strand.
GCGGTAGACTGGACAAGCCCGATAATACCAAACTTACTGGCACAGTATGCCTGATATTCACTGCCTCCCACCTTTCCCGACTGAGAGGACATACAGATAATGGAGCCTGCTTTCTGTTTTTCCATAATTCTCACGGCGCACTGCATACACAAGAAGGCGCCTTTTAGATTGATATCGATCGTCTTGTCCCAGATTTCCTCCGTACAATCCAGCAGCGGTACAATAACGGAGATACCGGCGCAGTTTACAAAAACATCCACTCCGCCAAAGGCTTCCTCCACAACAGCAAAGCCGTTTTCAACGCTTGCCTTATCCGATACGTCGACAGCTAACCCTATACAGTTTGTGCCGTATTGTTCTTTTGCCAGGCGTGCACAGGTGTCGGCATTTTCTTTATTGATATCCATAAAGGCGACGTCGGCACCCTCTTTTGCAAAGCCCATGGCAATGGCTTCACCGATACCGCTTGCGGCACCCGTTACCACAACTTTTTTGCTTTTAAATCGCATGTTTGTTTCCTCTCATCCAAGCTCGTAGATTCTCTTATCCCCGTAAACACCTGCCCAGTCCTCATCGAACTTTGAAATCGCCGACTCAATAAAGGGACTGTCAAACATCATGGTGTAAAGCTCGGGTGAAACCGTAACCGCTTTGGCACCGGATAACAACGCCTGCATGATCTGATTTGTGTTCTTGAAGCTTGCCGCAAGCAATTTTGTCGGCTTGTTATACATCGTATACAGCTTTGCCATTTCGGAAATTGCCTCGGGCGCATTATAGTTATTGTTACACATACGGTTAAAATACGGCGCAGCATAATCGGCACCGACACTCGCCGCCATCACCGCCTGCTGAACGGTATAAATGGCCGTTGCCGTAACATTATAGCCGTTCTCTTTCAGCGCCTTCATCGTCTTGATCCCCTCTTCGTTTGCGGGCACCTTGATATAGACGTTTTTGTCAATGTTCTTAACAATCGTTTCGGCTTCTTTTACCATTTCCTCAAAGGTATGTCCCGTCACCTGAACGTGGAGTTGTTTATCACCAATGATCTCCCTTATTTTATAGAGAACCGGGAAAAACTCGCACTTCTCGCGGGATATAATGGTCGGATTTGACGTTACACCCGTTACGTTGTAGATCTCGCTGTATTTCTTGATTTGGTCAACGTTTGCCGTATCCAATAAAAATTCCATTTTCATTTCCTCCTTGTTGATTCACCTTGATTCTATTACTCTTGTTGATTGATGTCAATGTCTGCTTGTTTTATTTACAAAATGACTTTTTTGTTTTTCAATTTAGTCACACTCAATCAAATTTGAGCAAACAGACGGCGTGTATCTTGCACCGCGAGCGCTCGCATACGCGCCCCGCGACACGCTTCGCGTGATGATGTGCAGTCCTAACGGACTGATGAGATACAACAATGGCAATTTGCCATTGTTGATGATATACCATTGCTTTCGCAATGGATAAAAAAATAGACTTGCTATTGCAAGTCTATTTTTTGGCAGGGGCAGAAGGACTCGAACCCTCGGCACGCGGTTTTGGAGACCGCTGCTCTACCAACTGAGCTATGCCCCTATATACAGGTGTAGGAGATGTCTCCCCTACACCGTGTTTGTAATGGTGGGCCTTCAGGGACTCGAACCCGGGACCAACCGGTTATGAGCCGGTTGCTCTAACCAACTGAGCTAAAGGCCCGAGTAACCGTACTTACGGCACGAACTTCATTCTACCACAAATACGGCGGTTGTCAAGTGTTAATCTAAGAAATCCTTTAATTTTTTGCTGCGACTGGGATGACGCAGCTTGCGTAACGCTTTCGCTTCGATCTGACGGATACGCTCACGCGTGACGTCAAATTCTTTGCCGACTTCCTCCAATGTGCGCGGACGACCATCCTCCAAACCGAAACGCAACGACAGCACGCGCGCTTCACGTTGGGTGAGCGTGCCAAGCACATCGCGCAATTGTTCACGAAGCAACATACGGGACGCCGCATCTGCGGGTGCGGGGGCTTCGTCGTCGGGAATAAAGTCGCCGAGGTGGCTGTCTTCTTCCTCACCAATGGGGGTTTCAAGCGACACCGGTTCTTGCGCCACGCGCATGATCTCGCGCACCTTTTCCGCCGGCATATCCAATTCGACGGCGATCTCCTCTGCCGTCGGCTCGTGACCGTTTTTATGCAACAACTGGCTGGATACCTTTTTCACTTTGTTGATGGTTTCCACCATGTGGACGGGGCTGCGAATGGTACGCGCCTGATCGGCGATCGCACGCGTGATCGCCTGACGAATCCACCACGTGGCATACGTGGAGAATTTGAAGCCCTTGGTATAGTCGAACTTCTCAACCGCCTTGATCAGACCGAGGTTGCCCTCTTGGATCAGATCCAAAAACTGCATGCCGCGACCGACGTAGCGTTTCGCAATACTGACGACCAAACGGAGGTTGGCTTCGGACAGCCGTTTTTTTGCATAATCGCTGCCTTCGGCGATCTTGATGGATAATTCGATCTCCTCTTCGGGCGACAGCAGCGGAACGCGACCGATCTCCTTCAAGTACACCTTGACCGGATCGTCGGTGGAAACACCGTCACCGGAACCGTCGTCGTTGCTCTCGGCTTCGGCGACTTCGACGGCGGCTTCCATTTCTTCAAACACCGTTTCGCTGAAATCATCGATGACCTCAATGCTCATGCTTTCCAGCGTTTCATACAGCTTGTCCATCTGTTCCGGATCAAAATCCAGATTTTCCATCGCATCTAAAATCTCTTGCGTGGTGAGTTTTCCCTTGGTGCGACCGAGTTCGATCAATTCGTTGAGTTGGGTCTTTTTATCCTTTTTCACCAAGGTAACGTCCAACAGATCATCAGATACGAGCGAGTCCTGACCGGTGACTTCTTTGAGAATGTCGGCTTTGTTTTCTTGCATTTTTCATTCCTCCGTTTAGTGTGACAGAATTTTTGTTTCGCCTAAGCCGCGAAGCGCCGCTATCCTGGCGGATCGCAAGCGACAAGGCAACGGCGAACGGGAATTTTCCATTTGTAAGGTGTGACAGATTCGAGTTCTGTCACACTAAGGTAATCGTTATTGTTTCATCTGCTTCATAACGTTGAGCTTTTCTTGAATTTGCTCGGGGGTGAGTTCCGACGGTTGCCGGAGTGCCGCCAACTGATGCTCGCTTTTGATAACCGCCGCATAACGTTTTGCCTCATCGACGGTGAGCGACGATACCCGCTCACGCGCATCCCGCACCATTTTCGTAATATATGCCATTTCATCGGGTTCATACTCTTCCGATAAAAAACTGAGTTCTATGCTTGATCCTTGTTGATGTCGATCGAGCAGTTGCTCGTACACCTTTCGGTTAAACGGCGTAATCATCTCCTCTGGCGACAAGAGCGGCGCAATGGCGGTCAACCAATCGGGATTAAGTAAGATCGCGCCGAGCAAGCTCTCCTCCGCACCGGCGCCGCGCACGTGCGCTTTGGCATCGGGATTGACCTTTTGCGTGGAACTTTCGGTATTACGCACCATCCGCGAAAATTCTTGCTTCTTCTCGCGCTTTTGCCGCTGCTTCAACTGAAAACTGAGTTGGGATTGCAATGCCGTTTTGGACACGTGCAGATCCGCCGCCAAGCGGCCGAGATACACGTCCCGTTCGAGCGGACTATGCAGGCCCGCAAGCAGTTCGGTGGCTTCTTTGAGGTAGTTCACTTTACCGTCGGTCGTGCTCAGCAAATGCCGTTTGCCGAGCTCAATAAGGCGGTATTCAACGTCGTTTGACGCGCGTTCTACAAGCAACTTAAACCGTTCGGGTCCATTATTCTTGATGAACTCGTCCGGATCCTTACCGTCGGGAATCGTAACCAAACGAATCCGCAGCCCAACGTCACGCAACAACCCGATGGCGCGCTGCGCGCCTTTTTGCCCGGCGGCATCCGCATCGAATACCAGCACGACCTCATCCGTATACCGTGACAGGAGCCGAGCGTGCTCCGCGGTAAACGAGGTGCCGAGCGCCGCCACCGCATTTTGAAAGCCCGCTTGATGCAGGGCGATGACGTCCATATAGCCCTCGCACAAAATAAGGTGATCCGTTTTTTGCTGCTTGGCGAAGTTAAGCGCAAACAGGTTGTTTGTCTTTTTGAACACCAAGGTATCTCCGGAGTTGAGATATTTCGGTTTGGAATCATCCAGCACGCGGCCGCCGAACGCGATGACGTTGCCGCGCACGTCGATGATGGGGATCATGACGCGGTTGCGGAAAATATCGTAGATCCCCCGTCCGTTTTTACTTCTGGCACACAGCCACGCGAGCACCAATTCTTCGTCATGAAAGCCTTTTTTTCGCAATTCGGACCGCAAAAATTTAAAACTTTGCGGGGCGTAGCCTAACCCGAAATGTCGGATGGTGGCATCGGTATAGCCGCGACTGTGATAGTAGTCGAGGCCCGCGCGACCGCCTTGCGAGTACAGATACGCATGGAATAAGCGAGCCGCTTCACGGTTGGCTTCCAAAATACGCATCCGCTGTTTTGCCGTTACATCGTTGTACGATTGTTCCGGCATCGACATTCCCGCGCGGTCTGCCAAAAACTTGACCGCGTCAATATAACTTAAATTCTCGATCTTGCGGATAAAGGTGACGACGTCGCCGCCCGCGCCGCAACCGAAACAATAAAACGAATTGGTTTCGGGATAGAGGTTGAACGACGGCGTTTTTTCGCCGTGGAACGGACAAAGTCCCACTAAATTACGACCGCGCCGTTTCAACGAAACGTACGACGAGACCACACTTTCAATATCATTTTTCGCATTCAATTCTTGTATAAAGCTATCCGGTAACATACGAGTATCCTCTCTTCAATGTTGTATTTCTCATATTATATCGCGCTGATGTGTTGTCCTGACCATCCGCGCGGGATAAACAATTCGTGGTATTTTTCCAGTGCAAAATTATCCGTCATGCCGGCAATATAATCACCTGCGGCACGACCGACGCCGTCACGCGCGGCGATCCGTTGAAATTCCTCCGGTAACCGCGCGGCATCTGCAACGTAATATTCATACAAGCGGCAGATGAACTCATCCACCTTTTTCTCCTCGTCTTTGGCGATGGAATCCAAATACAAGCGATCAAACATAAAGGTGTGCAGCGCATCAAACGATTTTTGCACGGCGGGATCAAAGCGAATATCGTCACCGCTGTTTTCCACCACCGAACGGATCAACGTATCAAAACGCTCGGTGCGGGTTTCCCCCAGCACCGCACGAATATCCGACGGAATATCCGATTCCGAAAATACTTTGGCACGCAGAGCATCGTCAATATCGTGGTTGATATACGCGACGTGATCCGCCACACGCACGATGCGCCCTTCCAACGTTTCCGCCTGCTCGCCTTTGGTGTGACAGAGCATACCGTTGCGCACTTCGAACGTTAAGTTGAGTCCTTGACCGTCGTTTTCCAGACACTCGACCACGCGCACGCTTTGCTCGTAGTGACGAAAACCGCCGTCCATGCAACGGTCGAGCGCCCGCTCACCCGCGTGACCGAACGGCGTATGCCCCAAATCATGCGCGAGGGCGATGGCTTCGGTCAGGTCCTCGTTAAGTTGTAAGGCGCGCGCAACCGTGCGCGCGATCTGCGATACTTCCAGCGTGTGCGTTAAGCGGGTGCGATAATGATCCCCTTTGGGAGAAAGAAACACCTGCGTTTTGTGTTTCAAACGACGAAACGCCTTGCTGTGCAACACGCGGTCGCGGTCGCGCTGAAAATCCGTGCGAAAATCGCACTTGTTTTCTGCTTTTTCGCGTCCCTTGCTGTTCGCCGCAAACGTCGCGCGCGGTGATAAAATCAGCCGCTCGTTTTGCTCGGTTCTCTCTCTTGACACCATACGATCACCGCCTTCTATTTCGTTATACGCATCGTTTCGCGTATTTCCCTCTAAAAAAGAAAAATTTTTTAATACGAATCGTACCGCTCGTCCAACGGGTGAAACACCAGGGACCCGCAAGAACGGTCGGTAAGTTGTTTTTGAAAGGCATCCACCGCTTCTATCGGCAGATGTAACGACACCGTGACGGTGCTTTCAAACGTGGCGTTATCCACCTTGCCGCCACATTCGGGAATGAGTGATTGCAAAAAGCCGTACTGCGCGTAATCGCACGTGATCTCACCGTACGCGCACAAGCGGCGCTCAATCACACCCGCCTCAGCGACGGCAAGCGCGGCGCTTTGCGAATACGCGCGCACCAAGCCGCCGGTACCGAGCAAGATACCGCCGAAATAGCGGGTAACAACGACGACGCAATCGGTAAGGCCCTGCTTTTGCAGTACTTCAAGGGTGGGCAGCCCTGCCGTTCCTTGCGGTTCGTTATCGTCCGAAAAACGGCTGACACCGCCCTCGCGCAGGACGTAGGCATACACGTTGTGGCGCGCATCCCAATGCTCTTTCTTCTTGGCGGCGATAAAGTCTAAGGCTTCTTGTTCGGTTGTGACGGGGCATACCGCACCGATAAAACGGGAACGGCGATCCACATATTCGGCTGTTGCGGCTTTCGCGATGGTTTTATACCTTGCTTCCATTTTACCACCTCACAACGAGAAAAGGCAGCGCATTGCTGCACTGCCCTTATCCACAATCTTATTTGCCTTCTTTCATACCGAAGCGCTTGTTGAAACGATCAACACGACCGCCGGTATCAACCAGCTTCTGTCTGCCGGTGAAGAACGGATGGCACTTGGAGCAGATTTCCACACGGATATTCTCACAGGTGGACGAGGTTTCGATAACCTCACCGCAAGCGCAAGTAATCGTGGTTTTCTCGTACTTGGGATGGATATTCTCTTTCATTCTTGTCACCTCTTTCAGAAGCCGGTGTATTCCAATATCGAAGGAATCCTCCGTTGAAATCAATGGCGGAGAGTTAGGGATTTGAACCCTAGGTACG
>JAZOAK010000030.1:0-10568 GCA_045595445.1 Acutalibacteraceae bacterium
ACTTTTCTGTTGACAACGGTTCGAAAAAGTGTTATGATTACTTTCGTTCCGGAAACGGAGAGGTGTCCGAGCGGTTTAAGGAGCCGGTCTTGAAAACCGGTGACTCGAAAGAGCCAAGGGTTCGAATCCCTTCCTCTCCGCCACACTTTTTAAGTGAATAAATAGGCCGTTTGCTCACCGCATTCGGTTTGTTATGGAGAAGTACTCAAGTTGGTGACGAGGCGCCCCTGCTAAGGGCGTAGGTCGGGTAACCGGCGCGAGGGTTCGAGTCCCTCCTTCTCCGCCAAAAAGAAAATCCTGTCGACTGCAAGTCGATGGGATTTTTGTTTTGTATTATTCACTATTCATTTTTCATTATTCATCATTCATTCGACAGGATTTTCAATGAATAATGAATGATGAAATCGCTTTGCTGATGAATAATGAATAATTGATTCAGACAACAAGTTATGTTATAATCCAACTAAACTAATATTAGAAAGGTGAAATTTGAAAATGAATGAAGAATACAAATTACTTCGTAACGAAATTTATGATAATATAAAAAAACAAGATGTTCTAAACAATTTAATAATTACTCTTCTAGGTTTTTCGATTGTTTTTACAACTTGGTATGAACACATTGTCTTTTTATTAGCTGTTTTATTTATTTCGGCTGTTTTACTATCACGAATTATACATTGTAGGAATGTAGTTTATTATATATCTACTTATCTTGCCAAAATGGAATTAAATAGTGACGAAATTCAAACTAAGTGGGAAAATGATATTAGCGAATTTAAAAATTTGCTTTTAAATAAGCAAAGAAAAGGTATTACCAAAATATTCTTAATTAAATCTGTGTTTAAAGTTGCGTTCATAATGAAAAATTTTAGCAATATTATATTTTCTACCTATCTATTTTTTCAAATAATAGTAATTTTAGAAACCACCAGAATGCCATCTGTTTTATTCGTTATTGCTTATATTTTGGCTGTACTTGCCTATGGACTAAACTTATTATTCACTATAATCATTTGTGCGGATAGAAAATTAAAATTAGAATATAAAAACATTTGGGATGAAGTAAAAAAACATTAAATTTCAAGTTTAGAAGGGGATAACCATTGTATTTCTCCACGCTCCGTTGATTTTTTGTTGCTAATTTATCGGTGTACGCAGTATAATTAATTTGTTATTATATAGTTACGGTACCGGAATATTTAGCGAGGTGATTCTAATGACAATCGGTCAAACTATAAAACTTCACAGAAAAGAAAAAAGTCTAACACAAAGTGAATTAGCAGAGCTTATTGGCGTTTCCACACAGGCTGTTTCAAAATGGGAAACGGATGCGGGTATGCCCGATATTTCTCAAATTGTTCCCTTAGCTCGCGTACTTGATATTTCCACAGATAAAATTCTCGGACATACGGATGAAACCTTTGAAAAAGAAGTTAACACAATTCGCAGTAAAGTGGGCGGTATTAATTTTATTAGCGATTTGAACTACGCAGAGGAAATGTATGCGCTTTCCTCTAAGTTTTTTAACAAACATCCTGATGTTCCTGATATTGCGGTTGTTGCATTAGAATCATACATTACGTTATTTGCGAAAGGTAGAATCACTGTCGCTAAAACAGATTTTTTGGTGGAATGCGAAAGGTACGGCAATAGTATTTTTCGATATGAGACTGTTTCCGATCGCATTTATAAGACTCACTTTTTGATGTCAAGAGCGTATGATCTATGTGGGGAAAATAAGAGGGCTGAAAGCTATCTGCAAAACTTGCCATATGTTTTCGGTTTTAGAGATTACTGGGAAGCTGAAATTGCCTTTGCAGACAATAAAAATGATATCGCTCTTCAAAAAGTCAAAAAAAGCTTTGCACAACTTGCGCGCTTTACTTCTCGTTGCATCAGATTGGCGGGTAGTATAGTTCGAGCCAACGGCGGGCATGATGCAGACAGAACGAGTTTGGAACTGGATGAGTATATGCTTCGATTGATAAATGCTTTTTTGTCCGGCGGGGACTATTTACCACATCGTCAAATTTTTCAAAAAACTTGTCTGTTGCCGGGATTGGTCAGCCAAAATATTAAAGTCGGTAATATTGATAAAGCAAAAGAACATATGGCTGAGCTCTTGAAAACAAGAGAGGAATTTTTTGAATGTATGAGTAATCCTGCCGACAAACATTGTTTAATGTTTATTGAAGGAGATCAGGACGGTTCTTGGAACACAAGTAAAGAAAAAATTGACGAAAGAATCGCTAACGCGCAAAAGATGTTAAAACAGTTTTTATGACAAAAGGCACCCTGCTGGGTGCCTTTTGTCATTGTTCGTTTAGCAGTTGCCTGACCATTCCTTCCGGGTCGTTTAGAAACCGTTTGGTGACGAGATAATGATCGGTGTTTCGATAATCAACCTGACGGATGCCGTTGGAGGAAAATTCGTATACCGTAGCGTTGGGGAAAGCCATCAAGAGGGGAGAGTGGGTGGCGACAATAAACTGAGAGTTTTGTTTTACAAGTCGATTCATTTCGATCATCAGAGTGAAAAGTCGCATTGGTGACAGTGCGGCTTCCGGTTCGTCGAGAATATACAGACCGTTTCCGCCGAATCGGTTTTGCACCAAGGATAAAAAGCTTTCGCCGTGGGATTGATGATGCAAGGAAACGCCTCCGTAACTCGAAACGACGGAGGGCGCGGCGGCGGGAATACGGTCTAATTTATCAATGTTGCTTGCTACGTTATATAAACTTTCCGCACGAAGGAAATAGCCGTCTTTTGCGTAATCGGTTTTGGCAAGTGTGATGTGTTCCCACAACTCTGAATGTGAATGACAGGTGGAAAAATTAAAATTGCGGCTGCCACCTTCGGGATTAAAGCCGTATGCCACCGCGATGGCTTCAATCAGCGTGGATTTCCCTGTCCCATTTTCGCCCACAAAAAAGGTGACGTCGCTATTAAAATCCAGTTGCTGTTGATTTTGCAGATGTTTTACAGCCGCAAGTGAGTTCAAATAGGAATGACTAACAATCGGCGTATTAAGTGAGATGCTTTTGATATATCGTCGTTTATCCACAGGTATCACCTCGGAGAAAAGTATACCATAGCGGAGTAACACATGCAATACTCTATTGGCTTGACTTCTCAAGAGGGATGGCGTATACTTTTTAGCAGATAAGGCGGTGTAAACGTGAGTACCATTACAACGTATTCGAAGAAACCTTTTGATCCCATACATACGGATGGGCAAGGTATAGAAATAGTGGATATTGCCCACGCATTGTCGTTGATGTGCCGTGCAAACGGGCATTTCCCATATTTTTATTCGGTTGCGCAACATTGTGTGAATTGCGCAAAGGAAGCGCAGGCGAGAGGGTATTCCGAGCGGGTACAGCTTGGGTGCCTTTTGCACGACGCGAGTGAAGCGTACCTTTCGGACGTGACGCGTCCGATCAAACAATTACTGCCGTATTATCTTGAAGTAGAAGAACGGCTGCAAAACGTGATATTTGACAAATGGATCACACCGACGCTGACCGAGGAAGAACGTGGTCAGATATTCGAGGTGGATGATGCCATGCTGTATCATGAGTTTATGGAGATCATGGGGGAGCGCGTTGCCGAAACACCTCCACCGTTGTATGCCTCGTTGGATTTTTCGTGTATTGAGTTTTCGGTTATCGAAAGACAATATGCGGAATTGTTCAAAAAACTGATGGCTGACGAAACGCAATAACCGTTCGACAAAATTTTGTTACGGTTTTTGTTTCTGATGCTTGAAAATTTTAGCAGAGTGTATTATAATATTCTTGATTGTTTGGATTGTTAAAAGAACGGAGGATCTTTTTATGTTAGTAACCATGAACGAAGTGTTACCCCAAGCCAAAAAAGGCCACTATGCCGTTGGCTTGTTCAATGCCGTAACCCTGGAACTCGCACAAGGTATCATTGCGGCAGCTGAAGAAACCGGATCACCGGTTATTTTCGGTACGGCGGAAGTCTTATTGCCGTACAATTCCCTTGAGGATTTGGCAATGATCTTGATTCCGATGGCAAAACGCGCCAAGGTTCCGGTGGTTGTGCATTTGGATCACGGTTTGCATAAAGAGACTTGCTTAAAAGCTCTTAAACTCGGCTTTTCGTCTATCATGTACGACTGCTCTACCGATACTTACGAGAATAACTGTGCACGCGTGAAGGAAATGGCGGATATCGCGCATTCCTACGGTGCTTCCATTGAGGGCGAAATCGGTCACGTCGGCGGTGCCGAAGGCGCTGCAACGGCGGAACAACAGGACGATGCGGTGAAATTCTATACTACCCCCGAAGAAGCAAAGGATTTCGTAGAGCGTACCGGTGTGGATGCGCTGGCGATCGCTGTCGGTACCGCGCACGGTGCTTACAAGCTGCCCCCGAAACTGGATTTTGACCGTATTCAAAAGATCGCGAGCACGGTGTCTACGCCTTTGGTGTTGCACGGCGGTTCCGGTTTGACGGATGAAGATTTCCGCAAGTGCATTGAAATGGGTATTTCCAAGGTGAACATCTTTACCGATATCAACATTGCCGCTGTCGCCGCTGCGCTGGCGCATTTTACCGATATGGGTAAGGGTATTATTGACTTGCTGCCTTCTATTCGTGATGCTATTAAAGTGTCCGTTTCCGAGAAAATGCAGTTGTTTGGTTGTTGTGGTAAGGCCGGCGGTGTTGCCGGTGTGCCGGATGAGGCGATGATCCGCCGCATTGTTGAAGAAGTGCTGCGCAGCCGTCGCGGTTAACGTGTATTAAAAACGCCGTTCCGGAGATTTCCGAAACGGCGTTTTTTTAACACGCAGAGGTATACGGTGCTACTGTGATGCGTACAAAATAGCCTTGCTCGTGCTGACAAACGGGGCACATTTGCGGAGCGGATTTACCGGTGTGAATGTGACCGCAGTTTAAGCAGAGCCAACCACATTCCATATCGGATACGAACAATTGATTTCGTTCCATCCACTCGGCAAATTTTTGAAAGCGTTCGCTGTGGCTTTTTTCAATCTGCGCTATATTGCGAAACGAAGCGGCAACAGCGGGAAAACCCTCTTTTTCGGCAATCTCGGCAAAGGTTTTATATACCGGATCAAATTCTTCCATTTCGTTGTGCTGTGCATTTTTGAGGAGTTGCAGTACAGATTCGGTAGTTTCCACCGGATAGGTGCCGTCAACCGCAACGGTTTCGCCGTCCAATTCTTTGAGATGGTTCATGAAAATGCCGGCATGTTCTTTTTCTTGGTCTGCGGTAAAGCGAAAAACACATTCGATTACGTGGAGTTTTTGCTTCATTGCTTTTTCAGCTGCAAAGGTGTAGCGGTTGCGCGCTTGACTTTCACCTGCAAATGCGCGCATTAAGTTGACTTTTGTTTCACTGTTTTTGAATTCAACTGACATGACAATTATCCTCCTCAATTTCGGTATATGGATAGTCTTGACCTGATTTTCAAAACTATTCATACTGTCGATATCACTTGACGAGAGAGAAAATTTATGTTACCATGTGGTAAATTTTGTGTTTAAGGAGTTGGTTTTCAGTGGATCCGCTTCCTCGAAGTAGGCAGCACAACCGGGCATATATGCCTCTCAATCCCTGTTTTATAGGTGGGAGGGGTTTGTATGTTTAAGCAATTATTACTGCAACTTATTCTTATTTTGCTGAATGCGTTTTTTGCCGCAACAGAAATTGCTGTGATTTCCCTTAATGAGAAAAAAGTGAAAGCACGTGCGGAGGATGGCGACAAAAAAGCTATTAAAATGCTTCGGATGATTGAGAATCCGACGGGATTCTTATCCACAATTCAGATTGGCATCACACTTGCCGGCTTTTTGGGATCCGCATTTGCGGCGGATAACTTTTCCGAGCGTTTAAGTAACTTCCTCGTTGCAACATTCCACCTGACAGAGGCGCAGAGCGGTGTTATTGATACCATATCGGTTATCGTTATCACCATTATCTTGTCCTTTTTCACGTTGGTACTCGGCGAATTGGTGCCCAAGCGTGTGGCGATGCGTCACAAGGAGAAACTTGCCGAAGCCGTATGCGGCAGTATTTCTGCATTGGCGATTATTTTGAAACCGATTATCTGGTTGCTTACCGTTTCCACGAACGGTGTTGTTCGTTTGTTCGGCATTGACCCTCATGCAAAAGAGGATCCGGTATCCGAAGAAGATATCGTGCTGATGTTGGATGCCGGTGCAGATGAGGGCTCGTTGGACGAGAATGATATTGAATACATCAAGAACGTGTTTAAGCTTGACGGCATGATCGCCGCAGACGTCATGACGCCCCGCAAAGCCGTTGTCTTTATCTCAGCAGATGCCACCGATGAAGAAATCTTGCAAGTGATTGAAGAAGAGGGATATTCACGTATTCCCGTCTATTCTGAAAAACCGGATAACATTATCGGTATTCTGTATAGCCGCGACTATTTGTTACGGCGCAGCCGCCCCGATTTTACGCTGGAACAGGCTATGTTTGAGCCGACCTTTGTGCCGGAAACGGCACATTTGGACGTGCTTTTCAAGGATATGCAAAAGGATCACAATCACATTGTTATCTTAGTGAACGAATACGGTGAGACCTCGGGTATCGTGACAATGGAAGATATTCTTGAAGAGATCGTCGGTGAAATTTGGGATGAAAGTGACGAAGCGGTGGAGGAGTTCCAGCAACTTGATGAGGATACTTATCGCGTGTTGTGTTCCACGGCTGTGGAAGATTTCTTCACATTTTTCTCCATTGAACCGGAAGAAGAAACGGAAGCTACCACCGTCAACGGTTGGTTGACTGAAACGGTGGGTAGTATCCCTGAAAAGGGATATACCTTTGAGTTTGGACATCTTACCGTGACCGTCGACAACGCAGACGATTTTATGACGCATGAGATCGTGGTTAAGGTCGGCGAAAAACCGGTTGACGAAGACAATTAAAAAAGAGCGGATATGGATTTCCATATCCGCTCTTTTTGTTTTATACTATTGATCCGAAAATGGCGACCATAATGGCATACATGATTGGAATGGTTATCACGCACAGCGTGTGTGATATGAGTGCCATGCCCGCGCCTGTTTTGGGGTTTCCACCGTATGTTTCGGGGAATACGATGGTGTTTAGCCCGAGTGGTGCCGCACAGGCAAAGAACGAAAGGAGCAGTACTAAGCGACTGATCTGTATGTTGAAAACAATGCGTAACAGTTCCATAACCCCAAACAGTGCTCCTAATAGAACGGTTGGAATTACGAGAAGGCGTAATGCAGTTGCCAAATAGATTTTTTTATCTTTCAGCATTTCTTTTATATCATAGGATGCAATTGTAAACCCTGCAAGCAACATGGCAACAGGTCCCATGCATGCTTTTAGCAAATTTAAGGAGTCGATAATGAAAGAGGGAATATAGTTTTGCGCACCGACAAGGCCGACTGTGACACCCGCCAACGTGGCAACGGTTGTCGGATTGAGTGCTTTTTGAAATATATTACCCTTATGTTCGCCGCTTGGGACCAGAACGCTGATACCCCATGTGAGAATCACAACAGTAAAGGGGAGATAGAAAAGTTTGTAATATGAAAGAATCTCGTCGCCAAACATCGACAAAATGACAGGTTCACTCACATATCCGCCATTTGCAAAGGCTAATGCATATGTGTAAATGCCGCGCTCAGGAGACTTTTGTCGGATGAATACTTTTCCCAAAGGTATCGCAATCAATAGTGACAAAGAAACGTGAAGAATACCAAACAAAAAATTGATAGCGTTTGTGTTGATGGTGTCCGGTGTGCAGTATGTGGCTGTGGTAATAAAACTCAGAGCCGGACAAAATACCCACATTTCTAACTTTGCCATGCTAATAGCGGCATTACTGGGGAGAATTTTGAATTTTTTCAACGCAAAACCAACAGCTATGCATAGAAAAAGCGTGAGTAAAGGTTGGAGCGTGGCTGTAAAAGTGGTTAACATAGTAGGGCTCCTCCAAGCGCACGATTATACCTTCGAAAAGCGGTATTCTGTTACGCTGTGATACGTTTCGCCTGCTTTCAGTACGGTGGAAGGATAATCGGGGTTGTGCGGGCTATCGGGGAAATGCTGTGTTTCCAGGCAGAAACCCTGATACTGTGACATCGGACCACCTTTGCCGAAATCCACTTTCAGCAGATTACCGGTATACAGCTGCACGCCCGGTTGATCGGTATAGCAATCCATACGGATGCCGGTCTTGTTGGAAATAGCGGTGGCGCAGTGTTTCCATTCGTTGGCTTTACCAAGAACAAAGTTGTGATCGTAACCGTTTCCAAGTTTGATCTGCTCATGGCCGGCAGCAATGTCGCGTCCGATCGGTTTGAGTTCGCGGAAATCAAACGGTGTGCCTTCGACAGGCAATACCTCGCCGAGCGGAATAAGGTGCTCGTTCACCGGCAAGATCGCGTCGGCGGAGATCTGCAACAGCGTATCCAGTATGTTTCCACCGTTGTATCCGTTCAAATTGAAATAGGCGTGTTGAGTAAGGCTGAGGATCGTATCCTTATCCGTGGTCGCCGTGTACTCAAACGACAAGGTGTTATCCGGTGTAACCGAAATACGCACATCAGCGGTGACGTTGCCAGGGTATCCTACCTCGCCATCAGGAGAGAACTGGCGAAGGGTAATGGCGGTATCTTCTACCGAGGCAACCTCCCAGTTTTTAACCTGCCATCCACCTTTACCACCATGCAGATGGCAAAATTCATTTTCGTTACAACCAACGTCGTAGGTGACACCGTTCAATTCAAAGGTGCCGCCGGCAATACGGTTGGCGTATCTGCCTACCGTGACGCCGATACAACCGACTTCGTGCAGATATTCTTCCAAACTCGAATAGCCCAATACGACATCCTTGCCGTCAAACACCAAGTTCGTTAAGGTGCCGCCATAGGTAATAAAGGTAACGGACAAGCCGCCCTCGCCGGTGACGGTTAATTGCTCTACTGCCTCACCATTCGGCAGGGTTCCGTACGGTTTGCGTGTTACTGACATAGCAATCCCTCCATTTTCACCTTAGTATAGCGCAAGGGGGTATTTTTGTCAATTATAACCATTGACAAAAAGTCTCGAAATTCGTATAATCGGCATAGAGAAAGAACACGTGTTCTTGTTTGAGGTGCGAGCCATGGAACGAACCATTCTACATTGTGATTGCAATTCCTTTTTTGCTTCGGTGGAGTGTGTCTATCGACCGGAATTGTGGCGGGTTCCGATGGCGGTTTGCGGTGATCCCGATAATCGTCACGGCATTGTACTTGCGAAAAATGAAGCGGCTAAACGGTATGGTATCGTCACAGCGGAAACGGTGTGGCAGGCGAAGAAGAAATGCCCCGAGCTGGTTATTGTGCCGCCGCATTACGATCGGTACGAGCAGTTTTATCAGCATATTAATGCGATCTATTGCGAGTATACCGATCGTGTCGAGCCGTTCAGTATTGATGAATCCTGGCTTGACGTTACCGGTAGCCGTTTGTTGTTTGGGGATGGTAAGACGATTGCTGACACTTTACGTTGTCGTATTAAGGAAGAACTTGGATTGACCATTTCCGTGGGGGTCTCTTTTAATAAAACCCTCGCAAAGATGGGGAGTGACTATCGCAAACCGGATGCCACCACGGTTCTTTCCAAGGAGAACTATCAGTCGATTTTATATCCTATGCCGGTATCTAATTTGATTTTTGCCGGCCGCAGTGCAACCGAAACGCTTGCCCGTATGGGGATTAAAACGATTGGAGATTTGGCGGCTTCCGACCGTGCGTGCATCGTATCGGCACTCGGCAAGCTTGGCGGGCAACTGCACGATTACGCGTGTGGAATCGACCCGACACCGGTAAGACTTTTTACAGATAAGCGTGAAATGAAATCCTGCGGAAACGGCACAACCTTTCCTCAAGACTTGGAAACGACTGATCAGTTGCATAATGGTTTGTTGTATTTGGTTGAGCCGGTGGCGGCGCGCCTGCGGTTGCATGGATTGCACTGTAAAACCGTGCACGTTACGGTTAAACTTCCGTCGCTTAAAACCATTTCCCATCAACGGACGCTATCGCATCCGACGTCCGTCACCGACGAACTGTACGAGGGGGCACTTTTAGCGTTACACGATTGCTGGAATGAGGGGATGCCGGTGCGTAGCTTGACGGTGACCGCCGCCAAATTGTGCGAAGGGGAGGAACCTCAACAACTGGATCTGTTTGAAAGCAATGACGAAAAACACGAACGGCTTGTCACGCTGGACACCACGGTGGATGCACTGCGTGACCGATTTGGTAAAGAGTCGGTTAAGCGCTTGGCGATTTTGCGCAGAGAAAACGGCCACCCACATGAAAAATAAGGCTTAAAAGAAGTGCGTAGATTTTATAAAAAATCTGTTGACAAACGGAGAAGTAGCCGTTATAATAGACAAAGTCGCCGCGCGCGACAGTATGGCCCGGTAGTTCAGCTGGTTAGAACGCTAGCCTGTCACGCTAGAGGTCGACGGTTCGAGCCCGTTCCGGGTCGCCATACGCTGCTATAGCTCAGTAG
>JAZOAK010000031.1:0-2732 GCA_045595445.1 Acutalibacteraceae bacterium
AAAACCGAAAACAATGGAAACCGTGAAAGAAATGTACAAGGACGATGACTGCCGGAGCCAGTCGGAATTTATTGAGAAAGCAATACACGCATATGTCGGTTATCTTCGGGCAGATAACAGCCCTGGAATGCTGCCGAATTATATGGTCTCCACGATGAAGGCTATCGTGGACAGCAGCGACACTCGAATGTGCAGAATGATGTTTAAGCTGGCAGTTGAAATGGCGATTATGATGAATATCCTCGCAGCTAACAGTGAAATTAAAGAAGAAAGTTTGAGCACACTTCGTCAAAGCTGTATCGACGAAGTGAAACGAATTAACGGAACGCTTGGATTTGAAGATGCCTACTACTGGCAGAAGGGTTGAGAAAGGAGAATAGAATATGGATTACGAATTGCTGAAAAAGCGTAGAGAGAAATATTTGAAATTACAGAAAGAGATAGGAGAAGAACAGCATGTCGGTCTCGGTTATGTGCTCACCGTTGAAGGAAAGCAGTATCCCGTACTGTCTTGTTTCTCTGTCAGTGAAGAAGCGGAAGAAGCGAAGGACAAACTGAAATACCTTATCAACGGTCGAAAAAGTTAACAAAACTGTTTCAGCAAAGTCACTGGACTACTCGACCGAGTTGTGATATGTTGTTGCCGTATCCTATTCGGTTTGATTTGACAGAGCCGCACTCGGCTCGGAAAGGAAACGTGTAATGAAATCAACCGAAAGCAAAAATTTAATAACAGCCATATACTGTCGCCTGTCCCAAGAGGATGATCTGCAGGGCGAATCCAACAGTATCAAAAATCAAAAGTTAATCTTACAGCAGTATGCAGAACAGCACCGATTTCCGAACATCCAATTCTATGTGGACGACGGATACTCGGGAGCGAATTTTAACCGTCCCGATTTCAAGCGGATGATGAACGACATCGAACACGGCAAGGTAGGAATCGTCATCGTGAAAGACCAATCCCGTCTCGGCAGAGATTATCTGCAAACGGGAATGCTGATGGAGATCACCTTCCCCCAATACGACGTTCGGTTCATCGCCGTCAACGACGGTGTGGACAGCGCAAACGGTGTCAGCGACTTCTCCGGCATCAAAAACTATTTCAACGATTTTTATGCCCGTGATACCAGCCGCAAGATCAGAGCCGTGCAACGTGCCAAGGGCGAGCGTGGAGAACGAGTCGGAACCACCATTCCATACGGATATATGAAAGATCCCAACAATCCGAAACAGTATATTCCCGATCCCGAAACTGCGCCTATCGTGAAAAGGATCTTTGAGATGTACGCAAGCGGCATCGGCATCGTGAAGATCTGTGACAGACTGTCCGCCGAGAAGATCCTCTGCCCAAGCGTGTACGCCTTTAGGAAAAGCGGAAACAAATCAGGCAACCCCGATTTGAGCAGACCGTATCATTGGGCGCAGAACACCGTCCGCAAGATGTTGTCCAATCAGGAATACGTGGGAGATACCGTAAACTTCAAAACCTATTCCAAGTCCAACAAGCTGAAGAAAAGGCTGAAGAACGATCCCGAAAATATCCTCATCTTCAAGGACACCCACGAAGCGATCATTGACCGCAAGACCTTCGAGATGGTACAACGGCACTTCGCCGGACGGAAACGCCCCGACAAGCAAGGTGAGATGGACAAGTATGCAGGAATCCTCTTCTGCGGTGAATGCGGCAAGCGGTTATACCTTCACCGAGGGAAAACCGTAAAGCCGGAAAACAACAACTTCCAATGCGGCGGTTTCCAAAGAAGAACAACTGAATGCACCGCACACTATATCCGTGAAAGCGTTCTCGATACCATCGTACTGCACAACCTAAAAACCGTGACTGCATTCGCAAGAGATAATCCCGACGAGTTCTATGCGATGGCAACACAGAACGGTGAGGAAGAAGCGGAAAAGTTCTACCGAAATGCCAGGATACAAAAGGAGCAGCTCGAAAAGCGAATCCAAGACCTGGACAACATCATTCGGTGTTTGTACGAGGACAGAGTATCGGGAAGGATCACTCCCGAACGCTATGACTCAATGGCAAACGGATATGAGCAGGAGCAGGCGGAAAAGAAACGTGAGCTGCAAGAGTTGGCAGAGCGAATTGGCGAGGTAGATATGAGGGACAAATGCATACAAGAATTTATTCGCAACGCCAAGCAGTATATTGAGATGCCGAAGCTGACACCCGAACTGTTGCGAGTGTTCATCCGCAGAATAGAGGTGTACGAGAAGTTCGAGAAATATTCCCGAACAGCACGCAACCCGATCCGCATACACTACGCCTTCCGACTGCCCGAACAGGAAGGCATCCCTGCCATCGAAGTCCTCACACAACCTACTGCAAAAACCGCATAAAAAGTAATAACCGGAAGGTTTTTACACCTTCCGGTTACATACCACCCACTAATTCTCCGTTAAGAACATCACGGAAATGCTCGGCTGTGTTTTTATGCGTTTACTTCAACACCCCGATATATGGCATATACCTCACCATTATCGGAAAAATACATATCCACCAAACAGGATTCCTCACTTCCGTCTTTGTATTTAACCATAAATGTTATCGTATCATAAAAAGCAGACAGAGGCATTGCCGGGTTTTCATTGATTGACACTACAATTGGGTCTCCTATCATGCACCAAAATACAAATACTCCATCATTTTCAGAAAAAACTGTTCTTAGATTTTCCCCCTCAATCAGCATTGGACGGCCGCAAATCGC
>JAZOAK010000032.1:0-2143 GCA_045595445.1 Acutalibacteraceae bacterium
TTTTCTTGGTCCGAGTGACAGGAGTCGAACCTGCGGCCTCTTGAACCCCATTCAAGCGCGCTACCAATCTGCGCTACACCCGGATGTGCTAATCTATTATAGCAAAATCCGTCGGGTTGTCAAGAGCAAAACATAAAAAACCTGAAAAAATACACGTGCGCTTGTAAATTGACTTCTTTATCACCTTATGATATAGTGATATAGATTGGGAGGGTGAGCGCATGAACTTGATCGATATTACCCGCGAACTGATGAGGGCACCGGTCTATCCGGGTGATCCCGCACCGCAGTTGCAACCGCTGTCGCGTATGTTGCACGGTGACGTGTGCAACACCACGGCGATTTCCGCTTGTCTGCACAACGGCACACACATGGATGCGCCGCGCCATTTCCTGCCGGACGGCACCGCGATCGATCAGGTGGATTTAGAGACCTGTATCGGAGAATGTGTCGTCATTGAATGTGACGGTTTGTTGCTCGGTGATCGCGCGGAGGAGTTGTTACCGCATCTCAAAAAGCGCGTGCTGTTCAAAGGCTCGGTGCAGTTGTCCCCGAGCGCTGCGTTTGTGTTGTCGGATGCGGGCGTGCTGCTGCTCGGTGTGGAGGGGCAGTCGGTCGCTCCGCCCCAATACACTGCCGAGGTGCATCGTCAACTGCTTGGTACCGGCATGGTGCTGCTCGAAGGGCTCGATCTCACCGAAGCCAAAGCGGGGGAGACCTATCTGCTGATGGCGGCACCGATCAAGATCGCGGGTGCGGACGGCGCCCCGGTGCGCGCCGTACTGGCAGAACCGAACCGCATCGATTGGAACGAGCGGTTGTGGCGGTAATCGCAAGAAATGCCTTGCAAACTGAGATGAAGTGTGATAATCTGTTTGAAAGCCTTACCCAAAAGGGGAGAATGATATGAGTCAATATCGATTACAGATCCCGAACGGTTACCGTTCGCATCTGGATATTCTGGAAACCGAAAAAGCCATCAAACTTCTCAAAGATACCTTTGAGGAGCGCCTTTCGCGCCATTTATCCTTAACGCGCGTATCTGCGCCGCTCTTTGTGTTGCCCGCTTCGGGGCTTAACGATAACCTGAGCGGTGTCGAGCGTGCCGTCAGTTTTGATATTCTCAACGACGACGGTCACGTGGCGGAGGTCGTCCATTCGCTGGCAAAATGGAAACGCTACGCTCTCAAACGGTATGGCATGGAAGTCGGCAAAGGCTTATATACCGATATGAATGCCATTCGCCGCGACGAAGTGACGGATAACATTCACTCGCTGTACGTCGATCAGTGGGACTGGGAAAAAGTCATTTCCCGCGAGGATCGTACGATAGAAACGCTCAAAAGCATCGTCAACCGCATTTACAGCGTGTGTCTGGATATGGAAGCGATGATCGAAGCGCGGTATCCGTACCTGAGCCGTAAATTACCCGATCACATCACCTTTGTCACCACACAAGAGTTGGAGGACGAATATCCCGATCTCACGGCGTCCGAGCGTGAAACGGAAGCCGCGCGCAAATACGGTGCTATCTTTTTGATGCAGATCGGCGGCAAACTCCGTTCGGGCAAGAAACACGACGGTCGCGCACCCGACTATGACGATTGGCAGTTAAACGGCGATATCATTTTCTACTATCCGCTTTTGGAACGCGCATTGGAAATGTCGTCAATGGGTATCCGCGTGGATGAAGCCTCGCTCAAAGCGCAACTGGAAGCGGCGGGTTGCACCGATCGCGCCGAGTTACCGTTCCAAAAAGCCTTGCTCAGCGGTGAGTTGCCGTTGACGGTCGGCGGCGGTATCGGTCAGTCGCGCCTGTGTATGTTCTTTTTGGAAAAAGCCCACATCGGCGAGGTGCAGGCATCCTTGTGGCCGCAGGAAATGGTAGAGCGTTGTACCGAGGCGGGAATCACGCTGTTATAAAAAAATTAAGAAATTTCAAAAAACACTTGATTTTTTAGTTAGCATTCATTATAATAATTTAGCGCATGAATGCTGACATGGAGAGTTGGCTGAGTGGTCGAAGGCGCACGATTGGAAATCGTGTGTACGTTAATAGCGTACCTAGGGTTCAAATCCCTAACTCTCCGCCATTGATTTCAACGGAGGATTCCTTCGATATTGGAATACACCGGCTTCTGAA
>JAZOAK010000033.1:0-3935 GCA_045595445.1 Acutalibacteraceae bacterium
AAAGAAGCCAAGGAGAGTATCGGTGAGTGCGAGCTTCGCACAAAAATTACCGGCTCGGGTTCCATCAATCTTGCAAAGGCTATGGGAATCGACTTTGTGCAGGAGGTTGTGGCGGGTGCAACAGCCTTGAAATGTGTAGCACCGCAGACCGATGTTGCCATCGAGCTCGGCGGCGAGGATGCTAAAATCATATATTTTACCGGCGGTCTTGAAGAACGCATGAACGGTGTTTGTGCAGGCGGTACGGGTTCCTTTATCGACCAAATGGCAGCACTTTTACAGACCGATGCCGAAGGACTTAATAAAGAAGCGGAAAGCTACAAGGAAATCTATCCCATTGCTGCACGTTGCGGTGTCTTTGCCAAAACGGATATTCAGCCGCTTATCAACGAAGGTGCTACAAAAGCCGACCTTGCCGCCTCTATTTTTCAGGCGGTTGTCAATCAGACGATATCCGGTCTTGCTTGCGGCAAGCCGATTCGTGGATGCGTTGCCTTCCTCGGCGGCCCGTTACATTTCCTGCCTGAACTCAAAAAGGCATTTATTCGCACACTAAACTTAACACCCGAAAACGTGGTTGATCCCGAAAACTCTCATCTGTTTGCCGCCATGGGCGCAGCTCTTGAAGGTGCAGATGCAACTGCGTTATCTATCGACAGTATGATAGACGCTCTCCAAAAGGGAGTCAGCGTTTCCTTTGAAATGCCACGCCTTGATCCGCTCTTTGAAAGCGAGGATGAATATGGAGCGTTCTGCGCCCGTCACGAAAAGGCCGTCGTCTCAAAAACCAATCTTGAAAATTATAGCGGTGATTGCTTCCTCGGAATTGACGCAGGCTCGACTACCACAAAGGTAGCCTTGATCGGAGAGGAAGGTCAATTACTGTTTTCCTACTATGCGAACAATCAGGGTAACCCCATCGAAACCGCCAAAACAGCCATTGGTGAGATGCAAAAGCTCTTACCGCCGACAGCAAGAATTGTCAGATCCTGTTCCACGGGATACGGTGAAGCACTTCTCAAATCCGCCTTTTCGCTGGATGATGGAGAGGTGGAGACCATTGCTCACTGTACCGCCGCATCCTTCTTTGATCCTAAAGTGGATTGCGTGCTGGATATCGGCGGTCAGGATATGAAGTGTATCAAGCTGAAAAACGGTGCGGTAGATACCATACTTCTGAATGAAGCCTGTTCCTCCGGTTGTGGTTCCTTTATCGAGAATTTCGCCAACTCGCTTGGTTATACCGCAGAGGACTTTGCAAAGCAAGCCTTGTTTGCCAAAAGTCCCGTGGATCTCGGTACTCGCTGTACCGTGTTTATGAATTCCAATGTCAAGCAGGCACAAAAGGAAGGCGCAAGTGTTGCGGATATCTCTGCGGGACTTGCATACTCAGTCATTAAAAATGCTTTGTTTAAGGTCATAAAACTGGCAAACGCCAAAGACCTCGGCGAACATATCGTAGTGCAGGGCGGCACCTTCTATAATAAGGCGGTGCTTCGTGCTTTTGAAAAGGTTGCAGGTGTTGAAGCCACCTGTCCCGATATTTCGGGACTTATGGGTGCCTTCGGTGCGGCATTGATTGCCAGAAATCATTATCACGGTAAACCTACTACAATGTTGTCTTTGGATGAAATACGCAATCTTACATACACCACTACCAGCCGTCGATGCGGAGGCTGTGCTAACAATTGTATGTTGACGATCAACCGTTTTTCAAATGGCAAAAATCACCTTACGGGTAACCGTTGTGAAAAAGGCATTGGTGATATAAGCGGAAGAAAAAAAGCTCCCAACATGGTGCTTTACAAGAGAAAACGCATTTTTGATTACGAACCGCTTGCCGAAAAGGATGCGTCAAGAGGTGTGATCGGCATTCCGAGAGTGCTGAATATGTACGAGAACTATCCCTTTTGGGCGACCTTTTTTACGGAACTCGGTTTTCGTACCGTATTATCTCCATTTTCAAGCCGTAAGATCTACGAGCTTGGTATGGAGTCCATTCCTTCGGAATCGGAGTGCTATCCCGCAAAGCTGGCGCACGGTCACGTGCAGTGGCTGATCAACAATGGCATCAACACCATTTTCCATCCGTGTGTATTTTACGAGCGTCAGGAGAACCCCAATGCACAGAATCACTTTAACTGTCCCATTGTGGTATCCTATCCCGAAAATCTGAAGAATAACGTGGAGGCCATCACAGACGGCGACGTGAGATATATTCGCCCCTTTATCGCCTTTACAAGCGAAAGGATCGCCACCAACCGTTTAATTGCTCTTTGCAAAGAGGAATGGGATATTCCCGCAAGCGAAGTGCGCCGTGCGGCACATCTTGCATGGCAGGAGCAGCTACAGGCAAAAGAGGATATTCGAAACGAAGGTGCAAAAGTTCTTGCACAGATGGAGCAGAACGGAACAAGCGGCATTGTCCTTGCAGGCAGACCGTACCACATTGATCCCGAAATCAATCACGGTATTCCCGAACTAATTGCATCCTATGGGTTGACCGTATTTACCGAAGATAGCCTTCCCATTGACTTTAACAGCGAACGCACCTTACGTGTGGTGGATCAATGGACGTATCATTCAAGACTCTATTCTGCGGCAGAGTTTGTCAGAGAACGTGATGATCTGGAACTGATTCAGCTCAATTCCTTCGGTTGCGGCTTGGATGCCGTTACGACCGACCAGGTGAATGAAATACTGGAAGGCTCGGGCAAACTCTATACGCTTCTGAAAATCGACGAGATCAATAATCTCGGTGCGGTTCGTATCCGTATCCGAAGCCTTATTTCAGCAATGCGGATGCGTAAAAAAGAAGGCATTGTGGCAAAGCCCGTGCCGGTATCCTATCGCAGGCAGGAATACACCTCGTATATGAACGTGCTGAATTATACCATTCTGGCACCGCAGATGAGTCCCATCCATTTTGACATTCTTGAACCGGTCTTTGCAAAGCACGGATACAACGTCGTTATTTTGGATAACGATGACCGTACCGCCATTGATACGGGGCTAAAATACGTCAATAACGATGCCTGCTTCCCATCGATCACCATTGTCGGACAGATCATGGAGGCGGTATTGTCCGGTCGATATGATACGAACCGTTTGGCGATCATGATGACGCAGACGGGCGGCTGTTGCCGAGCAAGCAACTACGTTTCCTTTATTCGCCGAGCACTTGACAAAGCGGGACTAAAGCATATTCCCGTTATTTCGCTGAATGCTAACGGTATGGAGAAAAACTCCGGCTTCAAGTGGTCAGCGGGACTCTTGATGGATGCGGCACACGCTCTTGTGTACGGCGACCTATTTATGCGTTGCCTGTACCGTGTTCGCCCCTATGAAAAGATTCCCGGCTCGGCAAATTCGTTACATAAGCATTGGCAGGATATCTGCATTGACTCCTTGGTGAACAAAGATACCAAATATAAATATGCAGACGTTTGCAAAGGAATCGTCGAAGCCTTTGATGCCTTTGAAATCGACGAAAGCATCAAAAAACCGCGTGTAGGTATCGTCGGTGAGATCCTTGTCAAATATATGCCTCTTGCCAATAATCATCTTGTCGAGCTGTTGGAGAAGGAAGGTGCCGAAGCTGTCGTACCGGATATCGTGGATTTCTTTAACTACAGCGTTTACGGCTCGCAGTACAAGCACGAATTTCTCGGAGCAAAAAAGATGGCTTCCAACATCTCCAAGGCTGCCATCAAAATCATCCACAAATTAAGAAAGCCGGCGATTACCGCTTTGGAAAAGAGCAAGCGATTCCATCCTCCTGTGGCAATTGAGAGAATTGCCGAGATGACAAAGCCGTTTTTGTCCCTTGGCAATCAATACGGTGAAGGATGGTTTTTAGCAGGTGAAATGGTGGAATTGCTGAATCACGATACGCCGAACATTGTTTGTATTCAGCCCTTTGCCTGTCTGCCGAA
>JAZOAK010000034.1:0-15791 GCA_045595445.1 Acutalibacteraceae bacterium
GACAGGAGTCGAACGGGCGTTAAGAAAACAGTCCGGTGGACTGTTTTTAGCCCGATGCGTTGTAGCGCCCTGACGGGCTGTACCGAAACTCATAGACGAGATCTTGCTACCGCACTGTACAAAAGACCTGTCACTCGGACCGCTTGAAATCCTTGTCAATTAAAGACGAGCGAGAGGGTTTCGGCGATCAGCGAAGTTGCCGGTGGCAAGTTTGCCGCCAAAAATGGCGCAGCGCTGTGCGCAAGCCTCCGTCTGCAAGGCGAAGCCGCAGCAGACGTCAAGAGGACACCCCTCTTTACACAAAGGATGCGTTTTGTCTGCACGACTTTACGGTTGCATAAAAATTCGTCTTAAAATTGCAAAAAGCACCATATTCATCTTGATATGGTCAGAAAAATGTGGTATAGTCTTTTTTGTATATTTATTTCAGGATATATAGGAGAGATCACTTGGCATGATACTGGATTACGTCATTTTGGCATTGTATGCGTTAGCAATGGTTGGCATTGCGTTTTATACCCGAAACCGCTCCGGTTCGGTCAATGACTTTCTGCTTGCCGGCAAAAAAGGCTTAAACGGCTGGTTGACGGCGTTCGCGTACGGAACCACGTATTTTTCCGCCGTTGTCTTTATCGGCTATGCCGGTCAGTTCGGGCGCTCGTTCGGTCTTGCGTCAATTTGGATCGGTATCGGTAACGCCATTCTCGGAACGCTGATCGCTTGGTTGGTTTTAGCCAAACGGACAAAGAACATGACACAACGGCTGCAAGCCAAGACCATGCCCGAATTTTTTGAAAAACGCTACGGTGACAAAACGTTAAAGTTCGTTTCTGCCGTGATTATTTTCATCTTCCTCATCCCCTACTCGGCTTCCGTTTACAACGGACTCAGCAGTTTGTTTGAAATCGTGTTTGGCATTGAAGGCTGGATCGTGATAATCGCGCTTGCCGCGCTGACGGCGTTATATCTCTTCTTCGGCGGCTATTTTGCCACCGCGCTTTCCGATTTCATTCAGGGGATCGTCATGCTGATCGGTGTTGTCTGCATGGTCTTCTGCTTTATGCATTCCGAGCAGGTGAATTGGGATATTTCCAAGCTTGTGAACGACCCCAACCTCACCTGGTTTACCATAGGTACCGAAAGCAAAGGGCTTTACGGAAGTACGGTTTCCCTGATCTCGCTGATCGTACTGACCTCCTTCGGCGTGTGGGCACTCCCCCAAACCATTCACAAGTATTATGCCATTCGCGATAAGAAGGCGATTTCTCAAGGTGTGGTGGTCAGCACCGCCTTTGCGTTGATCATTGGATTCACCGCGTATTTCACGGGCGCGTTGAGCGCGTTCTTCCCCGAAACGCAGGGTATTCCCCATGCGGAAGTGGTTCCCACCATGCTCGGGATCGCCATTCCCGCAGGACTCACGGGTATAATCGCTGTGTTGATCCTTTCTGCGAGTATGTCCACGTTATCCTCGGTATCGCTGGCAGGGTCTTCGGTAATTGCCGTGGATCTTTATAAAGGAAAGATCAATAAAAATGCCGGCGATAAGCGCGTCAACGTGGTGATGAAAACGTTGTGCTTGCTCTTCGTGGCGATTTCAGTCATCCTGGCGCTGCTCAATGAGAAATACGGCATTGCCGCCATCGCCTATATGATGGGTATCAGTTGGGGGACGTTGGCGGGATGCTTTATCGGCCCCTACGTGTTGGGTGTGATTTGGAAACGCGTCACCAAACCCGCGGTGTGGAGTTCCGTCATTGGCTCGCTTCTGTTGACGGTCGTCTTGATCTTCGTCTTCGGATACGACAAAAACGGTTGGGATTGCGCCGTGGGTGTCGCCTTGAAAGACGGCGTGGGGACTTCTCCGTTGATCGGTTCCATTTGTATGGTCTTCTCGCTGATTATTACGGTGGTGGTCAGTTTGCTGACTAAAAAACCCGAAGATGCCATCCTCGCCGAAGCGTTTGATAAGCATTTCGAGGGAGAAATTCAATAATAGGAAAAAGGATTAGGTAACAAGCATGATTTGGTCAAAAGAAGAAACCCTTCCCAGAGAGGAACTGGAAGCACTGCAACTTAATAGATTGCAGGAAACGGTACGTCGGGTGTACGAAAAGGTCCCGGCATACCGCAAGAAAATGGAAGATGCGGGGGTAACCCCTGAGGATATTCAGACCTTGTCTGATCTTGCCAAACTCCCCTTTGTCACCAAGCAGGATATGCGGGACAACTATCCGTTTGGCTTGTTTGCGGTGGAAAAGGATCAACTTGTGCGTATTCACGCATCGAGCGGTACGACGGGGAAACCCACGGTAGTTGGGTACACGCAAGGGGATCTGGACACCTGGACCGAATGTGTGTCGCGCATTGCGTGCATGGGTGGTGCCGGCAAAAAAGACGTGGCACAGATCTGCTTCGGGTACGGTATGTTTACGGGCGCGTTGGGACTTCACTACGGACTGGAAAACATCGGTGCCGCCATCGTTCCCTCTTCGACGGGAAATTCGCAAAAACAGATTATGTATATGCAGGATTTTGAGACCTCGCTGCTCGTCGCCACCCCCTCTTACGCACTGCGATTGGCGGAGGTCGCCAGAGAAATGGGTGTGGATCCCGAGCGCGATCTCAAAGTGAAGATCGCCTTGGTGGGCAGCGAACTGCTGACCGATGCCATGCGCGAAGAGATGCATAAGTATTGGGGCAAAGATCTGCTTATCACCTCCAATTACGGTATGAGTGAATTGATGGGTCCCGGTGTGTCGGGCGAATGCTTGGAGCATTGCGGCATGCACATTAACGAGGATTACTTCATCCCCGAGATCATTGACCCCAAAACAGGCGAAGTGCTGCCTGCCGGTGAGCAGGGTGAGTTGGTCATTACCTGTATCAAAAAAGAGGGGTTGCCGCTCATTCGCTATCGCACTAAGGATATTACGCGGTTGTTCTACGAGCCGTGTAAGTGTGGCAGAACGCTGTGCCGTATGGAAAACCTTTCGGGTCGAAGCGACGATATGCTGAAAATCCGCGGTGTCAACGTGTTCCCGAGTCAAATTGAGGAGGTCATCCTCAGTGTGGAAGAACTCGGTCCTCACTACGAGATTATTTTGGAGCGTAAGGGGTATCTGGACAAGTTGACGGTCAAGGTAGAACTCGCACACAGTACCGACTCCTTCTCCGTTTTGGAGAAGATCACCGCAGAGGTTAAAAATAAATTGAAAATCATTCTCGGGCTCGATGCCAAGGTGTTGTTGGAATCTCCCAACACCCTGCAACGATTCGAAGGAAAAGCAAAACGCGTAAAGGATTTAAGGTGAAGTGTATGTCAAAGAAAACAATGATGCTCGGTAACGAGGCGATTGCCAGAGGTGCGTTTGAGGCAGGCGTCAAGTTGTCCAGCGCGTATCCCGGAACACCGAGCACGGAAATCAGTGAATATCTTGCCAAATACGACGAGGTCTACACCGAGTGGGCGCCCAATGAAAAGGTTGCCGCGGAGGTCGCAATCGGTGCTTCCATCTCGGGGGTCAGAAGCATGGCGTGCATGAAGCACGTCGGCTTGAACGTCGCGGCAGATCCGCTGTATACATTCGCGTATACCGGTGTCGGCGGCGGATCGGTGTTCGTCGTGGCAGACGATCCGGGTCTTGCCAGTTCTCAAAACGAGCAGGATACCCGCATGATCGCGCGTGCCGCACATGTGCCGGTGTTGGAGCCCTCCGACAGCGGAGAAGCAAAGGAGTTTGTGAAGTTCGCGTACGAACTCAGCGAGCGCTACGATACGCCCGTTATTCTGCGTACCACCACCAAACTCGCGCACTCGCAAAGTGCGGTGGAGTTGTGTGATCGCGTGGAGGTTGAGGACAAGGAGTATGCCCGCTCACCTCAAAAGTACGTAATGATGCCCGCTTCCGCGATCGGCAGACACGTGGTAGTGGAAGAACGCGAAAAGCGTATGGCAAAGGACGCGCCTACGTTCCCTGTCAACAAAGTGGAGATGGGTGATACCTCCATCGGCTTTATTACTTGCGGCATCGCCTATCAGTACGTCAAAGAGGTGTGCCCGAACGCCAGTATCTTGAAGTTAGGATTGGTCAATCCGCTTTCCCGCGAGATGATTGAGGACTTTATCAATCAAGTGGAAACGGTATACGTGTTTGAGGAGTTGGAGCCTGTGATTGAGGAACAGGTTCGCGCGTGGGGCTTTGAGGTCAAGGGTAAGGAGCTCTTTACCAAGCAAGGCGAATACAGCGCCAATCTCTTGCGCCGCGTTCTTGACGGCAAAGATGAGGCGGTGTTTGAAAAAGCGGATGCGCCCGCTCGTCCTCCCATCCTCTGCCCCGGTTGTCCTCACCGCAGCGTGTTCTCGGTGCTGAACAAGCTGAAAATTCACGCATCGGGCGACATCGGCTGCTACACCCTCGGTGCGGTGGCACCCCTGAGTGTCATTGACACCACCATCTGTATGGGCGCAAGTATCTCCGCCCTGCACGGCATGGAAAAAGCAAAGGGAAAAGACTTTATTAAGAATTGGGTTGCCGTGATCGGCGATTCCACCTTCTTACATACCGGTATCAACTCCCTTGTCAACATGGTTTACAACAAGGCGACCGGAACCGTGATGATTCTCGACAACCGTACCACGGGTATGACCGGACATCAGGAACACGCGGCTACGGGTAAGACTTTGAAGGGCGAAGACACCTACGCGATTGATTTGGCAGCGCTTTGCCGTGCGATCGGTGTGCCGAACGTGATCGAGGTGAATGCGTTTGACGTTAAGGAACTCGAACGCGTCGTTCGTGAAAGTGTCAGCGGCGATACGCTGACGGTGATCATCACTAAGTCGCCGTGTGTGCTTCTGAAAGGGCAGCAGTTCCCACATAAGTGCGTGATCAACGCCGAAACGTGCAAAAAGTGCGGCATGTGCCTCAAAATCGGATGTCCCGCCATCACCAAAACCGCGGACGGTATGCGTATTGATCCCACAATGTGCAACGGCTGCGGGCTTTGCAAAAATTATTGTAAATTCAACGCGATTGAAACGGTGGAGAAATAAAATGACAAAGAATATTATGATCGTTGGTGTGGGCGGTCAAGGTACCCTGCTCACCAGTAGAATTATCGGAAAAGCGGCTCTCGCGGAGGGCTGCGACGTCAAGATCTCCGAGGTGCACGGCATGGCACAGCGAGGCGGCAGCGTGGTAACCTTCGTTCGTTTCGGTGAGGCGGTCAGCGAGCCTGTGGTGGAAGAAGGTCAGGCGGACGTTATCATTGCGTTTGAGCGTTTGGAAGCACTCCGCTACGCACATTTTCTCAAAAAGGACGGCGTGCTCGTCGTCAACGATTGTCGGATTGATCCCATGACGGTGGTGATCGGTGCCAAGGAGTATCCCGAAAACATTTTGGACGAACTGAAAAAGACACACGCGGTTTACGCCATTGACGGTCAAAAGATCGCGTTGGAGCTCGGAAACAGCAAAGTCCTCAATTCGGTGGTGCTCGGCTTTGCCGCCGCTTTTGTCGGATTTGACGAGCAGTTGTGGCTGGATACCATTGCCGACACCGTCCCGCAAAAAACCATTGAAATTAATCAAAAAGCATTTGCTCTCGGGTATAAAGCAAATCATTGAAAGGAAGACTACATATGATCTGGAACGAAACCAAAGAATGTATGAGCCGTGATCAGATGACAGCTCTGCAAAGCGCAAGACTGGTCAAACTGGTCGATTATATGTACCATAACGTGGAGTTTTACCGCAAAAAAATGCAGGTGATCGGGTTGATGCCCGGTGATATTAAGGGACTGGACGACCTTACCAAGCTCCCCTTTACCACCAAAGACGACCTGCGCGATAACTATCCCTTTGGGTTGTTTGCCGTTCCCAATTCTCAAATCGTGCGAATCCACGCATCCAGCGGTACCACCGGTAAAGCAACGGTAGTGGGCTACACCAGACACGATCTTGACGTGTGGGCGGAATGCGTTGCCAGATGTATGACGATGGCGGGCGTTACAAAAGAGGACGTTATTCAAGTCGCTTACGGCTACGGTTTGTTCACGGGCGGTCTTGGTGCGCACGACGGCGCACAAAAGATCGGCGCGACGGTCGTTCCCATGAGTACCGGTAACACCAAGAAGCTCACCACCATGATGATCGACTTCGGTGCCACCGCGATCGCGTGTACCCCCTCGTATCTGTTGCACATCTCCGAGGCGCTCGCCGCAGAAGGTCTCTTAGATCAGATCAAACTGAAATCCGCCATCTGCGGTGCGGAACCGTGGACCGAGAAGATGCACAAGGAAATCGAGACGCGTCTGAATATCAAGGCGTTTGATATTTACGGCCTGAGCGAAGTCATGGGGCCGGGTGTGGCTTGCGACTGTGAGTTCCACAAGGGCCTTCACGTGTGCGAGGATCACTTCTACCCCGAGATCTTAAACCCCGAAACGCTGGCACCCGTTGCGGACGGCGAGGTCGGTGAACTCGCTTTCACGACGCTGACGAAAGAGGGCATTCCGCTGATCCGTTATCGTACCAAGGACCTGACCAGTTTGGATCATACCCCTTGCGAATGCGGCAGAACCAGCGCACGTATTTCCCGCTTTAAGGGGCGTGTGGACGATATGCTCATCATCCGCGGCGTGAACGTGTTCCCCAGCCAGATCGAAGCGGCACTCGTTGAGGTCGAGGAAGTTACTCCGCACTACATGATGATCGTCGACCGCGCCAATAACCTGGATACCCTGGAAGTGCAGGTCGAGTTGGATCAGAAGTATTACACCGACGAGATCCGCGTGATCGAGGCATTGACGAAAAAGATCGCTCACGTCATTCAGCAGGCTCTCGGTATCAGCGCCAAGGTTAAAATCGTGGAACCTCAGTCGCTGGTGAGAAGCCAAGGCAAAGCGGTTCACGTGATTGATAATCGTAAGTTATATTGATTTAGGAGGATTGTGTTATGTTTGCAAAACAGTTAACGGTATTCATCGAAAACAGAGCGGGCAGATTGTCCGAGGTCTTGAACGTACTGAAAGAAAACAAGGTCAACATTCTCTCAATGAGTCTTGCCGATACCACCGAGTACGGTCTGCTTCGCTTGATCGTGAACGATGCGGCGCTCGGCAAGGAAAAGTTGATCGAAAGCGGCTTTTCCTCCTTGCTGTCCGACGTTTCCATCATCAAGATCGCACATACCGCCGGTTCGCTGCAATCGCTCTTAAAGACCATTGACAAGGGCGGCGTGAACATTGAATATATGTACGGTCTGTCCATTGAATCGGAAGACGCATACGTGGTGCTCAAAGCATCCGACAGCGAAAAAATTGACGAAATTCTGAGCGCGAACGGCGTGAAAACGCTCTCGTGCGCGGATTTGGCACACATCTGATCGGCGAGAGGAACGATAGGAACAACATGATCGTTGATTTTCACACGCATATTTTCCCCGATAAAATCGCAAAGCAAACCATTGAGTTGCTTTCGGGGAAGGGCGGCATTCCGCCCTTCGCCGACGGCTCTGTGGATGGATTGCTTCATGCGATGGACGAGGCAGGGGTGGACGTGTCTGTCACGTTGCCCGTGTTGACGAACCCGAACAGTTTTGAAAGCGTCAACCGCTTTGCCGCACAGATAAACGAGCGTTTTGCACACGAGCGCAAACGGTTGATCTCGTTTGGTGCCATCCACCCCGCCTGTGAGGATATTGACAGAAAGATGCGGTGGATCAAAGAAAGCGGATTTTTGGGTGTCAAGATCCATCCCGATTATCAGGGAACATTCATTACCGATGACGGCTACGTTCGCATACTGGAATGTGCAAAAGACTACGATCTCATCGTGGTCACGCACGCCGGCCTTGATGCCGCGTATCCCGACACCGTTCATTGTCCCCCCGCGCTTGCTAAGGAGTTGATCCGCAAGGTAGGACATTCCAAGTTCGTGTTGGCGCATTGCGGCGGCTATGAAATGTGGGATGAGGTGCTCAGCGTGCTTTGCGGCGAGGACGTGTACTTGGATACCGCTTACGTGTTGCGGTTTATCGGTGAGGAAACGTTCAAAACCATGCTGGCCCGTCACGGCGAGGACCGTATCTTGTTTGGTACCGATTCGCCGTGGAGTGACGTAAAACGCGACGTGGAAATTCTGCGATCCTTTTCTCTTCCAAAAAATACCGAGCAAAAGCTTTTCTCGCTGAATGCGAAGCAATTACTCGGACTAAGGTGATAAGTATGGGCTATAATCAAAAAATGTTCGGGCTTGGCAGTAAACGCTCGATCATTCGCGAAATTTTCGAATACAGCAAGGCGCGGGCGGCGGAAATCGGCGCGGATAAGGTGTATGATTTCAGCCTCGGCAACCCGAGCGTTCCCGCCCCCGCCGAAGTCAACGAAACCATTAAAAACTTGATGGCTACCGAAAACTCGGTGCTGTTACACGGCTATACCTCCGCGCAGGGCGATGCCACCGTACGCACGGTGATCGCGGATCGCATTCGTGAGCAGTTCGGTGTGGAGATGTCACCGAATTTGATCTATATGACCTGCGGTGCGGCGGCTTCCCTCTCGATTTGTCTGAAAGCCATTATGGAAGACGATGACGAGTGCATCGTTTTTGCGCCGTTCTTCACAGAATACCGCGTCTTTATTGAAAACGCAGGCGGGCGCGTGGTAGTCAGCCAACCGATGGCAAAGACGTTCCAGGTGGATATTGGGGATTTTGAGAGCAAGATCAATAAAAATACCAAAGCGGTCATCGTCAACTCCCCCAACAACCCCAGCGGTGTGGTGTATTCGGAGGAGACCATCGTTGCTCTGTGCGAGGTGCTGAAACGCAAATCCGCGGAATACGGACACGCCATCTATCTGATCGCGGACGAACCGTATCGCGAACTGGTATACGCGGGTGTGGACGTACCGTATCTGATGAATTACTACGACAACACGTTCGTTTGCTATTCGTACTCGAAATCTTTGTCCCTGCCGGGTGAGCGCATCGGATACATAGCCGTGTCCCCCACGATGGAGGAAGCGACAAATCTGTATTTAGCGGTGTGCGGTGCGGGACGATCGCTCGGTTATGTTTGCGCTCCCAGTCTGTTCCAGCAAGTCATTGCGCGTTGCATTGACGCAACGGTGAACGTGGAAGCCTACAAGACAAACCGCGATCTGCTGTACGATACTCTCACCGCGTACGGCTACGAATGTGTGAAACCCGACGGCGCTTTTTATTTGTTTGTTAAGGCGTTGGAGGAGGATGCTTACGCGTTCTTCGAAAAAGCCAAGCGGCACGAAATTTTGGTGGTGCCCTGTGACGATTTCGGTGTGGAAGGGTACGTACGCATCGCGTATTGTACCGACCGTGCCAAGGTTGAGGGCGCGCTCCCCGCTTTCAAGGCGTTAGCGCGGGAATACGGTTTATAACGTTTCATCAAAAAAGCGGTGTACCCTGTTTGGGTACACCGCTTTTTTGGTTATCGTTTTTTCGGGTGTGTGTTGCGAATGGTTTTCTTTTTGGGGAGGGGCTTGCGCGCTTGTCCGTTTGACGGGCGGGCTTCCTGCACCAAACAGTCTTTGCCGTTACCGATAAGATCGTAGCGGCCGTAGCGTTTGAGCGTGCGCAACACGAGTTCGCGGTTTTCCGGTTTGAAATACTGCAAAAGGGCACGTTGCTCCGCCTTTTCCGCAGGCGTTCTTGCCACGTAGATCGGTTTCATGGTGATGGGATCGAGCCCTGTGTAATACATACACGTGGACACCGTGCCGGGGGTGGGATAAAAATCCTGCACCTGCTCGGGACGCATTCCCTCTCTTTTCAAAAACACCGACAGTTCAATGGCGTCTTTTAGCGTGCTTCCGGGATGTGACGACATGAGGTACGGCACCAAAAACTGCTCTTTTGCTTCGCTTTTGGTGAGCTCGTAAAACCGCTTTTTGAATTTGAGATAGGTTTCGATGGTGGGTTTCCCCATTGCGGCAAGCACCGCCGCCGAGCAATGCTCGGGTGCGACTTTCAGTTGACCGCTGACGTGATGGCGAACGAGTTCTTTGAAAAACGCTTCGTTTGGATCGGCTATTAAATAATCAAAACGGATACCCGAACGGATAAACACCTTTTTGATTTTGGGGAGTGCGCGGATTTTGCGGAGCAACCCCAGATAATCCGTATGATCCACCTCGACCTGCGGGCAGATCGTCGGTGCCAAGCATTTGCGGTTCGGGCACATGCCGTGGGCGGCCTGCTTTTTGCAGGAGGGGGAACGGAAGTTGGCGGTGGGGCCGCCGACGTCGTGAATATACCCCTTGAAATCGGGCAGTTCGGTGAGCAGTTTTGCTTCGCGTACGACCGATTCGTGACTGCGAACGGTCACTTGCCTGCCTTGGTGGTACGCAATGGAGCAGAAGTTACACGCGCCGAAACAACCGCGATTATGAGCGAGTGAAAATTTGACCTCCTCAATGCCGGGGACGCCGCCGAGCGGTTCGTACGAGGGATGATAGTCGCGCATAAAAGGAAGCTCGTAAATATGATCCAGCTCGGCAGTAGAGAGCGGCGGCATGGGCGGGTTTTGCACGACAATCACCTTGCCGTGCTTTTGAATAATGGTTCTCCCCCGCACCGCATCCTGCTCCTCTTGCTGGATTTTGGTGGCAACGGCATATTGTTTTTTGCCGCTCTCCGTCGGCTCTTTGACCACGTCGTACGACGGACATTCCACGGCGGCGCGCCATGCATACTCCTTGGCGGGGACTTTGTAGCAAGTGCCGAGAATATCGGTCATGGTGGAAACGGATTCGCCGCGATCAAGGCGATTGGCGATCTCGACCGCGTGTTTTTCACCCATGCCGTACATCAAAAGATCGGCATCCGAATCGACGAGGATGGAGGGACGCACGCGATCGTCCCAATAATCGTAATGCGCGAAACGGCGGAGTGAGGCTTCAAGCCCGCCGATGGCGATCGGGATATTGCCGTACAGCTCGCGGATCTTCTTGCTATATACGATCACCGCGCGATCGGGACGCGCACCGGCTTTGCCGCCGGCGGTGTACGCGTCGTCACTGCGTTTTCGTTTGGCGGCGGTGTAATGTGCCACCATGGAATCTATGTTACCCGAATTTACGAAAAACGCAAGACGCGGTCTGCCGAACTGCCGAAAATCGGCATCGGTTTTCGGTTGAGAAAGGATACAGACGGAATACCCCGCATCCTCCAACACACGCGAAATGATAGCCGTGCCGAAGCTGGGATGATCCACATACGCATCACCCGTTACCAACACAATATCCGGTTGT
Organism: Acutalibacteraceae bacterium; assembly: GCA_045595445.1. GTDB lineage: Bacteria > Bacillota > Clostridia > Oscillospirales > Acutalibacteraceae > RGIG3009. The sequence goes on from JAZOAK010000034.1 coordinate 11,294, forward strand.
GCAATACCCGCTTTGTGCATTTCGCGGGCGCTTAACGGTAAAAACGGCATACTGACTCCTTATAGGTATTCAGGTATAAATTCGTTTAAGCCGCGCAGGACTTTGCCCGAATAGCCGACCACGCGGTCGGCGGTGGACATCGCGTTTAAGATGGCTTCCTCCACCGATTCAGAGCAAGCGCGGCAGATCTCTTCAATGGAGCTGTTGTTGACCGCCTGCATGGTGCGAAACGCGCCGTCGTCCCGCATGTGGCGGTTGGCGGTGGTAAAGGCGAGAACGACGTCACCGCTGCCGTGACCGAGATACGAGCCGGTACGGATAAGTCCCACCACCGCGCGCTTGGCAACGCGTTTGAGTTGTAATTCGGACAACGGGATATCGGTGGCGATCACCATCAAGATGGAGCCTTTGTCACATTCCGCGCGTTCTTCTTCGCGGAGTTTCTCCGCAATTCGTTTGCCAATGGGGCGGCCGTCGATACATAGGTTATCCGTTCGACCGAAGTTGCATTGCACCAACGCGCCGACGGTATGCGTTTTGCCATCCAATTCGATCTGCCGCGAGGCAGAACCGATGCCGCCTTTCAGGCCGAAGCCGGTGGTGCCTTTACCGGCGCCCACGTCACCCTCGTCAAAATCCGTGCAGGCGGCGGCAATTGCGGCACGCACCTCGGCCTCGCCGAGCGGTCTGTCAGAATTATCGCTCATCGCCGAGTCGTTGGTTTCACCCACGACCGGATTGATGGTGGTGCACTCCAAGCCTTCCTTCGCGCACTGCTCGAGCGTATACCCAACAAGTCCGTCGGCAACCTTGCCGACGTTCAGTGTGTTTGTCAGCGCAATGGGGGTTTCCAGTTCGCCCAACTCGTCGAGCTGAATGGTGCCCGCAGTTTTGCCAAAGCCGTTGATGACGTGGGCAACGGCGGTGAGTTTATCGGCATACACGTTGTCGGGTGCCGGTAAGATCACGGTGACACCGGTGCGATGTTTCTCATCGTCCAAGGTATAGTGACCGACGGTAACGCCGGGAACGTCCGTGATCTTATTGAGCGGACCGGGTGTCATACGGCCGATAACGATACCGTAGTCGCGAATACGTTTTTTGTTCATAATAATAGCCTCCTTGCCATTTGCCTAATCATTATACCAAAGCCACAGACACGTGTCAATGTTCCGCTGTCGAGTGGTGTCGAACACTTTCTCATAGAGGGACTTGCTATTTTGATACGGGATTTGGTATAATAAAAATATCAGAAAGGTGGTGTCCCCCCATGGCAAAGCGTTCTCTCCCCATTCTCAAAATTGATCCGTATTTGGAGCCGTACGCAGACGATCTGCAATTGCGCACGGAATTGATTGCCCAAAAGAAAGCGGAGCTTGGTGAACTGACGGAGTTTGCGAACGGGCACCACTATTTTGGGTTTCACCGCACCGCGACGGGGTGGGTATACCGCGAATGGGCACCATCAGCGGACGCGTTATATCTGACGGGGGATTTTAACAACTGGGATACCGCCGCCTGCCCGATGACGAAGCTGGCAAACGGTGTGTTCGAGGTACAGGTGGACAACCTCTGCGTGGGGCAAAAGGTGCAGACGATCGTGTGGCATCAAGGGCAGATGCTCCGCCGTATCCCGCTGTACGCCACGCGGGTGGTGCAGGATCCCGTGACCTATTTATGGTGTGCGGAGATGGAGGATACCCTTGCTCCCTACGCGTGGACCGACGAGGGGTTTGCGCCCTCAAAAACACCGTTTATCTACGAGTGCCATATCGGCATGGCCGAAGAAAAGGGTGCGGTGGGTACCTACCGTGAATTTACCGAAAACATCCTGCCGCGTGTGAAAGCGGCGGGCTACAACACGATCCAGATCATGGCGATCATGGAGCATCCGTACTACGGCTCGTTTGGGTATCAGGTGTCGAATTTCTTTGCCGCCTCCTCCCGCTACGGAACGAGTGATGAGTTAAAGGAGCTTATCAACACCGCGCACGAGCTGGGGATCGCGGTGCTGTTGGACGTGGTCCACTCGCACGCGGTGAGTAACACGAACGAAGGCTTAAACAAATTTGACGGTACGGTGTACCAGTTCTTCCACGAGGGCGGGCGCGGTGATCACAGTGCGTGGGGTACCAAGTTATTTAACTACGGCAAAAACGAAGTCCTGCATTTTCTGCTTTCCAATCTGCGGTATTGGATGGAGGTCTTCCATTTCGACGGGTTCCGTTTTGACGGCGTGACCTCGATGTTGTACCACGATCACGGGCTGGGCAGTGCATTCACCGATTACCGTATGTATTTTTCACTCAACACCGACTTAGAGGCGATCACGTATCTGGCGCTTGCCAACGCGCTGATCCACACGCTGAATCCGAACGCGATCACCATCGCGGAGGATATGTCGGGCATGCCGGGCATGTGCCTGCCCTTAAAAGACGGCGGGATCGGGTTTGATTATCGGCTGTCGATGGGTGTGCCGGATTTGTGGATAAAATTGCTCAAAGAGGTATCGGACGAGCATTGGAGTATGGGGCAGTTATGGCATGAGCTGACCAACCGCCGCGCGAAAGAAAAGACCATCGGATACTGCGAATCGCACGATCAGGCGCTGGTGGGCGATAAAACCATTATGTTCCGCTTGTGCGATGCCGAGATGTATACGCACATGCAAAAATTCGGCGGCAGCCTCATCATTGATCGCGGTATTGCGCTGCATAAGATGATCCGCTTGCTCACCGCGTCGCTTGCCGGTGAGGGGTATCTGAATTTCATGGGCAACGAGTTCGGGCATCCCGAATGGATCGATTTCCCGCGTGAGGGCAACGGTTGGAGTTACCATTATTGCCGCCGCCAATGGAGTCTGTTGGATAACCCCGATCTGCGGTATCGCGAGCTGGGGGATTTTGATAAAGCGATGCTCAACCTCTTGCAGCGTGAAAAGACGCTTTCCAAACCCCCGGTTTGTCTGACCGTCCACGAGGACGACAAGGTGCTGATCTATGAAAAAGGCAACTTGGTCTTTGCATTCAATTTCCACCCCGAAAAGTCGTTTGACGGCTACCCGATTCCGGCAACGAAAGCGGGCGGGTACAAGGTGTTGCTCTCGTCCGATGATGGGCTGTTCGGCGGGTTTGATCGCGTGGACAAGTCCGTACGATACCAAGCGGGTGAGCAAGGGTTTCGGTGTTATCTGCCCAACCGCGCGGCAATCGTCTTTAAGAAAACAAGATAAAACAAGGCTCCTCGCAAGGGGAGCCTTGTTTGTTATTCGTCATCAAATTGGAATGAGGCGGCAAGCACGGTATAGTCCCATTTGCCGACAACAAGGAACACCGCTTGCATCAACATGCTGCACAACAGTGAAACCATCAGAATATAACCCGTTTCGCGTTTGACGGTAGGATCCAGGTATACCACAATTTACCTCTCGGTACAAGACTCGCAAACAAAAATTTACAGTTTTCGTTGACGGCTCTTAAAAACATTGGTATACTTGTCTTATCTTAAAGATGTAAAAGAGGTGCTTTCACAATGGCAAAAAGCGTAAAAGACGTTTTGGCGCTTATCAAACAACACGACATTAAAATGGTCGATTTCAAGATGGTGGACATCAACGGTCAGTTCCGTCACGTTACCATCCCCGCAGAAAACTTCTCCGAAGATACCATGAAAAGCGGTATCGGTTTTGATGCCTCCAACTACGGCTATGCCGTGGTGGAAAAAAGCGACATGGTGTTCATCCCCGATCCCGACACCGCCGTGGTAGATCCGTTCTGCGAGATTCCCACGCTGTCCATGACGGGTAATGCCATGATCATCGATTCGCCCGAAAACCGTCCTTTGGCACAGTATCCGCGCAACATCGTGTTGGCGGCACAAAAGTACATGCAGGACAGCGGCGTGGCAGACACCATGATGATCCTGCCCGAATTTGAGTTCTATCTGTTTGACGAAGTGGGTTGGGAAGTACAAGGCAACAGCATCGGTGTGTCGCTGGATGCCGTACAATCCTATTGGAACAGCGGTGTGGAAGGCAAAGGCAACATCGTGCAAAAGCAAAAGGCCTATCACATTGCCAAACGCTTTGACCGTGCATACGAATGCCGCAGTGAGATGTGCATGCTGATGCGTGACATGGGCATTGAGATCAACTATCACCATCCCGAAGTGGCCGCGTCCGGTCAGTTTGAGATCGAACCGCAACTGGGCGAGATGACCAAGATGGCGGATGCCACCATGATGATCAAGTATATCATCCACAACACCGCCCTCAAATACGGCAAGACCGCCACCTTTATGCCCAAGCCGATCTACGGTGAAGCCGGCAGCGGCATGCACGTGCACATGCAGTTGTTCAAAGACGGCAAGCCGGTGTTCTCGGACGATAACGGCTATGCACATTTGAGCGAGACCGCACACTATTTCATGGGCGGTTTGCTCAAACACATTGCCTCGCTGTGCGCCCTCACCAACCCCAGCACCAACTCGTTCAAGCGCT
>JAZOAK010000035.1:0-5164 GCA_045595445.1 Acutalibacteraceae bacterium
GTCAACTTGATGGTCAAGCAATCGTTTGCCTTTTTAGCCATTTCGTACGCCCTCCTGTTATCCTAAAATTTCCTTGGCAGTTTTGCCGCGGATCGCACCCGCTTCTTCAGCGGTACGCAACTGTGCCAAGCCGTTCATCGCGGCGCTGACAACGTTGCAGGGGTTATTGGAGCGGAGAGCCTTGGTGCGGATATCCTTAATACCGGCAGCCTCCACCACGGCACGTACTGCGCCGCCGGCGATAACACCGGTACCGGGAGCGGCGGGTTTCATCAGCACGCGACCGGCGCCGAATTCACCGATCACCTCGTGCGGGATCGTAGTGCCTTTCAGCGAAACCTTAATGAGGTTCTTCTTCGCATCCTCGATGCCCTTACGGATAGCATCCGGAACTTCACCGGCTTTACCGGTACCGAAGCCCACGGTGCCTTTGCCATCACCGACAACGACCAACGCCGCAAATTTCATGACGCGGCCGCCCTTAACGGTCTTGCTGACGCGGTTGATGGCAACTACGGTTTCTTTGTACTCGTCGTGCATTTCTTCTCTTCTGGCCAAAGTACTTCCTCTCCTTTCCTTAGAATTTGAGGCCGCCCTCGCGGGCGCCTTCGGCCAGTTGCGCGACTCGGCCGTGATAGATGTAACCGCCTCTGTCGAAAACGACATTTTCAATGCCTTTTTCCAGAGCGCGCTTTGCGATCAGTTCGCCGACCTTGCGGGCAGCTTCCTTGTTACCGCCGGCCATACCGAAATCTTTTTCGTTGCTGGCAGCGGCGACGAGCGTGACTCCCTTAACATCATCAATGATCTGGGCATAGATGTGATTCAGAGAGCGGAACACGTTCAAGCGGGGGCACTCAGCGGTGCCGGAAATCTTACCGCGCACACGAGCGTGGCGGTGCAACCGAGCCTGGTTGCTGTCTTTTTTGCTGACCATGTGATTTCACTCCTTCTCTTACTTCTTGCCCTTGGCACCGGTCTTACCTTCCTTGCGGCGGATATGCTCGGTGGTGTACTTGATGCCTTTGCCCTTATACGGCTCCGGCGGGCGCTTCTCGCGGACTTCCGCAGCAAACTGGCCAACCAGCTGCTTGTCGGGACCGCTGATGATGATCTTGTTCGGGTTCGGAACTTCGATGGTGATACCGTCGATCTCGCTCATGATGACCTGATGGCTGTAACCCAGGTTCATGACCAAATCTTTGCCCTGTTTCGCAACACGGTAACCGACACCGTTGACGTCCAGCTCTTTGCTGAAACCGTTGGCAACGCCTTCGACCATGTTGTTGATCAGTGTACGGGTCAGACCGTGCAGCGAGCGGTTCTCTTTCTCATCGTTGGGACGAGCAACCGTGATCTCGGAGCCTTCGATCGCGACCGTCATGTTCGGGTGGATCTTCTGGGTCAAGGTACCCTTCGGGCCCTTGGCAGTCACCACGCCGTCCGCCATGGTGACTTGCACACCGGCGGGGATGGTAATGGGTTTGCGTCCAATTCTCGACATATTCTTCTCCCCCTTACCACACAAAGGCGAGGACTTCGCCGCCCACGTTTTCTTTGCGAGCTTTCTTATCGGTCATAACGCCCTTGGACGTAGACACGATGGCGGTGCCGATGCCCTTCATGACCTTCGGCATATCCTCACTGCTGGAATAGATGCGCAGGCCCGGCTTGGACACGCGGCGCAGACCCATCAGAACCGGTTTTTTGGACGGGCCCTGATATTTCAGCGTCACGCGGATAACGCCCTGCTTGCCATCTTCGATGACTTGATAATTTTTGACATATCCCTCGTCAACAAGAATCTGGGCAATAGCCTTCTTCATGTTGGAAGCGGGAATATCCACCGTGTCATGCTTTGCGGAACTCGCGTTGCGAATTCTGGTCAGCATATCGGCAATTGTATCGGTGATTTGCATATACCGTCAACCTCCTTCTAGCTATTGCTTACCAACTGGCCTTCTTCACGCCGGGGATCTCGCCTTTGTAAGCCAGTTCCCGGAAGCAGATACGGCAAACGCCGTATTTGCGCAGATACGCGTGAGGACGACCACAGATTTTGCAGCGATTGTACGCCTGAGTGGAAAACTTAGGCGCTTTCTGCTGTTTGATTTTCATAGAAGTCTTTGCCATTGTTTTCCCTCCTTACTTCGCGAACGGAGCGCCCATCAGCGTGAGCAACTCGCGCGCTTCTTCGTCAGATTTTGCCGTGGTAACGAAGCAGATATCCATGCCGCGAACCTTGTCGATCTTGTCGTACTGGATCTCGGGGAAGATGAGCTGCTCCTTAATACCCATGTTGTAGTTGCCGCGTCCGTCAAAGGAGTTGGCATTGATGCCGCGGAAGTCACGAACACGAGGCAGAGCCACGTTGAACAGACGGTCCAGGAACTCATACATACGCTCACCGCGCAGCGTTACCTTCACACCGATGTTCATGCCTTCACGCAGTTTGAAGTTTGCAACCGACTTTTTCGCCTTGCAGACGACCGGTTTCTGACCGGTGATCGCTGCCAGATCAATGTTGATCGCATCGATGATCTTCGCGTTGTCGCGGGCTTCACCGCAAGCAACGTTGATGACGATCTTGTCCAGCTTCGGGATCTGCATGACACTCTTATAGCCGAATTTCTTCATCAGCGCGGGAGCGACATCTTTTTTGTAATACTCTTTTAATCTAGCCATTACGTATGTCCCTCCTCTTACAGTGTCTCGCCGCATTTGCTGCAAACGCGGACCGAGCGGTTCTTGCCGTTATCGTCGGCAAACTTTTTGTAGGCTACACGGACAGCCTTTTTGCAAGCGGGGCAGACAACCTGCACCTTGCTGGCGTACATAGCGCCTTCGGCCTCAACAATGCCGCCTTGGTCGCCCATTTTGTGGGGCTTGACATGCTTTTTGACCATGTTCAGGCCCTCAACGATGACCTTGCCTTCTTTCGGGCTGACCTCTAAGACCTTACCCTTTTTGCCCTTGTCATCGCCGCTGATAACGAGGACGGTATCGTCCTTTTTCACATGAAGTTTGTTACTCAATTTCGGCACCTCCCCTTACAGCACTTCGGGAGCGAGGCTTAAGATTTTGAGATACTCTTTTTCTCTCAGCTCTCTCGCTACCGGCCCAAAGATACGGGTACCTCTGGGGTTCTTGTCATCACGGATGATGACGGCTGCGTTCTCATCGAAACGGATGTAAGTACCATCCTCACGACGAACGCCTTTCACTGTACGAACGATGACGGCTTTGACCACATCGCCCTTTTTCACAACGCCGCCGGGTGCTGCTTTTTTGACAGAAGCAACCACAACGTCGCCGATATTTGCATACCTCCGGCCGGAACCACCGAGAACGCGAATGCACATAAGCTCCTTCGCACCGGTGTTGTCGGCAACTTTGAGGTAGGTCTGCTGTTGTACCACAGTGTGTTCCTCCTTTCAGATTGACCGACTTATTTCGCCTTCTCGATGATGTGATCAAGACGCCAGCGCTTGTCTTTCGACAGCGGACGAGTCTCCATGACCATAACGCGGTCGCCAACGCGACACTCGTTGTTCTCATCGTGGGCTTTCAGCTTCACGGTATGTTTCACGATTTTCTTGTAAAGCGGATGACGGACGTTGTCTTCGACGGCGACCACGATGGTCTTATCCATTTTGTCGCTGACGACGAGTCCGGTCCGGGTTTTTCTCAGATTCCGTTCGCTCACAATGTTTCCTCCTTCCGTTACGCTTCTGCGCCGTTTTTAAGTTCGTTCTCGCGGATGATCGTTTTGACGACCGCGATCTCTTTCTTAACGGCTTTCAGACGCATCGGATTCTCCAACTGGTTGATCGCGTGCTGGAATCTCAGGTTGAACAGTTCCTCTTTGAGGTCCGCAAGCTTCTTTTCCAACTCGGTTTCATTCAGTTCTCTGATTTTCTGAATCTCAGTGGACTTCATTCCTGCTCACCATCCGTTTCTTCCTTGCAAACGAATTTGCATTTGATGGGCAGCTTGTTGGCTGCGAGTCTCATAGCTTCTCTGGCGGTCTCTTCCGGAACGCCGGCGATCTCGAACATCACGCGGCCGGGTTTAACCACGGCTACCCAGTACTCGGGAGAACCTTTACCGGAACCCATTCGGGTCTCAGCGGGTTTCTCGGTTACCGGCTTGTCAGGGAAGATCTTGATCCACACCTGACCGCCACGCTTGATGTAACGGGTCATGGCGATACGGGCGGCCTCGATCTGACGGGAGGTGATCCAAGCGGGCTCGGTGGCCTGCAGACCATACTCGCCATGGCTGATGAAATTGCCGCGATGGGCCTCGCCGGTCAGACGACCGCGATGCACACGACGGTACTTTACTCTCTTAGGCAACAGCATTACTTGCGGCCTCCTTCCCGACGGGGTTTGGCAGCGCCGACCAGAACCTCACCGCGATAGATCCAGGTCTTGATACCGATCTTACCGTAGGTGGTGTTGGCCTCAGCGAAGCCGTAATCGATGTCCGCACGCAGGGTCTGCAGCGGAATGGTGCCCTCGTGGTACTGCTCCACGCGGGCGATCTCAGCGCCGTTCAAACGACCGGACAGCTTGATCTTGATGCCCTTGGCGCCCAGCTTCATAGCGCGGCCGATGGCACCCTTCATGGCGCGGCGGAAAGCGATACGCTTCTCCAGCTGGGCGGCGATGTTCTCGGCCACCAGCTGAGCGTTGACATCGGGGCTCTTAACCTCAACGATGTTCAGCAGCACGTCCTTGCCATTCAGCATCTTCTTGCAGTTGTCGCGCAGCTTGTCAATAGCCTCGCCGCCCTTACCGATCACCAGACCGGGCTTGGCGCAATGGATATTGATGCGAACGCGGGCGGCGTCACGCTCGATCTCGATGAGCGCAATACCGGCATCATACAGGGTCTTCTTCAGGTACTTACGCAGGTTGTAGTCAGAAACCAGGGTATCGCCGAACTCGTTATCCTTAACGAACCAACGGGAGTCCCAGTTCTTAATCACGCCAACGCGAAGACCGTGAGGATTTACTTTCTGTCCCATACTATACCTCCTCCTCGTTTATTCCATCTCTTTGAGCACCAGGGTGATGTGAGAGGTCCGCTTTTCAATGCGGTACGCACGACCCTGGGCACGAGGACGGATACGCTTCATAATGGGGCCGGGGGAGACCAG
>JAZOAK010000036.1:0-32717 GCA_045595445.1 Acutalibacteraceae bacterium
GGTAGTGTTTCTTTTTGATTCTTTTATACTGTTTTGTTTTAGCGCCTTGACAACAGGCTCCACTCGAATCCGAGTGCAACAGTTTCTTTATGACCTTCAGTCCTAAAGAAACTGTTGCACTCCCATAAAAGAGAGTCATCATCATTCCTTAAAGACAGTCATTTTAAACGTGAATCATATCAAAATTAGTATCATTATTAAATTGTTCCCATAAGGGTGAGTACAACGGAACCTCGTACCCAACACATGAAAATAAATATAAAAAATAATGAGGTTCCTTATGTGCGTTCTCTTGAAACAAGAGTGTAAATGAATTACTGCACAATGCCGAATATAGTCCCATTCATCGAACGGTCAATATGCAATCCCTCAACCACAGATTGTCCGGCAGGGCTTTTCAAACGATTAAAAGCTACCTAAAACATTCGGATCTAAGACTAAAAGCCGTCAACTTTTATCTTTGCTGATACAAGCATTTTCTGCAATCGAAGCTGATGTCCGTTTCGTCTATGCAGGGTACGCACTTATTTTCGTTCACAGATTGCCATAAGTGAAAGCATTTCTGTATATTGCACTTCGCTTCTTTCGCCCACTGTGCAAAAGTGGTTTTGTCACACTGTACCATCCGGTCTGCCGTGTGCGCAGGTTCGCAGTCGAACAATCCTCGTTTCGTAACGGCTCTGCTATCCGCACATTTTAGTTCACATCGCCTTTGTGAAGGGCTTTGTATATCACGGCTTTTCCTACTTTCCTTCTTCGGACCACCGCGTGAAAGTGGGTTCTGATTTATTGCGGAAATCATAAAACCGAGCAACGTAATAGGTTCATTGCAACTTGCAAAGCCTATCTACTACATATCACCTTGTCCGCTGCCATAACTGTGATAGCTCTTTAATTCCGTATTTCCACTACTTCGGTCATACGGATAATCAGCCTTAGAGCATCAGCTGATGAAGTTTAACCTAACTTCAAAGGTTTTCTGCTAGTGTTTTACAGCCTGTCGCAGATCTCAGACTGCTGTACTCGGCACCAAGGCACCAAACCTTTTTGCGCAACTAACTTCCCGTGTCAAATACAATCATTTTGAACCACCTTCCTTTATGCGTTTATCTTGTTCCCGTCACTTACCGGAGAACAAAACATAAAAAGAAGGCAAAAAGATAACAAAAAAGCACCTACCCCGAAGGATAAGTGCTTGCTTGCAGTCCTTTTGCCTTTGCCCTATACGCAGGAGCCAAGCATAACAAACAAGCGCAATTAACCCTTTCAGAGCATTGCATTTTTCGTTATCTTTTTAAAACACTCCTGCATTATTTAAAATGTAGCATAGTCAGTTTAACACGCGGATTTTAGGGTGTCAATGGGTTAAGAAGAATCCACGACTCACAGGTCGTGCAAATTTTTAAGTAGCTCAGATTCATCAATTCCAAACACATCTGCTATATCGGCCAACACTTCTATACTAGGCATAATTTTGTTGTTCAAAATACGATTAATATAGCTGATGTTCTTGCCGATATTAATACTTAGCTGTTGGCACGAATAATTTCGTTCATACATAAGGGCGTTTAAGTTCTTTATAAAGCCCTCACGCATCTCCTTGTGTCTTTGTTCTCTTCTTTCCTTTGCTTTTTCATCGTTGTTTAGCATAATTTTAACCTCTTTCACAAAAAAATTAAGAGCCGCGACCCCGCGACTCTTTGATAAAAATGTAAAAAAGGTTATATTTGAGTTTCAAGAAAACATTAATTAAGGGGGAAAACATAAAAATCAGCTAATAATTGTTTGTTTAAAGCACTTTTTGTCTACTATCACCATATCATTTAATCCAGGTACAAGCTTTTACAAAGCGACCATACTTTAATAGAGGTTATACTGCATAGGCAATGAAAGCGAATTATTTACAATAATAGCAAAAAATCGTTTTAAATGAAAAATATTGTAATCTTTGATGAATAATGTTATACTATAATAAAATTAGACTTATATTCTTGAATTTGAAAGGAAATAAAGATATGTGGAATCCCAAAACACAATCCAGCAAAAACCTTACATTGTGGGTAACCCATGAGTGTAATTTGCACTGTCCATTTTGCAGAGATTCGGCCAACAAAAAAACAACAGGATTTATGTCGCTTGATGAAGTGGATGCAACGCTAAAAACTGCAAAAGAACGAGGAATAGAAACAATACTTATTGGAGGTGGCGAACCAACACTTCATCCAGATATTATTGAGATAGCCAAACGCTGTCGTACCAACGGCTTTTTCACAGTAATAACCACCAACTACACAAGGCCGGATATTGTTAAAGCATTAGATGGTATATGCAATACAATTAACATTTCTCTTTACGAAGAAAACAAAGATATGATGCCCAGTCAAAATGATTTTGAGCAATCAAATATTTATCTTAAAGTCCTTCTTTATAAAGATCGATTTAAAAGCAAACAAGAGTTTGACGAATTCATTGATAAATACGAAAAAACAATCCCTAACATGGGCTTTAGTTGTATGCAAGGCCATTCACAGTGGTGCAAGGAAAATAAGCATATAGATTGGCTTGATGAGCTTGAACCCGAATTAGATGAAGTAATCATGATGCACAGAGGTAATCCATGTTGGATGTATAGAGGTCATCCAATTGATAGAAAAGATCTACTGAAGCACAAAACTCCACATATGATGGTAGATGTGCGTGGTGTTCTTTTTGATGAAAAAGGTAATTGGGTTCTTAATAAAGCAGAAAAGGGTTTTAAGGTGGATTAATTTTCTGCATAGTATGTAGAATATTGACTTATCGAATGAAATGATGAATTGTCAAACTAAAGAGGTGCAAATCGATAACGATCCGCACCTCTTTTCAGGAAATGATGATATGAAAGAATTTATAAAGAACTTTTATGAGAACTATAATGAAGAAAACCGACTCTCTTCTAAGCACGGAAGTATTGAGTTTCTTACAACGATCAAATACATAAATAAATATTTATTATCAAACTCTAAGATATTAGAAATAGGCGCAGGTACTGGAAAGTATTCGCACTATTTCGCTCGACAAGGATACGAAGTAGATGCAGTCGAATTAATGAAATGTAATGTTGAAAAATTCAATGAACTTACTCACCCCGGCGAAAAAGTCACCGTTACCGAGGGCAATGCTGTTGATTTAAATTTTATAGAAGACAACAAATATGACATAACACTTTTGCTCGGCCCTATGTATCATCTCTATGACACCGATAGCAAAAAAAGTGCGTTATCAGAGGCGATTCGTGTAACCAAAACCAACGGTGTTATTTTTGTAGCATACTGCCTTAATGAAGCTCAAATAATAAAAGCGTGTTTTATGCGTGGACTTCTTAGAGAAGATAGATATAAGAATTTCATTAACCCTACTACTTATAAACTTGAATCAAATCCAGAGAATATTTTTGAACTATATCGTAAAGAAGATATAGATGCGTTGATAAGAGAATTTAGTGTTGAAAGATTACATTATATTGGAACTGATATGGCGACAAGCTATATGAAAGATTGCATTGATTCAATGGACGAAGAAACATTTAAAAAATATTTGGAGTATCATTTTATTATTTGCGAAAGAGCAGATTGTATAGGGGTATCACATCATAGTTTGGATGTGTTGAGAAAAAACGAATGTGGCATATTGACGTAATTTGGGCATTTGAGCTGGCAAACATATTCCCAACATAACAAGGAGACATGTTTTTGAACCAACAATTTAATAGATTCACTAATATATATAGATATTTTCATCTCAATAGAGCAAAAGACATCTTTTCAAATTTAACACAATTAGATTACAATTCAGTAGACGAATATTTAGCATTTATAAAAGAGAATAACCTAGCAATTAGGTCTTACGATGAACATTATTTGAGACAACGTTTCAATACAGAAGCGGTCCTTTACAAACAATTTGTATTAAAAGGCGGAAAACCTCGCATAAAACACCCCTACTACTTTACGCTTAGTAAATGTGATACGTGGTTCTATGGTGTAAAAAAATGTTTTGGCTGTGTTGAATTCTCGTTAGAAGAGTTTGACCCAAATGTATTATCTTTTACATATGGAGATTCTGTCCCCACTTTCATGGAAGAATTTCAAGATGGCAAAGAATATCGTAGCCAGGTATATACTTATGCAGAAATAATAAACATAATTGACAAGTATGGCATGCCCAATGTATGGAACCCAGTTGAAAAGTTTGGCCCTGAAAACTATATTGAGGTCCAGGTTTGGTCAGATGAGTTTAATTCTATGCTATCAATGGCAAAAACTAAATTTAATAGCATGGGCGTAAATGAATTATCAACAAGAATAATTATGGCAACTCCCAATTTCCCTAGCGATTCAGTTAATCAAATATCTGCTGTGTCTTTTATAGAAGAATGCAAAAAGCATCTTCTTTGGCCTTGGTTTATCTCTTTGATTGCTAAAACGCCATCAGAATCTTTCTGCCCAGACTATGTGCACGGAATTCCTCATGCCTACAAATGTGCATTAATGGCATTTATCCTGGCAATGAAATTAGAGTTAACTACCAAGGATTTCAAAACATTAGTTTATGCAGCTTTGTTCCATGATGTTGGTAGAAGTTATAACGGAAACGGTAAAAAACACGGATTAATCAGTTCTGAAAAAATAGAGTTTTTTGTTGATCCTAATGATGATATACACCTTTTGCATCTTAAAAATGCATTAGCTAAACACGATGCCGTACCTACCGTATCAGACGAAGACAATCCTTTTTTGATATGGGTACGTGACATAGACTCGTTGGATTACTTGCGGTTAGGGTTAGCTCAATTCAACGCTGAATATTTAAAGACCCCTATCGCTAAAACAATGATTCGGCTTTCTATAGAATTAAATATTTTGATGTATTTAGATGATCGGTTTATTTTGAATTTGACCAAGGAGTGAGTTTTTTGAAATTATCAATGCATAACTATGTCCCAGGAATAGATTATGGAGAGGTATACCGGTTATTTACCGAAGATAATACTAATGACCTCATTATAAGCAAACCAGACCACAATGCCATGAATGTTTTCCAAAAATGGCTTGATAAAAAACTCGAAGATGAGTTTAATGATTTTATGATTTTCCGAAACGGCGACGAAGAATTTGTTGCGTTTGCTTATTCCTATGACTTTCAGCCACTTAATGGACATTGTGTCTTTACATTGGCAGTAAAAAATAAGTATCAAAAATTGGGGTTGGGTGGAATAGTATCTATTCAGTTTTTAAAATACTTATTTTCTCATTACAGTCTTAGAAAGATATACGTTCACATATATGGAAATAACGATATGTCTATACGTTGTGCAGAGGGGTTTGGTTTTAAACTCGAGGGTGTAATGAAAGAATATAAATACTCTAATGGTAAGTATGTAGATTTGAAGATTTACGCAATTTCCCGGGATGAATTTCTAAATTCTGATTTCGTTAAAATTGCCAATCAATAAGTATATACTCAAGGATGTCCTTGTTTATATAAAATTTGGAGAAAGGAGAACCATGATGAAGAAACTTTCAATTTTTGAGCAAACTATCCCTTGCCCCGCTGGTGGTCCCAGTATAGCAAGACCCCAGATATCTTTTATGGCATCTTGGAAGAATGGCGGTTATGGAAGTTGGAGCAACTCCACAGCAAGTTGGAAAAATTCTGACGGTTGGAGCAATTCCACCTGTAGTTGGAAGAATGGTGGAAGTGGTCTTTGGAGCAATTCAGACACCAGCTGGAAAAATTCCGGCGGTTGGAGCAATTCCGATACTAATTGGAAGAATTCTGGTGGTTGGTCCAACAGTTCCAGCAGTGGTAAGTAATTGCCACAAAAAATACTCCACCGCAGAGTGATTTGCGGTGGAGTATGACTACATGGGAGAATAAAACTATGAATAAAAAGACTAATGCATATTTGGCGATTGGATATGCATGCAATCAAAAATGCAGATGTTGTCCAATAACAAATAATATTAATAAAGACGAATTGTTGGCTCCTTGGGACAGGATAAAAAAGGAAGCTGATTTAATGCTTTCGTCCGGCGTAACAGATGTTACAATTTCTGGCGGAGAACCAACAATACATCCTGATTTCTTTAAAATCATTCAAATGTTCTTACAAAAGAACATTGGTGTTCATATATTGTCCAACGGAGAAAAATTTTCAGATAAGACTTTCTTTGAAAAATTCTTAAAGATTTCTTGCGGCAAGCCTGTATACGTTACGACAACCTTTCACAGTTTTTCCCCGGAAGCTCACGAATTTCAGAATCAATCCAAGGGCAGTTTCGCTCGTAGTTTGGAGGGCTTAAAAAATCTGGATTCCAGCGGCATAAATATTGCAATCAAACACTGCATCACTGCCAACAACTATCGTGAACTTCCACTATACATCGAATGGGTATTAAATAATTTTTCCTGCAATACCGAAATACAGTTATGGGGCATAGATGTCTGCGGTGTTAGCGATACCTTAGCTCACGAAATGTATGTTGAATACAATAAAATTGGGGCATCTATTGAAGCTGCGTTAGATTTGTTTGAAAAGGACCCTTCAAGTAGTGAGCGGGTATTAACAATTAATAGTTTGCCCTTATGTATGTGTGACCCATATTATTGGGCATATTTTACACCTCCAGAAGCCGATAACTATATAGAACATATGCAAGGCGGAAGAAAAATGGATGCCATTTCCGGTCCTGCTTCCAAAAACTGTAACAGTTGTAGGTTTAGATCTTATTGCCCAGGTGTATATTACAGTAATTTTGATCTGTTTGGAGATAAAATTGTTGCACCACCAACAAAAGAAACTCGAATTTTGTCTTTCACTCCCCGAATAGTTGAATATAGTCAGAAAACTGTCAATCTTACATATTTTTCTCCGTATTCTCAAATACAGTTACATCCAACTGGTTTCAGATTATGGAATGCACGTTTAGGTGAATATGTATTGTTGAGAATAAAAGTGGAGCAAATGAGCAAAATTCTCTTTTTGTTAGATAACGGTGTGCAAGATGAGTCCCTCATAGAAGCACTTTGCGTCATTGGAGTCGACGGTGCAGCGGTTGTTAAAGAATTGATGCTGAAAGGAATTATTGAGTGATGTTAAAATATAAATACCTAATTCCTTTTGAACGAGAGGAATTTTCATTCCAAGGAGCACATTGCTATTACAATGACACAAAATGCTTCTTACTGTCTAGCTTAGGTACAACAATTATACTTGACCGAGCCTTGTTGACCGAAATAGAGAATGTGACCGTTTCGGACAATTTAGCGTTCAAGTTATATCAGCGCGGTTTTGGCACCGCATATAATAATCCGCGCTTTGTTGATCGCCCCTTCGAAATCAAGCCAACATTATTTATGATTGATTTCACTACCAAATGTAACTGTAACTGTATTTATTGCTTACGCCATTTTGAAGATGTAGGTGACAGTATTTCACTCGAACAACTCGACAAAATCACTGATTACATTGTTACATATTGCCAAAAACACGGAATCAAAAATATTTCTTTCCAGCCTTGGGGCGGTGAACCAATGATTGAACTGGAAAAGGTCATACATTGCAAGAAGAGATTCACGGATGCGGGTATTAATGCAGCCTTTACCATTCAAACCAATGGCCTTCTTCTGACACTTGAAAATTATAAGAAATTACGCGATAACGATATTCATATCGGCGTAAGTATTGACGGGCTCGCTGAAGTGCATGACGCACACAGACTTGATGTTCGTGGTAACAAAACGCACAGCAAGATAGTTAACAATCTCAAAGCGATTCTTGAACAATATCCAGATTGTAATATTGGGACATTAAGTGTCAACTCCACATACTCAATGGATAATATATCTGAGGATGTAGATTATATTGTAAATCATATAGGTATTTCTAATATTAAATTTAATCTTGTTCATCCGAGCGGTGGATGCGATTTTAACGAAGGAATTCTTATCTCCAAAGAAAAACTTCCCGAATATATCGGTCGCGTTCTTGATGCAGTAATAGAACAGATCAACATGGGCAATCGATGTTATGAATCTAATATTGCCGACAAGCTTTGTAATCTGTTGGGCCTTCCAAAAGACAATATGTGTAATTCTATGGGATGTCGCGGAGGTGTAACCTTTATTTCGTTTGACCGTGACGGAAATATTTATCCATGCGAAATGATAGGCCACCCAGAAATGAAGCTTGGAAATGTTTCTGATGATGAAGACCTAATTGAACTTATCGTCAAGGCTCATGAAACAAATCCGTATTATGCTGCCAGGAAAGTAGATTCCTGCAGCGGATGCCCATTCTTCTACTATTGCCGTGGTGGTTGCAAGGCATGTAGTTTGGCATACGGCAATGAAGCTATGCAAGTCGATGATGTTGAGTGCGTACTCAATAAAACTCTGTACCCTTTGTTGATCGAGATTATTCTTAACGATCCGCAACTTGCAGAAAAAATTATCGATAATCAACATAGAATAAGTTAAATTGATTTATGAAAAACAAAGAATATTTTTATAAACGTTTCTCGGTTGGGTTGACTCTTGATGCAACTATAGATGATTTTAACCACTTTTTAGAAACTTACCATAGATACATTGCAAATTTTTATTTTTCTTTGCCTATGGGGGATAAATTTCACTCTCGCTCAAATGTCAGAAAACAGTTGCGCAATCCAGAAACCATAAATATGTTTTGGGAAATACTTTCCATAATTCAATCATACGGGATCAAACTGGAGCTTGTTTTAAACAACTGGAATGTTACCGAGGATGACGTACGCGACGCAAAAAAGCTCCTAGAAGAACACGACATAAAAATCAGTTTAGTTGGCATAACTAACGATATTTATGACATTGTCAAAAGAGCTTTTCCCTCGCAAGAGATTGTTTATAGTTTTAATAACCGCACAAACACAATGGAGGAGTTTGAAAGGATTCCTTTTCGCTATGACGAAATCGTTGTAGGCAGACAAAACATTCGTAATTCAGAACTATTTGAGTGCATTCACAATCAAATGCGCTCAAAAGTAGTTTTGCTACTAAACAACGGCTGCTCCCACATATGTGGTGGTTGTACAACATTATCTAATTGTCACTCGTCGTATTATCGTGCAAAGTTCAATTATAGACCAGAATATTTGTATGCATTACAGAGCATTATGCCATTCGAAATCCATAATGATTTGTTGGATCTTGAGAACATTGATCTTTTCAAAATTAATTCTCGTAATGCATCTTTAACTCAACTACGCGATTGCATAGACAGTTATATCAATTGTATCGAGGACGAGTATATAAAAAAGTCTATCTCCTATTATGGCCTTTGGGGACGGTTAGAGTGGCATGTTGAACATTACGATGAGTTTTCTTTAGAGAGAATCCGTGAATTGAAGTTTAGAATATACAATGGAGCTCCAGCGCCTGTTTATAAGCAAGCCGTAAATGTTTGTTTAGATTTTCGGGATAAATATATTTTTGAAAACCACGAAGATGAATTTGTCAACCCGGATGTTTCTAAATTCATTCCAAAGCCGGCTCGTTCTATTCCTTATACATGCACGGAATGTATCGTTGGCATTTCTAACTGCAGACAATTATTTGACGCCGTTTCTTTGTCGAAATTAATGGGATTAATCGCAGCATTGCGCAAAGATTTCAATAATATCTATATGGAGATCCCCTCTCTAAATCCACAGGATTATTCCAAAGTAGATGAACTTTTAACAGCTTTGAATAATGAAGTATACCGAATCGATTGTTTAATTATAAATGATTGGAGCACATTAGAGTATATTCGTTCACATTATAGCTACCGCATAGCCATCGGGGAGCAGCTATCTTTTTCAAAGATTTATAGTGTGCCGAATGATTGCCATTGTGACAACAACGAACATTTCGGTGAAAACCTTATAAGTAATTCATTGAAGGATAAAATAGCCGAATTAGGAAACATTGCTTTTATCGTTTGTGATATGCATCCATATGGACTTTGTATTTCTAAAAATGAGAAAAACAAATTGTTTATCAACGTGTCACATCGTAATATTGCATTCAATACTTGCACTATCTTTGGCAATTCTTCATGCGATAGTTTGTGCCTTAATACCATCCCGCAAGGGTGCAATCATATTATGTCATCTACGCCTTGGAAAACACATTGCAACGGGATTAGAGAAATTGTAGAGCGATATGATGTAATTGCAAAAACCATATTGGAAAATAGAGCTACTTTCATTATGAAATGTGAGGAATAGTATGTACCCAGATTATGATATAAAAACCATTAATTCGTTTAGAGATCTAATAGAAATTATGGCATCCGATCACAATACCGATATTGCTTTTTCGTGCATAAATCGAAATTGGACATATGGTGAATTGGTCGAACAAATCATGAGAGTAGCCGCATCTCTCATAGGGATAGCTCAGAAGAAAATTCGCATTACCATGAATGATGCCGTTGGCTTTACGTCGGTTTACATAGCAACAGTTTTGGTTGGTAAGGTTGCAGTCTTAGGAGAAGATCACTTGCCGGCATCCAACGATACCATAGTAATTACTGACGATAATTTGACTATATATATCAACCAGGAACCCTTAGCTATTAGTGATTTGCCAGAACCCAACAATACGACATTATGTACGATATTACATAGTTCTGGAACATCAAGCGCGCCAAAAGGCATTATGCTATCGCAAAAGAATTTATGTTCAGATGTCGTCGGTGGTCTCGAAAAATATTCAATGCGGAAAGGTGATAGATTCATCAATCTTATTCCATACTACCATGCCTTTGGATTGGTTTGTGATTTGCTCGGACCGTTTCTGGTTGGTGCTACGATATATGTTCTCGAAAACAAAAAACTATTTTTGGCAGAAATGTCTCGTATAAAGCCAACGGTTATTAATGTCCCCCCTATTATTGCCGAAATGCTTCTAAAGTTGGCTAAGACTACCGAAAATGTTGATACGCTTACTGGTGGTTGCTTAAGAAAGATCCTTTGCGGCGGAGCGGGGCTCAAAGCAACCGTTGCACAGAAACTTCGCAATTACGGCATTTATGCTTATGGGTGCTATGGATTAAGCGAGTGTTCACCTTGTGTAGCAGTTAACAGAGATGATTGTTATAAAGACGGTAGCGCTGGAGTGCCTCTTAACTGCAATAAAGTTTCTATCGCCGAAGATGGAGAAATTCTAATTTCCGGAACCAATGTTATGCTTGGATACTACAATGATCCAGAAGCTACAAATGCGGTAATTAAAGACGGGGTGTTGCACACTGGCGATCTAGGTTATATAGACCAAGACGGATTTCTCTTTGTTACAGGAAGAAAGAGAAATCTTATTGTATTTAGCGATGGGACTAAATGTTGTCCCGAAACGATTGAAGAACAAATCATTATTAACACTCCTGCGGAAGAAGTATTAGTGTATCAAAGCAAAAACACGGCAAGAGCTACGCTAAGCGCTAAGATTTATATTCTCGATGATTCTGCAAAAGGAACAGTAAAAGAATATATAAAAAACAGATTAACCACTTACAATTTCGATGATGTGGAGTTTACATTGGAGCCGCTTCCCAAAAACGCAACCGGAAAGATAAGGAGAAACATATAAGTATGGATGAGTTTATAAAAATTATTGAGAACGCCGTTTCGTCAAAAGATGAGAAGTTAATAATCACTGCTGATACGGAGTTGGTCAGCGGTTTAGGTATGACATCATTGGATATGATGGTAGTTGTATGTGAATTAGAGCATAAATATAATAAGAAAATTGCCATCGACAAACTTGTAAAAGCGAAGACAATAGCTGATCTCTATTCACTAGTCAAAGAATAATTTCAAAGAATATATTTGAAAGTTAACTGCTTTTGTATTTATACCGTAAAATATTACTGTTTTTAACTTATAAAAAACATCCTACCTTTGCCATTTAGTTAAGGTGGGATGTTTTACAGTATTAATCAATATTTACTTTCTAATATCCAAAATATTTACTCGTTTGATATATTTCTTTTTTAGTTATGCGGTAATTCGTTTAGCAGTTCTATCGGATTTACTAATTAGTTCTCCAATTTTCCTTTGTGTTAGTTTGCCGTCTTTCTTAAGCGGATTAAAAATTTGCATTTCGTTCAAAGTGAGATCCAAAGAGCCATTTTTTTCAGTTTGGCACTTTGGGAAAGATAACAAGCCACTAATATTCGTAACTTAATCTATTCCTTTACTCTTCCTTATACTCATGTGGGCGTTCTTTATAGTCTTTAACTTTATACTCGCCGATGGTGTCATATTTATTTGCTTTGGTCTCGGTGGGGGCGTTAGTTTCGTTATCTTCGCCGAGGATGGCATCGAAGAAAATGCGTTCAAGGTATTCATATTTTGAATAGATACCTTGTGATGCCCAAACGAGAGCGTTACGCACGTAGGCAGAGTTAGTTTTAAAGAGTTCGTGTCCAACCTCAAATCCCAATGATTTTGCAAGTAGTACAGCAAACACTATAACCGTTCGTGTATTACCCTCACGGAAGGGGTGAGTTTGCCAAATGCTTGCAATAATACGAACAAGCTTGAAAACTATATCTTTATCATTGTCGCCGGTTCTTTTGAGCTTGGCGATTTCTTTCATTGTTTCGTTTAGTCGTTTTTTAATTTCTTTAGGATAAGCGTAACGAACGGTATCACCGCCAAGGACGTCTTCGTATTTCACCATTTGAATGGTGCGGAATTCTCCAGCCCAATCAAATATTTGCCCAAAGATGTTGCGATGAATATCCTGCAAGGTTTCGGTGTTGAACTTATCATATTTATAATCATAAATCGCCGCCATAGAAAGACCGGTAATGTCAGCCTCTGCTTTGCGCAGCAATTCTGAATCTTTTATATCTGCTAAATTTTTAAGCATGTTAACATCATCATATAAATAAGGGTCACGCATTTGTTATACCTCCGTTACAAAACCGTATCTTCTAAGTGTTTGCTCGAACACCGACAAGAATGTAATATTCCCATTTTTCCAATTTGCAAGGTCATTTTTAACTATATCACTTACGGGAATACCCTCGATTGAAGTCATAGCATCTGAAAAGGAAATTCGCTTTTCTTTTTCGTCAGCAGATATGCTATCCATACCGCTTGTGAGATTTAACATTTTTAGTTTGCGAAGCAATGCTTTATCCAATAACTCAGCGGCGGTTTCAATATCGGCAAGTCTGATTATAATCTCGGGCAGCTCTGCCTCGTATTCTTTTCTCAAAGTGAGCTGACTTGTTATTTCTTCAGCCTCTTCTGCCTTAATGTATTTGCTCTCAACAGTATCGCCATTACGGGTTTGCAAATATAAATATTGCTTACCGCCAATCGTCTTTTTAGAAATATATCCTTTGGGCAAGACACTAAGCTTTTGCTCAATTTCAAGTTTTGTTGCAAGTAATTCTTTGTATTCAAAAATAATATCAGTCATAATGCTACCTCCTGACTACTAATAGTATATCACAAATTAACCTACAAATCAACAATAATTTAAAAATTTGTAGGTTAATTATAACTATGCCGTAATCAAGATAGCAATTATTCAATTTGATTTTCTTCGAAGTCCACCATCACTTGCAACAAACAAGGTGATACCTAAACAAATGAGAAAAGCGCCTGTTGATGTTGAGACCTTATATAAAAGTGCAAGATAGCCTGTCCGAACAGTAATTAATATTAAAATCAGCATAACAATACACTTAAACAGCTTCATTTTAAATCCTCCTTTTATGTACTAAAAAGCCTTATTTCAAGCGGTTTTGTCAGCTGCTCCGCCGTTGTCATTCCACTTTGTTTGCTGTGCTTCGCCGAAGCGTTGATAGTGCACGATCTCGCGCTCGCGTAAGAATTTGAGCGGATCGCGGATATCGGGATCGTCGATGAGTCGCAGCAGGTTATCATACGTGGTACGGGCTTTTTGCTCGGCTGCCAAGTCCTCGTGCAGGTCGGTCAGCACGTCACCTTTGACACCGATATACTCGGCGCGCCACGGCAAACTCGATGCGGCAATGGGATACACGCCCGTGGTATGATCGACGAAGTATTTATCAAAACCGGATTTCACGATCTCGTCCTTCGAGAGATTGCGTGTGAGTTGATAAACCATCGCGCTGATCATTTCCATATGAGCAAGTTCTTCCGTGCCGACATCGGTCAGGATGCCTTTGAGTTCGTCGTACGGCATAGAATACCGTTGCGACAGGTATCGCATAGATGCACCGAGTTCACCGTCGGGACCGCCGTACTGCGAAATAATGATTTGTGCATATTTCGGGTTAGGGTTGGCGATCTTGACGGGGTATTGCAGTTTCTTCTCATACTGCCACATTGCCGTTCCCCCTCTCGTATTCCCACGGCCACGGGCCGCAGATCCATTTCCAGTCGTCACCGCAAACGTCGGTGTTGGTTACGATATACGGACCGTATTTGCTCTCGTATTCCGCTACCAACGCGGCGCGTTTTTCTTGTAACTCCTGACGCTTTGTAAGGGCGGCGGTGTCACAAGGATGGGTGTCGAGATACAGGCCCATTTCCAAAATCGCAAAATCGTACGCGTGAATACAGCGTGCTAATTTACATGCCACAGCCGCAACCTCCTCCCATAAACGGTTTATCCAATTCCGGATAAATCGTGCCGCGGGCAAAGCCCTCTTCAATCTCGAACAAGGTATCAAACTGCTGGACGGGAATATACGCCATTGCTAACACCATATCGTCACACTCTTGACGAGTGACGGAGGGTTCGGGTTCGACATACAACCCATAAGTGGCGGTGCGCCGTCCGCAAGGCATCGGCACGCCGCGTCCGGACGGCCGTCTGCCGTAATACGCATTGCCCAAAGTGTATCGCTCCTTTTTTTGATAGTGGGATGTTGCTCCCCTTATCCATCCTATGAGCGTGTCCCGAATAGGTGCAAAAAAACTGCCCTGATCTTTAAGATCAAGGCAGTTTTTGATAGGTTAGTCAATCCACTTGACAACTTTCGCTTCGGGATCAAAAGCGCGAACCGCCGCTTCCAGTTCCGCTTGGTTTTTAGCAAAGGTTTGCTCGCCGTCCGAAACGTACATGGCTTTACCGTCGTCGTTGGCTTTTTGATAGAAGCTGTTTCCCGAAACGGTCAACCCGCTCTCATAAACTTTGCCCGACCAGAACACCAAGTTGCGCGCCGAGCAATCGAAAATGTTGTTGCGGATGGTAACGCCTTTGCCGGGCAGTTCCGTGTAGTTCCAGCGCCAGCCGAGCAGGTGCGCCACACCGATCTGACTGTCAGGCCGTTTGCTTGCGGGCATAAAGCCGTAACCCGCAAAGCGCATAATGTTATCCTCGATCACAAGGCCGTCCCACTTGGAGTCGCTGGTACGATCAAAAAATTCAATAGAATAGTTGCAAAATTCAATCAAATTGCCGCGGAATACCAGATCCTTGTACGTATTGGCTTCCGTTACCCCCTGCGGGGTAATACCCGCATCGTAACACTGGTAGATCCAGCAATTTTCCACCAAGGCGTTTTCGGTGTCTTGCCAGAACGAAATGGCATTTCCGAGTCCGACTTTTGAATCGCTGAATCGGCATCCGCCCGCCCAGCCGAACTCGCAGTTGGTGATGCGGATATTTTTCGACCCCTCGCCTGAAATAAAACCGTACAGACCGGCATATTTTATCGTTAAATTATCAACGGTAATATCGGTTGAATTTCCCTGCGCCTTCAGGATGCTTTCCTTTGTGCCGATCTCAATATCGGTATACACGTCGGCGGGGTTCCCCTTGTCCAGATACAGATAGAAAACGCCGTTTTCAAAATCGTGGTAAAAATCACCGTTTATGAGCAACTCGTCGACTCCCGAATATTTCGGGGTGCCGACAGCCACACCGTGGTTAAACACGGCAATACCTGCCTCGGCTGTGAACAACGACAACTTCCAAACGTTATTTACGCCGCTTGATTCCCATTGACTCAGCGCGTAGTTTTCCGCCGAACCGTATATAGCGGGCTTGTCACCCTCACCATACGCACCGTATGTCACACCGCTTTTAAGAGTGAGCGCGCTGGTGCGGCGATACACGTGGTCGCGTTCAAACAACACCGCGTCACCCGGCTGCAACAGATAGCCGTTGATAACCACGTTATCGAGCGTTTGCCATGCCGTGTCGGGAGTTTTGCCGTCGTTATCGTCGTTGCCGTCGGGCGAAACATAATAGGTCGTGCCGGTAATCGTCAACTCATCGGTGGTGTTCAGGATTTTTTGACGCAAGACCTCCGCCTCGGTATCTGCGCCGCCGCTCATGGGATTGAGGAGATGTGCATAGTTTGGCGTACCTTTGCTGCAAGCCGTCATCGCCAGCAATAACGCCACGATCAGCAACCCCAAGGTGACTTGTTTTATCCGTGCTTTCATATAAGAACCCCCTTTTTGCACTACCAGTATAGCAAGATATTCTCCGTTATTCAATACAAAAACCGCCCGAACGAAAACATTCGGGCGGTTAGCGTATCGTGATTATTCGACTGTACCGTATAAGCGGTAAGCGGAAGCGTCGTCCTTGCCGTAGTACACCCACACGTTGTTATACTTGGGAACGGTGATGCGAACGGTATACCGCACCGAACCGGTGGCGGTGTTGCCGGAAGCATCCAAGGTCAGCTTCAAATCCTTAGCGGTGATGCGCCGCAGGGTAGCGGTGTTGCCGCACAGCACAATGTCCGAAAGCACTTGGCTTTGCAAGGTGAGCTTCTTATTCGACGGCAGATTTTCCACCGTGACGTCGTCCAAGCCGTTCACCGCGTACGACAACGTTTTGGTAGTATACTTATCGATAGCGAGCTGCACCGATACCGTATTTCCCTCCAAGACCTTAATGCCGGTCGGGACGTTCAAGGAAATCGTCGTTTCGGCATCCGCAGGAGTCAGACGATCAAAGTCAATGGTGCCGAGATTGCCGATGGTGGTGGCCGCCGCATCCAGTGCCGCCGCTTCGCCCACCAAGGTGATGGTGCTCGGTGTCAGCCGAACGAGACCGTTTTGCGAGATTCCCTCCGGTTTGTTGCGCAATTCATACGACAACGCAACGGATTTTTGCACCCACACGGGGACGGTAATATCCAGCGTGTTATCGGCCGTGGCACCGGTAAAGCGACAGTTGACGGCTTCCACCTCATTGCCGTCCGCATCCAGCGCTTTGAGAGCGGCGGTAAAGCGCGTGGTCGTTTCGATCACGCCACCTTCTTCGATCTTGGCAACGACGCTCGCAATGCGTTTAACGGCGGTTTGCGGGCCTTCGACTTGAATCGTGCCTCCCGTAATCTCGGCGGATTCCATGCGCAGATCACCGATCTGCTGTGTTTTTTCATCCTTGACCGAAACCGCCCCGATATCGGTCGTCAAGGGGACGGTTGCGGTAATCCAGTAATCGCAATTCAAGGAAATGGTGGCGGGAGATACCGCGGTAATGGTATACGAACCCGCCTTGGCTTTGGTTGCCGTAAGCGAGATCTCCGACTTGCCTGCACCTTGAATCTCCGAAAACGCGGGACGGATGTCAATATCCTCAGGGTTGAGGTTAAAGATAACCGAACGTGCGCCCTCTACCGTCACACGGACGTTGAACGTATCTTCACCGATGACGCGCAAATCGTTGTAGCCGGCGATTGTGTCGGTAAGATCGATCGTTTCGGTGATGGTGATGGTACGTTGTTGAATGTTGCCGGGACCGAACGAAATCAGTGCCCAAATCAATATCGCCGCAACGATGGAAATGATGAGCAGGGCACGTTTGTTATGCAAGAGGGCGTTTAGTGAAAATTTCGTTTTCATTTCGACCTCCATTTGCGCATAAGCGCGGTAAACCACGATTCCTTTTTGTCGGAATCCGCCCGCACGTTGCGCCACACGAGTTCATTTTCCAGTTCAACACGCAAGCTCTCTGTCGTGAAGTTGCGAGTGAGTTCCCCGCCCTTGGCGACCGAGATAATACCGGTTTCCTCCGACACGATAACCACAACTGCATCGGAATTTTCACTCATGCCGACACCGGCGCGATGACGCGTGCCCAAGCTGCGACTGATCGTGGTATCGTCCGTCAGGGGTAAGATGCAACCTGCCGCGACGATCTTGGCATCACGAATGATCATGGCGCCGTCGTGCAGCGGGGCTTTGTTGAAGAAAATATTGCCGATCAGTTCACCGGTAGCGTCTGCGTTGATCAGCGTGCCGGAATCGGCGATCTCACCCAAGCGGGTGTTGCGTTCAAAGACGATCAGCGCGCCCATTTTCTCGCGCTGTAACTGACTTGCTGCTGCACAGGTTGCGGAGATGGCGGTTTTCCATTGTTGGATATAGACTTCGGTTTCCTCTTCGTTAAGACCGAGAATTTTGAAACGTTTGAAGCCGTTGTGACCAACCTGCTCCAACACACGACGGATCTCCGGCTGGAAGATAACGACGACCAAGATCAGGGCGTTATCGAAGATAACCTGCAAGACGTATTTTAAGGTGGTCAGTTCCAATAAATAGGCAGCACCGTATGCCAAACCGAGCAGGAAAAAGCCTTTGAGAAGTTGTTCGGCGCGGGAATCCCGTACCAATCGCATAATGCTGTATATCGCGAACGCGACAATGACAATATCCAAGGTATCCGCAAACCAATTATAGGTTCGCAAAAAATTCAAAACACCTTCCCACAAGGTCGAAAAGAAGGCTCCCATGCTTCACCACCGCCTTTACACGTCATTCAATTTTATTGTATCAAGATTTCGTGTTGATTTCAAGGGGTTCTTGCAATTTCCGTTAAGATTTTCCGCACTTTTTCCAAGTCCTCACACGTCGTGAAGGCAGAGGGACAAAGACGCACGGCACCGCTTTCCAGCGTTCCCATACGACGATGCGCCGACGGCGCGCAATGCAGACCCGCACGCACCGCGATACCGCGTTCGCTAAGCCGCTGTGCCGTTTCTTCACTGGTTTGCCCCGCCACCGTCAGCGTGATGAGCGGTACCGTCACCGATAAGTCGGGGTACGGTGTATACAACCGGATACGCGGTACATCTGCCAACTGCTCGTACAGCACGCGCATCAAAGCGGTTTCTCGTTGCGCGATGACCTCGGTGCCGCCGTGTCGTTCGATGAAGCGGATACCGCCGAGCAGACCGCAAACAGCGGGAACACTCGGTGTGCCGCTTTCTAACCGATCCGGCAATTCTTCCGGTTGTGACACTGATAGCGAATGACTGCCCGTACCCCCTTCGATCAGCGTGTGAAGCAAATAGTTACCGCGACATAACAGCGCACCGACACCCATCGGCCCATACAAGCCCTTGTGACCGGGCAAGCACAAAAAGTTGACGTGGTCCGTTTGCATATTGATGGGCAATATCCCCGCGCTTTGCGCCGCGTCCACCGCAAAAGGAATTTTCACGGCTTGTGCCACCTCACCGATTGCACGAAGCGGGGTGCGTTTTCCAAGCACGTTGGAGGCGTGCGTACACAAGATCAGACGTGTGGTGGGTAAGAGCGCACGGCGAATCCGCCGTGCGGTTTCCTGCGGATCGGTAGGATCCACCGTCACCGTCGTATAGGTGACACCGTCAAGCGCCTCCAAGGGGCGAATGACCGAGTTGTGCTCCAAATCGGTAATCACCGCATGACCGCCGTGTGACAGCAAGCCTTTAATGACAAGATTCAACGCCCCTGTGCAGTTGGGTGTAAACACCACTCCGGACGGGTCTTCCAAAGAAAAAAGCGATGCCAACGCTTCGCGGCAAGCGTATACGCGCTCCGCCGTTGTCATCGCCATACGATAACCGCCTCTGCCGGGGTTGGCGCCGTAATGAATCAGCGCTTCTGCCATGGCACGATGCACGTCCGGCGGTTTCGGGTACGTGGTCGCGGCATTATCCAAATAAATCAACGCCGAACACCTCCGTGTTCGGTGCGCAACACGCGAATCCCCGCTTTGGTAAGCAGTGCGGTGATCGGCTGCGCCTCACCGCGCACCAGCAGGCTGTACCCGCAGCCGTCGGTTTCCTGTACGCGGGAGGATCGCTGCATATAAACCGTAAAGCCCTGCCGTTCTAACAACGTTTTGCCACGCATAGCGTTGGTAACAGAGCTGATATAGACAGTTGTCCATTCCATTGTTATCACCTCTCATTTCACTATATGTGAAATGTGCCGAGAGGTTAACGTCTGCTGTTCAGATAATCCTCCAAAATGATGGTTGCCGACACGGTGTCGACGATCGCTTTGCGTTTTTTTCCGCGCACGTTGGTTTCGTTCAAATAACCGATGGCAGACACCGTCGTAAGACGTTCATCCCATAGCGAGACCGATAAGCCGGTGAGCGTACGCAGTTGTTCGGCAAAGGCTTCCGCGCGCTCGGCGCTCTCCCCTTTGCTCCCATCCATATTGCGAGGCAAGCCGACCACCAGCGCGCCCGCTCCGTGTTCTGTTGCCGTCGCGGCGATCTTTTCCGCCAACACGTTCAGATTACGTTCCGTAACCGTACCGACCGGCGATGCCAGCAGTTCCAATTCGTCCGATATGGCAAGGCCGGTGCGTACCAGTCCCAAATCCACCGCCATAATCTTCATTTGTCATCACCTCATTGCGATTATTGTAACATAATGATGGGAAATATGCAAATCTTGCAACTTGGAACCCGAAATTCTTCAAAAAAGTGCTCAAAAGTGAATTTTGCGCCTTAAAATCCGTCAATTTGAAGTTTTTGTGTAAAATACTTGCAATACCGTAGTGGGTATGGTATACTGTTTTCCAGGATTTTGTAGGTAAGGAGAAGAAGAGTATGTCTTACGTAGATTCCGTTTTGGAAAAAGTAGTTCGTGACAACCCCGACCAGCCCGAATTTATCCAGGCTGTTACCGAGGTTTTGGATTCCCTGCGTCCGGTGATCGACGCCAACCCGCAGTACGAGAAAGCCGCACTGCTTGAACGTATGGTGGAGCCGGAGCGTGTGATCATGTTCCGTGTGCCGTGGGTGGATGACGCCGGTAACGTGCAGGTCAACCGCGGCTATCGCGTGCAGTTCAACGGCGCGATCGGTCCTTACAAGGGTGGTTTCCGTTTCCATCCCACGGTAAACCTGAGCATTATGAAATTCTTGGGCTTTGAGCAGACTTTCAAAAACTCCCTCACCAGCTTGCCGATGGGCGGCGGTAAGGGCGGCTCAGATTTCGACCCCAGAGGCAAGTCGGATAACGAGATCATGGCGTTCTGCCAGAGCTTTATGAGCGAAATGTTCCGTCACATCGGTGCCGATACGGACGTTCCCGCCGGTGATATCGGTGTGGGTGCGCGTGAGATCGGCTATCTGTTCGGTCAATACAAGCGCTTGGTCAACCGCTACGAAGGCGTGTTGACGGGCAAGGGCATTGCTTACGGCGGTTCGCTCATTCGTCCCGAAGCCACCGGTTTCGGCGCTGTGTACTACGTTGTGGAAATGCTCAAATCCTTCGGTGAGGATATTAAGGGTAAGACCTTTGCGGTGTCCGGTTTCGGTAACGTTGCTTGGGGTACCGTGAAAAAGGTAACCGAGCTTGGCGGTAAAGTCGTGACCATCTCGGGCCCCGACGGTTACGTGTACGATGCAGACGGCATCTGCACCGAAGAAAAGATCAACTTCATGTTAGAGATGCGTGCTTCCGGTCATGACAAGGTAAAGGATTACGCCGACAAGTTCGGTGTTCCCTATTTTGAAGGCAAGAAGCCGTGGGAGCAGAAGGTTGACATCGTGATGCCCTGCGCAACGCAGAACGAAGTTCGCCTTGAGGATGCTGAGAACATCGTGAAGAACGGTGTGAAATATTACGTCGAGGTTGCCAACATGCCCACCACCGAGGATGCGGTGGCGCTGCTCAAAAAGAACAACACCATCATCGCCCCCTCTAAGGCTGTTAACGCCGGTGGCGTAGCGGTGTCCGGTTTGGAAATGAGCCAAAACTCCATGCGGTATTCTTGGACGGCGGAAGAAGTCGATGCGAAACTTCGCCAAATCATGACGAACATCTACAAAAACTCCTTTGATGCCGCTGAAAAGTACGGCATGAAGGGCGATCTGATCGCCGGTGCGAATATCGCGGGCTTCCAGAAAGTTGCCGACGCGATGATGGCACAGGGTATTGTCTAACGAAAACCGAAAAGAGCGGATGCTTCGGCATCCGCTCTTTTTTTGAGCCATAAAAAAGCAGAGGCCGAAAGCCTCTGCTTTTTAAGTGAACTTATTCGTCGTCGCAGCAACCGCAGTCGCAATCGTCGTCGCAGCAGTCGCTCAAATCAAATTCCAGATGCTCGCCGCAGTTCGGGCATTCCACGCCGCCGTCGAGCAAGGTTTCCTCATCTACGCCAAACTCCTCGTCGCAGTTCGGGCAGGTGATCTCGTAGAACTCGTCGTCACAGCAATCGCAGTCGCAGTCCTCATCGTCATAATAATCGGTTTCCAACGCGTCCAGATCCTCGTCGATGGTATCGACCTGCTCGCCCATCTCCTCGACGGTGGCTTCCAGATCTTCGATGCTGATCGCAACGTCTGCGAGAACATCCATAACCGCTTTCCAGATCTTGCCTTCTTTGGACTCCGCATCCACGCCGAGACCTTCCAGCAAGCCTTTCAAATATGCAACTTTTTCCGTAATCGTCATTGTAAAGTGCCTCCTACCAAAATAGAATGTGTTAGTGTGTCAGGTTTATGCGCGCTCCATGTACTCACCGACGCGGGTATCCACACGGATCATTTCGCCCTCATCAATGAACAACGGTACACGAATCTCCGCACCGGTCTCTAACGTAGCGGGTTTGGTGGCGTTGGTAGCCGTGTCACCCTTGAAGCCGGGATCGGTCTTGGTGACCTGTAATTCGACAAAGTTCGGCGGTTCAACACCGAAGACCTTGCCTTTGTAGGACATGACCTTGCAGACCATGTTTTCTTTGACAAACTTGAAGTTGTCCGACAGAATGTCGCTGTTGAGCGGGATCATCTCATAGGATTCGAGATCCATGAAATAATACAGATCACCGTCGTTGTAGGAATATTCCATTTCCTTCCTCTCAACGAAAGCGGTCGGATATTTATCACTGGGGTTGAAGGTGCGCTCCACGACGGTACCGGCGATCACGTTGCGGATCTTGGTACGCACAAACGCAGCACCCTTACCGGGTTTTACGTGCTGAAATTCAACGATCTGATACACGTTGCCGTCCATTTCAAACGTGACGCCATTGCGAAAATCACCTGCAGAAATCATTTCAAAATCCTCCATATATACATACTACGATTATTTTACCCCATCTTGTACCGTTTTGCAAGTGTTATTTGAGAGAAAAACGAAAAAGGCGGCTATAAAGCCGCCTTTTTATGGTTATTCTTCGTCCGTTTGGTATTCATCCATGATCTTCTTGGCAATGTTCATGGGCGCTTCCTCATACCGCGCAAAACTTTGGGTGAAATAGCCGCGTCCTTGCGTGGTGGAGCGCAACATCTTGGAATAATCCGCCATCTCTGCCATCGGCACTTCCGCCGACACGCAGGTTATGTTCGGTTCTTCCGACGGATTCATACCGATGATACGACCGCGCCGCTTGTTGATGTCACCCATGATATCACCGGTGGTATCGTTCGGCACATACGCATACACGGTACTGATGGGTTCGAGCAATACCGGGGAGGCTTTGGCAATACCGTCTTTATACGCGAGCGATGCTGCCGTCTTAAACGCCATTTCAGACGAATCGACCGGATGATACGAGCCGTCCACCAAGGTGGCTTTTACGCCGACCAGCGGGAAGCCCGCCAGCACACCGTGTTTGGCGCTGTCGCGCAAGCCTTTTTCCACGGCGGGGAAATAGTTTTTCGGGACGGAACCGCCGAACACGGTCTCCTCGAAAACCAGATCTTCGCTGTCACAGGGTTCAAACTCGATCCACACGTCACCAAACTGACCGTGACCGCCGGACTGTTTCTTGTGGCGACCTTGCACTTTCACCTTGCCGCGAATGGTTTCACGGTACGGCACCTTGGGTGCTTTAAGGACAACGTCCACACCGAATTTCGCTTTCAGTTTGGAGATCGTCACATCCAAATGCTGCTCGCCAAGGCCCGACAACACCTGCTCGCGGGTCTCGTTGTTATAATCGAGCGAGATGGTGGGATCTTCTTCAATCAAGCGATTGAGACCCGATACGATCTTTTCTTCATCGCCCTTGTTCTTGGCATAGACCGCCATCGACAAGGAGGGAGATTCAAAATTGACGCTCGGCAAAATCACGGGGCGCACCGGCGCACACAAGGTGTCACCGGTATTGGTGGCCGCCAGTTTCGCCACGGCACCAATATCTCCCGCAACCACGCAGGGAACTTCTTCCTGCCGCTTGCCGCGTACCATGAATAACTTGCCGAGTTTTTCGGTGGCACCGGTACGCATATTGAGAAGCGTGGAATCCGGTGTTACTTTACCGCTGATAACTTTGAAATACAACAGTTTTCCCACAAACGGATCCACCACGGTCTTAAAGACAATCGCCGCAGTCTGCGCTTGTTCGTTGACCGTCAGTTTGACTTCCTCACCATTGGTGTCAATACCCGTTTCACCCGCAACGGTCTCCGCCCACGGTGCGAGCCACATCAAGCCATTGAGCAGCTGATCGATGCCCTCGAGCATCTGCGATGAACCGCAGTATACGGGGCAGATCTCGCCGCGACGAACGCCGGTGGCAAGGCCCATGATCAACTCATCCGGCGTGAAATCGACACCCGAGAAGTATTTTTCCATCAATTCTTCACTGGTTTCGGCAACCGCTTCGTTGATGGCGGTGCGCAAACCGTCCAAACGGTGACCCATATCGGGCAACGGACATTCGGTGGCTTTGCCGTCCTTGTATGTATACGCTTTGTATTCCAGAATGTTAACGTAGCAAACGACCTTATGGTTCTCAACGAACGGCACGACCAACGGACAAACCGTGGGACCGAACGTGGCTTTCATATCCTCAAAGACTTTATAGAAATCCGCGTGCTCGCTGTCCAGTTTGTTGACGAACAACAACTGCGCGATGCCTTTTTTGCGAGCTGCAGCCAGCGCTTTTTGAGCGCCGACCGTAATGCCGCTTTTACCCGAGATAACGATAACGGCGCTACCGGCTGCACGGACGCCTTCGCTCATGCCGCCTGCAAAGTCGAAAGAACCGGGAGCATCCAACAAATTGATTTTGGTATCCTTCCATTCCACCGGCAACAGTGACAACGACACCGATGCTCCGCGTTTGATCTCTTCGGGATCAAAATCACAGATGGTGTTACCGTCCGCCACCTTGCCCAGACGATCCGTTAAACCCGTGGTATACGCGATCGCCTCGGCGAGCGAGGTCTTTCCCGAGCCGGCGTGGCCGATAAGTGCGACGTTTCGGATATGCTTTGCGTTATACTGTTTCAAAAGTTGGACTCCCCTTTCGTATCCCCGATCAAAACGACTCTGATCGAGGACGTTTGACAAAAAATGAGCAATAATACACAAAAACATTTTACATGTACGATTGTTCTTTGATAATTATAACCTATAAAAATGGAGATTTCAACCACAAATCTTGTAAAAAAATAAAAAAATCCCCTCTGCATAAAGGCAGAGGGGGGTTTTTGGTGGAAATGACGAATTTAGGATTTTCCGATGCCGAAGGACACACCCGCCGACAAGAGCGCGGTGATGGCGAGGAACTCGACGGCATACAGCGGCGGGATCAACACACCGCTGATAAATGCCATTCCTGCGGTCAGAGCGACAGCGATAACACCCACCACCGTTTGAACGGCGGTAAACCACCGCGTTCCGGTACGCAAACGACGGCATTTTGCCACAGCATCCACCATGCGGTCAATACCGCCCGTTGACAGGATACCGACAGATTCTTGCTCCGATACACCGTCCACAAGCGCTTCAAAGGAACGTCCCGCGGGGGCACCAAGCAACTCCACGTAAAAACCGTTAAGGCCAAAGGTGGAAGCGATGAGCGATTCGGTCACGTTCGGATCACAAGTGCGCACCAGTAACGTGATGCGGCGATGTGTCAAATCGGTCAAAATCTTCTTCATTTTGGGATCCGCGATATAACTGACAACAAACATGGCGGAGAGTTCACCCGCGATGGACAGATACACCAATTGGCGACCGTCCTTGGCATATCGTTCCTCGTAGTCCTTAGACGGAATGTCAATGCCGTGATTATCGAGCAGTTTGCGATTGCCGATCAGCACGCGGCGACCGCTCACCCAACCGGAGAGACCCATATCCTGCTCATATACCAAGGTGTCTACTTCATGAAGCATATCGACCTTATTTAAGATCATGCGACGGAACACGTGTGACAACGGACCGCCTGCGCGAATGGACACCGAGGCGGCATCAAGAATTGCCTCGTCGATGCGCGTGCCGGAGAAGGTCTTGATGCCGTGAAGCAACACGGCGGATTCGGGGAACAGATCAATAGCATCCAGTGCGACGGCATGGGACGAGCCATATTCGCTAACTGCGCGGTAACCGACAATCGCCGTTGTTTTCTTACGCAGGTCGTTCGACGCAACGGACAGTGCCAAACGCAAGGATAACAACACCGACACCGGTGCCGAAACCGTGATCATTGCACAGAACAAGGTAACGGCAAGCAGCCACGCGGTGAGACCGTTGAGGATCAGATACGCTACCGCGGTAATCAGCGAAAGGCCCACTACGATCGGCAAATACCACCGCATCAGCCCGCCTGTGCATTGCGTATCTTCGGAATTTTTAAGATAGTCCGCCGAAAACTCCGTTTTGCGGAAATAGGTAACGCGCGGTTCGCCGAGCGCAACGGCGGGGCGACCGATTTCTTCTGCTAAATCGCTGTCCTCAATGCGTTTTGCCGTGAGTTTTTCACCCTGCGCTACCACCAACGCGAAGTTGCGGCTGAGGCGATCCGCTTCCAGTTTATCCGACACCTGCATGAGCAGAAGCGACAAACCGGCAACGGCGGTCAAGAGAGGCGTGGTGCCGTCCGTGACACCGCTTGTGTTCAGGAATTGCAGCACCGTATGTACCAGCGTGAGTACGGCCGCGAGCGCGACACCGCTTTCCGCGGTAACCGTTTTCGAGAACAAGCGGGACAAACCGGAAATTACGCGTCCGCGCGCCTCAAACAGCATCACCGCAAATAAGATCAAATGAATGATCAAATACGTAATCGGGTTCATGGAGACTGCCGGAGAAACGAACGAGATGACCGCAATGAAAAACAAAATGAGTTCCGTGACGGCGGTGACGAACAACGCCGTGTTCGCTTTGCGTTGCGCCGCTTGCAGTTTTTGACGCAGCGCGGCGATCTGCTGACGGGAAGTAAGTTCCTCCCTCGGCGGTGCTTCTTCCGTTTGTTCCGTCGGGGTTTCCGGATACACGACTTCCTCGTCCTCCGTCGCTGCTTCCGCTTGCTGTGCTTCGGCACGTTCGTGCTCCTCGCGCTTTTGCGAGAAATCTTGAATTTTCTCCTGACGGATACGGCGCAGCGCCTCATCCTTGCCTTCTTCGATTTCTTCTTCACTTTCAAAACCGTCCAGCATCATCTGAGTGGCGGAGTCTTGACTCTCGTCATCGTCCTCCTCACCATCCAGCACGCGGGTCTTTTGTGAAACCGATACTTCGCGGGTATCGTCCATGCCCTCATCGGCAAACACCTTGACGTCTTCCTCATTATCCTCGACGATTTCCGACGGCTCTGCCGGCTGCTCCTTGGGTACCGCTTTTGCCTTGGTGCGGCCTCTGAACAGACCACGCTTTTTCTTTGCGTGCGCCGCGGCGGGGGCTTTTTCCTCCCGATATTCCGGCTCCACAGCCACTACCGTGGGAAACTCGGTCGTGTTGACGCGCTCCGCTTCCGTTTCGTGCAGGGGTGCGGTTTGTTCTTTTTTCATCACAATCACCCTATCTTCTGTCATTTCAAGCCAAGACGCTGACGTGCCACTTCGTATACCATGATACCGCACGCCACCGACGCATTTAACGAATTGATCTTGCCACGCATGGGCAGCGACACGATTTGGTCACACTGCTCTTTTACCAAGCGACTCATACCATGACCTTCCGAGCCGACGACCAAGGCGACGGCACCCGAAAAATCAGTCTGACACCACGTTGCGCCATCCATATCCATACCATACACCCACACACCGCGCTTTTTGAGCGTTTTCAGCGTTTCGGTGAGGTTGGACACGCGTACCACGGGCATATATTCCACGGCGCCCGCTGAGGTCTTATACACCGTACCGGTGAGACCAACGGCACGGCGTTTGGGGATGATGACACCGTGACAACCGGCCGCTTCCGCGCTGCGCAGGATGGCACCTAAGTTGTGCGCATCTTCCAGCTCGTCACATACAATGACGAACAGAGGCTCGTTTTGTTCTTCCGCACGGCGAAACACATCGTCCAGCGAGGCATATTCCTTGCAGGCGGCAAACGCGATAACACCTTGATGATTTGCACCGCCCACAGCCGTGAGTTTGCGGACATCCGCTTCCTTGATCGGGATTCCCTGCTCACGGCACAACCCGCGAATCAGACCGATGCTGCCGCCACGCTCACCCTTGGCGATCCAAAGGCTGTCCAGCGTACGACCGGAACGAAGCGCTTCCAACACGGCATTGCGCCCAATGATGCGATCTTCCTCCAAACGAGGGGAGTCGGCATCGGTGATCGGCTGCTGCATACTATAAAACCTCACAATTCCCCAATATTAGATTTATTGTATCATAGTTCTTTCCAAAATGGAATACCCGATTTTACGTTCTGTAAGAAAATTGTTGAGGTGTTTGCAAAAATGTGGTACACTGATAAAAACAGCAAAAGGGGTTGACAGACATGAAAACAGTTGTTATCACGGGGGCTTCCTGCGGGCTCGGTGAAGAATACCTGAAACAAGTCATCAACCAAATGCCCGAAGTGGAAGAAATTTGGTTGATCGCTCGTCGTCTTGAAAAATTGGAAATGCTGGCTTCGCGGTTTGCAAAACACCGTATTCGTTGCCTGTCGCTTGATCTGACCGATACGAAGAGTCTTGACGCCTATCGCCGCGAGTTGGAGAGTGCAAAGCCGCAGATCGTACTGCTGATCAATAACGCAGGCTGCGGAAAATTAGGACTTGTTGCCGAGGCGGATTGTGCCGAGCAAACCGTTATGGTCGATCTTAACTGCCGTGCGTTGACGGCCGTTACGGTACTTTCCCTTCCGTATATGGAAAAAAAGGCGGGGATCCTCAACGTCAGTTCGATCGCCTCGTTCGCGCCGACACCGCGCATGACGGTATATTCTGCCACCAAAGCGTACGTGTCCGCGTTTTCCAAATCGCTCGGTGAGGAACTCCGTCCGCGCGGCATCACGGTACTCACCGTGTGCCCCGGACCGATGGCAACGAATTTCCTCGAAGCCGCCGACATCGTCGGGCGTTCACGCACCTTTGAAACGCTCCCCTATTGCCATCCCGCAACGGTTGCCGAAAAGTCGCTCAAACGGCTGCTTCGCGGCAAGGCGTGGTACACCAATCGACTGTTATACAAGTTCTACCGCGTACTGTGTAAGCTTCTCCCCCATTCGCTCGTGATGAAATTCAGTAAGACGTAAGAGGTGCTAACGATGAAAAAAGTTATTTTACTTGGTGATTCCATTAAAGCGTGGTATGCGCCGATCGTCAAAGAAAAACTGGACGGCAAATGCGAAGTCGTGGTGTTTGAGGGCGAAAACGGTAAGTTTGCACATAACAATCTGCGCCATCTGATGAATCTGTTGTCCACGCACGGCAAAACGGTCGACCTCGTGCATTTTAACAGCGGGTACTGGGACATGGCAATAATGCCCTATTTGAACGAGCCCATGATCTCACTTGCCGAGTATCAAAGCGCGCTCAGAAAGATCGTCAGATTATCCCGCGCCGCAGGGGCGAAAGTTATTTTCGCCACCACCACGCCGCTTCCCGGCAAAGAGGTGGGGCCGGATAACACCGGCACGGGCGTGACGTTTTCGTTCGAGCAGGAAATGGTATCGGACTACAATACCGCTGCGCGCGAAGTGATGCAAGAACAACAGGTTCCCATCAACGATCTGTACGCCGTTTGCAAACAGCACGAACGGTATTATAAATGTGAGGACAATCTTCATCA
Source organism: Acutalibacteraceae bacterium (assembly GCA_045595445.1). GTDB lineage: Bacteria > Bacillota > Clostridia > Oscillospirales > Acutalibacteraceae > RGIG3009. The sequence continues at coordinate 30,247 of JAZOAK010000036.1, forward strand.
CACGCCCGAGGGGAACGAAGTGTTGGCACAGCACGTTGCCGACGCCATTTTGAAAGAACTCGGCATAGAGTAAAAACAAAAGCTGTGCAGAAATCTGCACAGCTTTTTGTTTGCCCTTCTTGCCGCTCGCTTACGCGATTTCCGAGGGCGGGATTATTTTGTCGTTGTGGTAGTGGCGGCTGCCGTGGTCACCGTTACCGTCTGACCTTTAATGAGTGTCAGTGGATCGGTGTACGTTCCGTTCACCAATACTTCCATATGCAGATGCGCCGCATCCAATACCTCGGCGGGAACCGATGAGATCGCACCGATCACGTCCCCCGCCTGCACACGGTGCCCCTCTTCTATCGTGTCGGCTGTCACACCGCAGTAACGCGTGATGAGATTACCGTCGTGTTTGATCTCAATGACATCGCCCCATAGCGCATCCTGACGGATCGCCGCGATCGTGCCGTCTGCTGCCGCTTTTACCGCGTCGCCTTCCGTCGCTTCAAAGTCCACGCCGTTATGCGTGACCCATTCGCCTAACGTTTCAGAGAAATAGTGCATTTTGCTAAACGCGCGTAACACGCGATTGGAAACGGGAAACACGAACAAGTCTTCCGATTTTGCGGTCGCGGTGGTCGTGGTGGTCGCGACGGTGGTCGTGCGGTCATCCTTGACGTTGGTTGCTGGAATGACAACCTGTTGCACCGACGTAGTCGTTGCCGTTGCAGAGCCCTTTGTCGCATCGACATTGTCGGGTTCATCAGTCGGCAAACTGCTGACAAACGTGGTGACGGCAACACCGCAGATCGCGATCAAGCACACGGCAAGTGCGATATAGAAGCCCTTAGAGCCGGCCTTCTTTCCTTCTTCGTTTTCAAATTCATCCGAATATTTCACGGTCATTCCTCCTTGCTTCGATGGTAGTGTTCACCGCTGTCAGCGCTTTATGCACCAAACAAATTATTTTTTCATCCGAAATGCTACTGTTTTTTTGCAAAAAGCGCGGCATACTAAACGCATCTGATAAAGGATGTGTTCACCATGCGTAAAACAAAAATCGTCTGTACGTTAGGGCCGGCAACCACCGATAAGCAAACCGTACGTCAACTGATCGCCTATGGCATGAACGTCGCGCGACTGAATTTTTCGCACAATACCCATGAGGATCACAAGCGCCGCATCGAGATCATAAAAGAGTTGCGGCACGAAATGAACCAACCCATCGCCATTCTCTTAGATACCAAGGGGCCCGAAATCCGTTTGCGTAATTTCGAGGGCGGGTCGGCAACCGTTTCGGAGGGGGATGACTTCATCCTTACCTCGCGCGTGATTGAAGGGACGGACAAATCCGCTTCCATTACCTATGACGCCCTGCCCCAACAAGTCAAGGCGGGCGACATCATCTTGATTGACGACGGAAAGATCCGTTTGACGGTGGAAACGGTGGAGGAAACGGAGATTCATTGTCGTGTGGTGTACGGCGGGGTGTTGCGTAACCATAAATCCATCAACGTGCCGCACGTGCGTTTGGCGATCCCCTATCTCAGTGAGCAGGACAAGGAAGATCTGCTGTTTGGTATTGAACAAGACGTGGATTTTGTCGCCGCGTCGTTTACGCGCAGTAAGGACGATTTAATTGCTCTGCGTAAATTCTTGGACTATCACGGTGGACATGCCATCCGTATTATTGCGAAAATCGAAAATATTGAGGGAGTGGAGAATTTTGACGAGATCCTCGCCCACGCCGACGGCATCATGATCGCGCGCGGTGATATGGGTGTTGAGATCGAATACGAGCGGTTACCCGGTTTGCAAAAGCGGTTTATTCATCGGTGTTATCAGTCGGGAAAAATGGTCATTACCGCCACGCAAATGCTTGAATCCATGGTGACGGCACCCACACCGACGCGCGCTGAAATCACGGACGTGGCAAACGCCGTGTTTGACGGCACCTCGGCGGTGATGCTGTCGGGGGAAACGGCGGCGGGGCAATACCCCATTGAGGCGGTCAAGGTGATGGCAAAAATTGCCGAGCAAGCGGAAACCGATGCCTTCCAAATGGGGGCCTATGACGGGATTCGTTACGATCTGGACAGCACCGACACCACCAACGCCGTGTGTGATGCCGCTTGCACCACCGCGCGTGATATAAAGGCGAAAGCGATACTGGCGCTCACCAAATACGGTCAAACGGCAAGGCGAATGTCGAAATTTCGCCCCGCCGTACCCATCGTGGCGGCAACGCCGGTGGAGAAAACCTTTCACCAGTTGGCGCTTTCTTGGGGGGTATATCCGGTGTTGGCGCGGTATCAACAAACCTCGGACGATCTGATGCAGCACGCGATCGACTGTGCCAAGCAGATCGATATGGTGGCAGACGGCGATCGCGTGGTGATTGCCGCGGGTATTCCGTTGGATACTGCCGGCAGTACCAATTTGCTGAAAGTTGAGCTTGTTGGAAATAAGTATTGAATACAAAAAAG
>JAZOAK010000037.1:0-15311 GCA_045595445.1 Acutalibacteraceae bacterium
TGTTTACACCGTATATTATATAGGATAGAGCAGGGGTAGGCAAGAGGTTTTTGCGGTTTTTCGTGGAATGAAACCCCAAAAAATGCCCATCATAAATAATAAGGAGGATGGGCTATGTGTGGAATTGTGGGTTACGTCGGCGGACAGGCGGCGGCGCCGATCTTGTTGGAGGGGCTTCTTACCTTGGAGTACCGCGGATACGATTCGGCGGGGATTGCGACAATGGATGAGGGGCGTCTTCATTTAAGCAAGGTAAAAGGGCGCATTGCGAACTTGTGTGAAAAGACCGAGGGCGGGCGGCGGATGCCGGGGCCGATCGGCATCGGGCATACGCGCTGGGCGACACACGGCGCGCCGACCGACGTCAATGCGCATCCGCACCTGAGCAACGATAAGCGATTTGCGGTGGTGCATAACGGCATTATTGAAAACTATCAGGCATTGCGCGCTGAACTTACCGACAAGGGGTATCGCTTTGAGAGTGATACCGATACCGAGGTGATCGTGCACCTGCTTGAACGGTATTATGCGGGCGACGTGAAAGCGGCGGTCATGAAGGCGGTGTCCCGCTTACAGGGGTCGTATGCGCTGGGCGTGGTGTGTACCGATGCGCCGCACACGGTGTTCGCGGCGCGAGAAGCGAGTCCGCTCATTGTGGGACTGGGGAACGGCGAACAGTATTTTGCATCCGACGTGACGGCGCTGGTGCCGCATACGCGCAACGTGTTGTATTTGGACGACGGCGAGTTCGCGGCGCTCTCTGCCGACGGTGTGACGGTGTTTAACGGTGCGGGGCAGGCGGTGGACAAGCCGCTAAAACGCATTGAGTGGGATATACAAGCCGCCGAAAAGGATGGATTTGAGCATTTCATGCTCAAAGAGATCTTCGAACAGCCCGCCGCGGTGCGTGCGACACTCGCACCGCGGTTGCAAGAGAGAACGATCTGTCCGGACGACGTGCGTCCCGATGATTTGCGGGATATTCGCCGTATTGTAATCACCGCGTGCGGGTCCGCCTATTACGCGGGGTGTGCGGGAAAATATGCCATTGAAGCGTTGTGCCGTCTGCCGGTGCAGGTGGAGCTGGCGAGCGAGTTGCGGTACAGCGATCCGCTGATGGACGAGCAGACGCTGCTGATCGTGTTGTCACAATCGGGCGAAACGGCGGATACCATCGCGGCAATGAAAGAGTGCAAGGCGCGCGGTGCAAAAACGCTGGGCATTGTGAACGTGGTGGGCAGTACGGTGGCGGCGATCGCCGATTTTGTTTTGTATACCCATGCGGGACCCGAAATCGCGGTGGCGACCACCAAGGGGTATACCACGCAACTGGCGGTGTTGTACTTGTTTGCGTTGTACGCGGCGCACGTGCGAGGGACGGTGACGGAGGACACCTTTATCCGTTTGCTTGGTGAATTGGAAGAGTTGCCGCACCGCGTGCAGAATGCGTTGGATATGAATCCTGCGACAGAGCGACTTGCGCGCAAGTATTGCGGTGCATCGTCGGTGTTTTTCATCGGACGGAATACCGATTACGCGGTGGCGCTCGAGGGGGCGCTGAAACTCAAAGAGATCTCGTATATTCACGCAGAGGGGTATGCGGCGGGCGAACTCAAACACGGGACGATCGCGCTGATTGACGAAGGGCAGCCGGTGGTGGCGCTGTGCTGTAACGGAGCGGTTGCGGACAAGACGATCAGCAACGCGGTAGAGGTGAAAGCACGCGGTGCCGAGGTGCTGGCGGTGACGTTCAAAGGGGATGCGACGTTTACGACAATTGCGGATGATATGCTGTTCGTACCGCCGATGGAGCCGTTGTTTGCGCCGATAGCGGAAATGGTGCCGTTGCAACTGCTGGCGTATTATATTGCCAAGGAGAGAGGTTGTGATATTGATAAACCGAAAAATCTTGCCAAATCGGTGACGGTGGAATAAGGAAAGCCCCGACAAGTGTCGGGGCTTTTTTTGTTAGCGAATGCCGTATTTTTCGATGATGTAATCCATATCTTTGTCGCCGCGACCCGACAGGTTGATGAGTACCGAGCCTTTGCCGAGTTGTTTGGCGAGTTTCATACCGTACGCGACGGCGTGAGCCGATTCGATGGCGGGGATGATGCCTTCCAAACGGGAGAGCGTGAAGAATGCGTCGATGGTTTCCTCGTCGTCCACCACGTCGTATTTCACTCTGCCGAGGTCGCGCAGGAACGCGTGCTCCGGACCGGAGGACGGATAATCAAGACCGCTGGCGACGGAATAGACCGGCGCGGGCTCGCCGTTTTCGTCTTTCAGCATAATGCTGTTAAAGCCGTGCATAATGCCTTCGGTGCCGTATTTGAGCGAGGCGGCGTGATCGCCGAGTTTCGGGCCTTTGCCGAGCGGCTCGACACCGTACAGGTCGACGGGATCGTTTAAGAAGCCCGCAAACATACCCGCGGCATTGGAACCGCCGCCGACACACGCGACCACCGCATCCGGCAGTTCACCCGTCATGCCGACAAACTGTTCTCTGGATTCGATGCCCACGACGCTTTGGAAGTCGCGCACCATCATCGGGAACGGATGCGGACCGAGCACCGAGCCGATGCAATAGATGGCGTCTTTATATTCGTGTGCATACGCTTCAAACGCGGCGTCCACCGCTTCCTTTAAGGTGGCAAGACCGTGGGTGACCTCCACGACGTTCGCCCCTAAAATCTTCATGCGGGCAACGTTGGGGGCTTGTTTTTTGATGTCCACCGAGCCCATGTAAATGTCACATTCCAAACCGAAATACGCGGCGGCGGTGGCGAGCGCCACACCGTGTTGACCCGCGCCCGTTTCGGCGATGACCTTTTTCTTGCCCATATATTTGGCGAGCAACGCTTCGCCCATACAATGGTTGAGCTTGTGCGCGCCCGAGTGGTTCAGATCCTCACGTTTGACGTACAGTTGCACGTTGCCGAGAGAGTTCGACAAACGTTCCAAGTATGAAATGGGGGTGGGGCGACCCTGGAAATCCTTGCGGATGCGGCGCAGTTCACTGATGAATTTTGAGGATTTGCAGATGGTGAAATACGCTTCGGTGATCTCCGCCATCGCTTGCTTTAAGTCGTCGGAGATGTACGCGCCGCCGTATTTGCCGAAAAAGCCGTTTTCATCGGGATAGTGCTTAAAATAGGTATCAAAATCAATGCCGTTGAAATTCATGATTGTTTCCTCCAATGATATGATGGTAAAGTATGGTTCTCTCCCTCCGCCTGTGGCGTTGCCACAGACACCTCCCTCGTCAGAGGGAGGCAAGGCGGGTTGGCTTTAGATTGCGTGGCGTGTCCAGCGACGCCATCGTTTGGTATACAGTTTCATAATCAATCACTCCAAATGCGGGGTGGCGCATTGCCACCCCTTGCGCTTGTTTCGTCGCAGAGAAAAATCGAAATGAAATAAAAAATCCTCGGCAGACGTTTCTGCCAAGGACGAATAATCAACTATCCGCGGTACCACCTTGATTCACGACAAAGCCGTGCACTTTGTGGGATACTACCATATCCCCGACAACTGACGCATGTCCTCGCGTTGCAGAATACTCTGTGATCACTCACATTTGACTGCACCCTCAGCGGCCCATTTGACGAAGTGTTTCTTGCCCGATTCCCAGCATCACGGGCTCTCTGTGAAGGCATCTGCGCCGTTACTTCCGCTTCAACGGTTTTCTGTTGAATTTGGCATCATTATAGCACTACGCTTTGAACGTGTCAAGTAAAAACTTGATTCCGGCTCAATAGCGTGATACAATGAGGGAGAATTGAGGGATGTCTTATGAAAATTATCGACGTGTTACAAAGCGGAAAACTCTCGTTATCGTTCGAGGTCTTTCCGCCGAAAACCGAAACCGCGTTTGACAGCGTGAAGAAAGCCACCGAGGAGATCGCGCGGCTGCGCCCGTCGTTTATGAGTGTGACCTACGGTGCGGGCGGCGGTACCAGTCGCTATACGCTGGATATTGCGAAAAACATTAAAGAGCGGTACGGCGTGCCGACGCTGGCGCACTTGACCTGTGTATCGTCCACCAAAGATACGGTTGCCGAAAAGATTGCCGCTATCAAAGCGGCGGGCATCGAAAACGTGATGGCACTGCGCGGGGACGTGCCTGCGGAACTTTTGGGCGCGGATCGGTCCAACTGGGATTACCGCTATGCGGTGGACCTGGTGCGCGAGCTCAAAGTGACCAATCCTGAGTGTTGTATCGGCGGTGCGTGCTATCCCGAGATCCATCCCGAAAGCGCGGATCAAAAGGAGGACATTAAACGGCTGAAAGAAAAGGTAGATGCCGGTTGCGATTTTTTGACCACGCAGATGTTCTTTGATAATCATCTGTTATACAACTTTCTGTATAAGATACGCGAAGCGGGGATCACGGTGCCGGTGATTCCCGGTATTATGCCGATCACCAACGCGTCACAAGTGACAAGGGCGATAGAACTTTCCGGCTCGTCCGTGCCGCAACGGTTTAAGAGTTTGGTGGACAAGTTCGGCGGTGATCCTGCGGCGATGAAGCAGGCGGGTATTGCGTATGCGACGGATCAGATCATTGATCTGTTTGCGAACGGCATTACGAACGTGCACGTGTATTCCATGAACAAACCCGACGTTGCCGAGAAAATTCAAAGTAACTTGTCGGATCTGCTGGGCAAATGATCGCGGTGAGAACAGTCGCGCCGCCACCCGTGTGCGAGCGCGAGATACTGCGGTACGCGGGGTGTCGCGAGGCGGATGAGCGTGTGCGGGTGTTGCTGGCGGAGTGTCTTACGGAGGCGTTGCCTGTCGTATCCTATACGGTGTGTTTTTCCGAGATCGATCCCGCGCCGTTTACGGCGCGCTCGGCACAACTTGCCCGCCGTCTGGACGGGTGCGAGCGGGTGGTGCTGATGGCGGCAACGCTGGGGGTCGGTATGGATCGGTTAATTGCCAAGTATGGGCGGTTGTCCCCCGCGAAAGCGGTATTGTTGCAAGCAATCGGCACCGAGCGCGTGGAAGCGCTGTGTGACGCGTTTTGCGGCGCATTGGCAGAGGAAACGGGGTTGTCGTGGCGGCCACGGTTTAGCCCCGGTTACGGTGATTTGCCGCTGGAAGTTCAGCAACAAATCGTTACGTTGTTGCAGGCGGATAAGCGCGTCGGCGTGACGCTGAACGATAGTTTCTTGATGTCGCCGTCCAAGTCGGTGACGGCATTTGTGGGGTATTCCCGCGAATCGGTGAAAACAACGGATAGGTGCCGTTTGTGTGATAAACGAGATTGTATGTTTCGGGGTGCGATATGACAGTTCGCGAAGTGTTACAACAGAAGATCGTGCGGTTGGACGGCGGCATGGGCACGCTGTTGCAAGCGCAGGGGTTACAGCCGGGCGAGTTGCCGGAGCGGTGGAACGTATCGCATCCGGACGTGATCACGGCGATCCATCAAGCGTATTATGAGGCGGGCAGTCAGATCGTCAGCGCCAACACCTTTGGCGCGAACAGTCTTAAATTTGACGACGAGGAATTGGACGCGATCATTAAAGCGGCATTCGATAACGCGCGTGCCGCCAAAACGCGCGACGATCAGTTTGTCGCGCTCGATATCGGTCCGACAGGTAAACTCTTAAAACCGTTCGGCGACCTCGATTTTGAGGACGCGGTGGCGGTGTTTGCCAAAACCGTGACGCTCGGTGTGAAATACGGTGCCGATCTCATTTTCATTGAAACCATGAACGACAGTTACGAAACCAAAGCGGCGGTGCTGGCGGCGAAAGAAAACAGCGACTTGCCGGTCTTGGTGTCCAACGCTTACGGTGCGGACGGCAAGTTGATGACCGGTGCCTCACCGAAAGCGATGGTGGCGATGCTTGAAGGACTGGGTGTTGACGCACTGGGGGCAAACTGTTCGCTCGGACCGCGACAGTTACGCGACGTGGCCGGAGAGTTGCTCGCGGCGGCATCGGTGCCGGTTATCTTAAAACCGAATGCAGGTCTGCCCAAATCGGTGGACGGCAAGACGGTCTTTGACGTCGCACCCGATGAGTTTGCCCGCGAAGTGGCAATGCTCGTACACGAGGGTGTGCGCGTGATCGGCGGCTGTTGCGGGACGACACCCGAGTATATTCGTGCGCTGACTGCCGAAACGGCGGCGGCGCTGCCGCTCTCGATACCGAAAAAGACACAAACGGTGGTATCCTCGTACACGCATACGGTGACGTTTGGGGACGAGCCGATCTTGATTGGAGAGCGCATCAATCCTACCGGCAAAAAGCGGTTTAAGCAAGCCCTTTTGGAAAACGACATGGACTATATCCTCAAAGAGGGTGTGGCACAACAGGAAAAGGGCGTACATATTTTGGACGTTAACGTTGGGTTGCCCGACATTGACGAAACCGAGATGCTCACTCGCGCGGTAGGCGAGTTGCAGGCGATTATTGATCTGCCTTTGCAAATTGATACCGCCGATCCCGTTGCTATGGAAGCGGCGCTGCGCCGTGTCAACGGCAAACCGCTTATCAATTCTGTCAACGGCAAAGAGGAGAGTATGCGCGCGATCTTCCCACTTGTGAAAAAGTACGGCGGTACGGTGATTGCGCTCACCCTTGACGAAAACGGGATTCCCGACACCGCCGAAGGGCGTGTTGCCATTGCTCGTAAGATTTTGAAAACGGCGGCGGAATACGGTATCCCGAAGCACGAGATCGTGTTTGATACGCTCGCGATGACGATCAGCGCGGATACGCAGTCGGCACTGGTGACGCTTAAAGCGCTGAAAACCATTCGCGAGGAACTCGGTTGCCATACGTCGCTTGGAGTATCGAACGTGTCGTTCGGGTTGCCGGCACGGGACGCGGTCAACAGCACGTTCTTTACGCTCGCGCTGGAAAACGGGTTATCCGCTGCCATTATGAACCCCTATTCCGCTCCGATGATGCAGACGTATTACACGTATCGCGCTCTCAAGGGCTTGGACGAAAATTGTGCGGAGTATATTGCCGCAGCAGAACGGTTTGTGGTGACGGCAACGACCGCACCCACCGCCGTGAAAACGGAAACCGAGAGCCGATCGGCTTTACAACACGCGATCGCCAAGGGTTTGCAGGATGAGGCGGCGGCGATCACCGCCGAGCTGCTCAAAACAGCGCAACCTCTTGAAATCGTGAATACCGAGATCATTCCTGCGCTGGACAGTGTCGGCAAAGGGTTTGAGAAAAAAACCGTGTATCTGCCGCAGCTGTTGATGAGTGCGGAGGCGGCAAAGAGCGCGTTTGAACAGATCAAGGCGGCGATGCCCACAGGGCAGGGGAACGGTCCTGCCGTGGTACTGGCGACTGTCAAGGGTGACATTCACGATATCGGCAAAAATATTGTGAAATTGCTGATGGAGAATTACGGGTACACCGTGATCGATCTCGGTCGCGACGTGCCGCCCGAGGCGGTGGTCGATGCGGTGAACAAGCATAACGCGAAACTGGTGGGGTTAAGCGCCTTGATGACGACCACCGTGCCTGCGATGGAGGAAACGATCGTGTTGCTGCGCGAGCGGGTGCCCGCATGCAAGGTGATGGTCGGTGGCGCGGTGTTGACACAAGAGTACGCTGACCGCATCGGTGCAGATTTCTATGCGAAGGATGCCATGGAAGGCGTGCGGTATGCTGAAATGATAAAATAATATAAAGGGAAAGGCGCCCCGACGAAACCCGTCGGGGCGCCTTTTTGGTTTTGATTAGACTTTCCGCATTTTTTCGCCGATGGTGGTGACCACGTCGAACAGTTCATCCGACGGGCCGGAGATGACGCAAGCACCGCAAATGGGGCAGGGGGGATTTTCGCGAATGCTGTCCACTGCCGCTTGGCAAGCGGAAATGTCGCCCTCCAGCACCAAGGTTACGTGACCGCCACAGGAGGTTTCCCGTGCGCTCAGGTAAAGTGTGGCACATTTGAGCATTTGATCGACTGCCTGAACGGCGTGAGAGGCGCCGAGGACCTCTACCAAGGCATACGCTTCGGGTTTATTCATCGTCATACGCCTCCTTTATCGACCGATGGTGGTGGCAATGCTGTGTTCGGTGCCGGCATCCGGTGCCGAGATGACGGTGGATGCCGTGACCTTGCCGTAAGGCGCTGCGGCGGCAAGTGCCGCATCCATGGCAGCGCGCACGCTGGACACGTCACCGCGCAGTTTCACACACGCGCCGGCTTTCAAACGGTTGCGTTCCACACCTTGAATCTTGACGTCCGCTGCTTTGGCCGCCGCATCCAGTGCGACGAGGCACGCCATAAAGCCGTCTAACTCAAAGATGCCGATCGCCTGACCGGTATAGTTTCTGTCTATCATACTTAAAGAGCACCTGCCTTTGTTTACTATGCTTTCAGTATACCACATATTTTCGACACGTACAAGTATAAAAAGTTGAGAAAAAGGCAGAGAGTTATTTGATGAAATGCGGTTTACTTTTGGAAAATGTTGAGGTATATTATTTTAAGAGGAAGATAAAAGGAGAGGGAACGTATGAAAAAAGTGCTTTGCCTGTTACTTGCCGTGATGATGGCGTTATCGTTTACGGCTTGCGGCGAAAAACAAAACGAGGGGGGCCAAACGACGACCACCTCGACAGAGCAGATCACCACGACCGAAAGCGGGGAGGAAACCGTTACCACTACCAAAGTCGATGGTGACGTTACTACCACCGGCAAGAACAAAACAACGACCGCTGCCACCACTACTACCACTACCACCAAAAAGACAACGGCGGCGACCACCACGGCGAAGCCCGCCAAGTTGAATCCGAAAACCGCTTTTACGTTTGGCAAATACACCGCGGCGTTTTTGGACAACAATAATCAGACGTACCGCAAGGTGTCCTTGTATTTTTACGAGGAGTTTGAAACCGTGCAAGCGGACTATACCGAGTTTTACACGATCGAACAATGCAAAAAGCAATACGAATCGTGGGGATCTGACTTCGACGAAACTGATTTTTCGTATGAAAGCAAACTGACTGTCGGCGGTGTTACCTACTATGATATCGGTGTTTGGGGCAGCTTGCCGACCATGTACGAGTTGACCGACACGCTCATCAAAACCGGTGAGGGCGACGCATCAGAAGGGTTGACCCTTGGTGCCTTCGCTGAATTTTCACTGAACCAAAACGGCACCTTGAGTCTGGAAAAAGACCACGGTGTGTTCGGTAAAAAAGGCACGGTTTATACGTTTAAGGCGGAATAACCGTACGTAAAAAGCAGAGGGGAAACCCGCTGCTTTTTTGTATGTATATGAAAGGGGTCTCCTTCTCTTATCCTCATTGTTCTTCTGATTTCTTTGGGTATTACAACTCGCCCTAAATCATCGATTCGGCGTACAATTCCAGTTGCTTTCATGATATATAAAAACTCCTTTGTTGATTTGATAACATTTCTATCATCTGTCAACAAAGGAGTTTTATACTTAATTAAGTGAATTTAAAAACAAAGTTGTTATTTCAATTAGATGCCTAAAAGTTCCTTCTTCTTTGCATCAAATTCTTCTTGTGTAATTATGCCACTATCAAGCAACTCTTTAAATTTTTTTAATTCTTCTGCAGACGAAACCTGTTGCACAATTCCGCCGACAGGTGCATTTTTGATTTCTTCAATTTTGTTTTTTATAAAATTAACTATTATTTCTGCTTCTTCATTTCTGTCTTTTCCACTAAACTGAATTGAGTTTTCTCCGCCATATTGACTTGAAGATGATGTTACACCACCTGCCGCAGTCTCAACTTGAATATATCCATCAGCAAAAGAGGACGGTTTATATTGAACGCCAATTGCATCTTTATAATAAATTGTTTTCTCACCTTGGGTAACTGAAGTGCCAAAAACAAGTCCAGTAACAAGTGTTGATGTTGATTTTGTAGATGAAAACACAACCTTGTTATCATATACATCCAAAATTTTACCCAAATTATTAATAATGCAATATTTAACTCCTTCCGGACGAGTTTTAATTCTTTCTTCCATAGGCATACTCAATAATTCCTTATTTTTAGCCTCGTTCTCTTTAAGTTCGTTGGTATAGTTTTTTGCAGCATTTTTTACCTTATCAAATACTCCCATTTTATTTTCTCCTTTATGCATATAATATCGGACGAAATCCAATATTAGAATACCATAGTATTTTTAATCTGTCAAGATTTTTAAGATAATAGTATTGTAATATTTGTCTTGGGGGATAACTATGTTAAGCCAGAGAATATATGAATTAAGAATGTCTTTTAGTTGGACGCAAGTGCAATTAGCTCAAAAATTAGGTATTACAAAGCAAACTGTTTCAAACTGGGAAAACGATAATATTCAACCATCCATTGATATGCTGATTAAGCTTTCAAAAATTTTCAATGTGTCTACTGATTATCTATTAGGGTTAACGCCAACAAACTCCATAAACGTTGATGGATTGCCAACAGAATTTGTTTCGCATATTGTTCAAATCATTGACGATTATAAAGCAAAATAGAAGTTAAAAGCGAGGTGAAGTTCACCTCGCTTGTTCTTTATATCGTTTCAAAATACTATGTACTGCAATCGCAAACTTTTCCTCTAGTGTCAATGAGTTATCCAGCGGGTCGCCTTTGCGGATTTGCAGATGGGGGACGGGGTACGTTTTTTGCGGCGAATTGACTAAAAACGCGCAAACGGATCAAGGCTATATTTATTGGAAATAATGGTTGACAAGCCGAAACGCTTGTGGTAGAATGGTTCTCCGTGGGAGTGCGCACTATGGGTGAACTATGCCCAAAAATGCGTGCGATCCGCACCGTTGAAGGCTCGGCGATGAGCGGGGACGATACGGAGCTTATATACAGGAGGTGAAACAGATTGCCTACTTTTAACCAGTTAGTCCGTAAGGGCAGAGAAGAACTCGAGAAGAAGGCGAAGGCACCGGCTTTGCTCAAAGGCTGGAACTCCAAGAAACGCATTCCGACCGACCAAAATTCTCCCCAGAAGCGCGGCGTTTGCACTGCGGTTAAGACGTCTACCCCGAAGAAACCGAACTCGGCTCTTCGTAAGGTTGCTCGTGTTCGTTTGTCGAACGGTATCGAAGTTACTTCGTATATCCCCGGCGAAGGTCACAACTTGCAGGAGCACAGCGTGGTGCTGATCCGTGGCGGCCGTGTTAAGGACCTTCCCGGTGTGCGTTATCACATCATCCGCGGAACTCTCGATACACAGGGCGTTGCAAACCGGATGCAGGCTCGCTCCAAGTACGGTGCGAAGCGTCCGAAGGCAGGTAAATAATTGAAACGACATTTCATCAGCGGCTACATAGTAGCGGCAGATTCATATAACGGGTCATCCGTTTGCGACTGCCCTTTCTATGGCCAACGGGAGTATGTCACTTTCGAGTACCTATGATATCATTTATATGAAGGAGGGAAGTAAAGTGCCGAGAAGAGGTTCTATCGCAAAACGTGATGTTTTGCCCGACCCGCTTTACAATTCCAAGTTGGTGACCAGACTCATCAACAACGTTATGTACGACGGTAAGAAGGGCGTTGCCCAGAAGATCGTGTACGATGCATTTGAAATCATTCGCGAAAAGACCGAAAAGGAGCCCCTGGAAGTCTTTGAGCAGGCTATGGAAAACATTATGCCTCTCTTGGAGGTCAAGGCCCGCCGCGTCGGCGGTGCTACCTACCAGGTGCCGATCGAGGTTCGCCCCGATCGCCGTCAGACCTTGGGTCTGCGCTGGTTGACCACCTATTCGCGTACTCGCTCGGAGCGCACCATGAAGGAGCGTCTCGCCGGCGAGATCCTCGATGCGATCAACGGTAACGGCGGCGCCGCGAAAAAACGCGACGACACCCACAAGATGGCAGAAGCCAACAAGGCTTTCGCACATTTCCGCTGGTAATCGCAGTTTTGTATTTTGCAAGAAGGAGGATGACTTATGGCAAGAGACGTATCTTTGGCTAAAACCAGAAATATCGGTATCATGGCGCACATCGACGCGGGTAAAACCACGACGACCGAGCGTATTTTGTACTATACCGGTGTTAACTACAAGATCGGTGAGACCCACGACGGCGGCGCTACCATGGACTGGATGGCGCAGGAGCAGGAGCGCGGTATCACCATCACCTCCGCTGCCACCACCTGCTATTGGGACAAGCAAGGTGCTGCCGATAAGCACCGCATCAACATCATCGACACCCCCGGTCACGTGGACTTCACCGTTGAGGTGCAGCGTTCCCTGCGTGTTCTGGACGGTTCGGTGACCGTGCTGTGTGCTAAGGGCGGTGTTGAGCCCCAGTCCGAGACGGTGTGGCGTCAGGCGGACGAATATCAGGTACCCCGTATGGCGTATGTCAACAAAATGGACATCATGGGTGCCGACTTCTATCGCGTTGTGCAGATGATGCGTGACCGTTTGAAGTGTAACGCCGTGCCGATCCAGCTTCCCATCGGTTCCGAGAACCTGTTTAAGGGTATCATCGACTTAGTGGAGATGAAAGCCGACGTCTATTATGACGAAATGGGTAAGGATATGCGCGTGGAGGAGATCCCCGCGGATATGATGGAGTTGGCGGAAGAATATCATGAAAAACTGTTAGAGGCGGTTGCCGAGCAGGACGACGACTTGATGGAGAAGTATTTCGGCGGTGAGGAGATCACCATCGACGAGATCAAGGCTGTTATCCGCAGATCCACCATCGCCAACACCATGGTTCCCGTTTGCTGCGGTACTTCCTACCGTAACAAGGGCGTTCAGAAGCTTCTGGATGCCATCGTGGATTACATGCCCTCTCCGCTGGACGTTCCTGCGATCAAGGGTGTGAACCCCGACACCGAGGAAGAGGAGAACCGTCCGTCTTCCGACGAGGAACCGTTTGCCGCGCTGGCATTTAAGATCGCGACCGACCCGTTCGTCGGTAAGCTCGCGTTCTTCCGTGTGTATTCCGGTGTCGTTAAGGCCGGTGACACGGTGTATAATTCCAGCAAAGATTCCAACGAGCGTCTTGGCCGTATCGTGCAGATGCACGCCAACGCCCGTAAAGATCTGGATATCGTGTACGCCGGTGACATCGCTGCGGCGATCGGCCTGAAAAACACCACCACCGGTAATACACTGTGCGATGAGAAGCACCCGATCGTTCTGGAATCCATGAACTTCCCGGAACCGGTTATCCGTGTGGCAATTGAGCCGAAGACCAAAGCCGGTCAGGAGAAGATGGGTATCGCCCTCGCGAAACTCGCTGAGGAAGATCCCACCTTCAAGACCTACACCGACGAGGAAACCGGTCAGACCATCATCGCCGGTATGGGTGAGCTCCACTTGGAGATCATCGTTGACCGTCTGCTCCGCGAATTCAAAGTGGAAGCCGACGTCGGTGCACCTCAGGTTGCGTACAAAGAGACCATCCGCAAGCTTGCTGACGTGGATACCAAGTATGCTCGTCAGTCCGGTGGTAAAGGTCAGTACGGTCACGTTAAGATCAAACTCGAGCCCAACGAATCCGGTAAGGGTTATGAGTTCGTCAATGCCATCGTCGGCGGTTCGATTCCGAAGGAATACATCCCCGCTGTCGATGCCGGTATCCAGGGTGCTATGCACGCGGGTACCATTGCCGGTTATCCGGTCGTTGACGTAAAGGTCACGCTGTACGACGGTTCGTATCACGAGGTCGACTCTTCCGAAATGGCATTTAAGATCGCCGGTTCAATGGCGTTCAAAGAGGCTATGCGTAAGGCTGATCCCGTTCTGATGGAGCCGATCATGAAAGTGGTCGTTGTGGCTCCGGACGAGTATATGGGCTTCGTTGTCGGTGACGTCGCGTCTCGCCGTGGCCAGATGGAAGGTTCCGAGAACATCAACGGTGCTGTGCAGATTCGTGCAAACGTTCCGCTGTCCGAGATGTTCGGTTATGCGACCGACCTGCGTTCCGGTACTCAGGGTCGCGGTCAGTACGTCATGGAGCCGAGCCACTATTCCGAAGTTCCGAAGAACGTTGCTGAGGAGATCATCTCCCGCCGCGCGAAGAACTAAGGAAATTTATAAAAGGTCTTGAAATCTTTGCGATTTCTTGATACAATGCAAGTAACTGATTAATTGTGCTGAAATAAAGGAGGAAATTCACAATGGCAAAGGCAAAATTCGAAAGAAACAAGCCCCACGTAAACATTGGTACCATTGGTCACGTTGACCATGGTAAGACCACCCTGACCGCTGCGATCACGAAGGTTCTCGCTCTGAAAGGCGATGCAGACTTCGTTGATTATGCAAACATCGATAAGGCTCCCGAGGAGCGCGCACGTGGTATCACGATCAACACTTCCCACGTTGAGTATCAGACGGAGAACCGTCACTATGCTCACGTTGACTGTCCCGGCCACGCCGACTACGTCAAAAACATGATCACCGGTGCTGCTCAGATGGACGGCGCTATCCTCGTTGTGTCCGCTGCTGACGGCCCGATGCCCCAGACCCGTGAGCACATCCTGCTCTCCCGTCAGGTTGGCGTTCCCTACATCGTTGTTTTCATGAACAAATGTGACCAGGTTGACGATCCCGAGTTGCTCGAGCTCGTCGAAATGGAAATCCGCGAACTCCTCAACGAGTACGAGTTCCCGGGCGACGACACCCCGATCATCAAGGGCTCCGCTCTGGTGGCTTTGGAGTGCGCTTCCAACGACGCTTCCGCTGCTGAGTATGCTCCGATCCTCGAACTCATGGAGAACGTGGACTCCTACATCCCGTCCCCTGAGCGTGACGCTGACAAACCCTTCCTGATGCCTGTTGAAGACGTCTTCACCATCACCGGTCGTGGTACTGTTGCTACCGGCCGTGTGGAGCGTGGCCAGTTGAACATGTCCGATGAAGTTGAAATCATCGGTTTGACCGAAGAGCGTGCGAAGACCGTTGTTACCGGTATCGAAATGTTCCGTAAACTCCTCGACTACGCTGAGGCCGGCGATAACATCGGCGCTCTGCTGCGTGGTATTCAGAGAACGGACATCGAGCGTGGCCAGGTTCTCTGCAAACCCGGTTCCATCAACCCGCACACTAAGTTCCATGGCCAGGTTTATGTCCTGTCCAAGGACGAAGGCGGCCGTCACACCCCGTTCTTCAACAACTATCGTCCTCAGTTCTATTTCCGTACCACCGACGTTACCGGTGTTATCTCCTTGCCCGCCGGCACCGAGATGTGCATGCCCGGTGACAACGTCGAGATGGACGTTGAGCTGATCACCCCCATCGCTATCGAAGAGGGTCTGCGTTTCGCTATCCGCGAAGGCGGCCGTACTGTCGGTTCCGGTGTTGTTACCGCGATCAA
>JAZOAK010000038.1:0-10160 GCA_045595445.1 Acutalibacteraceae bacterium
CTTACATCTCGCATCGCATTCACCTCCGTTGAGTTTATCGGCACCGCAGCCTGCACACTGTTCACGGCAGTGGGCGGTGGTCTGTGCCTGTTTTGCCTTTTCGCTTTCGCGGATCAGGAATTTTTTGGAAATGCCGTAGTCCATGTGATCCCATGGCAGAATTTCTTCGTAAGAACGGGTGCGGTTTGCATAGAATTCGGGATCGAGTCCGCATTCTGCAAAGGCATTCATCCAGGCATCGAAATTGAAATATTCATCCCAGCCGTCAAACTTGCAGCCGTTTCTCCATGCGGTTTCAATGACTTTCGACAGGCGTCTGTCGCCTCTCGCAAAGACTGCCTCCAGGAAGCTGACGTGCATTTCGTGGAAACTGACCTGCACTTTGCGGTTGGTGTTGGTGGTTTTCAGCAGCTCCTGACGGGCAAGAATCTGTTCTCGTGACAACTGCGGCTCCCACTGGAACGGTGTAAAGGGTTTGGGAACGAAGCACGAAACGCTGACCGAAACCGACACACCTTTTCCTTTCGGCTTGTCCGGGTTACGATAAAAACAATTCACGATCTTTTGACCGAGCTCGTTAATACCGACAACATCCTCCATCGTTTCGGTGGGCAAGCCCATCATGAAATACAGTTTAACCGACGTCCAACCGCCCGCGAATGCTTTGGCGGCGGTATCCAGAATCTCGTCTTCGGACAGATTTTTATTGATCGCATCGCGCAGTCGCTGCGTGCCCGCTTCCGGCGCGAAGGTCAACCCGCTGCGACGTAAAACGTTGAGTCGGTTTGCCAGTTCTTCCGAGAAACCGTCCACGCGCAGGGACGGCACCGTGATGTTGGTATGCTCCTTTTCCGCCCACGACAGTAAACGTTCCAGCAGTTCTTCCAAGTGCGTATAATCGCTGGTCGACAACGAGGAGAGTGAAAACTCCTCATACCCGCTTGTTTCGCACAAGCAGCGGCTTTGACGGTCGATGGTGTCCACCGATTTTTCACGGACAGGGCGGTAAATAAATCCCGCCTGGCAGAAACGGCAACCGCGGATACAGCCGCGGAAAATCTCGGTCATGGCGCGGTCGTGAACAATGTCAATAAACGGAACGACAAACGATTCGGGATAATAAGCGGTATCCATATCACGAATGATGCGCTTACGCACCGTAGCGGGCACCCCATCTTGCGGTGTAATAGAGGCAATCGTGCCGTCCTCGTGATACGTAACGTCGTAAAGCGAGGGTACATATACGCCTTCGATCTGCGCAGCTTCGCGCAAAAAGTCGGCTTTGCGGTAACCGCGCTGCTTATGTGCGCGGTAGAGTTCCATGAGTTCTAAGTTGACCTCTTCCCCCTCGCCAATGATAAACAGGTCGAAGAAATCGGCAAGCGGTTCGGGGTTATACGCACAAGGTCCGCCCGCCACCACAAGCGGCATATCGTCCCCGCGTTCGCTGCTGAGAAGCGGAATGTCGGCAAGATCCAACATATTCAGAATGGTGGTATAGCACATCTCGTATTGCAAGGTAAACCCGACAAAATCAAATTCACGAATAGGATCACGGCTTTCCAAAGCAAACAACGGAACGTGATGTTCGCGCATAAGTGCTTCCATGTCCGTGTCGGGCGCAAATACGCGCTCACACCAAAAATCTTCCACGGCATTTTTAAGACCGTACAGTATTTTCATGCCGAGGTGCGACATGCCCACCTCATACAAATCCGGAAAACAAAACGCAAAGCGCACGTTGACTTTGCTCTTATCTTTTACAACACTGTTCAATTCCCCGCCGGTATACCGTGCAGGTTTTTGCACTTTATCGAACAGTTGCTCTAACGTTACTGCCATGGATATCCTCCCGAAACATAAGCTGATACCAGTATAGCGCAACTTTCGATGTTTTTCAATGCTTCTCTTTGAAGAAAAGTAACAAAAGCAAATACCCGCTCATCATAAGCAAGGTGAAATTGCGGCTTTCCGAAAACAACAAATAAAATCCGACTACCGCAATAGGAAAAATCAGCAACAGCGATACCGCGCGAATCACGCGCAACGCTTTTTCCTCTCTCATAGAAAGACATAACAACGCATACAGTGCTTCCCCACCGTCAAGCGAGATGATCGGCAATAGGTTAAAAAGCGCCACCCCTGCGTGTATGAGGGCGGCGGTTGATTGATGCAAGCACCACAGTAGTGTAAAGCAAAATACATTTACAATTGGTCCCGCCAGTGAAACGACCGCCGTCTTTCGATAACCGAGGCAGCGTTCCGGGGCGCGTTCCACGCAAATGCCGAAAATGCCCATTGTCACGCGCCGCGGGCGGTCGTGAACAATGAGCATGGCAAGGGCGTGTCCCGCTTCGTGCAGAAACGACGTGAGCAGACAAAGCAATGTGAAATTACTTTTATCCCATGACATCAGCACAATTACCGCCGCAGGAAACAACAAACTAATACGAACGGTAACGCCGTGCCACATTTTTTCAAGCATCGGTATGCTCCAACCATGTGGATACGGTATCGGCAATCCCATTATCGGTCAAGGCATTGAGAAATACCGTACGCAGTTCATCGTAAAAACTCCCGCCGATCAACCGCACGATAAGCGCGATGAGCAGAACAACACCACACGCCGCACTCTGTACCAACAACAGTGTCCCGCCGTTTGGTTTCTTGCGTTTGGGATGTTGTTCTGACATCGTTCATTCTCCTTTTTACACGATGATACAAATCAGACCGTTACAGCCCTCGTTGATGATGCGTTCAACGGTTTCTTTGAGTTTGAGTCGTGCGTCGCCGGGCATACGGTACAGTTTATTATGCAACCCCTCGTTGACAAGTCCGTACAGCGAAGTACCGAAGATGTTGGATTCCCAGATTTTGGAGGGGTCTTCCTCAAATTCACGCAACAGATAGTTGACCAGTTCCTCGGATTGTTTTTCAGAACCGACGATGGGTGCAACTTCGGTGGTGATGTCTGCCTTCATCATGTGGATAGAAGGTGCCGTCGCACGCAGACGAATCCCATAGCGTCCGCTTTGTTTGATGATCTCGGGTTCTTCCAACGACATTTCATCCAATGCCGGCATCACGATACCGTAGCCGGTATTTTCTACCTGTTCAAGCGCCGCTTTGATCTTATCGTACTTTTTGCGAATGGCGCTGAGTTCCGTCATACAGCGCATCAGGTCACCCTCATCCGATACGGGGATCCCTGTCGTTTCGCCCAGCACGTGATAGAACAGGTCCGGCTTGACAGCGATCTGCACCACACCGCTTCCCTGACCGAGTTGAATACTGTTAAGTGTGGTGCTGCTGATATATTCGCAGGCATCCATCCCTTGCTGTAAGCCATTCAACTCGCGGATCTTTTCAATGCCGTCGACCGCGCTCTTGATGCTCTCCATGATACTGCGGCGAACGGGATGCGCGTGGTCGAGTTCCATGACCCACGACGGTAAACGAAAACCGATTTCGCGCACCGGAAACTCAAACAAAATGGTTTCCAAAATACCACAAATGTCCGCCTCCCCGATCTCCAAGCAGTTGACCGGACGTACCGGCACACCGTATTTATCGCTCAATTCGGCGCACAAAGCTTGTGTTTGCTCATCGTTTGGATGAACGGTGTTGAGCAGTACGGCAAACGGCTTGCCAAGTTCCTGCAATTCGCGGATCACACGTTCTTCCGCTTCCGCATATTCTTCGCGCGGAATCTCGGTAATACTACCGTCGGTGGTGATCACAAGACCGATAGTGGAATGTTCGGTAATCACCTTTTTGGTGCCGACTTCCGCCGCCATATTAAAAGGAACTTCCTCTTCAAACCACGGCGTTTTCACCATGCGAGGCGCGTTTTCTTCGATATAACCAAGCGCAGAAGGAACAACGTAACCAACACAGTCGATCATGCGCACCTTCATATTCGCCGCACCGCTGACGGTGATATTCACCGCTTGCTCGGGGATAAATTTCGGTTCGGTAGTCATAATGGTACGTCCCGCAGACGATTGCGGAAGTTCATCGATCGCGCGTTCGCGGCTGTATTCGCCGTCGATATTCGGTAGTACCAAGGTATCCATAAACTGTTTGATAAAGGTGGATTTGCCGGTGCGTACCGGACCAACCACCCCGATATAAATATCGCCGCCGGTTCGTGTGGCGACATCGTGATATATGCTGTTACTCGCTGTCATTGTCCATGCCTCCGCTCACATCGTTTTTCGTTTGTATATTCCTATGTGAAAGGGGTTGTAAATATGACAAGCTAATAACAAGAACAAACCGCAAGTATGAATTCTCAGACTTGCGGTTCTGTTTTACGATGCTTCTTTTAACTGTTCGCTCAATATGCCTTGTGCGGTTTCGAGCATATTCTCGGCAAAGATGGCGTAGCCCTTGGTAGGATCATTGACAAACACGTGGGTGATGGCACCGACGAGTTTGCCGTTCTGCACGATGGGTGTACCACTCACGAGTGTGTCAATATAGGAACAGCATACGGTTTCTTAATAATTTAACCATATTACTCCTGTGTTCTACGAAATGATATCTTGTATAACCAAGGGAATACCATCTGGGTAATAGTATATCTCTCCATAGATTCGAGTGTATATATCGCCATAATCGCCCGTACGCTGTTCTGAAAGAAGTCGTCTACTTTCATCATAGGAGTATGTAGTAGTTGCCTTTTTCTCGCCATCAACAGAAAACCATATTTCATTTTTAGAAATCAAATCACCCTGTTCGTCGTAATTATAAATAATCTTTTCCGCTAATTTATTCCTCGATAATCGGGTCTCTGTCTTTATTCTTCCTTCTTCGTCATACTCGTAGTTTATTTCTTCCGAAGAATAATAATAACCATCCTGATAATTATCTTCATTCACGGCGACGATGCTTCCATTCAATGGATAGGTATAATCGTAGGTGTAAGTAATTACATCGTGCTTATTATTAGCGTCGTTTTTCTCTTCTTGAGAAAGGTTGCCAGACTCATCATAGGTATAAGAGGTATACGAAGTATATCCGGAATAGTTAGTCACTTCTTTTGTTAGCAATTTTCCACTTTCACCATAGGTGTAAATAGCTTTTTCCCATTTGGATTGTAACTGACTATAATACTCCGATATGATCTGATTTTTCTCGTTATAGGTATATTTTCTCTGCCATCTGCCTCCGGCTTTTGTCGACAAGTTTCCGTTGCTGTCATATTTGTATGTTATAGTAGATGCCACACTGAAACTGTCTCCTTGTATCGTTTCCTCTGTTGGAACAAAAGCAAAGCATTTCACCACATCACCCGCCTCCGGTGCTTCGCTCTGTTTTAACAAAGTATACGCCTCAAAGCAATTGCCCTCATTGATTAGTTCCATCGCCTGCGAGATCTCTTTGCTTCCAGCTTCTTCTTTCTCCATAGTGTTGCATGCGCATAAGCAAAACAGCATACACATCAACACAACCGACAACGTCTTTTTCATGCTATTCCCTCCCAACTTATCTGTATAACAGGTCTAATGCCACAATACGCCCTTTGTGATACCCCTCCAAAAACGCCGTCCTCTGAACATCCGACGCAACTATTTCCTTCTGATAACGTAGTCAGTATCCAACAGTTTTTCTTTCGGGAGTCGCATCTCTCATATTTGTTTCGGGCGTATTTTGTCATTTCTGCAAAATAGTATGTATCATATTCTTCGTTATACAGTTTTTCTCCATAAGAACCTCTTGTGAGATCATAGATGTCTAAAAGACCGACTTTATCTTCAGTGCTTGGACCGCAATCGGTTTTATCATATATATTTCTAAAAACATTATGCTCATTATGCTTGTGTATTTTGATCCTCTCCTGCTCTTCTTGTGAAAAAGCCGCATTTAAAAAGGTATCATTCAACCATACCCGTATTTCGCTTGTGCTCCAATTGGCATCGCCTTCCGAATCAAAAACACCTATGTCTAATATTTTTTCTGATATCAAAAAAAGACTGCCTCCACTAGCAGGTTGTCCGTCTAAAACACGCCATTCTATCGGCTCTTTTCCATTGCTTTCATTATTATCCTGCTCATAGTGTCCGAATGTAACAAACTCTATCGTCTCCTCCTCGCTCGAATCGGAAGAATCATCGCCACTACCAAGAGGCGGCTGAACCGCATCGTCTATCGCGTTATCAGTAGGCAAAAAAATATCTAAATCACTGCCTTCATTTTTGGCGGTTTCGCCACAACCACATAGCGTAATTAACATACACAAAATTAAAGCAACTATTTTTTTCATAATAACTTCCCCCTAAAAATAAAAAGTGCGGCTACCGAAGCAGCCGCACAAAAAACGCAAACTCCGATAGTCGCCAAACTAACCGAATGTGAAATGGGTGCATACGCACACAACCTACAAACGCCGGAATTTGCATTTTTATCAAATTCAAACGTTTATAGATTGCAAAAAATAAGCGTAATTATCCCTATAAAAAGAAAAATACACCCAATTTCACACCGTATTCAGTTAGTTTGGCAATATCAGTGTAGCACATTATTTTTGAAAATGCAACAAAAAATCATCCCGATAATCACCGGGATGATTCTTTGCTTTTATGATGCTTTCTTTAATTGCTTGTTGTCTGCCACACCTTGTGCGGTTTCGAGCATATTCTCGGCAAAGATGGCGTAGCCCTTGGTAGGATCATTGACAAACACGTGGGTGATGGCACCGACGAGTTTGCCGTTCTGGACAATCGGCGTGCCGCTCATGCCTTGCACGATGCCGCCGGTAACGGATAACAGATCGGGGTCGGTGATCTCCACGACCATACTACGTGTGCCAGTGGTATCGCGGTAGCGGATTTGCGTGATTTGAATATCATACCACACAGGTTTGGTACCGGATACGGTGGTGTAGATCTTGGCGGCGCCGGGTTTCACCTCTTGTTTGAGCATGACCGGCAACCGTTCACCGAACATGGTGTTGGCATCAAGCGAGGCATACACACCGCGGTCACAGTTTTTGAGAAGTGGACCGAACGTACCGCTTTCAAACCCGCCGCGTAATTCGCCGGGCGTGCCGACTTCACTTTTGGTAACGCCGTAAATGCGAGCGGGGACGATCTCACCCGATGAGATGGGGATCACCTCACCGGTATCCACGTCACACACCGCGTGGCCCAGACCGCCCAGGACATTGGTGGCAGGATCGTAAAACGTGACGGTGCCGATACCGGCTGAGCTGTCGCGTACCCACATACCAACTTTGTAGCAGTTTTCTTTTTCGGATTTTTCGGCACAAAAGGCAACGTCAAATTCAATGCCGTCACGTCGAACGCGGAACGTCATTTTTTTACCGGTTGAGCGCTTGACCGCATCGCTGACGTCTTCGTTAGTATATACGGAGATGCCGTCGATCGAAAGGATTTGATCACCTATCTTGATGCCCGCGTTTTTGGCGGGAAAGCGGTTGCCGGCAGCAGTTTCCACCGCCGACAAGGAAACAACCATGACACCGTCGGCATACAATTTAATACCGAACGGAATGCCGCCGAGCACCACGCTCTCCTTTTCCACCACCGAAACGGTGACGTCCTTGACAGGAAACACACCGAGCCAATGCAATGTCAGCGGATACGTATCTCCCACTGCGGCATCGAGTGACCGCGATACCGCTTGTTCGGTTTGCAAATTTGTCGAGATGGAAATGGTTTCATCGACAAACAACGTCGAGCCTTCCTCAACTTGATACGAATCGGGTAATTGGTAAGTCCAATACACGATGGCGCAGAGGATTCCCACACAAACCACACCGACACATCCGCTGATGATCCGTATTGTTTTTTTCATAATTTGACCTCGTTTTTTACGTGCGTTTGCCACTATTACTGTTCCGCAATTAACCGTATTTATTGATAGGAAATGTCACCGAATTTGGCAAAATAAAAAATTTTTCGAAAAATATAGGAAAATGCAAAATTATGTGTTATAATCGTCTTTGAATTGAGGTGTATACTATGAGCAGACCGAAAGGCATGGTCGATCTCACCATACGATTAAATAAAAATACCTGCTATTTTTTGAAAACGGGAAAATGCTCGCTCAACGTTGTTGACGATTTTGCGGTCTCCGGTAGTACCAAGCTTTCCACAAACGATCTGCTGTACTGCCCCAAACTGTATAAGACGATGCGCACCAAGAAAGAGCAGATGCGTCCCATCACGATCGCCTTATGTGAATGCGGTCACGGCGAGGTGCTTTCGGGTCACCAACGCGCTTGCATTGCCAGCCAACGCGGTGTGGCGTTGCCCATTCGTGCATCCGACGAGAAGATTCGTCCCGCTTGTTCGGTGTGCGGTGGTCAAATGACCTTTGAAACCGTACAAAACGATACCGGTGCACGCATCGTTACCTTGCCCGCCGTTGCCATTCTGGACGAGGAAGATGCAAGCGAGGAGTAAACCATGCTGATAGAGAAATCTCACATCATGGATGAAAGTGCCGTGAAGCGTACGCTTATACGCATGGCACACGAAATCGTAGAAAAGAACGCCGGCTGTGACACGCTGTGTCTGATCGGTATTCAACGACGTGGCGTACCGCTTGCACAGCGGTTGGCAGAAAACATCCGCTCGTTTTCGGATATACCGGTCGAAGTCGGCTCGCTTGACATCACCTTATACCGCGACGATCTGGATGGGTTGCCGACGGACCCGATCGTCGGCAGTACCAAGATTGACTTCCCCATCAAGGATAAAACAGTCGTTTTGGTGGACGACGTGATCTATACGGGCCGCACCGTTCGCGCGGCGCTGGATGCCGTGATGAAGCACGAACGACCCGAGCGCATTCAATTAGCGGTACTCATCGACCGTGGTCACCGTGAACTGCCCATCCGCGGCGATTTTGTTGGGAAAAACCTACCCACCTCCCGCAGGGAAGTCGTAGCGGTATTTGTTCCCGAGGTTGACGGCGACATGGGTGTCGCGATATACGAAGCATAAAATTAGCGCTCAAGAGTGTAACTCTTGAGCGCTTTTAATTTGTTAATCCTCTTCGTGTCGGTATTTTTCGCGCGTGGCGATACCGCCGCGGATATGTCGTTGCGCCTTATTGATCTCTAAAATGCGGCGCACTTCTCCGTATAACTGCGGGTTCACGGTCTGCAAACGATCCGAAACGTCTTTGTGAACCGTGGATTTCGAAATGTGAAATTTCTTCGCCGCGGCGCGTACCGTGGTTTTATTTTCCAATATGTATTCACCAAGCTCAATCGCGCGTTCTTCAACGGCCCCTTTCATGCTCTCACCCCATATCTGTGTTCTATATACACTATATGGAGCGCAAGATGAAAGTATGCGCGTATTACAATGTGTTAGTGGTTACCATTTCCCTCCACGTTCCGCATCTGCTTTTTCGAGTCATAGAAACAATCGGTGCTTCTTCCAATTCCGGAATCGAAGAAACGGCACCGGACAGGTACTCTTCCAACGTGCGACGGCAGTTTTTCATACGCATAATAAGACCGCCAAGGCGAATATCCTGCACTTCAAAACCGAAAGGTTTATTTTCTTTATACCATTGTTTGCGGAATGCCTGATAAAACGTTTCAGCACGATCAATCATAACACCGTAATCGGCAACAATGGCACGAAGTTCTGTTCTATCCCCCGCAAGATACGCTTTTCGAGTACGAATACCAATTTCCGCTTTGTATTCCAAGAGATCGCAAAGCGCGATAATCGTATCGAAAACATACGCATATTCACCGGCTTTTTCTTTTGCTTCGCGGATTTTAGCAGCAGCGTCGGCATAGTTTTTGCCGTCGCCTTCGCAGACACCACCCGCATCGAAGATACCTAAAAAGCAATCGTTATACAGTTGATATTTAGAAGGATTCGCATGCTGACCCAGTGGATAGCCTTCCACTTTATCCGGTAGCCCGAGCGTCATAAACGCGTCGTAGTCGGCGCCGATCCATTCCTTGAATTTAGTCTTGATTTGTTCATCATCAAAAATGTCGAGATTGGCACACGCAGCAACACACAACGCCGGCAACACGGAATAATCCGATGCCTCACCGCCGTTGTCACCCCACAGCGTTATAATCGCGTCTTTAATACCATTTTTTGCACAAGCTGTAAAAGCTGCTTTAGTTGCGGCGACAGCAGGTTCGCTATGCGGAACAA
>JAZOAK010000039.1:0-50400 GCA_045595445.1 Acutalibacteraceae bacterium
CGAACCTCATCATCTGTTAAGTTTACAGTGTACTTCCTTGGGCGTGCCATTGTAATCACCACCATATTATGATAATTACATTATAACACGCGCTGCATGAAGAGTCGATGTATTTCTAAATATCATTGTGTCAATACACTAGGCTGTCTCAGTTCGTGAAAGGCAATGGTCCTCGGCCTATTCGTTTTCACGATCTTGGGCATAGCTGTGGGAGCCTACTCCTTGCCAATGGTGTAAACCTGAAAGATATTCAATCTTGGCTTGGCCACAGCACGATTTCAACGACTGCCAACATATATGTGCATCAGGAATTTGCTTCCAAGATCAGCTCGGCAAATGCAATTTTGCAGGTATTACCCGAAATGAGCTGAAATTGATATCGCTGAGTTCGAGCAAGAAAACAAAAAAGAAAAACAGCCGTGTTTGTTTGAAAAAACGACTGTTTTGGTGCCGCTGACCGGGGTCGAACCGGTACGCTTTTTACGGCGAGGGATTTTAAGTCCCTTGTGTCTGCCTATTCCACCACAGCGGCAAGTATGAAATTTTCTTGGAAATCTGCGGTAACTCCTGCGGTAAGAGGCAAGAGAAAGTCGAGTTCAAATTCCCCAAAACCTTGTGGTGGCAAGGAATCAGGGGACGGAAAGAAAAATCTCACACCGGATTTTAAGTCCCTTGTGTCTGCCTATTCCACCACAGCGGCGTACCCACATATCATACGGGATTTTCTTGAAAAAGTCAAGGGGGTATTTGGGGTTTACGTTGCAAAGGGGAAGTTTTTTCTCTCCCTCCACCAACGCTACGCGTTGGTCCCCCTCCCTCGTCAGAGGGAGGCAAGGCGGGGCAGAGAGTAAAAGAAGCGGGGTGCCGTATTGGCACCCCGCGTATAGTTGCGTTGTAAAAACAAATCGAAATGCGCCGCGCGTCGCCATCCTGTGAACGAGGCAGAAATTGGAAGAAGCGGCTCACCGTAGGGTGAGCCTGTTCACAAAGTCGCGGTACTAACAAATCGAAATGCGCCGCGCAGCGGTTAGCGGTTGGCTTTGAGGGATGCGAACAGCTTGGTGTTACGGCGTTTGACGTTCGAGATCAAGGTGCCTTCCCACAACGTCAGGGTCACAGAACCCATGCGGATGGGGAGGAGCATCGCTTTCATCATGGTCGAACGCGGTTTTGCCACTTTAAGCGCTTCTTTGACTTTGGGATCGCCGATGATGCGACCGATCTCGGCGCGTTTCTCTTTTGCCGTCAGCGTGCAGGCGGGGTTCGTGATATTCTCGATACAGCCGACCACGCGTTCAATGTAACGGCGCGCCAAGAACTCGCGGGAGTTCTCGTCGTCCACGTCCCAGTGCTTATACAAATCGACCATCCAGCCGTGTTCTTCCTCACGCTTGTCGTACATCTCGGGACGGTATTTTGCCGTTTCGCTCTCGGCGCGGGCGCGCATGAAGTGATAGTATTTCTTATCCGACACGACCACGCGCTCGACGTCACGCAACACGCTCAAATTGAACGGAAAATCGTCCCAGAACGTGATGGGGAAACGCAGGTTGTGCTCCATGATGTACTTGCCGAGATAGAGCTTGTTCCACGGCGTATACAGCAGATTGCAGTCAAACAGACGGTAGGCGTTCTCGCGGAACTCACGCTGGGTGCCGAACACCTGCGACGGCTGGAAGTTCTCCTGCGTGAGGTACTCGGTATCGCTGTAATAGGTATCAATGTAATATCCCGTTACCACCAGTTCGGCTTCGTGTTCTTCGGCCAGAGCAACCATATCTTCGAGCATGGTCGGCTCCGTCCAGTCGTCGGGATCCATGAAATAGAAATACTTTCCTTTTGCTTTCTCGATCGCCATGTTGCGAGCGGTATGCGCACCGCCGTTTTCCTTGTGAATGACCTTGATGCGCTTATCCTTGGCGGCGTATTCGTCACAGATCTCGCCG
Organism: Acutalibacteraceae bacterium; assembly: GCA_045595445.1. GTDB lineage: Bacteria > Bacillota > Clostridia > Oscillospirales > Acutalibacteraceae > RGIG3009. Next base: position 1,947 of record JAZOAK010000039.1, read on the forward strand.
CTTCTGTCTTTCGCACCGTCATCCACTAAGAAAAACTCCCAGTCGGAGAAGGTCTGCGCTTGCATGCTTTCAATGGCTTTGCCGACATAATTTTCCACACCGTACACCGGTGCGATGATGGATACCATCGGTTTTTTTGCGGGCATTTTTACGTCCTCCTTAAAACAACGTGGCGGTCAGCGCGAGTGCCGACTCGATCACTTTATCCATATCATAATAGCGGTATTCGGCAAGTCTGCCGCCGAACAGCGTGTTCTTTTCTTGCTTGGCGAGTGCTTCATATTTCGCATACAACTCGCCGTTACGGGTATCGTTGACAGGGTAGTACGGCTCCATGCCGTCCTGCCAGTCGGTGGAATACTCGCGGGTGACCACCGTTTTCGGTTGCGTACCGAACTCAAAATGCTTGTGCTCGATCACGCGGGTGTAGGGGGTCTCGCGGTCGGTGTAGTTCACCACGGCAACGCCTTGATAGTTCGGCTCGTCCAATACCTCCGACTCAAAACGGACGGTGCGGTATTCGAGTTTGCCGTAGCAAAAACCGAAATACGAATCAATGGTGCCGGTGTATACCACGGTATCCGCCATTTGACGGTATTTGTCGGGGTCGGAAAGGAAATCCACACCGGTTATCACGTCGGCTTTTTCCAGCAGTTTGTCGATGATGACGTTGTAACCGCCGATCGGGATGCCTTGATAGCGATCGTTAAAATAGTTGTTGTCATACGTCAGGCGCACCGGCAGACGTTTGATGATGAACGAGGGCAGTTCGGTACAATCGCGCCCCCACTGTTTTTCGGTGTAGCCTTTGATGAGTTTTTCATAAATATCTCTGCCGACCAAACTGATGGCTTGTTCTTCGAGATTTTTCGGCTCGCCCGTGATCTCCGCACGCTGTTTGTCGATCATCGCTTGCGCTTCGGCGGGGGTGCGCACGCCCCACATGGCGCGGAAGGTGTTCATATTAAACGGCAGGTTGTAGATCTCGCCGTTGTAGTTGGCGATGGGGGAGTTGGTGTAACGGTTAAAGTCCGCCAACTCGTTCACGTAATCCCACACGACTTTGTTGTTGGTGTGGAAAATGTGCGCGCCGTACTGGTGCACCACGATGTCGTCCACCAGTTCGCAGTGAACGTTACCGCCGGTGTGATCGCGTTTTTCGAGGACCAAGCAGGTCTTGCCCGCTTTTGCCGCTTCGTTTGCGAACACCGCACCGAACAAGCCGCTGCCGACGATCAGGTAATCATAATGCTTCATATTGTTCCTCCTCAGCCGAAAAATAAATTTTTATCGGGGAAATTTGGTTCACAGGTGATATTCAGCCCCATTTTCCGCAGGGTGGATTCATCACCCGAATGGAGCAACTGCGTGGAATGCAGGTCACAGCCGCGAAGCAACGGGAGTTTGGACACCGCCAAGGCGGCGGTTTCATCCGATGCGGCGCAGATATACAATGCCGTCAGCACGTCGTCCGCTTTGAGGACGCTGGAACTGCTTTTGAGCAGTTCCGTTTTGAGCTTGGTGACCGGCTCTAAGACCTGCGGACTCATGAGCAAGACTTGCTTGGGAATATCCGCCATGACCTTGATGGCGTTGAGCACCGCACCGCTGCACGCGCTCATCAGCCGCGTGGCTTTGCCGGTGATGATGCGACCGTCCGGCAAGCGGATCGCCGCGGCAGGGGCACCGGCACACGCCGCTTGCTTGGCAAGGGCAGGGGTAACGACGGGGCGCTCTTCGGGACGCAGGTTTAATCCCTGCATGATGACTTTGATCTTTTCTGCTGTTTCGGCGCGTTCGCGACCTTGACGGACGTCACACAGCGCCTTGTAATACCGACGGATGATCTCCTGACGGCTGGCTTCTTCGCACGCTTCGTTGTCCACAATGGCGTAACCCGCCATGTTGACACCCATATCCGTGGGACTGCAATAAAATTTATCGTTGCCCGTGATACGGGTGAGAATGGTGCGCACGATGGGGAAGGCTTCCACGTCGCGGTTATAGTTAACGGTGGTGACACCGTAGGCTTCCAAGTGGAACGGATCGATCATGTTGACGTCCTGTAAATCGGCGGTTGCCGCTTCGTACGCCAAATTGACCGGATGCTTTAAGGGTAAATTCCACACGGGGAACGTCTCGTACTTGCCGTAGCCCGCGACCATGCCGCGACGGTGCTCGTGATACACCTGCGAAAGACAAGTGGCAAGTTTGCCGCTGCCGGGACCCGGTGCGGTGACGACCACCAGCGGTTTGGTGGTGACGATATAGGGGTTGGCACCGTAACCCTCGTCGCTGACGATGTGATCCACGTCCGACGGATACCCCGCGATGGGACGGTGAATATAATACGTGACGCCGCGCGCTTCCAGTTTGTGTGCGAACGAGTCTGCTGCGGCTTGTCCGGTATACTGGGTGATGACAACGCTGTTGACCGCGATGCCGAGCCCCGTGAGAATATCGATCTGGCGCAACAGATCCATCTCGTAACTGATGCCGAGATCGGCACGCACCTTGGTCTTCTCAATATTACCGGCGCTGATACAGAAAATGACCTCGACCTGATCGCCCATTTCGCACAACAGACGAATTTTCGCGTCGGGTTCAAAGCCGGGCAGCACACGCGCGGCGTGATAGTCGTCAAACAGCTTGCCGCCAAATTCCAGATACAGCTTGCCGTTGAAGCGGGAAATGCGCTCCGCAATATGCGCTTTTTGCCGCTCCATATACAGTGCGTTATCAAACCCCTTTTTCATACCAACACTCCACTTCATTATCGCCTTTTAGCATACCAAAAAATTTATCGTTTTTCAAGAGGTATTTCCCTCTTCTTGAAAATTGTGGTAAAATGAGGTGAGAGATTTTTCGAAATACAGTATCTAATAGGTGTAGCTACAAAGCGGGGTGAGCGTATGAATGTGAAAACCGAAGATCGCGGCATGATCGCGTACGAGCGATTCTTAAACGGCGACGAGGGCGGCCTTGCCGTTATCATCGACGAATACGGAGATTGCCTTTTACGGTATATCAACAGTTACGTTCACGATGAGATGACGGCGGAGGATCTCTTGTCTGAAACGTTCTTAAAGCTCATCGTGCGCCGCCCGCAATTGCGCGGCGAAGCCTTGTTCAAGACCTATTTGTATGCGATCGGGCGAAATGAAGCATTGCGGTGGCTGCACAAAAAACGGTGCGAGGCACCGCTGGCCGACTGGTTGCCCGACGAGCACGCGGAGGATGCACATGGCGCGGTAGTACGGAACGAGCAACGAAAGGCGTTGTATAGGGCGCTCGGACAGATTCCCCCGCTGTACCGCGAAGTGTTGTACCTTACCTATTTTGAACAGCTCTCCTGCCGAGAAGCAGCCAAGGTGTTGCGCAAAAGCAGTCGGCAGGTAACGAATTTGTTGTACCGCGGCAAGCAGGCATTGCGAGCCGTGATTCAGAGAGAAGGAGTCGAGTATGAGGACTTGTGAAGAACGCACGCGTGACGTGCTGGAACGCCGCGATGCCTACCGACAAAAACAACAGCGACAGCAATCCACCATTGCGTTTGGCACCCTGTGCGGCGCACTGATCTTGTCGTTCTGTTTGGGGACGTTGCCGCGCCTTAATAAGCCGGCAGTGGAGTCGTACGATGCCGTCTTTGAGGCGGTGAAAGCAAACGGGTACGACTATGGTATCTCGGATGACGGCGAGATTTATCTGGAATATGCCGAGGATACCGGCACGGCAACGCCAAACATGGGGAGGCCCGGTGTCACACGGCCGACCGCCGCCACGCAGGCAACTACCTCAACGGGAACGTCGTCCGAGCATTCCGATACCAACTTGCAGGTGGCGGGTGTGGACGAGGCGGATATTGTGAAGACCGACGGACGGCATTTGTACGTGCTGTCGGGTGAGCGGATCGTGATTGTGGATCCAAACGACGGGCAGCCGCAGAAGCTTGCGGAGTTTACCCCCTCACACGGAGAGGCGAGCGGTTACGGGGTGTCCGGTATGTATCTTGTCGGTGACCGCTTGGTTGTGATGCAACGTCGGTATATGCAGCTGCACACGATAACAGCGGCGCTCGTGTACGATATTGCCGATCCTGAAAAACCGTCGCTCGTTACCTTTTTTGAGCAGGACGGGTGCGAGATCTCGTCCCGCGTGATCGGGGACGTGCTGTATACCGTATCGCAACATACCATCCGTAAAGAGCCGGATCAAAACGAGCCCGCTACTTTCGTGCCGAGCATCGGGTGTGATGAGAAATCCACCGTGCTGGCGGCGAACGATATTTATATCTGCGAGGAAAGCGCGCAGTACGTCGTGGTAACGGCGGTGCGGGTGTCCGATAAGGGCGAGCGGTTGTCGCAAAAAGCGGTGCTGACGGCGGGGGATACCGTGTATGCCAACATGGAAAACCTATATGTCGCGGGTGGATTCTACAACGGAAAAACAAAACTTGTGCGCTTTGCACTGAATGATGGCAAGATCGAACAGCAGGCGCAAACGGAAATCGAAGGCACGTTGCTTAATCAGTTCGCGATGGACGAATACGACGGCTATCTGCGAGTGGTGGTAACCGAATACGGCGCGGGCGGTACGACCAACGCGTTGCTCGTGTTGGATAAGGACTTAAACACCGTCGGCAGCTTGACAGGGCTTGCCGAGGATGAGCGGGTGTATTCGGTGCGGTTTGACGGCACGATTGGATATTTTGTGACGTTCCGCCAGGTGGATCCGCTGTTTACGGTGGATCTGCGTGATCCCACCAAGCCAATGATTCAAAGCGAACTGAAAATCCCCGGCTTTTCGCAATATCTGCATCCGTACGGCGACGGCTTGCTGTTGGGGATCGGCCGTGATGCGGATGAATACGGTCGCGCGGGCAATTTGAAATTGTCGATGTTTGACGTTAGCGATCCGACCGCGGTCAATGAATCGGCAGTACGTATACTCGAGCAATCGTACGGTGAAGTGCTGCACAACCACAAAGCCGTGCTGATCGACGTACGGAAAAATCTGATCGGGTTTGCCACCGACGACAGCACCTATCATATCTACGGATACGATGCCGAAAACGGTTTCCTCCTCAAAGCGCAGGTGGCGGCGTTCGACGGTGCGAATACGCGCGGCGTTTATCTTGATCAGTATTTGTACGTCGCATCCGCAAAGGGTGTGTTGGCATATCGAATGAGCGATTTCGGCTGTGTCGGTGCGCTGTCGATCGTGCAGGAGCAGGAACAAAAACCCACCGGAACGGTTCGCACTTCAACAGCTGATTTTTCATAATTTTCTCCAAAAGCTCTCCTTCCGGAGAGCTTTTTTATATTTCAAAAAAAAGGGGGTATGCTACGGAAAAAGAGGTGTTGATCGTGTCGTTAATTGAATTGGAGCACGTTAGCAAAATTTATGACGGCGGGGAACAGGTGCGCGCGCTGGACGACGTGTCGCTGACCGTCGATGACGGCGAATTTGTGGCGGTGATCGGGCAGTCGGGGTCGGGAAAATCCACGCTGATGAATATTTTGGGATGTTTGGACATTCCGACGAAGGGACGGTATCTGCTCGGCGGGCGGGATATGAGTCGCGTGTCGCCTAAGGTGGGGGCGGCGGTACGCAGTCGGCGGATCGGGTTTATTTTTCAAGGGTTTCATCTTATTCCGTCGCTGACGGCGGAGGAAAACGTCGAATTACCGCTTCTGTACCGCGGCATGGGGCGCGAAGAACGACGTCGCCGTGCGGCGGAGGCGCTGGAACGCGTGGGGCTGAGTGCGCGGGTGCGGCATCGACCGAGCGAACTTTCGGGCGGGCAGCAGCAACGTGTGGCGATCGCCCGCGCACTCGCGGCATCGCCGCCGCTGATTTTGGCGGACGAGCCGACGGGAAATCTGGACAGTGCTTCGGGGGCGCAGATTATGGAGATGCTGCACGCACTTAATCGCGACGGACACACGGTGGTGCTGATCACACACGATAACGAGATTGCACATTCAGCGCCGCGCCAGATCGTCATTCGGGATGGGAGAGTGGTGCAGTGAAGCACGCGACGAAACAAAAATGGGTAAAACGGTTGTCCCGCACGCCGACCACGGTGGCGGGTGCGTTTCTGTTGTCGTTGCTCGCCTTTGGGTTTATCATGCTGCTCCCGTTGATCGTCGAGCGCATGACACCCGGCGATCAGCCGGAGGAGGTGCTGGGCGAGCGCGGTGTGGAGCGGTCAATGTGGCTCTTGTTCCACGACGGTGATACGCTGACGGGGCTTGTAAAACTCATCACCGATACGCGTACCCTGACGGTGAGAGCCGTGGGGTATCCGCCGCAAACGGAACTCATCGACGGCGTTAAGTTGACCACCGCCGAGGCACTGTATCCCACATGGGGTGAGCGGGTGGCGACGGAACTCGACGAACTGACCGTGTTATCCTTGCCGATCAGAGGGGTGGCGGCGCTTGTCAGCAGCGTATCGGGGAATTTGCCGATCACGTTGCCGCAGATGGTGGGAAGTTTACCCGCAGGTGAGGTGACGCTGACACCGTTGCAGATCGCCGAGGTGTTGACTTTTGACGAGTGGGAACAGGGCGGTGTGGGACAAGCGTGGGCGCACGCGCAGGTGACCATCGCGTTTTTAAGCCGAACGCTGACCGATACGCTGAACGTGGACGCTGCCTTCGGGGAGTTGACGGCGGTGTGTGATACGCGGCTGAACGTGTCGCAGTTGGAGACGGTGAGGGGAGAGATTGAGGCGCTTGCCGCCTCTCGCTATGAGGCGCGGGTCGCCGCGGGATATATGATCGGTACAAAAGAGAATCAGCGGTACGTGTGCGAGTAACACGTACCGCTAAAAAAGGTTGAAAAAAGACTTGACACGGCGAACGTCGTGTGGTATCATAATTCAGCAATATGCGGGTGTAGTTCAGTGGTAGAACCCCAGCCTTCCAAGCTGGTTGTGTGGGTTCGATTCCCATCACCCGCTCCATCGACCACAATTCCGCTTGGCGGAACATATAGGCGCCTGTAGCTCAGCCGGATAGAGCATCTGCCTTCTAAGCAGAGGGTCAGGGGTTCGAGTCCCTTCAGGCGCGCCAGATATGGTGGGTGTAGCGTAGTTGGCCTAACGCGTCAGTTTGTGGCACTGAAGATCGTGGGTTCGAATCCCATCTCCCACCCCACAACACGCAGGGACACTTGATCTCACGAGTGTCCCTGCCACAATATTGGGCTGTAGTCTAGCGGTAGGACACGTGACTTTGACTCACGCCGTGATGGTTCGACTCCATCCAGCCCAGCCAAAATCGACAAATCTCGACAGAGGTTTGTCGATTTTACTTTTTCACGCTTAACTCTTCACTTTTCACTAATCACTATTGTCGATTTTGGCAAGTAATAAGTAATAGTGAATAGTGAAGAAGTAAAGGTGTCGGCATTGCCGACGAATTGTAAAAATATGTAGGGGTTCAAACACATAAGCTAAAAATTCAAATAGCATCGAATTTGTGCTACCCTTTCAGAAAAGAAATAAATCCCTTGCGGGATTTGTGAAATACACGGGTACTCTTGAAAAGCAAAGTTGTTTGTGATATAGTATTAGGCGAAGATAGCTTTTTAAGGAGGAAACGGAATATGGCAAAAACAAACATTGTCGATTGGAAAACCATCACCGACTTTGTGATTGATGCCTTCGTGGGATATGGGATTCCCCGCGCGGATGCGGAGATCTGTGCCGACGTATTGCTCGAATCGGACAAGCGCGGCATTGAGTCGCACGGTGTCAACCGCTTTAAGCCGGTGTATCTGGACCGTATCAAGGCGGGCATCCAGAACGCGGTGACCGAGATCGAAATCGTCAAAGAAACCCCCACCACCGCGGTGATCGACGGTCATCACGGCATGGGTCAGGTCATTGGTCATACGGCGATGAGCATGGCGATCGCCAAAGCGAAAGAATACGGCATGGGCATGGTCGCGGTACGCAACTCCTGCCACTACGGCATTGCGGGGTATTATACCTCGATGGCGACCAAGGCGGGTTGTATCGGCATGACGGGTACCAATGCGAGACCGTCCGTGGCACCGACGTTCGGTGTGGAGGGTATGTTTGGTACCAACCCCTTTACCATCGGTGTGCCGACCGACGAGGCGTTTGACTTTAACTTCGACTGCGCGACCTCCATCACGCAAAACGGCAAGGTGGAATATTACGAGCGTATCGGCGAGGACGTTCATCCGGGTACCATCATCGGCATCGACGGCTCTGCTGTTGAAGGCGATGCGGGTGTGGCGCTCAAAAAGATCCGCGGCGGTACGGCGGCGCTCACGACGCTCGGCGGTATCGGCGAAGCGCTCGGCGGCTACAAGGGCTACGGTTTTGCGATGGCGGTAGAGTTCTTCTCCTCCATTCTGCAAGACGGCGCATACGGCAAAGATCTGGACGGCAAGGACGAAAACGGCAACATCCGTCCGTATCAGCTCGGTCATTGGTTTATCGCGATCGATACCGATCACTTCCTCGGCGAGGAGTTAGCGCGCAAGAAAGCGGGCGACATCATCCGCAGTGTGCGTGCCTCCAAGAAAGCACCCGATGCCGAGCGCATCTACACGGCGGGCGAGAAGGAATACGAGATCCGCTTGGCGCGCAAAGACGGTGTGCCGATCAACGAGTCGGTGCAAAAAGAGATCATCGAAGTGCGTGACGCGCTTGGTCTGACGCAGTACAAATTCCCCTGGGAAAACTAAACGCATAAAAACGCAGGGACGCCAAACGACGTCCCTGCGTTTTTTTGTTATAATTTAGAGGAGTAGCGAGCTTTTTGGACCGCTCGACCGAGTTCGCCGCCCTCAAAATTGCGTTTTAACCACGCGATTGACAGCGGCAACCACTTCGCCAGCGTTTCATCCAGCCACACACCGTCGGCACAGGTATCGTCTGCGGCGGAATAGCCGTGCGTGCCGTGCGAAAACAGGTGCATCTCAAACGGCACGTCGTTTGCTTCGAGCGCCGCGGCAAATTGCAGCGAATCGCGTACCGGCACCGCTTCGTCCGCGACACCGTGGGTGATAAACGTGGGCGGGGTATCACCGTTAACGGCTGTGTGTAAATTCAGTTTCTGATACGTGGCGGAATCGTCGGGGTTGCCCGAAATGCGCGGATAATCGCCGGCATTTTCCATCCACGACGTGGAGATGACCGGATACCCCAAGATCAGGAGATCGGGGCGCAGATCGCGACCTTGTGCGCCGCAGGCGGCGAGAACGGCGGGGTCGTTCCAATATGCCCCGAGCGAAGCGGTCAAATGCCCGCCTGCCGAAAATCCGCATACCGCGACCTTATCGGGCAGGACGTTCAATATTTCGGCGTTGTCGCGCACGTATTTGACGGTCTTGCCGAGATCAATCAGCGAGGTGGGGAACACCGCTTTTTTACCGACCGTGTAGCGCAGTAAAAACACCTGAAAACCCGCCGCCGCGTATTTGAGTGCCACGGGTTCCGCCTCGCGGTCGGAGCAGCTTTGGTACCCGCCGCCGGGGCAGACGATGACAGCGGGGCGTGCCGCGTTCAGGTACGACGTTTCGGGAGAACGATCGGTGACAAACGCATCCAGACGAACCGTTTGGTCATCCGAAAAATATTCAACAAAGTGTCGCATGATGAGCACTCCTTTTTCGTATATATCCTTTATATATCATACCACAAGCTGATTTGCAAGTGCAAGTTTTTCGGCCGTCGTTTACAGCGAAACCTCTTGAAAAGCGACGAAAAAAGTGGTATGGTAGAGGTAACAAGTAATTTTCCGAAAAGGAGCGTGCGTACTGTGAAGATCATTCGTACGAAGAATTATGAAGAAATGAGTTTTGAGGCTGCCAAGATCTTGGCGGCACAGATCGTGTTAAAACCAAACGCGGTGCTTGGTCTTGCCACCGGTTCGTCCCCCATCGGGTTGTATGACAAGCTGGTGGAATGGAACAAGAACGGCGATTTGGATTTTTCCGCCATCCGCTCGGTCAACCTGGACGAATATTGCGGGCTGGACGGCGAGAACGATCAGAGCTATCGGTATTTTATGGACACCAATCTGTTCAACCGTGTGAATATCGACAAAGCCAACACCAACGTTCCCAACGGCAAAGCTGCCGACTATGCGGCGGAGGGTGCGCGGTACGATGCGCTCATCGAGGCGCTTGGCGGTATCGATATCCAGTTGCTCGGCATCGGCCCGGACGGTCACATCGGCTTTAACGAGCCCGACGAGTATTTTACCAAGGAAACCCACGTGGTGGATCTCGATCCCAGTACCATTGAGGCGAACGCTCGCTTTTTTGCGTCGGCGGACGACGTGCCGCGTCAGGCGGTGACGATGGGTATGGGCGGTATCATGGGCGCTAAAAAGGTGCTGCTCATTGCAAGCGGCGCGTCCAAGAAAGAGATCTTGGAAAAGGCGTTGTTTGGCCCCATCACGCCCGAAGTCCCCGCATCGCTGCTTCAGTTGCATCCCGATCTGACCGTGGTGTGCGCTGTCGATTAAGTTTGCTCAAAGCCCCCTTTTGGAGAAGGGGGCTTTTTTATCGGAAAATCGGCTTGACACCGATGGAAAACTCTTATATAATAGGTCTGTTAGTGAAAAACAACTCCGAAGGAGATAGTTAGCATGGCAAAAGAAACCATCGTTACCAAAGAAGGTCTCAAAAAATTAGAGCTGGAACTCGAAGAACTCAAAACCGTACGCCGCAAGGAAGTCGCCGAGAAAATTAAGGTGGCACGCGGCTTTGGTGACTTGTCGGAAAACAGCGAGTACGACGAGGCGAAAAACGAGCAGGCGATCGTGGAAGGTCGTATTGCGGAACTTGAAGCGCAACTCAAAAACGTTCGCGTGTTGGACGAGAACGAGATTGGCACCGAGAACGTGCACGTCGGTTCCACCGTCACTGTACGTTTCAAAGGCAAAAAGACAGACGTGACGTACGAAATCGTCGGTTCCACCGAGGCAGACCCGCTCGGCGGTCGTATTTCGGACGAGTCGCCCATCGGTAAAGGCTTGATCGGTCATGCGGCGGGAGATACCATCGAGGTGGAAACTCCCGGCGGTGAAATCACGCTGACGATCAAAAAGATCGAGAAATAACAGAAAGCAGCAAATGAATGCGGGTGGGCTTGATCCCGCCCGCTTTTTTGAAAGTGAGGAAGTCAACATGAGCGAACAACCGGAAATGACCACGGAACAGTTATCCGAACTGTTGCAGGTGCGCCGTGATAAACTTAAAGCGCTGTGCGAGAGCGGTCAGAATCCGTATGAGGTCACCAAATACGACGTGACCGCTTATACCGACGAGGCGCGTGCCGCGTACGAGAAAGCCGAAGCCGCGTACATCGCCGAGCACGGACAACCCGAAGAAGGACAGGGCATCGAACTCTCTGAGCCGATCAACGTATCCATTGCGGGGCGTATGATGAGCCGCCGTATCATGGGTAAGGCGAGCTTTATGGATCTTCACGACGCCAACGGCCGTATTCAGGTATACGTCAGCCGCAGCGACGTCGGTGAGGACGTGTATGCCGGTTTCAAAAAATGGGATATCGGTGACATTATCGGTTTGACCGGTTTTGTGTTCCGTACCAAGATGGGCGAGGTGTCGGTGCACGCGACGTCCATCAAACTGTTGTCGAAATCGCTGCGCCCGTTGCCCGAAAAATTCCACGGACTGAAAGATACCGATACGCGGTTCCGTCAGCGCTACTTGGATCTCATCGTCAATCCTGAGGTCAAGCGCAATTTTGCGATCCGTTCGCAATTTATCAAGTTTATGCGTAATTACCTCGACAGCAGACGGTACATTGAGGTCGAAACGCCGGTGCTCAACACCATTGCCGGCGGTGCGTCCGCGCGTCCGTTCATCACGCATCACAACACACTGGATCTCGATATGTATATGCGTATCGCCACCGAGTTGCCGCTCAAACGGTTGATCGTCGGCGGTATGGATCGCGTGTATGAGATCGGTCGTATCTTCCGTAACGAAGGTATGGACACCAAGCACAACCCTGAATTTACCACCGTGGAATTGTATGAGGCGTATGCCGATTTTCACGATATGATGGATATTGCCGAGGGCATCTTGTCGGGTGCGGCAAAAGAGATCCTCGGTACGTATGAGGTCGAGTGGCAGGGCGAGAAGATCGATCTGACCCCCGGCTGGCGCAGACTGACAATGATCGATGCCGTCAAGGAATACGTCGGCATTGATTTCGGTGCCATCACCGACGATGCCGAGGCGGTTGCCGCCGCCGAAGCCAAGGGCGTAGAACTCGCCGAAGCCGCCGAGCGCACCTGGGGTAACGCGTTGTACGCGTGCTTCGATCAGCGCGTGGAGGACAAGCTGATTCAGCCGACCTTTATCACGATGTACCCTGTTGAGGTCTCGCCGCTGACCAAGGCATCGCCCGCCGATCCGCGTCTGACCGAGCGTTTTGAACTTTTTGTGTGCCATTCGGAGCTTGCGAATGCGTATTCCGAGCTTAACGATCCGCTGGATCAGCGCGAGCGTTTCATGAAGCAGGTTGAGCAGCGCGAGCGCGGCGACGACGAAACCGAGATGCTGGACGAGGATTTCCTCACCGCTCTCGAATACGGTATGCCGCCCACGGGCGGCATGGGCATGGGAATCGACCGTTGCGTCATGCTGCTCACCGGCGCGGACAGTATTCGTGAAGTGATCCTGTTCCCCACAATGAAACCTCTCGATTAAGAAAATGCTGTAAAATAGCGGTATTACAGGGTTTTTGAAACTCTATCAAAACCGATTTACGACACATTTACGACAAATGAAAAAATGAAGACACCCTATGACCGTAAAAAGTCATAGGGTGTTTTTCGTTTGGTGGTGGTTTTGGTGAACGGCTTATTTTCTGAGGGTGGCATCCGCTTCGTCGGTGGTTTTGCCGCCGTAGATCAGTTTGCTTGTATAACCGTCTTCGTCATCAACCAGTGTCAGGAGTTCTTTGGAGTTTAAGGTGATGGTGAACGTTGTTATTTCATAATCCGAAGGGCTGATATCGTCGCCTATCGGGACCCTTGCAAGTTTAAGAGAATGTTTGTTTTCGGATAGTTGCTGATAACTGAGAGGTTTATATTCCGTGGCCCCGGCGAACATGGCACCCGTATAAACTGCATCTACACTAAAATCGAAAAATGCGTATGAGTATTCCCCTTCATAAAGTTCTTGCACCGAATCTGCATCAATCCAAACGCCTTCGATGCTTTTGAGAAATTCATTCATCGTCATTGCCGGGAGTGTGGTGGTTTGCGGCTTGGTCGTTGTGGTGGTTGTGGTATCGTCGGTGTTGACGAGCGTGGTGGTTTCGCGTTCGCCGAGCGTGGTGGTTGTGATGCTGCCGTCGGTTCCCTCTGCCTTTTCGCCGCACGCGGTGAGGGTGAAGAGCAGTGCCGTGACCAGCAGTAACGCGAAGAGTTGTTTCATAACGATATCCTCCTGCAAAACATGGTGTGTATAGCGTAGCATATGTTTGTCGAAAAAACAAGAGGGTCGTGAAACGTGTGCCCGAGGTAACGCGTTGTACGCGTGTTTTGACCAGCGTTTTTGTATTGTTTTGAAAAGGATATATCGAGGGCGCTTGGCGAAAGTGACTTGGCAAAGAAAATGTGATAGTATACACACGAAAGAAAGCGCAGGTATTTTGCTTTACTTGAGCACGTTGGATATATGCTCAATCTCAAAAAAATAAGACCGATAAACCAACAAAAAATCAGGAAGGCGTAACATGACATGAAGAATAGTTCCTCTGTAAACAATAACACAAAGATCAAGGAGTATGACGCTCAAATACAGGATTTAATGATAAAAAGAGATAGGCTTGTGAATGAACGAGATGGTCTTAACCGGAGATTATACGGATGCAGATGTTGAGAAATTAAACAATTCTTTCCACATTGTCAAAAGTACATATAAAGAGGAGTTTAATTTGGCTGCCGAAATTGCCGCCCAAGAAGGTAACCACGAATTAAAGCGGCATTAAAAGCGTTAGCCAAAAAAATTGATCAAATGGCAATGAGTGATTTTCTATAACACAACACGGGCGGAACGACGCTTCTCTTGCTTTTTTGTCATTATGTTCAAACCGACACGAAACAAACCGCGCCCCAAGATCTTGGGGCGCGGTTTTGTGTTAACAGGGGCGTAAGCGGTTGTCGTCGTAGCAGGTATAGCCGTCGGGGATGGCGGCGTCGGCGGGGATGAGGTGCACGTCCCAATCGGTGAGCCATTTGGCATCTACCGCCAATTTGCTGCAACCGTTGGTCGGATGGGTGAGGTGAAACAACAAGCGTCCCTCATAGGCGTATCCCGCTTTGTTGATGAACGAGGAGACGGATTGGTAAGGGGAATCCTTGCCCTTGTTGGTCGGTTTGTGCAGGTAGTGGGACAAGTTCGCCAGCGGCAACACGACGCTGACACAGTCGCTCGGTTTGCTTTGCAGGTACAGAGCGACGATGCTGAGCAATTGCTCGGTGTGGCGTTGCGTAAAATCGCCCTGTAAACCGAAACCCTCACTTGCGCTGTCACGCAAGACCAACTTCTCGTTTTTCAAGGGGCCTTGTATCAACGCGTCTGCCACGATACACTTGAAACGAACCGCGTTGAGATTTTCTTTGATGCTGTTGTTCTTTGACGTTTCAAAGAGCGATCCTTCCCAGTCTTTGAGACGGTCTTTTACCGGGATGGGGAGTTGGTTGTCTGCCAAATAGCGGGAAAGCGAGGCGGCTGCCGCACGCTCAAACAGTCGGTGCAGCGCGGCGGGGAGGGTTTGGTCGGCTTCCCACGTCCCCAGCGCCCACGTTTTCAAAAACGCGGTGGTAAGGGCATGCCGTTCCCCTTTTTCCGTTATGCCGTTTTCGCGGCAAACCTCCAAGAAACCACGCGCCAACACGGTGAAGAGGTGGCGGATACCGCTGAGGCTATCTTTCAGCGTGTCGTTGAATACGATGCCGCCGTATCCTGAGGTGAGATACAAGTCAAATTCCCGTTTTTCATTCAGCATGGTTGTCACCTCCCAGTGCTTCCAACACTTGTCCCGGTGTGAAGATCTCCCAAAACGCTTTCTTTTGGTCTTGCGTTTTGGGCGGATAAAGGCGGCGAATCACATCGAGCTCATTGTCCACAAACAACACGGCTTTAAGATCTTCGATGGCTTTCTTTGCTAAGCGGCGATCAAAGGCTTTGTTCGATTCGGGGTCACCGTCGGACGACACTTCCGCGAAGCGGTCGGCGGCAAAACGCAGGTAGGCGGTTTTGTAAGGGTTGTTATCTTTTTGGGGCGTTGTCTCTTGGACGTTGAGGAGGGAAAGGGCGCTGTCCAAGCAGTAAAACAGCAGGCGATACCCTTCAAAGCGGAACTGCGTGAGCAGATCGGCATGCGGCAACGCGAGGATCTCGTCCAACAACGGGTCCGACAACGCGTTATCGTACGGCCAAAACGCGTCGGCATCGAACGGTTGGGTTTCACTCAACGCAAACACGCGATCGCGCAAGGAACGCAAGGCGCCCTCGCCGTGGCGGCGCGCTAAGAGGAGTAACGCGTGTTGCAACGCGTTGGCCTTTTCGCGTATCAGCGGCATATCGCAGGCGTCGTACTGCCCTTTCAGACGGGTGAGCAGTTTTTTGTTGTTTTCGTTACAGTTATCTTTCGCGTCGCGGCGGTTTTTCTGCTTTGCGTGGTAGTCCTTGGCGGCATCCGTGTACGCGTTCAAGATCTTCGCGGTGGTGCCGCGCACCGGATTTTCTTCGGGGAAGATGCTATCAAGCGGGAGGAGTGACTCGATCAACGGTTCGTCGGGAAGTTCGGAGAAGTCCTCAAACGTCGATGCCCAGCGATACAGCAGTTGGGTAACGGGATTGTGCTCGCGGTTCGGGTGAAGTACCTTGCCTTTCCAGCACAAGGCACCGTTTTCGCCGCGCGAGGTTTGGGGACGGCGCCCTTTTAACGATTTCAAGTCTTTTTTGCTGTCGATAAACAACTCGACTTGTTCCACCACCGCTTGGTGCGCGGGATCTTCGTTGCCGTTATAGCGGACGACGGCGTTAATATTGGGGCGCACGCCTTTTTTGCTGCCGTCGATTTCGGTACCGGTGAGAATGGTGCCGAACGCGGCGGAAGGCAGTTTGTCGCAGACGGGAAGCGTCGTATCGTATTCCACGGCCGCCAGTTTCATGGCGGCGTTGGAGATGTAACCGATGCGGTTGCTGAACGTGTTATACACCACTTGCGGCGACACGTAGCGTCCCATGACGGTACAGACGTTTTTGCTTGCCAGCGCGGGAATGTCAATGAACGGGGTACCGCAAGCCTCGGAATAGCCGCTCTTTCGGCACGCGTTCACGATGCGGTCATCGTAACACACAATGACGTGGTCACCGTCAAAATCCGCGCCGCCCAACGCTTTGGGAATACACGAACAATGACCGACGAACACCACACCGGTCAGGTGACCGAGATAGCGGTCAAGGTAGTGGGCAAATTTCGGTTTTAAGCGGTTGGCATACACACATTCGTTTCGGGAAAGGTGCGGGTTGCGCAAAAGGGCGATCGGTTGCGGTGTTTTGCCGTTGTTCGGCAAATAGACGGCACCGCGCGGGATACAACGCCTTTTGATGGAGGTGTTGCCTTTCCCCGCGTGGCACAGCAGCCGATACAGAAAATACAGTAAGTCACCGCACAAAAAACGGTTTTCGCCGATAACGTTGACGCGACCGAGCGCAATGTTATTATAGCGGGACGTGCGGTGGTTTTTCAGCATGGTTTGAATGGTGGGGTCGCGCAAAAAGGTCGGTTCTGTCATCAGCAGCGACATCCACGCGTCGCGGTTTTGGTTCTTTTCCAGCGACTTTTTGCCCACAGGGTCCAAGAGGTTGCGGGGGCAATAGGCATCGGCGGCGGCACAGTGATCCCCGATCAGACCATCCCAATCCTCGGCAGACAGATCCAGCGTGCTGACAAGCTGCGAGTTCAAGGTGGCGCACGTCGTGTTGTGGAACGACCGCTCGGTTTTGACTACGTACAAGCCGTGGTGGTATTGCCGCATATTGATAAAGTAGTGCTTCATCACGTCGGGTGTTGGCGTTTTGAGAAGCCCGTATAGTTTGAAAACGGACGGCGTGACGATGACGTGGGCTTTATACAGCGGACGCAACCGACCAAAGACGTCTTTCACCATGGCGTTTTCGGGGACACCGTGGTCTTTTAAGAATTGATGGAAATCCACGTAGTGCAAAACGCCCTTGAAAAACGGCATACGCACTTGGAAGGAATTGCCTTGCATCTCGGGCGGTAATTTCTTGTTGAGTGCTTGATGGCAGGCTTTGGAGAGAATACCGGTGCCGTCAAAACAGGTGATGTCGATGCGGCGCTTTTGATGAATCGGGTGAAGTGTCACCTCGTTTGATTGGGCGGAGATTTCCTGTTCGGCGGTGTAGACGTCCACGAACGTGTTACGGTTTACGTGTATTTCCGGTAATACGAGGACGCTGTCTTCGTGAAAAAAAGATCTGACAAAGGCATCCGAATCCGTCGTGGAAAAGGCGAGCGTGGCGCTGCTGGAATATAACGCGCGATAGCCGTACAGTTTTGCCAAATACGCGAGCGGCAGGTTGGTTCCAAACTGTTCTTCGAAGGAAAAACCCAGATCCAAACGGGCGCGCAACCCGTCAAACAAGTCGTCGCGGATAAAGCCGTAAATGTATTCTTTGCTTTGGCTGGCACTTGCCAACAAGGGGACGAAACGAACGGCTTCGTCGGCATTGGGAAATTGCAACCGAAACCCTTCGCGGAACAGACGGTCAAACGCACCGCGACGCTCATCGGACAGCGGAAATGCCGACTCGAAATCCACGTATATCCATTTATCTTTGAGCAGATCTTCTTGGTGAGCGGGTGCTTGCAGTTGCTCACAGATCTGATTGAGCAACGCGCTTTCCGGATACGAATGGAGACGTATGATGACGTCCGCGTCGGCGGTAAGCGTGGGCACGTCCGATGCGGGCGTGAACAGAAATTCCGACAATAACACATCGCCGTCCACGGTGAGCAATTCATAGGTTTTTGTTTGTTTCGTCGTTTGGTCGTTCACGGTGCTATCCCCTTTGTATTGAAAAAGATAACTACGTATCAGTATACTATATCCGACAAATTTCGTCAACGGCTTGACACCACCACCCCCCTCGTGCTATACTGCGGTTGAGAGCAAGTTTGCGACGTTTGTGTTGGCGGTGTACCGCACGACTCATGACCGGATCGGTATGTTTGATTCGCATTTCCCCGTCGCTACGTAACTCTCCTCTTTGGGGCGTCGTAAGGCGCCTCCTTTTTTTATGTTCAAAACGGCTTCGAGAAAGTTCTCGAAGCCGTTTTTTTGTTGTCACAACAGTGGCGGGAGGACGATGCCGATTCGAAGGAGTACGTGTCGTTGAAAAATTTTCGTATATGAATATATACCACCCCCACCTCGGAGGCGGTCAACTAAAAAACAACAAAAAGGAGAGATGTGTAATGAAACCGGAAAACGTCACCCGCAATTGGGAGAAACGTCAGAGTTACAAAAAGGTTGTCGAGAAAAGCGTGAAGGTGCCAAACCTCAAACGCGCCGCCCGATTCGGTGAATCGGAAACGGATAAGGCTATCCGTAAATACGGCATCGACAACTACGTCGCGCAGGAATGCGCCTGAAAGGAGAGGTGTGTATGAAACGACTACTGGCATCGGTGCTGATGACCGCCGTCTTGTTGACGGGATGCGGCACCGAACAACTTGCGGTCGATACCGCAACGACCGCTGCCGACACGGTGGCGACGATGGCGGCGACTACCACCACGACCACCACGACGGCGGCGACGACTACTACCGCTGCCGCCACAACGGCCGCGGTCACCACGAACACGACCACCGTGACTACGCGGCCGTTGCCCCAAGCGGTGCCGCAGTTCCCGCAGTGGGAAGCGGAGGTCTTGCGCCTGATGAACGAGCACCGCGCGGTGGCAGGCGTCAAGCCGTTGACGATGCGGTATGAGTACTACGATTGTGCCGAAACGCGGGTGCGGGAGTGTCTGATCCTGTGGTCGCATACGCGACCCGACGGGCGCAAATCGAATACGGTGTATCTCGATTTCGGGTTGCAAGACGGTTTGCGACTGGCGGGCGAAAACCTCGCGAAGGGCTTTTCAACGCCCGAGGCGATGGTGGAGGGGTTGATGGCATCGCCCGGTCATCGGAAGAATATCTTGCACGAGGAATACGACAGTGTGGTCATCAGCATTGTGGAGATGGACGGTGAGGAGGGCCGATACGCCATGTCCCAGTTGTTTATGGCAATGAAAGAGGAGGAATGTGTATGAGTCAAGTCTGTTATACGGAAAGAACCAATCACGGCATCACGCAGATGACGCCTGAAACCAAGTTGTTTCAGCGCCGCGTCATTTGCTTGCAAGGGGAGATCAACGGCGAAAGCGTGGGGGAAGCCATTCGCCAAATTGCGGTGTTATCCGCCGAGGCACCGCACGAGCCGATCACGATGCTGATCAACTCGCCCGGAGGGAGTATTCTGGACGGGCTGGTGTTGATCGACGTGATGCAGGCGTACGACGGTGTCATTCGTACGGTGTCGCTCGGTATCGCCGCCAGTATGGCGGCGGTGATCTTGGCGGCAGGTACGCGCGGACATCGGTACGTATCGCGACATTCGCAAGTGATGTTGCATCAACCGCTGTTGGCGGGCGGATTACCCGGCGGCAATTGCAGCGAAGTGGAGAACATCGCGCGGTCGCTCGTGGAACGCAAGCAGGAACTGGACGAACTGTTGACGCAGTTGACGGGCAAACCCCGCCGCGAGATCCGTCAACTGACAAGCAAGGATACGTATATGAAAGCCGACGAGGCGCTCAAACACGGATTGGTGGATGATATTGCCGACGGCGCGGTTCTCAACGAGTTGATAGGAGGTGTTGCCCATGAGAATTTTGGGAAATAACGTAGCCGTAACAAGCGGTGACGTGGATAACGTCAACACGATGTTGATCGGGGCGCCCGGTACGGGTAAGACGCGGTCGTACGTGTTGCCGAACCTGATGAGCGCAGAGGAGGAAAGCGTGGTCGTGTTGGATCCCAAGGGGGAAATTTACGACATGACCGCGTCGATGATGCGCGAGAAAGGGTATCGGGTGCTGTCGCTGGATTTCATCCGGCCGACGCAGTCGGAGGTGTGCTATAATCCGTTGGACTATTGTCGCACCGAGGAGGATATCATCAAGTTATCCTTGATGATGGTGGAGGATCAGCGTGAAAAGTCCACGGACATGTTCTGGCCGTTGACGGCGCAACTGCTGTGCAACGCGTTGATCGGATTTCTGAAAGCGTATCGCCCTGATCGGCAACAGCATTTCGGATCCCTGATCAAGTTGTTGCGCGTTGCCACGGTCAACGAGGAAAACGCGGACAATCACAAGTCTAAGTTGGATAAGATATTCGACCAAGCGCGTGAAGCAGATGCCTCCTCGTGGGCGGCGGCGCAATACGACTTGGTCAAGCGTGCGGCAGGGAAAACGCAAAAGAGCATCATCATCTCGCTGATTGCGTCGCTGGGTGCCTGGATGACACCGCAGATGACGCAAATGATGAGTGAAGGCACGCTGGATATGGCGTCGCTGTGTGCGCAAAAGACGGTGTTATACGTCAAGTGTTCCGACAGCGATCGGTCCAAGGACAAGCCGACGGCGATGTTCTTTATGCAGTTGTTTCAAGAGTTGTACCGCATCGCGGATGCGTCACCGACGCACACGTTGCCGCGTCCTATGCACATTCTGTTGGATGACATGGGCGCCAACTTGAAGATCCCCAACATGGACAGTATCATCGCGACGTCGCGCGGACGCGGCATCTCGCTTTCGATCGTGTTGCAATCCATCGGTCAGTTGAAGCGGCAGTACAAAGACTATATGTCTATTCTCAACTCCTGCAACAACTTGGTCTTTCTTGGCGGCAACGACATCGAAACGTGTCAGGAGATGGCGATGCGGTTGGACAAGCCGCTCGGCGACGTGCTGTATAAGGCGCCGCGTGTCATTTACGTCTTTCAGCAGGGCTGCCGTCCGATCGTTACCACGGTGTATGAGTTGAAAGGGCATCCGTTGTATGAACGGTTGCACGAGTATCGACGTGAGACGAAAGAAAAGGAGAGGATGCTATGATGAAACAAGCGTATATTAAGGTGTTTGACCCGACGTTTACGTACCAATTGGCAAGCAACGTGGGGCGGTGGTCGGCGTTAGAGACGTATTTACGTATCGCCGAAGGCATGACGAACGTAAACGACCCGAACAACCCCTGTCCGTTGCAAACGTCCTTTTATCGGTATCCTGAGAACGTGGTCGTGCTGTTTGAGCTTGACGGCGTGTTCTATTGTCGGACAATCGTCGGCGGCGTGTCCGAGGGGCAGTATGAGGTGGTGGCGCAACGTGAGGAATTGCGCACATTCTTTGATGCGTGCGGGGAGAACGTGACGGTGCTGGATAACGATCGGTACAAGCTTTTGGTGCCGACATTTGATACGGTGATGTCGTACGTGCAGTCGTTTGAGACAGCGCGTGAAATCAGCGAGCAACACCGCCAAACGATGCACGAGTATCACGTGCGATTGACCAAATTGCAGACGGATTTTGAGGAGATGCGCGGTGAGCATTTGCGAAACGCGTATACAGACGGTGTGTATCTGGCGGAGCAGTATCTCATCACACTCCATGCGGTCGCGAACGAAATGAAAGATCGCGCGTTGGTGGGGGCGCGGCGGTGTTTCTTAGAGGATGGCAACAACGTGTGTCGGATGTTCGGGTTGTTTGTGTATGCGTTGATACACGGCATCGGGAAAGGACGGCATTTGGAGAGGCATCGCCGCATCCTTGCCCATGCGTTCGGCGAGATGTTGGAGCAACTGCACGCGTTTGTGGAGTTGCATCCCACCATTGAGGACGATTATGCGCAGTATTTGCACCTGCCCGCCAACGAGCGTGCCAAGTTGCACAAGCTCTTGGAGGACGAAGGGGTGTTTGAGGACGAATGGGGATTTATCGGCGGTGATTTGTTTTAAGTTGACATCATTTCCAAGGTGTTTTATACTGAAAAAAAGGAGGAATTTTTATGGAGAAAATTACGCTGTATGCGGATCTATACGAAGAATTAAACGGATTATGTGAAACGATGGGGGTGGCTGCCGATGCGATGTCGCCTCATAAACTGGCGGAGCATCTGCGCGAGGTGGATCGGATGAGCAGCATCCTTTCCGATGAAGCGCAAACGATGGTCGACCACACCGGCGATGCGCTGGACATGCTGTATGAAAAGAATTTCATCGGTGGCATTCGGGCGTTGTCCGCAATGGTCAAGCAGGTGGACGACATGCACGAGTCGCTGGATCACATTCGCACGAATTTGGCGCACGCGTTGTGTTCGCTGCGGGAAATCACGCAGTCGGCAAATTGGACGCCCACGCGTACCGGTGAGGAGATAGAAGCATATTTGGACGAAGGCTTTGAACTGGTGAACACCATGTCGATCGGCTATCGCGACGGCGAGTTTGCGTTGCTGTTTGAAAACGAATTGAACAGCGGTGAGTTTCTGCTCGAACCGTTTGTCGTGGCGAGAGGTACCGAGGACTGTTACGACGAGGTTCGTGCGTACGTGGAACAGTTTATGGATATGGAAGACGGCGAATGAACGCGAAGGACGGCTATTGAAAAAACACTCTGCTGTAACGGCAGAGTGTTTTTTGCGTATCTATCGGTTTCCTTTTCTCGGACGGAAAACGGCGGCAATACGAGCGTGAAAATGTGGTGAAAGTCATTGCACGTTCGGCTCCCTTATGGTATACTTGTGTTAACAAATACGTTTCAAGCGGTATTTGCGGAATGTCGAAGGAGGAATTTGTATGCGTAAATGGACAGCCATCATCGCCGTGTTGATGCTGATGCTTTCTCTTGTTGCCTGCGGGGCGTCCGAGGGGGACGAGGAGATGACACAAACAACCGTGACGACCGATTCGGAGTTGGGTGAATCGGCAACGTCGACGGATTCCGGTTCCGATTCCGGTTCCGGTTCCGGTTCGTCCTCCGACCGCCGTACGAGTTCTTCGTCTTCGGTGAAAGGGTCTTCCTCGTCGCAGGCAGGTTCTTCGTCTGCCCTCAAATCTACGGGCGGGGCAACCTCTTCCTCTACAAAGAAAACCGGTTCGAGCACCGTGTTGTGGGGCGGGGTCCGTTACCGTACTATTCGGTATCACGTTGCGGCAAACGATATTTTCGAGGTTGACGTTGACACCGATTACTGGAAAATGCCGTTTGCGAGAGAAGACGACGGCTTGCTTACCCGTGACGGGTACGTGCTGTTGGGATATTCCTACGCCAATGACGGAACCGGGGAGTTGATCCGTCCGGGGTATAAATACTTGCCCGCGACCAGATCCGCCAATCAAAATCTGTATTGCGTGTGGGCCAAAGAAACCAAGGCGGCTGACTTCAAAACCTCCGCCCAAAGTGACGGTACGGTGTATATTACCGCCTATAAGGGCAGCGACAAGGTCGTGTATATCCCGCGCGAGATCGGCGGGCGAACCGTGTCGGGCATTGCTTCGGGCGCCTTTTCCGGCAACAAGACGTTGACCGAGGTCCATATCACCTCATCCGTCTTGGTCGTGGAGGAAAAAGCGTTTGCCTCCTGCACCAAGTTGAAGACCGTGACGCTGTATGATACGCTGCAAGATATCAGCGACGCGTCGTTTGAGGGAGCGCCGATCCAAACGGTGCGGATGTGCGCGGGTCAAGCGCCCCGTTACATGAAGAGTCTGGCAACGTTCGGCAAAAAATACGAGCGGTTGATTCAAACGACCGGCAAGAAGCGTATTGTCGTGCTGGCGGGTTCCAACGTACAGTACGGCGTTGATTCCGATTACATGGAAACGTTGTTTGACAACAAGTATAACGTCGTCAATTTCGGGACGGACGGTAATATGAACGTGGCGTTTTTCCTGGACGCCATTGCGCCCCTCTTGACGAAAAACGACGTCGTCATATTTGCACCCGAACAATACGGGAAATATGCCTACCACGTCAACGGCAATCCCGAAATGAATTATCCGACTTTCCAAGGAATTGCGACCTGCTACAATCTGTTGGAGAACGTGAACGTGGCGAATTACAAGGGTGTGTTTGGCGCGATCGCGCAGTACTGTGCCGTTTCCGCCAACATGCCGGCGTTGTCCTGGGGTGAGCCCAACAAATTTCTGGACGAATACGGTGATCTGAAAACGCTGACAAGCGATATGAATTCCCCCACCTACCGCAAAGGCGCTAACGGGTATTTCCGTTTTGACGATACCGTGATCCTCGCGGAACATATCTCGCATTTGAACCGTGTCATTGACACCGCCAAAGCGTCGGGCGCAACGGTGGTATTCACGCATCCGTCGATGAACATCAACAATATCGAGCCGACTCATCTTAACACTGCGGCCTACACGTCCTATAATCGTTGGATCGCCCAAACCGTGCATTGTCAACTGATCGGTGACGTGCAGAATTATATGTATGAGGGTAAGTATTTCTACAATACCGACTACCATCTGAATGCCGTGGGCAGAAAACTGCACACGGAGCGATTGGCGAAGGATCTCATTGCCGCCGGTATCGGTGTCAAATAAAAGGAGTTGTGAGCAGTATGATCTATTGTGAACAGCCCTTGTTTATGTTGTGCCCGATCCTGTTGCTGCTTTGGCAAGGTTTCACGTATTGGCTGAAAAAACAAAAGCGGGTATCCTCCCTTGTCGATACGGTGCTGACCGGTGTCGGGGCGGTGGGGCACGCGGCAGCCATTACCTTGATCTTGCTCGGTGACGGTACGCTTTCCGACGTGCTGCTGCTGGTTTTGCTCAGCGGGACGGTTGCGTTATGGCTGTCACCTACGCCTAACAAAGCGACCGATAAGGCGCAGGAGGAAGCACCGTGAATTTTAACTCCTTGCAGTTTTTACTCTTCTATCCGATCGTGGCGGTGCTTAACTTCGTTGTCCCCCGCAAATATCGCTTTATCCCGCTGCTGATCGCGAGTTACTATTTTTACATAACTTGGAACGCGAAACTGTTTTTCCTCATCTTGTTTACCACCGCGGTGTCCTACGCCTCGGGGCTGTTGATCGAGAAAAAGCCGCACCATAAGAAATGGTGGATGGTGATCTCCGTTGTCGCGTCCCTTTCGGTACTGTTTTTCTTTAAGTATTACAATTTCTTCGTCGGTGCGGTCGGCAGTTGGTTTGGGGCGGATCTGACGCTGCGGTTGATCTTGCCGGTGGGTATTTCGTTCTACACGTTCCAGACGTTGTCGTACAGTATTGACGTGTACCGCGGCGACGTGAAAGCCGAGCGTAATTTCTTCTACTATGCGCTGTTTGTGTCGTTCTTTCCCCAACTGGTAGCGGGGCCCATTGAACGTCCCGGCAATCTGTTGCCGCAGTTGCGTGAAGAACACAAGTTTAACGTGGATGATCTGTGCATCGGTGCCAAGCGCATGATGGCGGGTTTCTTCAAAAAGATCGTGGTGGCGGATACCGTGGCGCAATACGTCAATGCGGTATACAACAACCCCGACGAGGCGAGCGCGCTTTCGATCATCATCGCCACGGTGCTGTTTGCCGTGCAGATCTATTGCGATTTTTCGGGATATACGGATATTGCCATCGGCTGTGCCCGCGTGATGGGGTATCGGTTGATGCAGAACTTTAACCGTCCGTATTCCGCTGAAAATATCCGTGATTTCTGGGCGCGCTGGCATATCAGTTTATCCACGTGGTTTAAGGATTATCTGTATATTCCGCTCGGCGGTAACCGCAAAGGTTACGTTCGCGGCCTTGTGAATCTGTTGATTGTGTTTTTGGTGAGCGGTCTGTGGCACGGCGCGGAATGGACGTTTTTACTGTGGGGGCTGCTCCACGGCATCTACCGCGTCGTCGGCGCGCTTACCTATAAATCGCGTGAAGCGTGGTATGCGTCACGGGGTATCGATACCGCCGCCCGTCCCGTGCGACTGTTCCGTACGGCGGTGACGTTCGTTTTCGTGTGTTTTGCGTGGATCTTTTTCCGTGCCAATAACACGGCTGATCTGCTGC
Organism: Acutalibacteraceae bacterium; assembly: GCA_045595445.1. Classification (GTDB taxonomy): domain Bacteria; phylum Bacillota; class Clostridia; order Oscillospirales; family Acutalibacteraceae; genus RGIG3009. Next base: position 28,141 of record JAZOAK010000039.1, read on the forward strand.
TGATTTTGCAGCGGCTCTTTACCACGTTTGGCGGATCCACGTTTATCGCGGAACTGGGAATGACGGTAAGCGGTGCGATTACCGTTGTGTTGGCGATCGTGATGATGGTACTGCTTGACCGCAAAGTGACGCTGGAACATTACGACGCAAAGAGCGGGGCGACGCTGGCAAACGGAACGTCGCTGTACGTGGTGTGGGCCGTCTTGTTCGCGTGGATGATCTTACTGGCAAGCAACGGTTCGAGTGCGTTTATCTATTTTCAATTTTGAGAGGGCGGGGAGTATATGAAAAAAACGATTGTCGTATGTCTCCTCGCGATCATCGTGTTGGTTGCTCCGCTCTTAACGGTAGCGGCAGCGGCGCTTACGGCGCCTTGCCAGTACGATGAAACGTTTTTGGCTGAGTTGCAGGAGAAGCATGCGCGGCTCGCTTCGGTCGAATCGAAAAAAATCGTGCTGATCGGCGGCTCGAATTTGGCGTTTGGTGTGGATTCTGCCCAACTGGAAGAGTACGTTGGTATGCCGGTGGTCAACTACGGCTTGTACGCGACCATCGGGACCAAAGCCATGTTGGATATGTCTCGTTCGTATATCGATAAGGGCGATATCGTCGTGATCTGTCCCGAAACCAACGCGCAGACCTATTCCTTGTATTACAACGCGCGCAGTATGTGGCAGGCGCTTGACTGCGATCTGTCGATGCTGAAAGACGTGGGGTTTTCCAATCTCGGCAAGCTGATGGCGGCGCTGCCCGAATTTGCCTCGGAGAAACGCGGTTTCATCCGCACGAATACCAAACCGTCGCCGTCCGGCATTTACGCGAAAGCGTCGTTCAATGAATACGGCGATATTGCGGTGGACCGTCCCTATAATGAGATGCCCGCCAATTACGATACCTCCATGCCGGTTTCGCTGACGACCGATCTGTTGGACGAGGAGTTTGTCGACTATCTCAATGCCTATGCCGCCGCTTGCGAGCGGCGGGGAGCGGCGGTGTATTTCGGCTTTTCGCCCATCAATGCGGATGCCATCGTCTCCACCGACGAGCAAAAAGAGGCGTTTTACCACGCACTCGGTGAGCAACTGACTTTCCCGCTGCTGAGCGACATTGACGAGTATATTTTGGAGTCGGCGTATTTTTACGATACGAACTTCCATTTGAACTCTTGTGGTGCGTTGCATCGTACCTCGTTGTTGGCAGACGATCTGTTGCGCGTGCTCGGCAGGGAGGGCGACGTGTATACCGAAAAATACGCACCGCCCGAACGTCCCGACGGGTATTTTACACCGACGGACGGCACGGACGAAAACGCCGCTTATTTCGTGTATGAAGACTTTGAGGACGGGTTAGCCATTGTCGGTCTGTCCGACGCGGGCAAGCAGGAGAAGACCCTGACGCTGCCGCGAAGTGCCGAAGGGAAAGCCGTTTTGGTGATTGGAGATTATGCCTTTGCGGGCTCGGACGTGTTGGAACGTGTTATTATCGGAAAACAAGCGCTCGTCAAGGCGTTTACCACGGAGTCGCTGAGCGACTGTCCGACTCTGCGTGCAATCGAAATTCATGTGGCACCGTCGGCGTTACCCATTGATGCACAAGCGGTCACCAACATGCCGCAAGAGTGTAGGGTTTACGTGCCGGCGGAAGCGTATGCGGAATTTGCGACCGACTATTTCTGGAACGGTATGATGCACTACGTGGAGATTCTGGATTAAGTGTGACAGGGCGGTTCGTGTGTGAAAATTTTGCGAAAAGGCTGACAAACTTCGACGAATATGATATACTGATACCGATGACTGTAAAGGAGGTCGTAACGATGGATAAAAAACTGTATAAATCCAGAACCGACAAAAAACTGTGCGGTGTGTGCGCGGGTGTGGCAAATTTCTTGAACGTTGATCCGACGATCGTGCGCCTGCTTTGGGCGTTGGCGGTACTGTTTGCGGGTGGCGGGGTATTGTTGTATATCGCGGCCGCTCTTATTATGCCGGAGGAGCCGATCGCATAAATGGAACGTAAAAACAGTTATTCCTTTTTTCAAAATCGGGAATGTCAGCATTTTCCGTGCCATCAGACCGAACATCCCGAGCAGTTTAATTGTCTGTTCTGCTATTGCCCGCTGTATACGCTGGGCGATCAGTGCGGCGGGTATTTTCGGTATATTGCGGACGGTGTCAAGGACTGTTCCGCGTGTATGGTACCGCACGCGCCGGGCGGGTATGAGTATATCCTCTCCCGCATGGACGATGCGGTGAAATTGGCACTCAGCAACAAAAAGAAATGAAAAAAACGCGGCGCGTCGGATGACGCGCCGCGTTTTGTTACACACCGGTAGTATCAAAAGCGGGAATGTAGGTGGTGTTGGCGGAGGAGCGATCCTGCACGTAGCCGTCGTTAAGCCCCAATGCCAAGAGATGGTGGGTGACCTTGTCGTACTCGCGTTTTGTCACGCGGCGGGACAGTTCGGGATGTCCGTCCACGGATACGACCGGGGTATACTGGCACATTAAGCTCACCCACACGTCGGGAATACCGCTCAGGGCATCCAGCACGGCGAGAGATTCGCGGGTGTGAGCGGGGAGGATCAGGTGCCGTACCAGCGTACCGCGCGTGGCGATGCCGCGCGCATCGTGTTGCATAGGCCCTGTTTGCCGCACCATTTCCCGAATGGCCATGAGCGCGGTTTCGGGGTAATCGGCGGCGCCGGACAGTTCCGCGGCGAGGGCGCCGGTGACGTATTTTAAGTCGGGGAGGTACACGTCGACAAGTCCTTCCAGTGACCGCAAGGTGTCCACGCGCTCGTAGCCGCTTGTGTTATACACCACCGGAATCGGCGGGCGGTAGAGGGCAAGTGCTTTTCGGATGATGGGCAGGTACGGTGTGGGGCTGACGAGGTCCAATACGTCGGCGCCTTGTTCACAGAGTTCTTTGAAAATATCGCTGAGCCGTTCGGGGGTGACGGGTTTTCCCGCCGCCGAGCGGCTGATCGTATGATTTTGGCAATACGCGCATTGCAGGGTGCAACCGCTAAAAAAGACGGCGCCCGCCGTGCCGAAACACGGTTCTTCGCCGGTATGCAGCGCGGCGCGGGCAAGATGTGCCGTTTCGGGCAAGCCGCAAGCGCCGTCACCGTGAGCGGAGTCGCGCACAGCGGCACAGCGGCGGGGACACAACGAACAGATGAACACGGTGACACCTCGTTTTTGGAGTGATGAAGAACTGCGCGAGGGGGGGTGTGATTTTTCTCTCCCTCCGTCTTTTTGCTTCGCAAAAATCTGCCGTCTCGCTGCGGCTCGGTCCACCCGCGGCTCTGACAGTCCACCGGACTGTCATTCACTACCGCGGGATGTCGCTTCGCTACCTCGTCAGAGGGCGGCGAGGCGCGTGACACAAACAAAACAAAACTCAAACTTGCATTTGGTAGAAACGGTAAAACTCACCTCGTTTGGTGAGAAGTTCGTCAAACGTGCCGAGTTCAACACATTTACCGTCTTTAATGACCGCCACCCGATCCGCGTTTTTAATGGTAGACAAGCGGTGCGCGACGATGATGGTCGTTTTATCCTTGGAAAGGTTTTCGATCGCCTGCTGGATATGTTTTTCGGATACCGTATCCAGCGCGCTGGTTGCCTCGTCCAACAGAATGATGCGTGGATTACGGATCATGGCGCGGGCGATGGCGATGCGCTGCCGTTGACCGCCCGACAGTTTCCCGCCGTGTTCACCGACGGTGCTGTCCAAGCCGTGAGGCAGTTCATCGATCACGTCACGCAGGCACGCGGCATCAAGGATTTCCTGCAAGCGGTTCTCATCCACCTGCGGCAGACCGTAGGTGATGTTTTCCCGAATGGTACCGGCAAACAGCACCGAAGTTTGCGGAACCGTGGCAATATGCTGACGGTAACTTTTCAGATCAATCGCGGACATGGATTTGCCGTCGATCAATACCGTACCGTCGGTGGGTTCATAAAAACCGGTCATGAGATTGACGAGCGTGGATTTACCGCCGCCCGATTCACCTACCAACGCGACCGTTTCACCCGCGCGGATGTGCAGGTTGAGCCCGTTTAAGACGGGACGCTCATCGTCGTCATAATGGAACGACACGTTTTGAAAATTGATCTCGCCCCTCACGTTCTCGACACGGTCTCTGGTGGTTTCTTGCTCGACCTCGGGAGAACGCAGGATCTCGGTGACGGACGACACCGCCTCCGCGCCTTGCGTGAGGTTCGGCCAGATTCGGATAATGCCGTTGATGTTGGTTAAAAACCGCTCAAAATAACTGAAAAATAACGCGATCTCGCCCACGCTCATTTCACCGGTTGCCGCCAAGTACGCCATAAAGGCGATGCCGCCGAGCTGGAAGATCTGCGACGTGATCCAGTTGCGTATCGTAAAACGGGAAATGACAACGTCCAGTGCATAGCCTGTTTTGGAAAAGCCCGAAAACCGCTGCGCCATTTTATGAATCTCGTACCGCTCCAAGGCGTGGGCGCGGGTGACGGGGATCAGATCGATCATATCCAGCACCTGCGAGCTGACCTCTTCGTTCTTTATACGGTATTCTCGGGCACTGTTTCGGATCTTTTGCCGAAGCGGGAGGGCGACCAGTATGAAGAGTGGCACGCATCCCAAAAAGAACAACAGCAGTTGCCAGCGCCCGCGCAACAAGAGCACACCCAGGATGACCACCAGATTGACTGCCACGTGCGGCACGTCGATCGTGAGGTTGCCGTATAACGTCTGAATCTGATCCACGTTGCCGAAGATCTTGGCTTGGATACGTCCCGATGCCATACGCTTATTAAATCCGATGGTGAGTGCCTGCAACTTGGCGACCAGCGCCGTGCGAAGCTGTGCCTGCGCGGAGCGTTGTACGTCAAAGAGCATCTTGCGATAGATGATCTGCATCGGGTAATTGATGATCAATAGCCCTGCGACGATCAAGAGATTTATGACAATGCGTTGCACGCTGTCGGCGGTGCGAACCGCCAATGCGTCAATGATGTTGGCGACCGCGATGGGAACAAACATACTCGCGCTGAGCTGCAAAACACACAGCAGTACCGCGACAAACGTTTTGAGGTAATGCCCCTTGTAAATGAGGGACAGACGCCGTGCGAACGATTCCTTTGTTTTCGGCGTGGTGTACGCTTTAAGGAACTCGTTTTCCAGTTCGATCAGGGTGGTTTCATCCATGGACTCAATGTTGGTGAGTGGCTTCATTCGTCTCATCCTGCATGCTCCCTTTCTCTTGAATCACTGCGTAGGGGTCATTCCACCTGCATTATAGTGTCGCGTACGCGCGAAAGTCAATACTTTCCGACGAAAAACGCGCGGTTGACAGTGATATTTTTTTGTGATAGGGTAACAATAGTATTTCATTGTAAAAAAGGGGGGACGGCTGATATGATCGTGGGAGCTTCTACGTCCAATTTTTATCCCGCACCGCTCGAAGAAGCGCTGGATATGGTGCTGGCGGCGGGGTTTCGGAGTGTGGAGATCTTTTTGAACGCGCCGAGCGAGGTGTCGCCCGCCTTTGTCGACGAACTGAAACGGCGCTGTGACGCGGCGGGAGCGGTCGTGTCGGCGGTGCATCCCTATTCGTCGTTTATGGAGCCGTTCTTTCTGTTTACTCCCTACGAGCGCCGCGCCGATGACGGATTTGAGATGTATAAGCCGCAGTTTGAGGCGGCGGCGCGGCTTTCGGCACCGTACTTGGTGTTACACGGCGCCAAGTCGCTGGGGCAGATGCGCGTGGAACAGTTGCTCGAACGGTATGAGCGCTTGTATGATTTAGGGCAGACGTACGGCGTGACGGTGGCGCAGGAAAACGTCAACAAGTTCTCATCGGCGGAATTGCCGTTTTTGCAAGCGATGAAAACCATGCTCGGTGAGAAAGCCCGCTTCGTGCTTGACGTAAAGCAAAGCGACCGTTCGGGGTTGGACCCCTTGCAAGTGATCGAAACGATGGGCAACCACATCGCGCACGTGCATATCAGCGATCGCAACGAGCAGTACGATTGTCTGCCGCCGGGGCGGGGAACGCGTGATTTTTCGACCATTTTGCAAGCGCTCAAAGCCGTCGGATACGATGGGGTGTTGATGCTCGAACTGTATCGCCCGAATTTTGAGTCGGCAGAGGATCTGGAAAGGTCGCGGGCGTTCTTAGAAGAAATTACTTGCCATTTGTAAAATTGGATGATACAATAAAGAAGAAGTTAGAAAAAGGTGCGTGAAAGATAATGAAATGTCCCTTTTGCGGTTATGCGGAAAGCAAGGTCATGGATTCGCGTCCCACGGATGAGGGCGCGCGTATTCGCCGTCGGCGGGAGTGTCTGCAATGCGGCAAGCGTTTCACCACGTATGAAATTATTGAAAGTCTGCCCATCGTGATCGTAAAAAGAGATAAATCCCGTGAGGTGTTCGATCGGCAGAAGTTGTTTAACGGTATGCTGCGCGCCTGCCAGAAACGGCCTGTCCCCATGCAGGTGTTGGAACGTGCGGTGGACGAGATCGAAGCCACGTTGCAAAATTCGCTGGAACGCGAAGTGCCTGCGTCCAAGATCGGCGAATTGGCAATGGAAAAACTTCGCGCTATCGACGAGGTCGCGTATGTGCGGTTTGCATCGGTGTACCGCCAATTCAAAGACGTGCAATCGTTCAAAGATGAAATCAGCAAGTTAATGGATATGTAATCAAAACCGCCGCCCGAGAGGGCGGCGGTTTTAATGAATGATGAATCGTAGGGCGGGGGCTTGCTCCCGCCGTTATGGCGATGCGCACAACGGTGGCGGCAGGACCAAGGCCCTGCCCTACGGTGTTGGTTTGGGTTTGTGCGGGTCCTGACAGCCCCTTTACACAAGAGGGGCTTTAAGAGGAAAAAATAAAAAAGAGGAGTGGCGGCGCCACTCCTCTTTTTTATTCTAATTCAAAGGCGCCGGTGTAAAGACGGTAGTAGTTGCCTTTTTGCGCGATGAGTTCATCGTGCGTGCCGCGCTCGATGATCTTACCGTGATCGAGTACCATGATGACGTCCGAGTTTTGGACGGTGGACAAGCGGTGCGCGATGACGAACACCGTTCTGCCGTGCATGAGCTGATCCATACCCTTTTGCACCAGCGCTTCGGTATGGGTGTCGATACTCGACGTCGCTTCGTCCAAGATCATGACCGGCGGGTCGGCAACCGCCGCGCGGGCGATGGAAATGAGTTGCCGTTGCCCTTGCGACAGGCTGGCGCCGTCGGCGGTGAGCACCGTTTGATACCCCTTGGGTAAGCGCTCAATGAAATCGTGCGCGTTTGCGAGTTTTGCCGCGGCGTATACTTCTTCGTCGGTGGCGTCGAGTTTGCCGTAACGGATGTTCTCCATCACCGTACCCGTAAACAAATTCACGTCCTGCAACACCACACCGAGTGAACGGCGCAGATCGCTTTTGCGGATCTTATTGATATTGATACCGTCGTAACGGATCTTACCGTCCGCAATATCGTAAAAGCGGTTGATGAGGTTGGTAATGGTGGTCTTACCCGCACCCGTGGCGCCGACAAACGCGACTTTTTGACCGGGACGCGCGTACAACGATACGTCGTACAACACCTGTTTTTCGGGGACGTACGCGAAATCCACGTGATCCAACGTGACGTCACCGCGAACCGGGGTATAGGTGAGAGTGCCGTCCTCATGCGGGTGGCGCCACGCCCATTCGCCGGTGCGCTCTAAACATTCGACGAGTTCACCGTTTTCGGTTTTGACGTTGACGAGCGTAACGTAGCCGTTATCCTGCTCGGGTTCTTCGTCCATCACCGCAAAGATTCGTTTCGCACCCGCGAGCGACATGATAACGGTGTTGATCTGTTGCGAGATCTGGTTGATGGGCATGGAGAAGTTTTTGCTCAAAAGGAGGAACGACGCGATGGCACCGAGCGTGATCCCACCGATACCAAACGACGCGAGCGTGCCGCCCACGGCGGCAATCAGCACGTATTGCAAATGTCCCATATTGTTGGTGATGGGGCCCATGATGTTGGCGAATTTGTTTGCCTCGGTCGCGTTGTAGCACAATTCGTCGTTTAACGTATCAAAGTCCTGCTTGGCGACTTCTTCATGGCAGAAGACCTTGACGACCTTTTGCCCTTGGATCATTTCCTCAATATAGCCGTTGACCGCACCGACCGCTTGCTGTTGCTTGACAAAGAACTTGCTCGAACGCGCGGCGACGCTCTTGGATACCGTCACGGTGAGCGACGTGAACAACACCACGAACAGGGCTAACTGCCAACTGGTGGTGACCATCGCGATCAGCACCGAAACGATGGTGATCAGGGAGTTGAGCGCCTGCGGAATACTTTGGGAAATGGTTTGACGCAGGGTGTCGGTATCGTTGGTGTAGCAACTCATGACGTCGCCGTTTGTGTGGGTATCGAAATATCGCACCGGCAGGGTCTGCATGTGGGCAAACAGATCGTCACGGATGCGTTTCATGACCCCTTGTGACACCGATACCATGATGAGGTTATACGTGAGCGTGGACACGATGCCCAGCAGATAAAAACCCGCGACTTTGAGGATCGCGACAAACAGTTCGTCAAACAGATCCGCGCCGCTGACGACCATCGGGGTAATGTAATCGTCAATGAGAGTCTGCAAGAACAGAGAGCCTTGCACGTTTGCGATCGCGCTGATCGCAATACAGAGAACCACGAAAATAAAGGGGACCAGATTCGGTACAAACACAACCTTTAACAGCCGTACCGCCGCGCCTTTGTCGAGTTTCGGGCGAGGGCCCATGGGGCCGCGGTTACCGGGACCGCGCGGCATGGGCGGTTGACGAGTGGCATTACTCATTTTCCTCGCCCCCTTTCTGTTGCGAACGGTACACGTCTTGGTAGATCTCGCTGGTTTTCAACAATTCCTCATGCGTGCCGACCGCGCTCACGGTACCGCCGTCGAGCACGATGATCTTGTCGGCATCCTGCACCGAGGCGATACGCTGGGCGATGATGAGTTTGGTGGTGTCGGGAATCTCTTCACGGAACGCTTTGCGAATCAGCGCGTCCGTGCGGGTGTCCACCGCGCTGGTGGAGTCGTCCAAAATGAGGATTTTCGGTTTCTTTAACAAGGCGCGGGCGATGCAAAGTCTCTGTTTCTGACCGCCCGATACGTTCGCACCGCCCTGCTCGATTTGCGTGTCGTACCCCTCGGGGAAGCTTTCCACAAAGTCGTGCGCTTGGGCGAGTTTGCACGCGTGAACGAGTTCGTCATCGGTCGCGTCGGCGTTGCCCCAACGCAGGTTTTCCCGAACCGTGCCGGAGAACAGCACGTTCTTTTGCAATACCATGGCAACATTGTCGCGCAACGCGTTTAAGTCGTACTCGCGTACGTTGACACCGCCGACCGACAGCGTGCCGCCGGTGACGTCATACAGACGCGGGATGAGTTGGACGAGCGTGGATTTGGAACTGCCCGTACCGCCGATGATACCGACCGTTTCACCCGAGCGGATGTGCAGGTTGATGTTTGACAGCGCGGGACGGCTCTCCTCACCGCCGTAACGGAACGTCACGTTCTCAAAACAAATCTCACCCGAGGGAACGTCGCGGACGGTGCCGCCCTCGATGGTGCTTTTTTCGCTGAGCACCTCGGTGACGCGCTGTGCCGCCGCGCGGGACATGGTGATCATGACTAAGATCATCGAGATCATCATCAGGCTCATTAAGATTTGTTGCACGTACGTAAACAGACTCATCAACTGACCTGTCGTCATGCCGGTATTGGCAGTGACGAGTTTGGCACCGAACCACGAAATCAGCAGAATACACGTATACATACTGATCTGCATGAGGGGCGAGTTGAACGCGAGCAACCGTTCGGCGGTGCAGGAATCCTTGTAAATGCCCTCGGAGCTTTCACGGAATTTTTCGGTTTCGTGTTGTTCTCTGACGAACGTTTTGACCACGCGTACGCCGCGCAGATTTTCCTGCACGACGGTGTTTAAGCGGTCGTATTTTTTGAACATCCGCAAAAAGACGGGGTGCGCGTAGCGGATGATGAGGTACAGACCGAGTGCTAAAAACGGTACCACCGCCGCAAAGATCAGCGCCAGTTTCGCGTTGACCGAAAACGCCGCGACCAGCGAGAAGATCAGCATCGCGGGGGAGCGCACCGTGATACGCACGATCATCTGAAACGCGTGTTGCAGATGCATAACGTCGGTGGTCATGCGCGTGATGAGCGATGCGGTGGAAAACTTATCGATGTTCGCAAACGAATAGTCTTGCAGGGCATAATACATATCGTGGCGCAGGTTGCGCGCAAAGCCCGCCGACGCGATGGACGCGTGCTTGCCCGCCAACACGCCGAAGATCAGCGACAGTACGGCACACACGACGAGCAGACCGCCGCACGCCCACACGTAACCCATATCGTTCTTTTCAATGCCGTTGTCGATGAGATACGACATCAACAGCGGAATAATGACTTCGAGCACCACTTCGCCCGAAACGCACAACGGTGCCAAGATCGCGTTTTTCTTGTATTCACGCACACTTTTGGCGAGTTGTTTAATCATACGATCGCCCCCATAAGTATTATTAAGATTATAGGAGAATTAAAAGGGGATGTCAACGAAAAAAAGGTAAAGATTTTGTGAATAGAACGGCTGTCGGCGCACACGATAAAGGCGAGGTGTTGGTATGCGCGATTTAGCGATTGATTTGGGGACGGCGAATACGCTGGTATACGTGAAAGGAAAAGGGATCGTCATGCGCGAGCCGTCGGTGGTGGCGGTGGATAAACGGCGACGGCAGATCATCGCGGTAGGGCGGGAGGCGGCGCACATGATGGGGCGCACACCGTCGTCGCTTTTGGCGATCCGTCCCTTGCGCGACGGCGTGATCGCGGATTTCGAGATGGCGGCGGAACTGATTAAGTATATGATCCGTCATCAGATGAAAGGACAACTGCGGACGCGACCGCGGGTGATGGTGTGTATTCCGTCGGGGGTGACCGAGGTGGAACGGCGCGCCGTGGAGGATGCGGCACGCAGCGCAGGTGCGCGGGAAGTGTCGCTCATCGAAGAGCCGATGGCGGCGGCGATCGGTGCGGGGTTATCGGTCAAAGAAGCAAGAGGATGTTTGGTCGCGGATATCGGCGGCGGGACGTCCGAGGTCGCGGTGATCTCGCTTGGGGATATTGTGACGAAAACCTCCGTTCGTACGGCGGGGGATGAGTTTGACGAGGCGATCCGTCAGTACGTCAAGACGCGGCATCAGTTGCTTATCGGGGAACGCAGCGCCGAGGAGATCAAGATCCACATGGGCTCCGCGTATCCCATTGAGGAGGAATGTGCGATGATGGTGAAAGGACGGCACGTGGTGGACGGTTTGCCGAAAACGGTGGTGCTGACCTCCGAGGAGGTGCGCGACGCACTCCGTGAATCGGTGAGGGAGATCGTGTCGGCGATCCGCGTGACGTTGGAGAATACACCGCCCGACCTTGCGGCGGATATTTTGGACGGCGGGATCGTGCTGACGGGCGGCGGCGCGCTGCTGAAAGGGTTGGATCTGCTCATTGCTGAGGAAACCGGTGTACCGGTGCGGGTGGCGGAGGCGCCGCTGGATTGCGTGGCGAACGGAACGGGCAAGTGTCTAACAAAACGGTAGGCAGGTGGCTGTTACTCGGTGTGTTCGCGGTAGCGGTTGGTATCGTCTTGCGTGTGACGAGGATGGCGGGGACGTTGCTGGCACCCTTGCAGGAGGGGGTGACCTCTGCGATGGAGTGGGTGAGCGAACGTGTGGATCTCGGCGGGTATCGCGCGCGGTGCGACGCATTGCAAGCAGAAGTGGATGCGCTGCGCTTGCAACTGACCGAGCAGGAGGACGCCGTGCATACCGCCGCGTTTTATCGGCAGTTTTTGGCGCTTAAAGAGGTGCGTCCGTCGCTGGACTTGTGCGAGGCGCGGGTGATCGCCGCCGAAAGGGACAGCTTTACGTTGAACGTCGGAACGGTGGACGGTATTGCGGGCGGAGAGTCGGTGATCACGGCGGCGGGACTCGTCGGCGTGGTGGCGGAAGCGGGGTTTAACTGGGCGCGGGTGTACCCTTTATCGCACGAAGCGGTGACGGTGAGCGTTATCTGCACGCGCACCGGCGAAACCGCCGAAATGCACGGCGGAGCGGTGCGACTGTCGCGGGACAGCGAGGCGGTCGCGGGGGATCGCGTGATGACTTCGGGATACGGTGGCAGTGTCCCGCGTGGGTTGCTGATCGGAGAACTGGAAACGGTGACGACAGACAGCGGCGGATTGGTACAAGCGGCGGCGGTGCGCTTTTATGCCGAGCGTGAGGCGCACGTGATGGTGGTGACGGCGTTTTGAGCGGACAACTGAAACAAGATCCCGTTCGGCGGTTGTGGGGTATTTACCGCGCGGTGGCGGTGTGGGGGACGCTTTTACTGCTTGTGACCCTCATCGAAAATCTGCCGCTCTGGAACGGACGGCTGTGGTTGTTGCCGTTTCTCCCGCTGATGGCGGGGGCGCGGCGTTCGCGGATAGCCGGGTTGTTTGTCGGTATTGCCGCGGGATTTTTACACGATTGGACTGCCGACGGATGGTTTGGCGCGGCGGGGATTCTGTTGGGAGCGTTCGGGTATCTGTGCGGGGTGTTGTGTCGATGAAGAGAGTGAGAGCGGTGCTGATCGTACCGCTTATTATCTTTGGAATCTACGCGGGACGGTTATTTTGGTTGCAAGGGATACGCGGAGAGTATTACGCGGCGCTCAAAGCCGAGCGCATTGCGGCGAGCGTATCCATTCCCGCCGCGCGCGGGGATATTATCGATCGAAACGGCGTGCCGCTATCGAGCGACCGCGTGGGGGTGCGGGTGACGGCAAACGGTATCTCCCGCGAGCAGGCGGCAACACTTCTCACGCAGTTGGGCGAAACCGTGACGGTACGCGGTGACGTGTTGTGCGAGGACGTTTCGGAACGAACTGCCGCCATCCTGCGCGAAAATCCCACCGCGTACGCGGGACTCCGCACCGCGCTGGTGCCGATTCGAACATACAAGGCGGGGGACGTGGCGGCGCATATTTTGGGAACGGTGGGACCGGTGTACGCAGAGGAATACGAAACGCTGAAAGAAAAAGGGTATCACCTGACCGATCGTGTGGGCAAGAGCGGGATCGAGGCGGCGTTGGAGGACGAGTTGCGCGGTGAAGACGGCGTGCGTATCACCCGCGCGGACGGCAGCGTGTATACCCGCGCGGCGGTGGCGGGGTTATCGGTAGAACTCACGCTGGACAGCGCCCTGCAACGCGCGGCGCAGACCAGCATGACCGATACGATGGCGGCGCTCAGGAAACAGACCGAGCCGTTGTCGGGAGCCGACGTCAAAAGCGGGTCGGTGGTATTGCTTGACGTTACCGACGGCGGGGTGCTCGTCTGCGCCTCCTGCCCGACGTACGATCTGTCTACCTATTCCGAGCAGTATACGGCGCTTGCGAGCGATACGGGGCAACCGTTGTTTAACCGCGCGTTGTACGGCACGTATCCGTGCGGGTCGGTCATCAAACCGGCGGTGGCGATCGCGGGACTCAGTGAAACGCTGACGGTAGATTGTACCTGCGACGGCGTATATCGGTATTATGAAGCGGTGGGGTTTGCGCCGAAATGTATGGGCCGTCACGGTGATGTGGATACCGTGACGGCGCTGAAAAAATCCTGTAACGTGTATTTTATGGAACTCGGGCGCTTGCTCGGCATTGACAGACTTAACCGCTATGCCTTAGCGTTTGGATTGGGGCAGAAAAGCGGTATCGAGGTGGGGGAGGCACGCGGGGTGCTCGCGTCCCCCGCGACCAAAAACGGCACGTGGGTGGCGGGGGATACCTGCCAATGCGCCATCGGACAGATGGACGAGCGGTTTACGCCCATACAGCTCGCCGCGTATGCCATGACGCTTGCCAACGGCGGGGTGCGCTACCGCACGCATCTGGTGCGGCGGCTGCTCAGGTACGACGGTACGGTGGAGAGGGTATATGCCTCGGAAGTGTTGTCCACCGTACCGATGAGCGACGAGGCGGCGCGCATCGTGCGCGAAGGGATGGAACAAGTGGTCAAAAAGGGCGGTACCGCCTACAAGGCATTCAAAGACGCCTCGTATACGCTTGCCGCCAAAACCGGCACCGCACAAAACGGAAAAACGCGTTCGGATCACGGCGTGTTTATCGCGTACGCACCCGCGGATAAGCCGCAAGTGGCACTCGCCGTGGTGATGGAAAACGGCACGTCTGCCGCCGCGTCCGCCGTGGCACGGCAGGTGTTGGACGCGTATTTTGGGGAATAAAAAACGCCTCTCAAAGAGGCGTTTTTATTTCCTTAACCGAAACAGGCGGTAGGGTTTGCCTTGGTTTTTACATTGTCGAAGCGTATACAACGTGCCGCGGGATTCACCGTCCCAAAATCCCCACACCATATCCGCGTATTCCACGATCAAATCGTTGCGTTTGAGTGGGGCGGTGCGGCCGTAGCGGTCGTAATCGGGGTAAAATTCGGTTAATTTCAGCCCATGCGCCTGAGCAAACAAACGCGCACAAGTGTCCACACCCCGCGCACCGCCCGATACGATCTCGGTGCATTGCGGGGGAATGATCTCCTCTAACGGAACGCTTGTGATGCTGCGCGAGCCGACAACGGCAATTTTCATACGATCAACTCCTGTACACCAGTATACAACAGAACATATGTTCTTGTCAAGAGAAAAAAGAACGGATGGCGTCAGCCATCCGTTTGGTGCGTATGAATGAGGCGCCCGCCGCGGTAGGTGAGGGTGATGTGAAAAAAATCCTCGCCGTTTTGCAAGGCGCTGAGAAAGACGGTATCGCCCTCCCAGAGAGGATAGCGGTGTAACGCGGTTTTTTCGATCCACCGCAAATCACCCTCGTCGCACGCGTGCAGCGTTCCCTCCCACGCGGTGGCGGTGAACAGATGCATGCGCTCGGTGCCGTCCAGATCGGAGTCAAAATCCACAATGCCGCGGTAAACAAAAGCGGTCAGCGTCAGTCCCGTTTCCTCAAATACCTCGCGGCAGGCGCAGGCTTCGGGCGTTTCTCCCGCCTCCAACTTGCCGCCGAGACCGATCCATTTGCCCGCGTTTGGGTCGTTGGGCTTTTTGTTGCGGTACAGCATGAGGTAAGCGCCGTCTTTCTCCAAGTAACACAAGGTGGTCTCTCTCATCCGCGTCGCCTCGTTCGCCGTTGTTCAATGACGATGCCCGCAATGGTGACCGGCAGCGTGCGGATCTCGTCGTTTGAAAACGAGCGGATCTCGTATGCGGGATTGAGCGGGCGCAGTTGAATACCGTTTTCGGTCACCGTCAGCCGTTTGAGCGTGGCATCGGCGTTGCCGATGTACGCGACGACGTCGTCACCGGTTTCGGCGGTCTGCTGAACGCGCAAAATGACGATGTCGCCGTCCAAATATTCGGGGAACATACTGTCGCCCGTGACGAGCAAACCAAAATAGTCGTACCCATCTTGTGCGGTATGACCGGACAGATCAATTTCTTCAATAATATCCGTCACCGCTTCGATCGGCACCCCTGCGGGCACCCTACCGAGTACCGGAATGCGCCGCGCCGTGGGGAACAAGTGAATGGGTTTGACGTTGTGAAGATCTTCCGCAAGCGGAGAGGCGCTGTCCCGCAAGACGGTGCGCGGGGAATGGAAATAGGACGACAACAGCGCGGTTTCTTCCTCGGTCGGGGCGCTCCCCGCCATCAGTTGTTGCATTCGATTCGTCGGCAGACGTAACTCTTCCGCTACTTGTTCGGGCGTGCGCCCCCACGACAAACACCACTGAGATAAAATCGTGGAAAATGCCACCGGTGGCGTTGCTTTCTTTTGGGAATCGTCGAGCAGGTCCCCTGCGGGTATCCCAAAATACGCAGCCATGCGCTTGATCGCCGTCATGCGCGGTGTCTTGAAACCGTTTTCCCAGGTGGACACCGCTTTATCACTCACACCCGCAATGGCACCGAGTTCGCGTTGCGTTAATTCGTGCAACTCGCGCAGCCGCCGAATGTTCTCACCAATCGTCATACGTTCGTTTCGCCCTTTCTCTACCACGGTTTTTGTGTCAGGGGGGCAATGCGCTCAAATAGCTACCCCGCCTCTAAGGCAACATGGGTTTGTGTGAGGAGTGCAATACGCTACCCCGCGTCTTCAAAAAAGTACCCTCGTCTTTATGGCAACGGTCACTTTCTATTCTACTTTTATTATACACCAAAAGTAGAAAAACGCAAGGAAATTCTACTTTTGACTTGACATTCTACCCAAAGTAGAGTATAATAGGGGTAACCTGAGGGTTGCTTCTTTTTTTTGGCAAGCAACTCTACTTTAAGTAGATAAGGAGGAGGCCCGTGTCAAATCGCATTTTGAAGGAAAGCATTTGTACGAGCGCTACGATCGAGGGGCTCGGGTGGTTTGAGGAGGTGTGTTTTTATCGGTTGATCGTGCAATGCGACGATTACGGTCGCATGGATGCGCGGCCGTCGTTGCTCAAAGCGCGGTTGTTTCCGCTCAGAGAGGACATTGAAACGGCTGCGGTCCAACAAGCGGTGTGCGCGTTGGAGGCGGCGGGGTTACTCGTGGTATATGAAGCACAGGGACAACCGTATTTGCAACTGCTCACGTGGGAAAAACATCAGCGCGTACGCAACAAGCGCAGTCGGTTTCCGTCACCTTATCCCGAGGAGAACGGACAAGCAGCGGACAGTTGACGGCGAGTTGTCAGTCTTAATCCGTATCCTAATCCCAATTCGTATCCATATCCTTTCTTTAATCCGTATCCTAACGCGCTGAAAGTTTTCAACATTCCACAGCGTTTCAACAAGGAGGCAGTTGACATGTGTATAGTGTGTGGGCAGTTATTTTGCCCGACGAACTGTCCCGCATACGATCCTCGGGAAGATCCGTGGGTGACGGGATTTTGTGAGGAGTGCGGTACGGCGTTGTATGAGGAGGGAGCGACGGTGTGTGATGGGTGCAATAATGAAGATAAAATGAATGATGAAGAATGAAGGTGTCGCGCATGGCGCGACGGAAATTTTCTCTCCCACCGTCGGCATTTGCCGACACCTCCCTCGTCAGAGGGAGGCAAGGGGAGGGCGCGCACGGAATAAAAAGAGAGAGCGCCCTTGATAGCTGAGGCAACCCCTATTTGCGCGCTCTACTTTGGGTAGAGCGGACACGATAAGACGCGGGAGGGGGAAAGGGGGCGGTATCGGAGGCGCTGCGAAGGCGGGGCAGGGACAGATCGAAACGAGGAGGCGCTGTGAAAGCGGCGTAGACGGTGGAAGATGCGGCGAGCCGCAGGGCGAGCCTGTCCATACGAGCGGGGCAGGGACAGATCGAAACGAGGGGGCGCTGTGAAAGCGGGGCAGACGGTGAAAGATGCGGCGAGCCGCAGGGCGAGCCTGTCCATACGAGCGGGGCAGGGACAGATCGAAAGAAAAAAGGAGAAACAAAACGATGGCGTTAAGTGAAGAAGCGCAGGCATTAAAAACGCAGATGCAGGCGGTGGTGGCGGACAAGCGGGAACTGGAAGCGGTGGAAGCGGAATGGCGGGACATACTATTGTTTGAAGAAGAGCGGTTATGCGGGATCACCGACAGTGAATTACCGATCGTCGCGGAACTGTTTGACGAGCGACAGCGACTTCGTAAAGCGCTGGCGACGCATCAGTTGCAAAACGTTACGCGCCTGCAACACGCGGCGCTGACACCGTTACAACGGCGCGTTATGCGGTTGCGTTACGTGCAGGGACGTGCGTGGCGGGAGATCATAGGTGACCTTAAAAAGACCAAGCAATACCTGCTCAGAGAACACAACAAAGCCTTGGAAATCCTGGCAAAACAGCCAAAAAAATAATTTTTGAAAGCCACTTGAAGGTGACTGCCCTACGTGTGGTATACTACGGCGAACTTGAGGAAAGGTGACTTTCGGTGGTTTTGTACCAATCGGAAAGGGCGGTACAAACGAGGCGAATTGCGCACCGCAGGTGCGGTGACGTTTGAAAGAGGTGCCCGAGGGGGCGGTTTGAGGGAAAATGAATGATGAATAATGAATGATGAAGAATGAAGAATGAAGGTGTCGCGCATGGCGCAACGGAAATTTTCTCTCCCTCCGTCGGCATTTGCCGACACCTCCCTCGTCAGAGGGAGGCAAGGGGAGGGCGCGCACGGAATAAAAAAGGAACGCCCTTGATGGCTGAGGCAACCCCTATTTGTCCGCTCTACTTTGGGTAGAGCGGACACGATAAGACGCGGGAGGGGGAAAAGGGGGCGGTATCGGAGGCGCTGCGAAGGCGGGGCAGGGACAGATCGAAACGAGGAGGCGCTGTGAAAGCGGCGTAGACGGTGGAAGATGCGGCGAGCCGCAGGGCGAGCCTGTCCTACGGCAGGGAAAATGAATGATGAAGAATGAAGGTGTCGCGCATAGCGCGACGGAAATTTTCTCTCCCTCCGTCGGCATTTGCCGACACCTCCCTCGTCAGAGGGAGGCAAGGGGAGGGCGCGCACGGAATAAAAGAGGGAACGCCCCGCTTTTTTAACTCGGGAATCCCCTTGCGTGTCCGCTCTACTTTGGGTAGAGCGGACACGATAAGACGCGGGAGGGTGAAGCAGTGAGGGAGATCGCGGCGCACCACGGATTGCGGCGAAATTGAGAGAGGGTGACTTTCGAGCGGTAGTGCAACTACCCCTCCGTCACCTGCGGTGACATCTCCCCTGACAAGGGGAGGCGAGAATAAGGTGGGTGAAAAGCGTGAAACAACTGGGAACGATATCCGACATAAAAGCGACGATCGAGGCGTGCCGCCGGCAATGTGACGCGGACGGCGGACCGTTTCACGCGGACGCGTTGGCGGCGGCGCTGGGGATTCCCTACGAAACGGTGGTTGCGTATGCGACGGGAAAAGGCGAAACCGCCCGTATTCTCAAAGCGGCGTTGCAGGAGTGTACTGCCTCGGTTATCAGCCACGCGCTTTCAGCCGACCCCAAAAGTCACGGACTGTGGATGTTTTATCTGCGCAACCGCGCGGGGTTTGCGGACAAAGGCGAAACGCGTGCGCTGCAATCGGAAGATCCGGTACGGTTTGTGTGCGAGGAGCGGATCGAATGACGGTCGATTTGAAAGCAATCGTCGGCGGCGGATACGGCGCGTTTTGGCGTTGTCGGTCACGGTATCGGGTACTCAAAGGCGGAAAAGCCTCTAAAAAATCCACCACCACCGCGCTGAATTTTCTCATACGCTTGATGCGGTACCCGCAAGCGAATTTACTCGTCATCCGCCGTATCATGGATACCCACCGCAGCAGCACGTTCGCGCAATTGCAGTGGGCGGCGGCGCGACTCGGGGTATCGCATTTATGGAAAGCAACACTCAGTCCCATGGAACTGACGTACCTGCCGACAGGTCAGAAAATTCTGTTTCGCGGTTTCGACGACGTCTACAAGATCGCCTCCACCACTGTGACACACGGCTATCTGTGTTGGGTGTGGGTGGAAGAAGCGTTTGAGATCGAGAGCGAGGACGCGTTTGACACCTTTGACTTATCGGTGCCGCGCGGCGAGGTGCCGCCACCGTTGTTCAAGCAAACGACGCTGACCTTTAACCCATGGAGTGAGCATCACTGGCTCAAAGCGCGGTTTTTTGATAAGGCTGCGGACAACGTTTCGACGTTCACCACCGATTATCGGTGCAACGAATTTTTGGACGATGCCGACCGCGCCGTGTTTGACCGCATGAAACGCGATAATCCGCGCCGTTTTGCGGTGGCGGGGCGCGGCGAATGGGGGATCGCAGACGGACTGATTTACGACAACTGGGCGGTAGCGGAGTTTGATATTGACC
The DNA here is from genome assembly GCA_045595445.1 of Acutalibacteraceae bacterium. GTDB lineage: Bacteria > Bacillota > Clostridia > Oscillospirales > Acutalibacteraceae > RGIG3009. The sequence goes on from JAZOAK010000039.1 coordinate 48,049, forward strand.
GCTTACCGGAAGCGTGGAAATATCGGCGGGTGTATGGACTCGACTACGGCTATTCCAACGACCCCACCGCCTTTATCGCGGCGGCGGTCAACCCCGTTGATCGGGTGTTGTACGTGTTTGATGAGTTCAAATGCCGCGGGTTACTTAACAGCGATATTGCCGAGCGGTTGTGCAAAATGGGCTACGACGGCGAACGCATCCGCGCCGATTCGGCAGAACCGAAATCCAACGAGGAACTAAGGCGGGCGGGCGTGTATCGCATCACCCCTGCCGACAAGGGCGCGGGGTCGCTGTTACACGGCATTGCGCGGTTGCAGGAATATCGGATACTGGTACATCCGCGGTGCAAAGAAACGGTGGTGGAACTGGCATCCTACGCGTGGGAAAAGACCCCCGCCGGCATTATCAACCGCCCGCGCGGCGGGGAAGATCATTTGATGGACGCGCTTCGCTACGCGATGGAGGACATCACGCATTTTCGTCCCGCACCGCCGACCCCTGAACGCGTGACCGAGGGATCGGTGTTGGCGGGAGAATTAAAACGAGGTTGGGCGTAGCGAAGAGGTGCAACGACCGATTTTGTCTTAAAGGTGAGGTAAGTTGTTTAGGATCGCACCATTTGACGGCAGGACCAAGGCCCTGCCCTACGATGTTGGCTTTGGGTTGGTGCGGGGCAGGCAGTGGAAGATGCGGTCCACCGCAGGGTGGACCCGTTCACGCGGGCGGGGCAGGAACAAATCGAAACGCCCGTCCCCTACGATGCTGGCTTTGGGTTGGTGCGGGGCAGGCGGTGGAAGATGCGGTCCACCGCAGGGTGGACCCGTTCACGCGAGCGGGGCAGGAACAAATCGAAACGAAAGTAGGCGAAAGAAAAATGCAAGCAGTGATTGGATTTGTTTTGGGAATTGTGACGGTGATCGTGCTCAGGGAATACGAGGTGTGTAAACCGGCAGCGCGTCGTCGCAAGACGAAAACACAACGGCAGATCGACCGAGAATACGAGAATTTTTTAAGCTACGACGGAGAGGAGCAGATATAACAGATGGAACAAACAGGTTTCACGGCGGCTACCACACCGCTTGAAAATACAGGCGATGTTGCCCTTGAAAACGAGGGGACGTCAGTGGGCGCAGAAACGAATGAGCCGTCGGGAGACGGCTTGCAGGAGTCTGCGTTTTGCCTGCCGGTCAAATTCAACAAGCAGGACTACCAACTGACCTTGGAGGAAGCGACCGCTTACGCGCAAAAGGGCATGAAGTTCGATACCGTTGAACCGATGCTCGACAAACTGAAAACATTGGCACAGCAACACGGACTCGGCGTACGCGAGCTCGTAGATACGTTGTGCGGCGAGGATGTCCCTACCGTCAGCGACGAAGAGCGTCTGGCTGACGACTTTTGTCGACTGCGCGAGGAATGTCCCGACGTTTTAGCGTTTGACGCGCTTCCCGAATCGGTGATCCGAACGGCACTTGACGAGGGAATCCCGCTACTCTATGCGTATCTGCGGCACGAATACCGTGAACGCGTGCGCGTGGAAGCGGCAACCGATGCTGCCCGCAAAGCGGGTGCGGCGTCGGCAGGCGCGCAACGCACGGAACTTACCCCCACACCCGACCCCGCCGTGGAGGCGATGCTGCAAGGCGTCAGAGGATAAGCGGCGCGGGCAAAAACCGCGGGGGAAACCCCTCTTTTTATCCCGGACATACCCCTGTCCGCGCGCTCTACTTTGGGTAGAGCGGACACAATAAGGGGTGTGGGGATTAAAAAGCGGGGCAGGGAGGCTTTGGCGGCAGCGTTAGTAAAAAGTGCGGTGAGTCCGTTCACGCGGGCGGGCAGAAAAATTGAAACGCACTCCCTCCGTCACAGAGGGAGGCTTTGTGCGGTAGAAAAAATCGAAACGCACTCCCTCCGTCACGGCTTGCGCCGTGCCACCTCCCTCACAGAGGGAGGCTTTGTGCGGTAGAAAAAATCGAAACGCACTCCCTCCGTCACGGCTTGCGCCGTGCCACCCCCCTCACAGAGGGAGGCTTTGGCGGTAGAAAAAATCGAAACGCACTCCCTCCGTCACGGCTTGCGCCGTGGCGGCAATGCTGCAAGGCGTCAGAGGATAAGCGGCGCGGGCAAAAACCGCGGGGGATACCCCTCTTTTTATCCCGGACATACCCCTATCTGCGCGCTCTACTTTGGGTAGAGCGGACACAATAAGGGGTGTGGGGATTAAAAAGCGGGGCAGGGAGGCTTTGTGCGGTAGAAAAAATCGAAACGCACTCCCTCCGTCACGGCTTGCGCCGTGCCACCCCCCTCACAGAGGGAGGCTTTGGCGGTAGAAAAAATCGAAACGCACTCCCT
>JAZOAK010000040.1:0-15595 GCA_045595445.1 Acutalibacteraceae bacterium
CAATGCGGGCGGTTTCTCGCACAGAACGTGTTTGCCGGCAGCGAGTGCGTCGCACACGATCTGGGTGTGTGTAAAGGTGGGGGTTGCAACACTGACAGCATCGATGCTCTCGTCTTTGAGCAATTCTTTGTAGTCGGTGTAGTACTTTGCGATGTTGAAAGCTTCCGCTCTCCCCTTTGCGAGATTCTCGCAAACGTCTGCGATTGCTACAACCTCTGCGTCAGGATTTGCACCAAACGCTTTGAGATGGTTGACAGCAATAGAACCAGCGCCAATCATACCAAGTTTCATGTTTTTTTCCTCCCAATTTTCACGTGCCGCCGCGGTACCTCCGCGGTCAGCCTTTTCACTTATTGTGATACCATAATTTGCCCGATTTGTCAACGGAAAAAGTGCATTTACAGACAATTTTTACGAAGAAATTTCAAATCGAGTCGAGTTGGTATCGTTTTGCTTTTTTTTGCGTTTGAAAACGCTTATTTTAAGTCCGTTTCGTGCAATACGACGCCGTTTTTCACCAGACGTTTTTGCAGTTCCGAAACGTCGAGTTTTGCGAAGTCATCCGTCATGGCGGCGGCTAATCCCGCCGCTTCGCCGGTGACTGCGCATGCGGGAATGACGCGGCTGACGTTCCACATGGCGTCGTTGACGCTGATGTTGCGGCCTGCCGTGATCAGGTTCTTCACTTCGTTGCCGTACAGAGCGGTGAACGGGATCTCGTGCACGGGACCGCGACGCGTCCAGTCGCCGATCATGCCGATGCTGTTGTCCACGTGCGTGTGCACGTCTTTGTTAGACAGCGTGCTGACACCGTCGATGCGGCGCGTCATACGCACCAGCGGAACCATCGGCATAGTGACGGGGGTGTGGGTGGGATCGGTCTCGCGATGTTTGAGAACGTCGCTTAGCATCGTGTCGTGTGCAATGCAGATCATTTCGCTGTTTTCCACGGCATCGAGGCCGGTGAAGCGACGTGCGATAATCGGTTTTACCGCCTTTTTCCCCTCCGCTTTCTGCTCATCGGGAATGTCGGCACATCCTAAATGCTGCAAGTCGTAGCCGTCTTTATTCATATAATAATACCAGCTTGCGAGAATGTTTTGCTGGGCAAAATCCGCCGTTTTGGCGCCCGCTAATACGCACAGGTCTGCGTCGCCGGTACAGTCGACCACTGATTTAACAGCGATAGCACTTCGAAAACTCTTATTCTCAATGATTACGTGGGTGATCTTGCCGTCATTCACAACGGTATCGCAAAGCAGGGTATCGTACAAGATCCGTACGCCCTCTTTGCGCAGTAAGCGTTCCGCTTCTACCGCAAAGAGATGCGGGTTGAAACGGACGGTGAAACGCGTTTCCTTGCGTTCTTCAAACGTGCCGTTCTCCAACCACGGTTTCGGGTACTGCTCCTCTGCCCCATGCTTGATGGACAGACGCAGCAGTTCTTCGCTGATACCGAAGCTGACCTGGTGGCCTTCGCCGTCGCAAAGTGGCAAGTAGTACGTAATAAGGCCGAGGGTTGCCAAGCCGCCGAGCATCACATGCTTTTCCACCAGTAATACATCGGCGCCTGCACGGGCGGCAGATAATGCCGTCGCAATACCGGCGATACCACCGCCTGCTACCAATACGTCACATTGCAGGTTGACTGCCGTTTCTCGTTGATTCTCAATAATCGTTTTCACAGTAAGCACTCCTAATATATACCCTTATTATGTAGGGATGGCGGGCGGATACTATCCGCCCTACGTATCGATTTGGTTTTGTTGTGTACGTACAAGCGAAAACCTCCGTGCCCATTCTATGGCACACCATGAATGGGCACGGAGGCCTGTTCGTTAGTTAACGCTCCGTTTTCTCCGTGCAAGGAGGAAGGCAGAAATTGCCGAAATCATTGCCAGGATCAACGCCGCGCTAAACAAGGACGTTTCACCGGTATCGCTGTTGTCGTAATCATCCGAATCGCCTTTGTTGCTGTTCGGATCTTTCAGCGTTCCACCCGGTTTGTTCTCGAAGACTTCGTACCAGTCGCCGTCATCGTAGAACTCGTCGCTTGTATGATCGCGGTAATCCGTGACCAAGAGGACACCATCCGAAACCGGATAACCGTTGTCGCCGGTTTCCCAACTCCAGTAATCGCCGTACTCGACCAGGTTATTCAACAGATCGGTCACGGTGCCATCGGCAAATTCTTCCGCCGATTTCTCTACGGCGTCGTAGGTGTAGGTGCTATCAACTTCGCCTACGTAAGAACCTTCACAATAGTACACCGTGTCACTTGCCGCAACAACCGCGCCGGAGGTATCGGATTTGCCGCCGATAAACGGTGTGTTGGTGGGAACAGAACCGGCAAAGTGAGATCTGTAGATTTCGACGGTACCGGCCTTACCAGAGAGAACACCGATCAAGCCTCCGACATACTTATCACAGAGGGTATCATCGTGTTGCAACGGGACAATTGTTGCTACGCTGTAACAGTTCTTGATCTCCGCACCGGTCTGCATATACAGCTGACCGATCAAACCGCCGAGCACGTTACCACCGGTAACCGTGCCTTCGGTCCAGCAACTGTTGAGGATCACTCTGGCAACAGCGTCACCGATGAGGCCGCCAACCATCGTGTTGTGATCCTTATGGACAAACGTTCCGTAAACGGTGCCGGAGAAGCTGCAGTTCTGCGCCGTGATACCGGAACGGGGACGGCCGACCAGACCGCCGACGCGCTGACCGCCCGTTACATAGCCCTTCTCAATGTGGATGTTACGCAGGGTACCGTTTTCAACACAGCCGAACAAGCCGGTGCCGCCGACGCCCGTGGAGTTCTTACCGCTGACGTACAAGCCGATGATCTTGTGTTCGTTACCGTTGACGATACCGGCAAAGCTTCTGGATTCGGTTGCCGTATCGGAGTGGAAACCGATCGGTGTAAAGTCGTTGGCCGGTACGATCGTCGGTCCGTTCTCCGATTCTTTGGTTCCCCATTTTTCATAGTCGGTAACGTCGTTCATTTTAAGATCAGCGGTGATCTCAAAGTAAATATTTTTGTACAACTGACCAGCCGAGGTCATAGGTGCTTTATACACCTTACCGTTCAGCATAACGTCCTGACCGTTGGTCATCGCTGCCAAGTAAGCGAGCTTACCGGGAGTGTCGATGATAATGGGGTTATCAATCGTCGAACCCTTCTTATCCTTGCTATCGAACGGCTCTAACGCGCCGTCCCACACACCGTCTGCCGGTTGCGCGCGACGGGTCAGTTTCACTTCGTAGTTGGTGTAGGAATCACCGAGAGATACTTTGATAATAACAGTCTTCTCCACACCGACTTCCAAGCTGATCGCCTGAGAAAGTTCATCGGTCTTTACCGTTTGACCGTCGATCGTGATGGTCAGGTTTGCGGGGCCGGACGGTAACATGTGGATTTTATCCGCCGAATAGGGAACCGACAAAGAATAGGTGAATTTCGACGGAGTGAAGTCGAATACTGCGTGCTCTACCGCCAAGCCGGTCATGTAGAACGGATCAGCAGGGGCTGCGACATCGCCGGGATCCGTGTAGGTGAAGACCGGATACTCGGCGCCTTTCGCCCACACCACGCCGGGTGCCGCATAGGTGTTGAGGACCGCTACCAACGCGTTGCTGTTCAGATCAGCAGCCGATTTCTTCGTGCCGCCGACAAAGCCCGCGTTTGCGCTGGTCGTCGTGTTGCAGGAAACGTCTTTGTAATACACCGAACCGACGGTGGAGGATGCCTGGAAGCCGATCGGGTATGCCGAAGCAACGTTACCGACAAAGAGGCAGTTTCTGTAAAGGACGTTGCCGGTACCGACCAAGCCCGCCATGTTATCGACGGACGCGGCGGAGGTGGAAACGGTCATGGCGCTGTAACAATCCGTCAGATTGAGCACGCCGCCATATTGGGCACTCACCAGACTGTTACCGACCAAGCCGCCGATGCCGGCGCCTGTACCGGTTACGGTACCGGTCGACGAGCAAGCCGTGATGTCGAAGAAGGCACCGGAGCCGTCGTACGGCGACGTGCTACCGACCAGACCACCGACGTTGGTGGTGCCGGTTACGGTACCGCTGAAGGAGCAGTTTGTCAGATCGGCGCCGCCCGCCAACTGGCCGACAACACCACCGACGTTGCTGCCGCCGGATACGGTACCAACCACTTTCAGGTTGGAAGCCGAGCCGTAGGCAAGCTTGGCGATAAAGCCGGAGGCGGAGTTCAAATTCTTAATGGTATGGTTACCGCCGTCCAAACGGCCTCTGAACTCAGCAAACGTCCAAGGTTTGTTGTTCAGATTGATGTCCGCCGTGATCTTGAAGTGAGCACCGTAGAGGTTGCCTAAATAGGAGTTCGGGTAGGAAACGGTGTAGGTCACACCTTCCACCACGACGGTGGTAGTGGTGATCTTCGTATCGTTATCCTTTACGACATTGGTGCTCGCCGCCAGCTTCTGCAGGAAGGCGAGATGCTCGGGAACGGAAATGATAAACGGATTTTCTGCCGTACCGGCGCCTTCCTGATCGATGTTCGGGAAAGGAATTGCAGAAGCGCCGTCCCAACCCTCAACGCAGGTGACGGTGATGGTGTAGGTCTTTTCTATGCCCGAACCCGCGATGGTCACGGTGATAACGGTCGTGCTATTGTCTGCGAGCGCAATCGCTGCCGATGCCACGCCGCTCTCCGCGTCCTGACCGTTGACTTTGATGGTGATCGACGCATCATCGGTTACAGGGGTAACTTTGATGGAATCAATCACGTTGGACAGATAAACTTGATAATCATAGACCAAGGGAACGAAGTTGATCTCACCCTTGCTCAATTGGATGTCATCCAGTTTCAGGACGGGTAACAAGGTTGGATGCGTAGCGCCCTGACCCCACGCATCGCCGGTAGCGCCGTTAAGCAGGGAGCGGACCGTGCCGTCGGCAAAGGCGGTGGCGTTCTTTTCACAGGTTGCCTTGGGAGTTAAGTCGGATTCGGTGGTTGCCGAGCCGGTCAAATAGTAGACATTGTCGGTCGTTACGATCATGTCACCAGGGTCGCTCTCGCCATCGCCGGAACCGCGACCTCTTCTAACGATCGGGTACTTTGCGGTACCTGCGAAGAAGGAATTTTTGATCTCCACCGAGCAGTTGGCGGGAGCGTCTTTCCACGCGTAGTTGCCGCCGACCAAACCGACGGTGGTTTTATCTGTGTTCATCACAGCCACGCTGTAGCTGTCGTTGATGTGTAATTCAGCCTTTTCCGTTCTGCCTTTGTTAGAACGGAGATAGCCGACCAAGCCGCCGGAGGTGCCGGTTAGCGTGTAGGTACCTGCCGTGTAGCAGTGGTCGATGTTGACGATCGTGGGATCGCCGGATTCGCCGTCTAAAATGAAACCGACCAAACCGCCGTTCGCGTTTTCACCGACGAGGTTGCCCTCATAGGAGGAGTTGGTGATGAAGAGGTCCGCACCGCGGCTTGCCAAACCGACCATACCGCCGCCGCCTTGCACTGCCCAGCCGCAGGAGCCGCGCAATACGGTAACGTTGGCGTTCGTGAGGACGGTGTCCTCGATTTTAACCGTGTGATTGCCCCAAATGTAGCCGACAACACCGCCCACGCCGATATTGTCGTCATTCGAAATGGCGGACTGGCCCTGAACCGAACCCGTAAAGGTACAGCCGCTGATGGTCAGGTTGCCCGCCGCTTCACCGACAAACCCAGCGACGCGGGGACCCTCGGAGGTGATGTTACCTTCGAGATGCAAATCTTTGATAACAGCACCGCTTCCGGTACGACCGAACAGACCAACGGAGACTACGGCACCTTCGCTGATCTTTAAGCCGCTGATGGTTTTGCCGTTGCCGTCGAACGTACCATTGAAATTGCGGTTCGTACCGGCAAAGTTGCCACCGATTCGGGTCCAGGGTTGGTCGCCCAAGTCGAGGTCACTCGTCAGTACAAAGTACTTGCCGGCATAGTTCGTGCCGGTGTTGACCTGCTGGGCTAAGTAAGCCAGATGCTCGGGAGCGGAAATCTGATACGGATTTGCCGCCGAACCAGCATCCGCGTCATCGGCGTTAGGATACGCCGCGTTGGAGGTGCCGTCCCAGATCTGCGCGCAAGTCACGTTGATGGTGTAGGTGACCTCGATGCCGTCACGCGCGATCTTCACCGTGATGACGGTGGTGTCATTTGCCGTGAGGGCGATTGCTTTGGCAGCACCGCTGGTAGCTGCCGCACCATTGATGGTGAGGGTCGTGCCTTCTTCAACCGTCGGGGTGACGGTGAGAGAGGTCACGCTGTTTGCCAAAAAGAGGGTGTAATTGGTGACAGCCGGATCGTAAGTAAAGAGATTACTGCTTACTTCCAGATTCGTCATTCTCGGTGCGCGGGCAATGACGGGGCCGTTGGCGCCCTGCGCCCACACATTACGACCGCCGTTGAGCAGCGCGACAAAGTCAGCACTTGCCAGTTCTGCAGCGGCCTTTTGTGCAACATTTGAAACCGAGATCGTCGTGCCGTTCATCGCGGACGTGATCGAGTTCGCAGTGGTTGCGGAGTTTTCAAGATAATAAACGTTATCAACCGTCAGGTTCATAGTGCCGTTTGTACCGTCAGTACGCATGATCGGCTGACCGGTAGTAGAACCGGCAAAATACGAATTGTTGATGCTGACGGTAATGCTGGAGAGGTTGTCGTTCGAATTGTAGTTTTTACCAACAAGACCAGTGCCGGTACCGACATTTGCTGTGGAATAGCAATCGTCAATATCCGCAGCAACCTTACCAGTCGAGGTAGCGCTGGCCGTACGCAAGAAGCCGAGCAAGCCGCCGACAATACCGGAGGCGGAAATGGTACCGGTCGAGTAGCATTTTTCCATCACTACTTTGACAGTGGCAGTGCTGGAAGCAACGGAGTTGCGCACATAACCCATAATACCGCCGACGCCGGAAGCGTCCTTGGTGGTGCCGTTGTTTTGCACACAGGTGATGTTCGCCGCAGAGGACGAATTTTTGATGGTGACGGTGATGGCGCTGGATGCCTGTGCATCACCAACCAAGCCGCCAACACCCGAGAAGCCCCAGGTAAGCGTTGCGCCTCGTTTGGCGTTGATGGTGGTGCCGGCTTCGACGGTGCAGTTTTCAACTAACGCGTCGCCGCTCGAAACGTGACCGATCAAGCCACCCGCACCGGCACAGTCAGCACTATTTGTTTCACCGACAAGTGCGGAGATGCTACCGCTGAAAGAGCAGTCGGTCAGCGTCAGCTTTTGGGAAAGGCCGCCACTAGTTTCGCCAACGAAACCACCGACGTAGTAGTAAGCCGAGATGTCTGCATCGACGATCTTTGTGTTTTTAATGGTGGTGTTGCCGTTGACGCAGCCGAACAAGCCTTGATACGTCGCAGCAGCATCAATGTAAAGACCGGAGATGGTGTGACCCTGACCATCAAAGGTACCGGTAAACTTCTTACTTGAGCTACCGATCGGGGTCCATGCTTTATCGTTCAAATCAATGTCAGCAGCCAAGACGAAATGTTTATTCGTATCGTTGCCCCCATTGATCTGTTGAGCCATGTATGCCAGATGCTCACCGTTTTCGATCACGAACGGATCGTCAACGGAACCGGTGCCCGAATAGGGCGTTTTGGTCGTGCCGTCCCAAGCATCGTCGGCTGCTACGAGCAGAACGGTCGGGATCATGAGCATGAGCAGGCACAGCGCGAGAACAACGCTCAGCGCTGATTTTGACATAGCCTTTGCTTTCGAGAGAAAGCCTTTCAGGTTACTCATATTATCTTCCTCCTAAATTAGTCGGTCACCGATCGGCAGGCATGCCCGCCGACCGTGACTACTGTCCGAATGTGTTGCCGTTGTCTGCTCAGGAGACCCACTTGACGACTTTCGGATTGGGATCAAACAGTTTTACTGCTGCTTCCAGCTCTGCCTGATTGGTGGCAAAACCGGGATCGTGTTCGGCGAAGTGGATCGCTCTACCCGATCTGTTTGCCTTTTGATAGAAACTGTTACCGGAGATGGTAAGACCCTTGGTATAGGTCTTACCGGGCCAGTAGACCAAGTTTTCTGCGGAACAGTCAAAAATGTTGTTTTTAATGACAATGCCGCGACCGGGAAGTTCGTCATAGTTCCAGGTCCAACCGACGTAGTGCGCGACTGCCGGGCTCTTATCCGGACGCTCGTGCGAGAGCAGGAATCCGTAGCCCGCGAAGCGCATGATGTTGTCTTCAATGATCAGGCCATCCCAGATGCTTTCTTTTCTACGGTCGAAGACCTCAATGGAGTAGTTGCAGAACTCGATGAGGTTGCCGCGCATAACAATATTCTCATAAGTATGGGGGTCGTTGATGCCCTGCGGGGAAGCACCGGCATCGTACACCTGGTAGATCCAGCAGTTCTCAAGTAGAGAATTGGAGGAGGTCTGCCACCACTGGATGCCGTTGCCGAGACCGACGCTACCGTTGTTGAAGCGGCAGCCGCCGACCCAACCGATCTCCAGGTTGGTGAAGATGAGGTTATCCGTGAATTCTCTGACGTCGAAGGTGAACAAACCGGCATATCTCAATGCGAGGTTATCGAAGAGGACGTCGGTGGTTTCTTCCGAAATGGTGAAGATGTTTTCTCTGGTACCGATCTCAATGGAATTATAGACCACGTTCGGATAACCCTTATCCAAATATAAGTACAAGGTACCTTCTTCCACGTTGTGATAGAAGTCGCCGTTTTCTTGCAGTTCGTTTACGCCGTAATAGTGCGGCGTGCCGACTTCTTCACCGCTGTTGAAGACCATGATGCCCGCCTCACGGGTATACATGGCGATCTTCCACACGTACTGTCTGCGGCTGGGCTCCCAGTCGGCGCCCCACGCATAGTTGGTGGCGGAGCCGTAGATGAGGGGTTTGTAGCCTTCACCGTACGCACCGTAGGTCATGCCGCTTTTAACCAAGATCGGCGAGGTGCGGCGGTACACACCGCCACGCTCGAACAAAACAGCGTCGCCCGGCTCGAACAGCCAGCTGTTGATGGTGATCGGGTCACAGGTCTTCCACGCAGTTTCGGGAGTAAGACCGTCGTTATCGTCATCACCGTTGGGGGACACGTAATACGTGGTACCGGTGATGTTGTAATCCGGCGTTTCGCTGTTCAAAATCTGTTGTCTGAGAGCTTCCGCCTCTTCATCCGCGCCGCCCTTGTGAGGATTGAGGAGCTGAGCGGGATTGCCCTCCGGAAAGACCTCTTCATATTCCGGTCCGGTATCTTCGTCCTCGTCATCTTCGTAATAATCATCTTCGTAATAATCATCGGAGTCGGTCGGATCGGAAACGAAATCCTCGCTCCAGTCCGTATCGCCCCACGACGAATCGTCCGTTACGGTGGTGGTTGTGGTTTGTTCCGTTGTTGTGGTGGTGGCATCCTGCGGCTTGCTGGGCGTACACGCCGACAAGAGCAAGGTGGCCAACACACAACAGAGTGCTAAAACCTTACGCATAGTCATGTTGATTTTCCTCCTGAAACATAAGAGTTGGGTTTGTCCGCCGACGCGTTCCCCAAACACGCCATTGACAGACGGGTGCATATAATCACAGATATTATAACAGAACAAACCGTGCTTGGCAATAGAGGATGTTGTTCTTCGGTTGAAAAATATTGTTCAATTGTGAAAAAGTGCGTTTTTTGACAAAACGTGTTATTTCACCCGACGAACATTCTTTTAAGTTTGTTTAATCTGTCCATTTTTTGTGTTAGATGACTAACTCCCCCAATTTGCTTGACAGTAAACGCCGGACGGTGCTATAACATGGGTGAACGCATCCGACGTTTCTCATTCTTTACTACAATAATAAGGGGGATATTGACATGTTGAAAGACAAAATCCACGTTTCCGAAACTGAGATCGTCTATACCGACGATCAGTTGACCTATACCGTAGACGGCAGCTGCTGCACGCTGCGTCGTCCCGACGGAAAGATCGACTTTTTGACCACCGACCTCGGCGGTCTGCCCTACTACCGTCATTTCCGCGGTCCCGCAGACGATCCGTTTGCAGAGGAGTTGGAGCCGTTTGAGTGGGATTACAACCATTACAAAGAGGAGTGGCCTTGCGGACTCTGGGTACAGAGCGCTTACAAATGCGAGGACGGCGTACTGATCGGCTTTACGCACCGCGAGGATCTGAGTAAGGTGGATTTTGACTATCCGCAGAACTATCATATCGGTTTCAGTATTTCCCGCGACGGCGGTCAGCACTGGAAGTATCTCGGTGACATGATGGGCACCTGCCGTAACTTCATCAGCAAAAATCGTAGTAATGGTGTGTGGCCGAACATCTGCGGCGTGCCGTACGTTGCCGGCAAAGACGGTTATTTCTACATCTTCTTTAACGAGTGGAATGCCGCTGCCGAACGGTATACTTCGGTTGCACGTATACCGATGAAAGAGTCGATCGAGATGGTCCGCCGCGAAGAGAATCCGGCGAAGCTCATGAAAAAGTACAGCGGTAACGGTGTGTGGGATACCGAGCCGATGCACGGTACCGCGCCGCGGATCATTCCCGAGGATTGCGACGATATCGTGTATCACGAGGAAGTCGGCTTTAAGTACGATTGCCACGGCAACGCCGCGTACTGCTCCGCGCTGGATAAGTACATTCTGACCATCCAGACCGCCAGACAGGTCGTCATGTTCATGTCTGACGATTGTGTGAACTGGGACGAGCACGTGGTGCTGTCTACCGCAAACCCCGACATCGGTTTGTACTTCTATTCAACCATCGTCGGCAACGACGACGAGGCCTCTGACGATTCCAGCACCGTGGGTCATGATTTCTACGTATATTTCACCCACAAAACCGGATTCTTACGTCTGCCCGGCAATTTCGGTGACTATGAGACGGATAACTTCTGCCGTGTTCGTGTGACCATCGATAAGTAAATATGCTTTTTTGACACCCCTTGCGGTTACTTACCGCAAGGGGTGTTCTTTTGGGGAGCGTTGTCTTTTCCCTCCCGGAGGGAGGGGAAATTTGTTGTGATTTTACGGACAAATTGCGCAAATCATCTTGACATTTTTGACCATCGGCATTACCATGTAGGTGAATACAATTTTTCCTGAAAAGAGGAACGTTATATGAAAATTTTTGATATGCACCTTCACTCTCGTCACAACGAGCCTGCTGAGCCGGAAAAGTTCATAAAACAATTGGAAGAAGCGGGATTGTACGGCGCGTGTGTTTTCTCCCCTCGTCCGGCGCTCGTGAGAGAGGGACGAAATTCGCTGCCGACCGATGCGACGTTTGAGGAGCGTTTGGAAACGCTCGCCGCGTGGACAAAAGGCTATGAGGGACGCTTGTTCCCCGTTTTGTATATCCACCCGTACGAGGAGAATGCGATCGAAAAGGTACGCATTTGTAAGGAGGCGGGTGTTGTCGCACTTAAAATCATCTGCGACAGCTTTTATATTTACGAAGAAAAACCGATGGCATTGTTGCGCGAGTGCGCGAAATACGATATGCCCGTGTTTTTCCATACCGGTATTCTGTGGGACGGCGGTGTTTCTTCCTGGTATAACCGCCCCATCAACTTTGAGGCGCTCATCGGTATTGAGGGACTGCGTTTCTCAATGGGACACTGCTCGTGGCCGTGGGTAGACGAGTGTATTGCGATGTACGGCAAGTTCTTACATTCGCACAAACACCGCAAGCCCGCCGAAATGTATTTTGATCTGACGCCCGGCACCCCCGACATTTATCGCCGCGAGCTGCTGGAAAAGATCTATACCATCGGCTACGACGTGTCGAATAACATTTTGTTCGGTACCGATATGACGGTTAACACCTACCATCCCGCGCATACCAAAGACGTGTTGGATCTTGATCGTTCTATTTTGTTGGATCTCGGTGTCAGCAAAGAGTGCTTTGAGAAAATGTACCACAAAAACCTGCTCCGCTTTTTGGGACTCAACAAAGAGGAAATCACGGTTGCCAGTCCGATCGTGAGCGAGGAAAAACCGCTGACCTTTGAAAATCCCGAGGTCAAAACGATTATCAAGAAATGGTACGATAAGATCGGCTTTGAAAAGGATTTTGACGACGAATTTGAAAAGGCCTTGAACACCATTCCGGTTTCCGATTACATGAATATCGAGTTTTATAACTCCGAGTGCGAGGACGGCAAGAAAAATCTCCTGAATATGCTGTTTATGTGCGAAGAGCTGAGCAAAACCTACGAGAACCTCGAAATCAGCGAGGATATTCTCTTGGATACGCTGTCTGATCTGTCCCTTTGGTGCAATATTTGGAGCGGTATCAAGGGATCGCTGTATTTGGGTGAGTTGCCGTGGCTGAAATGGCACATGAAAGCACGTCTGTTCAAGCTTGGCAGATTGCAGTATGCATTTGACAAAGCACCCGACGACGTGCCGGCACTTGGCGTCAAGAAAGGCGAACCGATCATCGGTGTGCATATTCCGGCATGCGGTGCTTTGAAAACGGAAGATTGTGTGAAATCGCTTGACATGGCGCGTGAGTTCTTTGCCAAAGTCTTCCCCGAATATGAGTATCGTTATTTTGCGTGCGATTCGTGGTTGTTGGATGAGTCACTCAAAGAGGTACTACCGCTTGACAGCAATATCGTCAAGTTCGGGGATCTGTTCCAAAGAGTGAATGCCGTCGAGGCAAACGATATCGTTCGTTACGTGTTCGGTTGGGATAAGAAGCGGTATCAGCTCAAAGAGTTGCCTGCCACTTCCCTGCTCGCGGAGAATGCGAAGAAATATATGCTCGAAGGCAAGAATTTCCATCGCACGCTCGGCTACATCGCAAAATAATGGGTATGGAAGTTTATAACGATATACGGGTGGGGTCTATCACCACCATCGTGAAAAAGGTCGAATGCAAGGATTTCAAATTCGTGTGTCAGGGTCGTCTTTCGGACGGGTATCTGTACGTAACGGACGGCGAGGGTGTCTATATCAATCACGATAAGCAGGTCGTTCCGCTTACCAAGCACACCCTCTTGTTCCTGATGAAGGATCAGCAGTATACCGTTAAAGCCAAAACCGAAGGATTTACGTATATCACGACGGGACTTTCCCTGCACCCGGACAAGGCTTTTGAAAAGTTGGATTTCCCCGAGCATATGGATCTTACCAATCAACCGTATATTTGTCAGCAAATTGACGAGATTCTCAAGATTTGGGAAGAACGTTCACCGTGGTATCTGCCAAAAGCTCGCATTGCGATCGAGAGACTGTTAATCGACATTATGGAAGAATACGGTAACGCCTCGCATTTCCGTTTTTACGGCAGGCTTTACCCTGTTCTGACCTATATTCACCAGCATTACGACGATACCATCACCAATGAAAAGTTGGCGGAGATCTGCGGACTGAGCGTCACGCATTTTCGTCGTATTTTCAAAGAACAACTGGGTAAATCGCCGATGGAATACCTGACCGATCTGCGCATCAACTGGGCGCTGAAACTCCTCAAAACGCGGTTGTTTTCCGTGTCTGAGGTGGGCGCGCTCGTGGGATTCCCCGACGTGTATTATTTCAGTAAGCTGATCAAAAAGTATACCGGCAATTCCCCCACCAAATATATTAAAACGTTTTCGAATCTGCCGGAGCGCACAAGTAATCCCCAAAAAGAATAAACAAAAAAGCAGGCTGACTTTCTAAGTCAGCCTGCTTTTTTAGTTGTCGTTATCCCACGTTCACAATCGTTCCGTTGAGCAGGTAGGCGGCGATTTCCATACGCGAGCCACTACCGAGACGCATCGTGATCGTATGCTCCGTGTTTGCCGCATTTTCGAGCAGCATACGTGCTTTGGGGTTGGGGCTTTTTTGTGTAAAAGTACATTTTAACTGTTGATAGGCCCCACCGTCAACGCTGTATTCGAGAACACGGGCATCATCCGAGACAAATTGCACCAGCAAACCGAAGTGTGTGCCTTTGAATTTCACGGTGAGCGTTTTTCCTACTTCGGTGGTTTGTATAGATCCGTTGAAGAAGTTCTCCCCATTTTTGAGGTTGGAGGATGTGACCCATCCTGCCGGCACGGTGCAAGAGGTTGCTGCGACGGCTTTCGCCGCCGATTGAAGCGTTCCTTTTGCGGCGGGCATCGGTTGTTTTGCGTAGGAATACGGTGTTGTGGTAAGGCCGTATTGAACGGCACCGATCAACACGTCTGCCATCAGATCGTACCCGGTATCGTTGGGATGGACCAAATCCTCTCCATAGTAATAGTCCCATTTATATGTGCCGCCGCTGATATAATCCGTGACGGCTTTGTGCAGGTTCACCGACGTCAACTGATATTTATCCGCAATTTGTTCCAAGATGGGAATGATGTCCTTTGATACGTCGTTGCGATCGGACACGTACACAAGAAGAATATCCGCATACGGATTGGCTTTGTAGATGGTGTGAATCATCGTTTCATAGTGATTCCACAGTTTGTCCGCACTTTCCACACCATCATAGCCGTTATTAACAGCGTATTCGATAAAGACCAAGTCGGGTTTGGTGGAAGCGATCCTTTGCTCGGTGATATACACCCCATACTGCGAGCCGTTGCCGCCCAAGGTGGCGCTGGTTTCGGTGAACAGAGCGGACGGACATTCCTCTTGCAAAAAGTTAAGGACGCGCGTGCGGAAGCCGCCTTTCACTTGGGACGAGCCCATGCCCGCCGTGACCGACCCGCCCATGAACGAAACGCGCAGTTCGAGATCGTTCACAATGCGATAGGCGGTATTTTTCATGCCGCCGCGTACCGTGATGTATTTGCCGTACCGTCTGTATTTCGCCGTATGGAACTTCGAAGTCTTCGACGGTTTGGGGGCGGTGGTTGTGGCTTGTTCGACAAAGGAGGTCGTGGACCGGTCGGAAGACGCCGAACCGCTTGACGGAACGGTGGTTTGATCCGTGTTATCCGTATCCACGGTGGTGGTCGCATCACCCGCTATGGTAGTCGTGGTGGTTTCGGGATCGGTCTCAGGGTCCGCCCCACAGCCGACGCACGTGAACAACAGTGCGGCAGCAACCATCATCGCCAGTACCTTTCTCATGTGCATAACATCCTTCCTTATCAGAAAATCAAGTTAAGTTTATCATAATTTTGGAAAAATAGCAATTCTTTTTGGGAAAACCGCAGGTAGAACGGTAATCTGCCTGCGGTTTGTTGTGTATGGGTTATTTGACGCTTAAAACGGTTCCGTTGAGCAGGAATGCGGCGATTGCCATACGGTCACCGCTGCTCATACGCATTGTGACGGTATGCTCACTATCCGTGCCGTTTTTGAGTAACATTCTGGCTTTGGGATTGGAATACCCCAGCACGCAATCTAAGGTTTCGAGGCTGCCGCCGTCAACGCTGTATTCCAGCACACCGGCATCTTTCGCAAATTCTACCAACACGCCAAAATCCGTGCCTTTGAACGTAACGGTGATGGGTTTATCCGTGGCGGTGGTTTGGACGCAGCCGTTATAATGACGGCCGGCATAGGAGAATTTCTCCACCTTTTCCCAGCCCGACGGTACGGGATCTAACGTCGACGTGATGAGGGCGTTCGCCTCGCTCTGC
>JAZOAK010000041.1:0-22553 GCA_045595445.1 Acutalibacteraceae bacterium
CCCTTCTGTCTCCACGGCTTCTTACCGCCGCCGCTGACTTCCGAACGGGTGAGGGTGGACTGTGTGCCCTGACGCTGATTGGCCAGGTAGTTGACTACGGCGCTGTGCAGAACAGTCGCGTTGGGGGTGATACCGAAAACGGCATCGCTGAGTTCCATCGTACCGGTCTGCTTACCGGTCATATCAAAAGTAGATACTGTAGCCATTGTCTATTTCCTCCTTCCCTTACGCCTTGACGGAATCGGAGATGAGGATCAGACCGCCGCGAGGGCCGGGAACGGCACCGCAGATCGCGATCAGATTGTTTTCCACATCAACCTTCACGACTTTGAGATTTTGCACGGTAACGCGCTCAGCACCCAAGTGACCGGCGCCCTTCATTCCCTTGTATACACGAGAGGGAGAGGAGCAAGCACCGAGGGAACCGGCGTGACGGGCAACAGGACCCGTACCGTGGCTTTCCTTCAGGCGGCTGTGATTCCAGCGCTTGATGGCGCCGGCATAGCCTTTACCTTTGCTGACGCCCACAACGTCGACCTGATCGCCGGCGCCGAACACATCAGCCTTAACAATGTCGCCTACGTTGTAAGCGTCGCAGTTCTCAAAGCGGAACTCGCGCAGCGCCTTTTTGGGCGCCACATCCGCCTTGTCAAAGTGACCCTTCATGGGTTTGTTCACTTTGTTAGCGGAAACTTCGCCGAAGCCGAGCTGAACGGCCGTGTAGCCGTCGTTCTCTTCGGTCTTCTTCTGAACAACAACGCAGGGACCGGCCTCAATGACCGTAACCGCAACGGCGTTGCCCTTTTCGTCGAAGATCTGCGTCATGCCGACCTTCTTACCGATGATGCCTTTTTGCATGTCTTATACCTCCTTGGTTATTGGTTCCCTATCACCGCTTTATACCGTGACCGGGAACATGACCTCGCGTGTGGTGGAACAGAAGCGAACCGCTTCTTCAAACCGGAGCATCACAGTTTGATTTCGATTTCCACACCGGCGGGGAGTTCAAGCCCCATCAGAGCTTCAACTGTCTTGTTTGACGGACGAAGAATGTCGATCAAGCGCTTGTGGGTACGGGATTCGAACTGTTCACGGGAATCCTTGTACTTGTGCACAGCACGCAGGATGGTAACGACTTCCTTCTCGGTCGGGAGCGGCACAGGACCGGAAACACGAGCGCCGGTACGGCGAGCGGTCTCTACGATCTTCTCGGCGGACTGATCCACCAGCTGATGATCATACCCCTTAATGCGAATACGGATTTTTTCTTTGACTGCCACTGAAAACGCCTCCTTAAAAGTTTAGTTGGCGGGCGACGCCAAAACTGCACACCCTGCCGGGTGTTTCTGCACCGGCATTTTAAAACCGGATGCCTGTTGGGTTTCAAGCGTCCGGGTGCAGTGTAAGCGTCTTGAAAAGACTGTGGCAAACGCAATGCGCCGCAAGCACGCCGAAGCAGAGTGCAACTCTCTGTTCCGTTTGCTTTGCCTCTTACAGCTATTCCTTGTCGCCCGGTTTGAAATCGGACATACTCCGCGGAAAAACCGACTGTTGCCAGCCGCAACCTCCCGCATCATCGCATATCGTGCAGTCTGCGTGACATCTGAAAAAGGGCGCAATTCGCCTACTTCCCATAGTCATGCCTAAACATTTTACCTCAACAATTTCAAAAAAGCAAGTCTTTTTTCAAAAAAAATCAAAAAAATTTTGCAACAAAAAACCGCTTAAAATCGGGCTTTTTTAGCCTTTTTGACAACGACACAAGATATGGTTGTTTTTACTTTCTCCACCCCCACATCTGCGATTTTTCTATTATATATAATAAGGTATGTATAGAGCCACAAACAAGCAGACGAAGAACGCTGTTCTTCGGCTGCTTGAACACTGCTTATTTTTGCAACAATACGTCGATGGCTTCCTTGTAACCGTCAAAACCTTTGCCGCTGATGGTGGCAATGCACGCCTCACGCACAAAGGAGATCTGGCGAAAATCCTCACGGCTACTGATGTCCGACAAATGCACCTCCACCGCGGGTAACGCAATCGCTTTGAGCGCGTCCAAGAGTGCGACGCTTGTGTGCGTGTAGGCGGCGGGGTTTATCACAATGCCGTCTGCCCCTTCAAAATACGCGTTTTGAATGGCCGTCACCAGCTCGCCCTCGTGGTTGGACTGCACGAAGATCGGCTCAACGTCTTTCTCCGCACAGTATGCCGTCAACTCATTGACGAGATCCTCATAGGTGTGTCTGCCGTAAATATCCGGCTCGCGGATGCCGAGCATATTCAAATTCGGCCCGTTTACGATATACACTTTCATTGTCCGATCGCCTCCACTATACGCCGACAAGTCTCCTCCGGCGTTCCCGTAACAGTCACCGTAACGTCCGCGACCTCGCGATACAGCGGTAACCGTTGCTTGTATAATTCTTCCAGTGCTTCGCGACTTTTCGAAAGCGGCCGTCCGTTGGTGGCGAGCGCATCCAGCTCCCGCTCTAAAAACACCACCACCGCGTTTTGCCGTAATGCATCACGGTTTTCCTGCGTTAAAATTGCGCCGCCGCCGGTCGCGATCACCTTGCCGCCGCCTTTGCCGAGTTCTTGTACCGCTTGCGCCTCCAAACGGCGGAACGCGGCTTCACCCTGCTCGGCAAAAATATCCGGAATGGTTTTTCCTGCGCTCTGTTCCACCGCCGCATCGGTATCCGCCGCTTCTTTGCCAAGAGCGTTGGCGAGCAATCGCGCTTGTGTACTCTTGCCGCACCCCGGCATCCCCACCAAAACGATATTTCGGAACTGCCGTTCCAACGCGCGAAGTCCTTTTTCAATCAAGGTCTTATCCAACGGCTTATCCAAAAAAATCTCTGCCGCGCGGTGCGCTTGTGCCACCAGCATGGGAAGGCCGTTTGCCGTCTTGAATCCTCGCCGTTCGGCATCCAAGAGCAACCGCGTGCGCAACGGATTGTAAACAATATCCGCCACCGCCTCACAAGAGGGAAACGCCTCGAGTGAGATGGGCGCTGCCGCCGTTTCGGGATACATCCCCACCGGCGTGGTGTTGACAATGATCTCAGCATCGCGATGCCGCTCCAAATTGCCGTAATTGTCCTCGCCCGAACGCGAGATCACCACAACGTGCTTCGCACCTTGGTCCTTCAAGGCACAGCACACCGTTGCCGAGGCGCCGCCGCTGCCAAGCACCAACACTTTTTTGCCCGCAACCGCAATACCCGCTCGTTCAAGCATATACAAAAACCCATCATAATCCGTATTGTAGCCGCACACGGCATCGCCGTCAAAGCGAATGGTATTCACACTGCCGATGCGTTTTGCCGCCTCATCCAATTCGGTGCAAAACGGAACCACTGTTTTTTTGTATGGAATCGTGACGTTCATCGCCGCAACCGGCGGATCGGCAAAAAGCGCACGTAACTCATCCTCCGATTTTTCGATCAGATCATACGTATACTCCCCGAAAAACGCATGGATCTGCGGCGACAAGCTGTGTGACAGCGTTTTCCCCAGTAAACCGTACCGTTTCATCATACGATCTCGGTATAGCTGCCGAGATACCGGAAACTCTCCGTTTCCGCCTGCAACTGGCACAACAGATCGGTGAACGCTTTGGAATACACCGATACGTCGATATCAAAATAGAACATGAACTCGAAATCTTTACCGGGGATCGGACGGCTTTCCAGTTTGATGAGGTTGACACCGAGCGAATAGAATTTTGCAATAACCGTATACAAGGAGCCGGGTTTATGCGGCAGCGTCAGCATCAAACTGGAACGATGCGCACCCGGATACACCTCTAAGTTTTTGGAGATGCAGATAAACCGCGTATAGTTATTATCTACGTTCGAAACGGCTGTTTCGATCACTTCCAAACCATACAGCGCAGCACACGAATCGGAGGAAATCGCCGCCACGTCGGCACGGTCGCTTTCCGCCACCGCTTTGGCTGCCATCGCGGTATTCTCGCACACGTGTATCTTAACGTTTTTCAGCTTATGCAAAAAGGCACTGCACTGTTGGATCGCCTGCTCGTGAGAATAGATCTCACGGATATCGTCGAGCTTCACACCTTTTTTCGCAAGCATCACGTGCGGGATATGCACGCGGGTACTGCGCACGATATGGAAGTTGTAGCGCAGCATCAGATCGTAGATCTGGTTGACCGAACCGGCCGTGCTGTTTTCCAGCGGCAAAATACCGTATCGGCAAAGTCCTTTGTCTACCGCCTGAAACACGCCTTCAAACGTGTTCATATACATAATGCTCGGTGCGCTGAACAGCTTTTCGCAAGCCAGCTGGGAATAGGCGCCCTCCACGCCTTGGCACGCGACGATCGCACGCTCAGGGAATACCTGCTCGGTGGTAGTAATCGCGCCTTTGATCTTGTCAGTCAACGTGCAGTCCAGTCCCAACAAGTGGCTCTGATGCGAGCGACTCAAACTCAAAATGAGATGATACAAAATCCGCGTCTGCGACTCCATATCCGGCCCCGCCAGTTCGGACACTTTTTCAAGCAGCATCCGCTCACGCTGCGGATCCAGCACCGGTTTGCCGGTTTCCTTTTTGAATGCCGCGACCTCTGCCGCCACACCCATTCGTTTCACAAACAGCGCAACAAGTTCCTTGTCGATACTGTCAATTTCCTTGCGCAATTCTTGAATGTCCATCTTAATGCAACTCCTTACACGAGATAATCTGCCAACGCAATCGCCAGCGCCGCTTCCACACACGGAACCGCCCGCGGCACGATACACGGATCGTGCCGACCTTTTATCGCCAACGTATATCCGTTTTTCGTGCTCAACTCCACCGTTTCCTGTTCCTTAGCAATCGACGGTGTCGGTTTGATCGCCACACGCAACACAAGGGGCATACCGGTAGAAATTCCACCGAGGATCCCGCCGTGGCGATTGGTGCGCGTTTTCACGGTATCTCCGTCAAAATAATACGCGTCATTGTTTTCCGAACCGGTAAGCTCGGCGGCGTCAAAGCCGTTGCCGAACTCAATTCCCTTGACCGCAGGAATACCAAACATGATCGAAGAAATGCGATTTTCCAACCCGTCAAACACCGGATCACCGATGCCCGCAGGCAACCCCACCGCGGCACACTCGATGGTGCCGCCAACCGAATTGCCCTCGCCGAGTGCGGCGGTGATGCACTCTTGCATCGCCGCTTTTGCCGCCGCGTTTATCACGGGGAACGGATCGGTAAGGAAGTCGTCGGAGGTGACCGCCACCGCATCAAAGCGGTCATCACAAATGCCGCCGATTGACGCGATATGTCCACCAACCGCGATCCCCTTGGTAGCAAGAAACTGTTTGCAAAGACCACCCGCCACACAAAGTGCCGCCGTCAAACGACCCGAGAACTGTCCGCCCCCGCGAATATCATTGGCGCCGTCAAAGCGAACGGATGCCGGATAATCGGCGTGCGACGGACGCGGATGATCCCGCAAATCGCTGTAATCATCCGAACGAACATTGGCGTTGCGAATGAGCGCGGTAACAGGCGCCCCACAGGTGACGCCATCCACCAAACCGCTGACAAATTCCGGCACGTCCGCTTCTTTGCGTGTGGTCGCAAAAGGACCTCCCGCTGCGCGACGTTGCAAAAACGCCTGCAATTCCTCCATATCAATACGCAGTCCCGCCGGTAAGCCGTCAACCACCACGCCTATCGCTTCGGCATGAGATTGACCGAATACCGTGACCGTCAACTTTCGTCCACAGACAGATGACATACCCTCATCCCTCTCTTTTCTATCTCGTCAAAAAACGTCGGATACGATTTGTTTACCGCTTCGGCACCCACGATAGTAACCGACTGTTCACAGATCAAAGCCGCGATCGCCGCTGACATAACGATACGGTGATCGTTGCTGCCTTGTACCGTTCCGCCTTTGAGTGTGCCACCGTTTATGAGCAATCCGTCCGCGGTAATCACACAGTCACCACCAAGTGCCACAATCAAGTCACGAACGGTTTGCAACCGATTACTTTCCTTGTGAATCAACCGTTCAGCGTTATAAATAACCGTTTGTCCCGGTAACGCGCTTGCCAGTACCGCCACGATGGGTACGAGATCGGGAATCGCCTCAGCGTCCACCCGCAGCGCTTGCCGCGGACCACTACCCGACACTCGCCAAATACCCTCGGTGTTGATAACGGAAAAACCTGCTTGTCGGAGCAACGCGACGATCGCCTGATCGCCTTGTCGGGATTTCTCCGACAACCCCGACAACCCAAAGTTTTCACTACCGGAAAGTGCTGCTCCCACCAGCCAAAAAGCTGCGTTGGACCAGTCGCCCTCTGCCGGCAAGGTATGAGGTGATAGATACCGACCCGAAACAGTAAAAACGTTTTCCTCGCGGGTAACGCGAACGCCAAAACACGAAAGCGCTTGAATTGTAAGCGCAATATACGGGTAAGAGGCCATCTCCCCCGTCACACGAATACGGCAGACGCCCCCCATCAGCGGCGCCGCCATCAACAACCCGCTCACAAACTGGGAACTCAAACTTCCGCTGATCTCGAACTCGCGCCCTCGTAATTGCCCGCTGACCGACAGCGGAAACGTGCCTTCCTCCGACAAACGACAACCGTGCTCCTCTAACACCGGATAGATTGGGGTAAGCGGCCGCTGTGACAGCCGCCCTTTACCGGTAAACCGCGCGCCGCCGCATGCCGCCATAATCGGCAACAAAAACCGAAGTGTCGACCCGCTCTCGCCGCAATCCAGAAGGGCACTCGGGTCGCGGTCGCCACGCGGGGTGACCGTCACACGATCGCCCTCGCACGTAATGTCTGCAAGCCCTGCCCGCAGGCAGCGAACGGTTGCCTCAATATCCTCGGAATAGGTCACTCCCTCGATCACCGTCTGCGCATCGCACAGCGCTGCGCAGATCAAAAGCCGATGCACGACCGATTTCGAAGCAATGATCGAGGTCTTTCCGCTCAACATGCGCCCCGATACGGTAACCGTCATTCGGACAGCCCCCTTTGCAGGTACGTGCGCAATTCCTCCACCGGAATGGTAACGATCGTACCGTTTCCAAGTGTGGGAACCGTAATAATATGTAAGGTTTGGTTGCGCCGCTTTTTATCCGCCATCGCAGCGCGGTACAGCTCTTCGGCTGAAAACGCGCAGGTAGTAGGCAAGCCGTAGCTTTCCAACACGGCATCCAATCGTCGGCTGAGCGCTTCGCCTTCTTCGGCGCGCGCCATCATTGACATGCCGATCGCCACCGCGCTGCCGTGCGACACCTCAAACCGGCTACACTTCTCAATCGCGTGCCCGATCGTGTGACCGTAATTGAGAAGCAAACGACAACCGTTGTCAAACTCATCCTCCGCTACCACTTGACTTTTGATCGTAACACAACGGGTGACGATCTGCGTGTCGGTCCACGCGTGCTGTTCCAACGCGTCAAACAGTTCGGAGTCACGAATCATGCCGTATTTAATAACCTCTGCCATGCCGTCGGCATACACGGCGGGGGTAAGCGTTTTGAGCACCAGCGGATCAATCAGCACCAAACGCGGTTGATAAAACGCACCGAGCAGATTTTTACCTTCCGGCAGGTTGACAGCCGTTTTGCCGCCAACCGACGAATCCACACACGCCAGCAGCGTTGTGGGAATCTGTACAAACGGAATACCACGCAAATACGATGACGCGCAAAACCCGGCCAGATCGCCAACCACACCGCCGCCAAGCGCCACAATGGCATCGCTGCGCGAAAAGCCTTCTTCGGCAAGGGTCGAAACAACGTTTAGATAATTGTCGGTGTTTTTCGAATCCTCCCCCGCAGGTATGACGTACTCGGTCACGTCAAACCCCGCTGCGGAAAGCGCGACACACACAGCGTCACCGTACAGTTCCGTCACGTTGCTGTCGGTAAGCACCAGAATTTTCTCGCTGTCAAGCACACCTCGGCACTCCTCGCCAACACGAGCCAGAAGGCCCTCCTCAATGTGGATCTCGTATGTACGGGACGTCCCCACCTTAATCTTCTCCATACGGACTATCGATCCTCTCTTTTCGGTCGCTGCCGTCTTTGAGCAACGCCTTCAACGTTTCGGCATCACCCTGCTCGAGGGCTGCCTGATATTCTTTAAGCGACCGCACGATATGATCGATCTCAGCCACCAAATTTTCACGATTTTCCAAAAACAACTCGGTCCACATTGCTTCGTTCAGCCGCGCCACACGGGTAAGATCCCGATAGCTGCCCGCCGAAAACCCGCGATGCACTTTCGCGCGCGGACTTTTCACGTACGCATTGGACACCACGTGCGCCAGCTGTGAGGTAAACGCAATGATCTCGTCGTGTTTTTCGGGAGTGGTAACCGTAACCGACGCAAATCCAATAGACTTGATCCATCCCGTCACCTTTTCCAAAAAGGCAATATCTTCGGTGTTTTCGGGCGTCAAAATCATGGATGCGCCATCGTACAACTCCGCATTCGCGTACTTAATTCCCGAATGATGCAAACCCGCCATCGGGTGTCCGCCGATAAAAATCCAGCCGTGCTCTTTTGCAAGCGGTCGGCATTGCTCACAAATGCTGCGTTTAATACCGCCGCAATCGATCACTACCGTATCGGGTGCGATCGCGCTCGCCATCTCGTTCAGGTAGGCTACCGTCGCGCGCGGATACACCGCAAGCAAAATCAACTCACATTGTGCGATGGACGCAACATCCAGTACCCCGTCAATCGCACTCGTCAGTTCTGCATATTGCGTGACTGCCTTGTCCAGATCGTAACCAAGCACGCGATGAGCGGTATGCTTCTTAAACGCCTTTGCCAGCGAACCGCCGATCAACCCAAGTCCAACAATTCCTACCGTCATTCCTTGATCGCCTCTCGAATGTGACGTACGCGCTTCGCGACATCGTCAAACTGTTCCGGAGTAAGCGACTGTGCACCGTCGCACAGCGCGTGCTTCGGATCGTTGTGTACCTCTATCATCAACCCATCCGCTCCGGCAGCAGCCGCCGCCATTGCCATCGGTTTGACCATCCAGTTAATACCACTCGCATGGCTGGGGTCCACCATCACCGGCAGGTGCGTCAACTCGTGCAGCATCGGCACCGCCGAAAGATCCAGCGTGTTGCGGGTATATGTTTCGTACGTGCGAATCCCGCGCTCACACAAAATAATCTGTTCGTTACCGCCTGCCATAATGTACTCCGCGCTCATCAGCCATTCTTTCATCGTGTTGGCAAGACCGCGTTTGAGCAGAACGGGTTTTTGGATACGACCAAGTTCTTTCAGTAAATCAAAATTCTGCATATTGCGCGCACCAACCTGAATAAGGTCAACGTCCTCAAACAACGGCAGATGATTGGCGTTCATGATCTCGGTCACGATCGGCATACCGGTTTCGCGTTTCGCTTCTCTTAGCAGTTTGAGACCATCTGCCGCAAGGCCCTGGAAATCATAAGGCGAGGTGCGCGGCTTGAACGCACCGCCGCGCAACAACGTAGCACCCGATGCCTGCACTTGTTTGGCAATCGCGATGATCTGATTCTCCGATTCCACCGAGCACGGCCCCGCAATGATCGCAAAATGTCCGCCGCCGACTTTAACGCCCGAGACGTCCACCACGGTATCCTCCGGGTGGAATTTGCGGTTTGCACTTTTGAAAGGCTCGGAAATACGGGTAACACGTTCCACGATCTCCAAATTCTGTAACAATTCAATATCCACCTGCGTGGTATCGCCTACCAAGCCCAAAATAGTGGTATAGACACCTTCCGATCGATGAACGGTCAGGTTTTGCGTTTCCAACCAATTTACGAGATTGGCAATCTGGGCTTCGGATACGCCTTGTTTAATAACAGCGATCATGGTAATTCCTCCTAAGAATCAAAAAATAAAGGGCCCGCGTTTTTACTGCGGGCCCTTGTTAGGGGTTCGGTTAAAGGATGTTGACCTTTAATCAACGGCAGCAAAAAACGCTTTTACTTTTGTTGGTAAAGTAAAAGTAAAACGCGTATTCTGCTACAAACAAATTCTGTTTCATAAAGCAACACCTTGTTTGGAGTATAGCACACGTGTCCTGCACTTGTCAACCGCTTTTTCACCAAAGGGGCATAACAATTTGATGCGTGCTGGTATTCGTCACGGAATAATAGTGCCGCAGGATCTGAACGTAATTCCAACCGGCCTCGTTCGCATAACCGACCGCACCCATCTGACTTAAGCCCACGCCGTGACCCCAACCTTGTGTGGTAATCGTCACCGTCTGCGTCGCTTCATCATACGCGGTGCGGAACGCGTGAGAGCGAAGCCCCAAAATATTACGCATATTGTATCCGGTCAACGGTTTTTGATTTCCCTTGCCGTCCACGTAATAGAAGTTGGTGTGGAAAACGTAGTTCCATGCGTCGCCGGAGCCGGCGCTACCGTCGCCGTCATACGTGAGCGCCCTGAGCGGGACCTGCCCCGCCGCGGTGGTAAATTGTTCCGCCGGCATGGAATAGTTCGGATATTTTTCTTTCGGGAATTGCTTCTCAAACCAAGCTTTGACCTTCCCGTACAATTCGTCACGTGTCATTGTAACGGTGGCAACATACTTTTTACCGCCGTATTTCGCATTGGTCGTCGCATCGTCATACTGGCTGACCACGCTCTTCGCATACGCAAGGGAGCCCACCCACACACGATGACTGGAAGCACTATACCCGCCGGTAGAAGCGGAATATACCGTCTGCAATGTCATCGCCGGAATACTGGTCTTCGCGGTGTTCACCAGTTTAACACCCACCACGTCACCAACGGCATCATAAATCTTCTTATCCCATTTGTTACTCAAATTGATGGATGCTACACTGGATGGATACGCACCTACGTGCGTATTATAGTGCAGTAAATAGGAGTAAGAGGCCACCGCTTGCGCTTTCTGCGCTTCGGTGGAATTGACCATTGTGCTGGCGCTGCCGAGCTCAGCCTTGACGATACCGGCAATCAACAGTTGCAACTGTTCTTTGTTCTTCGGGCGCAAGATACCGTCCGCATCCGCAGCAAACGAGGAAAACGCACCGCTGTTTTTCACGGCAACATACGATAGAAAATCGTATTCCGAGATCGTCCCCTTTACCGTTCCCTCGCCGGGAGCAACAGGTGTGGGAGTCGTGTCCGTAGACGGCGGTTTTGTCACAACCTGCGTAGTCGGTACGATCGTCGTTTGCGGAGCAGTCGTCTCCCCAAGCAGCTCGTTGCCTTCCGTGTAGGTGGTAGTGGTCGTTTTCTTGGTGGTCGAGGTTTTCTTGGTGGTTTTGGAAGTTTTTTCAGTAGTCGTTGTGGTTTGCTCGGTCGTGGTCACCTCAGTCGTGGTTTCGGTCGTTTCGACTGTGGTGACGGTGGTAGAAGCAAGTGTCTCCCCGCCGTTCACCTCCATCCAACCCTTCGGCATTTTGGGCGCGCGATTCACTCTGGCTTTGGCAAGGTCGTTTTCTTTACTCTCTCCGGCTCGCACGCGTCGTGCGGCCACCACCACACGTGCCCCGTCATATCCGTAGTCAATCGGTGTCGTGAGCAGCAACAAGCTGTCGCCCTCCGCAATATCAACCGGCGTGTCAAACAGCGAGCGCAAACGCAGCTGCGCCACGTGATACGCAAACTCGTCTTCGTCCTCAAACACGGTACGTGCGTAATCGTACTCGTCTTTGTCTGTATCATCCACCAAAAGCACCGCAAAGATCTTATATTCACCCTCTTGATAGATGGTGTTCATCTCAATGGTGGGATGCTCTCGTAAAAAGCTAAGTTCGGTATACTCTTTAAGCTGCGAAAACATCTGGCCGTTGCCAACGTTGTTTCCGTAGATCGTCAGCGTACGTTTGATGTTCGCCTGATCCACCTGCGTGCCGGTCTGCAAATACGGCACACCGTACGACGAGGTGTTTCTGTGAAAATCATGCAACTCGTAGTAACCAAGCGACGGTTCCACCAAGACCGGATAGTTGATACGCGTACCCTCAATGCGTACCCAGCCGCGAACGTCGTCGTTATTCCGATACAACGTCATAAACTGCGTCAAGATACCGTCCGGATACGAGCCCTCGGTTTCCGGCTCGGCTTGCGTATACATTTGGTACAGCTCATCGTAATTTTTTTGGTTATAGTACGGGCCGTATACATACTTGTATGCCCAAACCGCAACCACAACAAACAGCACTGCCAGCACCGTCATCCAACGCAACAACTGCACGCGGCGGCGACGTTTTTTGGCAATGGCATTCTGCTCTTTTGTCAGTGCCAAAACCTCTTGTTGCATCTGTTCGAGCGATTGACCGCCCGCCATCACACCCGGCAACGCTTCCAAATACCGCCGCGACATATCCAGCGCATACAACGTCGCCATATTGCGAATATACTCCCGATCCTCGTCACCGTGACCGGCGAACACCTTTTTGACCCATACGCGTTTTTCGTC
The DNA here is from genome assembly GCA_045595445.1 of Acutalibacteraceae bacterium. GTDB lineage: Bacteria > Bacillota > Clostridia > Oscillospirales > Acutalibacteraceae > RGIG3009. The sequence continues at coordinate 12,463 of JAZOAK010000041.1, forward strand.
AGCAAGTGCAACGTACACCGTACCGACGGCTTTGCCTTCACTGGTATCGGGTCCCGCCACACCGGTAATACCAATACCGATATCGGCACCGCCGGCACGCCGCGCACCAACCGCCATCGCTCCCGCCGTCTCGGGGGAAACCGCGCCTCGCTGTTCCAAAATGGATTCCGGAACACCGAGCATTTGATGCTTGATCTCCTTGGAATAGGCGGCAATGCCGCATTCAAACACAGCGGAAACGCCGGGCACTTCGGTAAGCCGTCCGGAGAGCAGTCCCGCCGTACACGATTCCGCCGTAGCAATCTTCATTTCCTTTTCGGTGAGCAAAGAAACCACACGCTTGGCAAGCCCGCCGGCATCCACGCCGTATACGGCATTGCCCAGCCGTTCGCGAATTTCCGCAATAACAGGGTCGCACAAGGCATTCGCCTGCTCCACCGTATCGGCTTTCGCGGTAATGCGCAGCACCACCTCGCCGTCCTTGGCATAAGGCGCTACGGTCGGATTGCTGCTTTCCATCAGATCGTTTAGCCGCTCATCCACCGCCGCCTCCGGAATACCGAACACCCCCACCATGTGGGAATGGATCGTGCCGCCGGAACACTGTGTCAAATACGTCGTGACGTGTTCAAAGAACATCGGAATCAGTTCCCGCGGCGGGCCGGGCAATAACACCACACGGTGTCCGTCTTGCTCAATCGCGCAACCGGGCGCCGTGCCGTGATCATTAGGGAACACGAGGCATCCCTCAGGCAACATCGCTTGTTTTTGGTTATTCTCGGTGTACTCTTTACCGGTACGCTCAAAATACGCGCGGATGCGCCCATCACTTTCCTCGTGAAGCACGAGCGGAAGCCCCAAGCACTCCGCCACCGTTTCCCTGGTCAAATCATCCTCCGTCGGGCCAAGCCCACCGGTCAGAATGACCATGTCACAGCGGGACAGCGCAAGCTCGATCGCCTGCTGCAAACGCTCTCGATTGTCGCCGACGGTAGATTGGTACAACGTATCCACGCCGTAAGCCGCCAGCTCACGCGCTAAAAACTGACTGTTCGAGTTCACAATGTCCCCGAGCAGCAGTTCCGTTCCTACCGAGATAATTTCGGCTCTCATCGGTTTCGCCACCTTTCATCAGATGTGTATCAGCCGCACTCCGGAAATCGCTTCTTCAATCAGTTCGTCCACCGCCAAAGCTTTCTCAGCCGCTTCCAACTCCTCTATGCGAGGACGGGTGCGGGGATGCCTGGGTGTGAACACCGTGCAGCAATCCTCATACGGTTGAATAGACGTTTCAAACGTATCGATCCGCCGCGCGATCGCAATAATTTCTTCTTTATCCATCCCGATCACGGGACGGAACACCGGCAACTCGGCTACCGCATCCGTAACGCTAAGCGCCGGAATCGTTTGACTGGCAACCTGACCAACACTTTCGCCGGTGATCAACGCGCCGCACTCCGTATCCTTCGCGATTCGCGTCGCAATCCGCATCATAAACCGCCGCATGATCAGCGTAAACAATTCTTCGGGGCACACACGCCCGATCTCCTCTTGAATATGCGTAAACGGTACAATATGCAACGCCATGCGTCCGGCATAGACACCGACTTTCTCCAACAGAGAAATCACCTTCATCTCTGCCCGCTCGCTGGTATACGGAGGGGAAGCAAAGTGAATACCGGTTAGTTGAATGCCGCGTTTTGCCATCATATACGCCGCCACCGGTGAATCGATACCGCCGGAAATCAAGATGCCGGCTTTTCCGCCGGTCCCCACCGGCATACCGCCCGCACCGGGCAACTGCGGCCCGTGAACGTATGCCGCAAAATCGCGGATCTCCACCCACACCGTCATTTCGGGCTCGTGCACGTCTACCGTCAGGTGCGGATTTTTCTCCAACAAGTATCCACCGACCTCGGCACAGATCTCGGGTGAAGTCAACGGAAACCGCTTGTCCGCGCGCTTCGCCTCCACTTTGAAGGTGCGAGCCTCCGACAACGGCTGCTGCAAATAGGTCGCCGCCGCTTCTTTGATCGCATCCAAGTCCTTTTCCACCACACACGCGCGAGAAAAAGCGGAAATACCGAACACGGTTGCAACCCTATCACTGACCTCGTCCCAATCTACGTCTTCGTCCTGCGGCTCAATATACACCGTTGACTGGGCCTTGCGCAACGTAAAAGTACCAAGCGATTTTAAGCGATACCGCAAATTTTTGAGCAGTGCCTCCTCAAAGGTGCCGCGATTAAGCCCTTTTAATGCCAACTCTCCGTTTTTAATAAGAATAACTTCGTTCATGCTAACATCCTTTTTACTGATATATCTCCGGTAACTCCAAGTCTTTGGCGACGTACCACGCTTTCGGCATCAGCACGTCCTCGTTGAGTACGGTTTTGGCAGTGTCCACCGTCGGATCCTCACCCTCGCGCAACTTACGCGCCACAATAACCGTACGCCCATCGTTCAGATGCACCTCGCGCTTATTACTGCAAGTGGAAAGCGTGAGCAACTCGTCGTCGGCAGTCACGTCCACGTCCCCGAAATCGTACAACGAGCGACTGCGCACGTCGTCAACGAACTGTGTGAACTCCTCATCGGTAAACTGCGTGCGAATATAATTGAAGACCGCTTCCTCCTCAGCGTTCGCGTTAACAATCATCACTGCAAACACCTTGTAGGTGCGTTGCTCGTATAGCGTGGAAAGCGTGAGAGTCGTCAACTGACGCGCGCGGAAAAGGGTCCCTTTGGAAAGCAAATTAAAACGCGAAAACATCAATCCGCTTTTTAAGTTATGTCCGTATATAATTAGATTACGGTTAACGCCATCCGCCGCCAGATCGTTGCGATAATCAAAATACAGCGACCCTGCTTTGTCGATGTCGCCCGCAAAATCGTGTGTCAAATAATAGTCGTTGTTGTCCGTCTGCACGACGGGGTTGTCGATCGCACCGCCGAATAGATCCTCACCCGCCGTCGCAAAAGTCAACCACCCGCGAATATCCGCATTTCGTCGATACAGCGAACGAAACGCATCGAGCATCCCCTCGGGATACACGGTGGTATCTTCCGCCTCGGCGTCCTCAGAAGACTCGGCGTAATACAGATCTCGCAGCGTATCCACGACCTCTTGTGTATGACGCGGCTGCAACACCATATCGTCTATTAAATATGCCGCCGAACCGATAAACACAAAAAGCGCCAACAAAAACGCAATCTTACGGATCCACTCCTGCTTCGGATCACCCACCACCGGAATTACCGAAGACAGCGCACGAACAATACCCCGCCCGATGGCTTTCATACGGTCTTTCATCAGACTTTTCTCCTTTGCAAGGTCTGCGCCGCTTCCCGCAGCGTCGTACAAAACGCGCGTATGTCCTCCTCCGTGTTGTCACGGCAAAAACTGATTCGCAAGGAACTGTCGATCTCGTCAGCCGACAACCCCATCGCCGTCAACACGGCACTCGGTTTACCCTTAGCGCAAGCCGAGCCGCTTGACACAAAGATTCCGCGCTGCGCTAAAAAATGAAGTACCGTTTCACTGCGGAAACCGTTAAGCGACAAATTCACAATATACGGCACCCCGCCCTGCGGCAGATGAAATTGCACGTCGGGATGCGTGCCGAGTTCGTCCAACAAACACCCTTTCAGCCGCTCATACCGAGCGGTCTGCTCGGATGGCTTGGGCATCGCGGCAGCAGCCGCTCCAAATCCCACGATCGCGGGCGTCGGCTCGGTTCCGGAACGCAAACCGCCCTCCTGTCCTCCGCCGAGAACGCGAGGCAGGACACGCACGCCTTTACGAACGTACAATGCGCCGACTCCTTTCGGTCCGTGCAACTTATGACCGCTGACCGACAGCAGATCCACGCCCCATTTTTCCGCGCGGATCGGCAACTTGCCCGCAGCCTGCACCGCGTCCGTATGAAGGAGTGCCCGCGGAGCAACGCGGCGCACCCGCGAAACGATAGCGGGAATATCCATCTGTGCACCGGTTTCATTGTTCACCGTCATCACGCTGACGATTGTGGTGTCGGGCGTACACGCCCGCTCAATGGCGTCTGCCGAAACCGTACCATCCGCCTCGGGCTGCACGCGAATGACTGTCCACCCCTGTGCTTCCAACCGATCAAAACACGCTGCTACCGACGGATGCTCGATGGCGGTCGTAACCGCCACGTGCGCCCCACGAGCTTTCGTTTCGGCACCGCCCAGTATGGCAAGATTATTTGCCTCCGTACCGCCGCTTGTAAACACGACTTGCTCAGGTTTCGCGCCTATCAGCGCCGCCACCTCTCCGCGTGCTCTTGTCACTTCGCGCCAAGCGTCGATCCCCAGCGTATGCAAAGAAGAGGGATTTCCGTATTGCTCGGTCATCACGTGCACCATGCGCTCAACCGCTTCTTGGCAGACAGCCGTCGTCGCGCTGTTATCCAAATAGACCACAAACCCCGCTCCTTTTTATCAGCAATATTCGGTTACAGTATATCATACTTTTTAAGTTCTGACAAGACCCCGCCCACGCGGGAACTGTTGGATAATGTACAACAGCCACGCGGCGCAAACGGCCGCGTGGCTGTGATCACTCATATAATCGGTATAAAGAGGCATACGCACCGTTTTGTTCCATCAATTCGGCATGTGACCCCATTTCGGTAATACCCTTCTCGGTCATCACCGCGATCACGTCTGCGTTGCGGATGGTGGTCAGCCGATGCGCCACAATGAAGGTGGTTCGACCTTTGGCAAGTCGTTCCAGCGACTCTTGCACCAACCGTTCGGATTCGTTATCCAGCGCACTGGTCGCCTCGTCTAAGATCAGCACCGGCGGATCTTTTAAGAAGACCCGTGCAATGGAAATGCGCTGTTTTTGTCCGCCGGACAATTTTACACCGCGCTCACCAACATACGTGTCGTACCCCTGCGGCAAGGCTTCAATGAACTCAGCTGCGCCCGCCAGGCGCGCCGCCTCTTTGACTTCCTCCAACGTGGCATTCGGTCTGCCGTACAGAATGTTTTCCAGCACCGTTCCGGAGAACAGGTACACGTCCTGTTGCACCACACCGATGGCACGACGCAACGATTCCAGCGTGACGTCGTGAATATCCACACCATCCAACCGTATCGATCCGCTCTGTATGTCGTAAAACCGTGGGATCAATCCGCACAACGTCGTCTTACCGCCGCCGGACGGTCCGACAAGTGCCATCGTCTGCCCCGCTTGTACGTGCAGATTCAGATGACTGAGAACGTCTTTGCCGTCCTGACTATACCGAAAACTAACGTCGCAAAACTCTACGTCACCCCGCACCTCGCCCAGCGATTTGGCATGGGGACTGTCCGTGATGGTGATCGGCGCGTCCATAATCTCGGTGAACCGTTCGATGCCGGTCATACCGCGATAAAACTGTTCCGAAAACTCAATCACACGGCGTATCGACGTGAGCAGCATGCTAACGTACAACAAATATGCCACCAGATCTGCCGGTGTAACGGTACCGCCGATCATAAACAGCGCACCCGCGACCACCACCGCGATATACATCAACCCGTCAAACAATCGCGTGGTCGCATGGAATCCCGCCATCGCGCGATAAATGTGTTGTTTAACCGACAAAAACTTTCCGTTTCCTTGTTCAAATTTTTCTTTCTCGACCGCCTCGTTGGCAAAAGATTTCACCACACGCACACCGAGCAAACTATCTTCTACTTGTGCATTGATATCGCCAATAACAATCTTCGATTCGCGGAAGCCCTCTTTCATACGATGGCGGAACGGCCCGCACACAAACAACATGATCGGCACGATCGCAAAAACGATCAACGTCAACCATACGTTCACACTGCACAAAATCGCAAACGATCCAATGATCTTAATACCTGCAATAAAAAATTCTTCGGGACAGTGGTGCGCGAACTCCGTCACCTCAAACAGATCGTTAGTGATGCGCGACATCACCGTACCGACCTTGGTTTCATCGTAATAGGCAAAAGGCAGCTTGTGCAAATGATCGAACAAATCGCTACGCATTTTGGTTTCGATCTTGGTGCCCATAATATGCCCGATTGAGGTCATGTAATAGTTGGCAGCGGTATCAATTGCGCGCAACACAAGATACATCACACCGATTGTCAGCACCGTCTTAACCGTTAATGCTTCCAGATTGTTCATTCCCATATCGGTGATATAGCGCACCATCATCGGCAATACCAATTCACACACCGTTGTCAAGGCGGCACAGAACAGATCCAGCGCCACCACACCGGCATATTGCTTATAATACGGTAAAAATCGCTTGATAAGCGAGGACACACCTTGTTTATTTTCTTTTTTCATCTTGGCATTCAACCCTTTCGGTTGCCGATCGCATTGATCTTGGGCATACTTTTGGAAAAGAGCGGTGCATAGTATGCACTCCCGCGCATCGAGAAAGTGCCTTCCTGAGCGACAATGACGTGATCCAACACCTCAATTTCCATCATTTGAAAAGCAGCAAGAAACTTCTTTGTCGCCTCCACGTCCTCCGCGGAAGGCAAAGCCAGTCCGGCAGGGTGATTGTGCGCCACCACGACCGCGGTCGCGCGATCACGCAAAGCCACTTGCACCAATTCGCGCGTACTGGTTTCGGTCGCGTTAACGGTACCGGTGCGAACGATGGAGCAGTTGATCATTTCGCTGCGATTGTTCAAAGACAACAGTAACACCGTTTCGCGTTTTTCATTCGCGAGTTGTGCACATAAGTATTCATGAATATCATCAAAACTCGAAAATTTCTGCCTGCGCTTCTTTTCCTTATGATACCGCGCCAACAACTGTCCGCACAAGATCAACAGCGTCGCCGAATGTTCCGAGATACCGTCTATCCGACAAAGCTCCTCGTAATCCGCGTCCAGCACCGATGCCAAATCTCCGAAATGATCCAACAAGCGGTGTGCCAAAAGATTTGTGTCGCGTTGCGGAATGGCAAAGAAAAGCAACAGTTCCAACACCTGATGCGGCTCATACTGATCGATACCGCCACGTACAAACTGCTGCTTCATGCGTCTGCGATGGTTTTTGTGAGGGTTTACTTTCTTCTGTTCAGGCATTCCGCTCACCTCTCCTTCGTATTTTATCAGTATACCAAATTCTAACGCATTTGAAAAGAGGGGAACGAAATTTGTCGAAACAAAAAAATGAAATGAAAAATGAGAAACAGAGGAAAACGACGAGAAAACGAGAGAAAACGAGCGTTAGAGGGTTATAAATTAAAAAATCCGGAATTTAGGTCTTGACAGCGGTTTTTAGGTGTGCTATGATGGGCAAGCTGTGAAAAAACATGATAATTTAGCAGGAGGTATTCACGATGTCCACTTTTATGGCAAAAGCCGGTCAAGTCGACCGCAAATGGTACGTCATTGATGCCGCCGGTAAACCGTTGGGTCGCGTAGCCGCTCAGGCTGCTGTTCTCCTTCGCGGAAAACACAAACCCGAGTATACGCCCCACGTGGATTGCGGCGATCACGTTATCATCATCAACTGTGCCGAGGCTGTTCTCACCGGTAAGAAATTGGAACAGAAAGTCTGGTACCGTCACACCGGTTGGATCGGCAACCTGAAAGCCACCAAGTACGCTACGCTGATGGCGCAACGTCCGGAGAAGGCAATGGAGCTTGCTGTCAACGGTATGATCCCGAACAACTCGATCGGCCGTCAGGCCGCCACTCGCTTGCGCGTTTACGCCGGCGCTCAGCACGAGCATGCCGCGCAGAAACCCGAAGCGTTTGAATTTTAATGAAGGAGGCTGCAAGATATGGATTACAATAAAAGACCGTATTTCTACGGTACCGGTCGCCGTAAAAAATCCGTCGCCCGTGTTCGCTTATACAACGGCACCGGCAAAGTGACCGTCAACGGTCGCGATATCGACGATTATTTCGGTTTGGAAACCTTGAAACTCATCGTTCGTCAGCCTCTGGCTCTCACGAACTTGACTGAGAAATTTGACATTGAGTGCCGCGTTGCCGGCGGCGGTGTGTCCGGCCAGGCCGGCGCCATCCGTCACGGTGTTGCTCGTGCGTTGTTGCAGTACAACAGCGACGAGCTCCGCGCTGCTCTGAAAAAAGCGGGCTTCTTGACCCGCGACCCCAGAATGAAGGAACGCAAGAAGTACGGTTTGAAAGGTGCTCGCCGCGCTCCCCAGTTCTCGAAACGCTGATTCTTCAGTATTTCCAAACACACAAAACGCCTTCCCTTTTGGGAAGGCGTTTTTTTACGCTTTTTTCAATTCACACACCGCAACGTACAACCATACCAATCCAGCGCTGAGTAAAGCCCCGCCGACGATGTCGCTAAACCAATGCACACCCGAAAACAATCTTCCCACCACCATTAATACCGTGAACACCTGCAGTAGCCCTGTCACACAGCGCCTAAAAATCTTGTTACGCATGCGATATTTTAACTGCATCACCGCCGTTGGCATGACACACAATGTAAGCAGCGTAGTGGAAGATGGGTAAGAAACTTCCAAGTATCCGTTAATCAACGTCGGCCGATAGTTGATAACCACCGTTTCAAACAAGAAATAGCACAGCATGACAACGATATAAAATCCACCCAGCACCAAAATGCTATAATCTACTTTGCCTATATTTTTCCGTTGGATCCATTGTACAAGGCCCAATACCGCAAAGCCCATCGCAAAAGCGATTGGGACCAGTCCCAACCAATCGGTTATGGTATACACGTCCATGTGAACTCCGATAAGTGCGTGAAAAAAGCCGTTCACAGCGGAAAAGCCCACAAGCGATCCCCTTGGCCCGATCGCCGCCACGTCTACCGCCCACACCAGCATTGTCCACACGGCAAACGCCATAAGCAAGCACCCCGATACCACAAAGTTTTTGATACGTTTCATAAAAAGTCCTCCTGTTTGTGTAGTATCTACACCATACAGGAGGACTTTCGCCACTTCAAGAAACGCCCCGTCACGTGCGCGACACGTTTCGTATCATTTTCGATTCAACAGTATTAACACCTTTATCGTAATAAACGCCAGCACAAAAACCGCAGCGTACGGCTGCTGTCCCAAAATACACAAAAACAGCGTAATCGCATTTAATGCAACCGATACTCCGATTTGTGCTCTCCCCCACGTTGCTGAACAACGCGTTTGTAACGCAAGGGTCAGAATTCCCCACAAAACCGTTCCCGATACGAGCAAAAGGTATAACACTTTCAGTGGTGGGGTTACCGTAGTCAAAGATAACAGCGAGACCGCTTGCGGCATGCCCTGTACTTTTTGCGCAAAGAACGGCAAAAAGAGCAAAAGCGCCATGCCAATATCCATCAGCCCAAAGACTAACTCCCGCACCCGCCGCTCGCGATGTTCAGTAACTTGCTCGGCCAATGCCAGCAACTCTTCACCCGACAAAAGCTCGTCAACCGTTACCGAAAACACAGCGGCAATACCTTTTAGCGACTCTAAATTCGGATACCCTCTGCCCGATTCCCATTTGGAAACCGCCGTTCTGGATACGTAAAGCAACCGAGCCAACTCCTCTTGCGTAAGCCCTTTTTGCTTGCGCAGTTGTTGCAATTTTTCACCAAATTCCATACCATTACTCTTTTCTAACATAAAATAATCAAGTTTATATACACCATTATAACACAAGCACAAGAAAAAAGCACCTAACCTTTCGGTTAAGTGCTTTTCTTTGTGTTGGCGCCTCCCCTATATAAAGCAAAATCACCGTTGTAGGGGCGGATACCATCCGCCCGCGTATCGGAACGGTTGAAAACGTCCCCTACAACCAACCTCGTAGGGCGGGGGCTTGCTCCCGCCGCATACAATCCGTCGCGCCGCGCGCGACACCATCATTTTTCATTCTTCAATATTCATCATTCACTCTTCATTCACAAAGCAAAAGACCTCGACGAAATCGTCGAGGTCTCTTTTATGTTGGCGCCTACCCGCGCGGCCCTTCCCACAAAATAGAGTTTTCGGAGGGAAGGGGATGTGTGCAGGGGGAACCGTCAGGGTTCCCCTCTGCGCGTAGAGTGAGCGTAGCGAACGGATCAATACACACTTGCCATCGGCAAGTGTGGC
>JAZOAK010000042.1:0-1678 GCA_045595445.1 Acutalibacteraceae bacterium
TTCGCCGGAGGAAGTACGTCGTATCATCAATCCTGAAGCTGCCCAAACAACCACTTCGACGCCAAGGCGCAAAACCTCCGCCTTGCGGCGGATCGCGGGCGCAGCACTTGTCGCATTTGCGCTCGTTGGATTGGCCTGGCCTCTTCTACGCGGAAACACCGAAAAGCAATCCATTCAGGAAACCGTCCCGCAATCGCGCACCGACACGACAATCGTGTACTACTTCCACGGAACCCAACGCTGCATGACCTGCAACAAGATCGAAGAACTTGCGCGTTCCGCCGTCGAGGAAGGGTTCGCGGAAGAGTTGAATGCCGGACGGCTCCGCGTCGAGTCCGTCAACGTCGACGATCCCGCGAACGAGCATTTCATACGCGACTTTCAGCTGACAGCGCGTACAATCGTCATCGCAAAAGGCAAAGACTACCAGCGTCTTGACAAGACATGGCAGCTCGTCCATGACGAAGACTCATTCAGGAGATACGTGCAGGAGAACACTGCCGCCATGCTTGCAATGGAGGTATCGAGATGACAATCCTCTCCGCGGCAGCCGTTGCCGCCTACCTCGGCGTCCTCTGCGCCATCAGCCCCTGTCCGCTCGCCACGAACATCGCCGCCGTCGGATTCGTCTCGCGTGGTCTTTCGCCCGTACGGACGCTTCTTGGCGGACTGCTTTACGCCACCGGGCGCGCCGTCATCTATGTGCTGATTGCCGTTGCGCTCGTCAGCGGCATCGCCGCCGCACCGGAACTCTCACATGTCCTCCAGAAGCACATGAACCGCGCAATGGGGCCGATTCTCGTCATCGTCGCAACGGTGCTGCTGGGACTGATTCGTCTGCCGTCTTTTGGCACAGGTCGTTTCTCCGCCGTACAGAAGCGCTTAGCGAACAGTGGTTTCGCCGGAGCGTTTCTACTTGGCGCGTGTTTTGCACTGGCGTTCTGCCCGACATCCGCCGCTCTTTACTTCGGTTCGCTCATGCCGCTTGCCATCGACCACAGTTCTTCATTGTTGCTCCCCTCGATTTTCGGCATCGCATCTGCGCTCCCCGTAGTGGCGACCGCAGTGCTGTTCGCATCCGGTGTGCGGAAAGTTGGCGCGCTATTCGGACGCATTACCGCACTTGAAAAATGGCTCCGCCTTGTAACCGGCGTCGTTTTCCTCGTCATTGGCGCAGGATTGACGCTTAAGGGCATGTTATAGCAACGATTGATTACCTTGCGATCGGCTCGTAGTCTATCTTCGATTCCTCGTCGGTTGCTTCAAGTTTCATTACGACTGGGCGAAGTCCGTCGTTACAACTCACAATGGCGACGCCGGGCTTCTTGATCCAGTCGCCGTAGTAGAAGAGCGACTTGTCCGCGCCGTGCGCCAGCGCATCCTGCTCACGCACGGACACACCCCTGATTCAGTAACCTACCATCTGCCGTCCGAGAACTGCGCCTTCGTGGGTGACACGATCATCGACGGGAACGTCGGACTTACGAAATTCCCCGGCGGCGACCAGCCGACGCTCATTCGATCCCTTGAAACGCGTATCCTCACGCTTCCAGCGGATACAACGCTTCTTTCCGGTCACTCAGCTCCATTGACCCTCAGAGAATTTCTGACGTGATCCTAATCCAAAATCGTAGGTGAGCAACGAACTTCTTGTTTCTGTTAGTCTCAAAGAACCCCC
>JAZOAK010000043.1:0-6704 GCA_045595445.1 Acutalibacteraceae bacterium
ATGGGATTTCGAAACACTCGGTCCTCCCGCACACGGCGAGAAGCAACAGGTAGAATGGTGCGAACGCTTCTTTGGCACGCATAAAGCGGCGGATATCAACGGCACGGCACCGTGGTGGTTCCCCGGTGGATTGCGGTACAGCGAACGCAGTTTTTGCGGTTTTTGTGGACCGGAAGGCGTGTGGCGCCCGTGTGCCGAGCCTTACAAAGAACTCAATACGTGGTTCAAAGAGCCGAGGGAGAAGAAATCGGTCGATTATTATGTGACGATGGACGAGGAACAATACGTTTCCTCTTGGTATGCGCTACTTTGGGGCGAGGATCGACCCGGTGATGAGAGCCTGCCGGTTGATTTTAACAATAATCGCCTGACAGGGGAGGTACGCGGCGAGTCGCGTATCGCGGTAGACGAGGCACTACGCAACGGTAAAACCATCAAGTTCCGCACCCCCGGCACAGGTACGACGTCAGCAACGATGCCGATGGTGGCAGTCGGCGGTACACCGCTGACAGGCACCAACCCGCCGCGTTATCTTAATGCCGAGTTCAATTATCTTGAGATTGAAACCGAAAACGGTGAGCGCGTACAGGTGAAAAACGGCGCCCATATCCAAGCGGACAGCATCCGTTTACGCGCATGCCTCGGCAATATCCGTGAAGCGACGTGGCTCAAACCGAACGGTGATGAAAAAGGCGGCGTGTATCTGTGTGCAGACGGACCTTGTACCGCCCGTGCGGCGATTACGGCAGACACCGCGTTCCTGGAAGACGTCAAGACCGAATGGATGACCTTATCAGGACGCGGGGAATACACCCTGCGTATGAATGCAACAGCCGTCAGCCCGTTCGGTGAGATCTGGCGAATTATTTTGAAATAATCAAAGGAGTATCTTTTGATGCAATATGGTACACAAGCTTATGCTGTCAATATGGCGCGAGCGGGACGACTCGAAGAACCCTACAAGACGATTACCGTCTTAATGGATTCCCGACCGGGATTTGATCCCGATTCCGCTCATGACCTGATCTGCGCTATGATGGAGATGGGTTACCTCGTTCAAGAGGTTACTGTCGAAGAATTCCTTAACAAAAACGTGGGTGAACTTGGCTTTTTGACGGTGTTGCCACACGCGCAATCGGTTCCTGCTGTTTGCGCGGAGCAATTGGAAACCTATTGGAAACAAGGCGGTCGCGTATTGGTCCTCGGCGGTCACTTGTTCGGTCACTTGATCGAAGAGGGTGAAAATGCTTTCGAATACGTGCCGCTGAAAGCGGAAGAATTGGAGCAGACCGCCATTGATGCGGCAACCTCGGGTAAGATGTATCCCATCGTCATGGAAGGCTTCACGCCCTCTTATAAAGTTTATAAAGCACCGCGCAATTCTTCATTTATGAGAGAAGAGCAGTCTATCGTGCATAGTACGATCACGGCGACCGACGAAGACCTTTTCTGTCCGCAAGCGCGTAATCACGGTCACGGTTACGGTATGGGTCATATCAATCGCTTTATTCCGATGATTCAGGCAATGGGTGAAGGCGGCAGAGCCGATGGCAGACGCGGTGCTGCCGTGTATATGATGCTGCAAGACGTCGTTCACCGCCCTCGCTATTTTGTGGACGATAACCGCTTGGGCTACGTCAAAGGCACCAACCGCGGTGGTTGTGCGGTCGGCATTGGATTTACGCGTCAAGATATTTTGAACGTTGACGGTATGCGCGAACTGCTGGAAGAACTGCTCGGCGCGTTACAGCGCGGTCTGTTTCTGTTTGAAGCGGGTAGCGATCGCTTTGTCGCGAAAGCACACGAGACCATCAAACTCGGCACAAAGGTTATGAACCTGACGATGGACTATTATCCCATCAAGGTCGAATTTCGCGTGCGCAAAGGTGATGCGTGCGTATTTGCCGCCGTGCAAGAAAATCTGGCGGTGACGGCGAATTTCACCGACATAGCGGTAGAATTTGACGTGCCGGAGAACGGGGAATATACCGTTGAAACGAGCCTTTGGTACCAGGATGCGCTTATCGATCGCATGGAACATACACTCACCGTTGATGACGCCTATATCGGAAAACCCGACGAATTTGTCAAGGTGGAAGACGGTAAATTTATGCTCGACGGAGAAGAGTGGCGCGCGCTTGGTATCAATTATTGGCCGCTGTATTGCACCGGCTTTGAGTGGAACGACTATTGGTGGGGTTGGCTTGATAAAGCCTATTACGATCCGATTGAGGTTGAACGCGATCTTGAGTTGCTCGAGGAAATGGGACTCAACTGCTTGTTTACCCGTTTGGACGGAGACCCGATCGGCCGCTGCGAGGATACGATGAAAGATTTTATCCGTCGTTGTCGCCGTCATGGGTTGAAACTCATGTTCAGCTATTGTAACGCGACTTCGGCACTCAATTATCAAGGCGTTGCTTTCAAACATTTTATGGAGGACACAGGACTGATTGGCGATCCCACCTTGTTTGCTCACGATATCGGCTGGGAAATGGGTGGTAAATTTTATGTGTTGCCGAAATTTGTCAATCAACGCGACGCCGCTTGGGAGCAATGGCTTATCGATCAATACGGCAGCATTGAAAACGCTGAAAACGATTTTGGTGTACCTGTTGACCGCACCGAATACGGACAAATAATCGCACCGCCGTTTGAACAGATCGTGAAAGCGGAGGGGGATTGGCGCATCAAAGTGCGGGCGTACAAACGCTTTACGATCGACTATGTCAGCCGCAAGTACCACGACGCTACCGAGGATATGCGGGCTACCGATCCCAATCACCTCATCACGTCCCGCACGGGCGGTATACTGCGTTGCTCGATCGCGCTTAACTGTGCCGTCAAGCATCTGGATTTCACCACTCCCGAGGGGTGGCAAGCACCCAACGATCCCCGCGGTGAATATTATGCGTATGCGATTCCGCTGGTGATGAAACTCTTTTCGGGCGGCAAGCCGACTGTTTGGGCGGAATACGGACTCAGCAGTTGCGAGATCGGTTGGCGAAACTTCATCTGGGATTATGAGAATTTAGCGCCGTACGAGTGGGGGGTCAAACAGCAAACCCAATGGTATAAACAGTTCTTTGAAACGCATAAAGATGCCGATATCAACGGCACGGCACCGTGGTGGTTCCCGGGCGGTTTGCGGTACAGCGAACGAAGTGATTGCGGCTTTTGCAATCCCGACGGTACGTTACGCCCTTGTGCGGAGATTTACAAAGAACTTGGTAAGACGTTCAAAGAACCGCATGAGAAATATGCACCCGATTATTACGTCACCATTGATGAGGACGTGTATTCTGCCACGTGGGCACGGTTCCTCTGGGGCGAGGATAAGCCGGAAGATGCCAAAAAACCGCGTGACCTTAACGGTATCCGCTTGACCGAAGAAATCCGTGGCGAGGTGCTTAAAGCTGTCAAGGAAGCAAAAGACAACGGCAAAAAAGTCGGCTTTTGCACCCCGGGTACCGGTACGACGTCGGCAACAATGCCGATGGTAGCCATTGGAAATGTGCCGCTCAACGGTATTAACCCGCCGCGTTATCTCAATGCGGAATTTAATTTCTTTGAGATGGAAACTGCAAACGGTGAGCGTGTGCAGGTAAAAAACGGTTCCCACATCAAAACGGATGTTGTTCGCCTTCGTGCGAACGTCGGCAATACCGGTGAGGCGACGTGGCTCAAACCAAACGGCGACGAAAAAGGCGGCGTGACTCTGTGCGCCGACGGCCCTTGTACCGCACGTGCGGCAATCACCGCTGATACCGCGTTTTTAGAAGATGCGCAAACCGAATGGTTAACCTTGTCGGAGCGCGGGGAGTACACCCTGCGCATGAACGCGACAGACGTCTCACCGTTTGGCGAGATCTGGCGCATTATTCTCGAATAATGTATAAAAAAGCAGGCAAGCGCCTGCTTTTTTTATTTCTGACACGCACGGTATTGCGTTGGTGTCATGTTCAGTTGATTTTTGAAGATATACATAAAATATTCCAGTGAATTGTACCCCGAGGAAAAGGCGATCTCCTTGACCGAAAGGGAAGAGGAGGCGAGCAGATTGCAGGCAAATTTGAGGCGGAGCGTGTTCAAATATTTGTGAAAGGTGGTGCCTATCTCTGTCTTGAAAAGCTGACCGAAATAATTGGGGGAGAGTGACAACCTATCCGCCAATTCTTCAAGCGTGATGCTGCCGCGGTAATGCTCGTTCGTATAAATGATGGCTTGCTGGATCGGCGGCGGTAGCGTTGTGTGATGCAGGGCCGTCGTTTGTTTTCTTAAAAACGTGATCAGAATTTCCTCCATGCAATTACGCACCGTAATATCGTGAAACGGTAGATCACAGGAGATTTCGTCGCTCATTTTGGATAACAGATTTACGATCTCGGCGGTCTCGCTTGGCGCGAACGAACAGTTGAAGGTATGAAATTCCAAATGCTCGGCAAGCTTTGGCGAAATCCACTCTTTTCTGAAATACACGCTGTAAAGCACCATGTCGGTAATTGCCGTCAAACTGTGAAAGTCGTTATAACACATCAAATGTGAGCAACCGGCGGTGATAACGGAAGAAATACCGTTGTGGGTATGTTGCGCCTGCCCCGACACGACGAGTTCAAATTCATAATAATCGTGCCAGTGAATGGGGTAAGTGGCACCGGCGGGGATTTCCTTTTTGTGCACCGAAAAACGGCGATCCTCTTGAATATCAGCAGATCGTGTAAGAATATGTTTTGTCATGACGTTTCACCTAAATTGTTGATTTTCTTAATAATACCCCATTTTTCTTGAATTTACAAGAGGGTTCGCAAAGAGTATTATTATAGTACGGGGGTGTTTCAGTTGACAGGTTTTGATATTGGCGGGACCAAATGTGCCGTATGCATCGGCAAAGAAGGTCCTGATGGATTTGAAATTTCAGACAAGCGTGTAATGCCCACCGATCGCACGGTGTCACCGTACGAGATGATCGACAGAATGTGTGCTGCCGCTGTGGAGATGGGCGGCATGAGTGACGTGGTCGGTATCAGTTGCGGCGGTCCTTTGGATGCCAAAGAGGGCGTTATTCTGTCACCTCCGAATCTCCCCGGTTGGGACGAGGTGCGGATCGTTGAGTATTTGGAACAACGTTATCCGGTACGCGCCTATCTTGAAAACGATGCCAATGCTTGCGCACTTGCCGAATGGCAGTTCGGTGCAGGCGAGCGGTGTGAAAACATGATTTTCTTAACGTTCGGCACGGGCTTGGGCGCAGGACTTATCCTTAACGGCAAGCTGTATGCCGGAACAAACGGCATGGCGGGTGAGGTTGGTCACGTTCGTCTGGCGGACGATGGTCCTATCGGTTTTAACAAGGCGGGCTCCTTTGAAGGCTTTTGTTCCGGCGGCGGTTTAGCTCAACTCGGACAAGCGGTGGCGCGCGAACGTCTGCAAGGCGGCAAAACGGTATCGTTTTGTAAAGACTTGTCGGAACTTGCTAACATTACCGCCAAAAGCATTGCGATGGCGGCGGATAACGGTCATGCCGACGCCATTGCGGTATATGAACTGTGCGGCACGATGCTCGGCAAAGGGCTTTCGATGCTGATTGATATTCTCAATCCGGAACGTATCGTGATCGGCAGTATCTATCAGCGCAGCGAGAACTTACTTAAAGCCGCGATGGAACGCGAACTGCAAAAAGAATGTTTGCCCGAGGCGCTGGACGTTTGCCGCGTCGTACCGGCAAAACTCAAAGAAAACATTGGTGACTATGCCGCTTTGGCGGTTGGTGTTATTGGTTCGAAAGGAGAAAACGGATATGTTGTATGAACGGTATCCCGAATTGCAAGCGTGCAAGCAGGAGATTGAGCAGGCGCTCGCGTTGCTCATTGAAACCTACCGCAACGGCGGCAAGGTGCTGGTGTGCGGAAATGGTGGCAGTGCCTCCGATAGCGAGCACATTGTCGGCGAACTGCTCAAAGGATTTTTGTCAAAGCGTCCCGTGACGGATGAGCGCATCCCCGAATCGTTGCGTGCCGAACTGCAAGGCTCGTTACCGGCGATCTCGTTGCCCAGCCAGTGTGCCATTTTGACGGCGTATTGCAACGACGTATCGCCCGAAATGATGTACGCTCAACTGGTGTACGGATACGGAAAAGAGGGCGACGTGCTGATCGCGATCTCTACCTCAGGCAACGCCGCCAATGTGGCGAAAGCGGCAGAGGTTGCCCGCTATATCGGTGTGAAGACGATAGCGCTCACCGGTGCCAAGGACAGCAAACTTTCCGAACTTTCAACCATCACGGTAAAGGTGCCGGAAACCGAGACGTATAAAGTGCAGGAACTGCATTTGCCGGTGTACCACTATTTGTGCGCCGGAGTTGAAAAAGAACTGTTTTAAGGAGGAAACGACTATGAAATATATGATTGGTTGTAACTACTGGGGATCTAAATACGGAACGGATATGTGGAAGTATTGGGACGAGGAATCGGTTCGTAAAGATCTGGAACTCGTGTCGCAGTACGGTGTTACGCATATGCGCGTGTTCCCCAACTGGCGCGATTTCCAGCCCATTCATTTGGTACAACAATGCAAAGGCGAGTTCCAACAATACCGCTTTGCAGATGATAAGAAGATTGACGACGAATTCGGTCTGGATATGGAACAAATCGAGCATTTCCGTTCGTTTTGTAAAATGGCAGAAGCCAACAACATCAAACTGGTC
>JAZOAK010000044.1:0-5976 GCA_045595445.1 Acutalibacteraceae bacterium
GACCAAATTTGCGGATTCGTCCGCATACGAAAGCCGCAAAGTAGGGATACTTTGCGGCTTTTTAGCAACTATGGAGGATCACAATGACAAATGAAGATGTATTAAATTTAGTACGACGTTGCAGATTAAAATCTGGAAAAGTACTAATTCCCAATACAGCATATCTGTTTAAACGTAGATTTTTAACAAGAAGTGGTTTCAAGTTCTATAACAATGAAGAAGAAATAATTGTACTTGTAGAGAATGGAAAAAAGGTCGGTGGCATTTACCGCATGGGAACATACGATGTGCATTGTGTTTTGCAAGAAAAGTATCGAGGTCAACACATAATGAGCAAATTCTTTAAAACCGGAATTATTCAAGAATTATGGCCCGAAAACAAGAGCGTTAAACTTTGTAATGTCTACACCCGCGAAGAATATGAGAAGAAAAAGCATTTAGCAACCCTTTTAGGAATGACAATAAAAAACGCCGATGAAATCGAAAAATTCCTATCTTATGTTGACGAACAACGAGCCAAACACAATATTAACCACGAGGGATAATTATGAAAAAATGTTTTAAATCAGCACTGTTTTGGACGTTACTGATAGAGGTAGTTGTCATCGTAATTTTAGCGAGCTTAGGTTTTAAAATTACATATTCTCCTTCTTTGGACAATAACTGGGATGCTATTTCCGCTATTGCAACTTGGGTTAGCGCAATTGCAACTATTTTTATACCTATTGTTGTCGTAATATTTCAAAATAAATTAGAGCAAAACAAACATGATATTGGTGAAGCAAATAAAGCCACATTGATGGAGTTAAAGAAATTCAAGGATAAATATTCGGATATCTTTGAAGCAATAAAAAATGGTGATGAAATTGTATTTGATTGTGGTGGTGCACCCATAGATTTTACAGAACAAAACCTTCTTGATTATATAAAAGCCACAATAAATATTACTGCTTATGATGCTGCAATGTATTTTAGCGTTGACAAGAATAAAGCCGTTGCTGTTTTAGATAGGTTAGTGGAACAAAAACTTGTTATCCGAACAGATGTTGATGGTATAGGCGTATATTCTCTTTACAAATAATGCCCGTTCTTTGTTTACTGCAAATCAAATTTTGAGGACGCCGTTACTCGGCGCCCTCTTTTAGTTTTGCTTTCTCTTCCGCGATCTCTACTTTCACTCTTTCGATCATCTCGGCGAGTTTGATTTCGCATTGCTCTTTCGTTTCGGCGTAGACGTTGAATTTCTTTCGTTTGCCGCCGGGCAGTCTTGGGAAGAAGCTGCCTTCCCACAGGTTGTCGTTGATCTGATACAGGCAACCCGTACCACTCTTTCGTATCTTTCTCGGCACTGGCTCGGGATGGGGCTCTGTGGGCGCACACGGGGCGTTCACGGGCGGTTTCGCCGTCTCCTCGGGTGTTTGCTCTACCACGGGCATCTGCGCGTTTGTGCCGCCGATCTTGCGGTCAATGCTCACCGCCGCCTGCATCTGCATCGTGTCGGTCATATGGCTGTAGATATCCAGCGTGGTCGCCGCTGACACGTGACCTATCGTTGCCGACAGCGTTTTCACATCCATGCCGTTTTCCAGCGCCATCGTGGCGAAGGTGTGTCGCAGGTCGTGGAACCGTACGTGCTTGCATCCCGCCCGTTTGAGGAGAGTTGACAGGATATCGCTGACCGAGGTAGGATACCTCGGCACATCGAGATTTTGCGGCGACGGGAACATCCACCGCGAGCTGACCGTTTCTTTATATTTTCTCAGCACCTCCACCAGCGACGGCGGCAGTACCACCGTGCGGATGGAGCTTTTTGTTTTCGGCACGGAGATCTCAATTTTACCGTTCACTGCACACGCCTGGCGGACGATTTGCAGCTCGCCCGTTTGGAAGTTGAGGTCATCCCATTGCAGTCCCATCAGCTCCCCTCGGCGCATTCCCGTGCCGAGTTCCAACAGGAACAGTTCATAGTATCCGTCCTCTTTGGCCTGGGCAAGGAATCGCTGTAGCTCGTCCTTGGTCAGCACCTGCATCTCCCGCGCTTTCTTGGGGGGCAATTTACAGCCGATGGCAGGATTAACTCGTATCAGCCCTTCGGCTACCGCTTTTTCCAGTGCCATGCGACAGCTTGCGTGGCAGGCGCGTACCATACGGTCAGATAGTCCCGTTCCGTATTTTTCAACGTACTGCTTTCGTCCGTTCCGCTTCAGCCGAGCGTAGAACTGTTGCAGATCGTTCTGCGTCAGTTTGTTCAGCGGTATCTTACCGATCTCGGGGATGATGTGGTCGTAGATGCGGTTCTCGTAGTTTTGCTGTGTCAGCGGTCGGATGGCAGGCTTGGAGTAGTTCTCGTACCAGAACTCCATCCAATCGCCGAACAGCATATCCGGCTTGCACCGTGTGCTCGGCGGTCGGTATTCCTCTTTCAGTTTTTCAAGCTTCTCGGCGCACTCGGTCTTGGTATGCGCGAGAACGTTTTTGGTGATCGGCAAGCCTTTGTCATCATAGCCGACCACCACACGGCCTTCCCACCGTCCATCTTTTCGTTGCCGTAAAGTGCCTTTTCCGTTTGCTCGTCTCTTTGCCATTTATATCACTCCTTTATGATGAGGTCTTCCATGAATCCACCGACGATGCCCGACGCTCGCTTTTGCATATCGGTGGTCACGTGGGTGTAGGTGTCCAGCGTGAAGCTGGCGTTGGTGTGCCCGAGGATGCGGGACAGCGTTTTGGCATCCACACCGCCCGTCAGCGCATGGGTGGCGAAGGTGTGACGCAGATCATGGAAGCGTATCAGCGGAAGCCCCGCTTGCTTCAGCAAGGTTTTCATACGGTTGAAGGGATACTCGGGATGCATCGCTTCCTCGGGTCTGTAGATGTTCGGAAAGATCCATTCACTCATTGCCGTTTTCTTTCGCTCTCGCAGTATTTCTGCCGTGCTCGGCGGCAGCAGAATGTTGCGCATTCCCGTTTCGGTTTTGGTAT
Organism: Acutalibacteraceae bacterium; assembly: GCA_045595445.1. Taxonomy (GTDB): domain Bacteria; phylum Bacillota; class Clostridia; order Oscillospirales; family Acutalibacteraceae; genus RGIG3009. The sequence continues at coordinate 2,983 of JAZOAK010000044.1, forward strand.
CGCCCCAGGTCACACCGCCGCCTTTCTTTCTCTTCACCGTCCGCGAGATCTTCAGCCGTCCCGTGGCTTCATCGAAGTCCGACCACCGCAGTCCGCAGATCTCACCGAGCCGCAGCCCCGTGGTCAGTTCGGTGTAGAAGAAGTCGTGCCACACCTCGTCCTGCATGGCGACGTGCAGGAACTTATCCAGCTGTGCTTCGGTGAGTATCTGCTTGGGTGCGTAATTATTTTTCGGGATGGTGGTGCCGTCGGTGGGGTTCTTGACGATGAGCCGTTCCTTCACCGCCGCGTCCATTGCTTCGTGGAGCATCATGTGAACACTGCGCACCGTGCTGTCGGCGAGTTCGTGTCCGCGAAGGGGATGCGCCTCTTGCCGACCGCTCTTTTTCATTTTGTTATACATTCTCTGCACGTCGGCGGTGGTGATGAACGCGATCGGTTTGTCGCCGAGATAGGGTTTCACGTGCATACGGATCATCGAAGCGTAGCCGTCCCAGGTGCTCTCGCGGACGGTGAAGATCATATACTCGTTCATCCATCGGTCGAGCCACTCGCTGAGGGTCAGCTTGCTGTCCTCGGTCAGCTCCACGCCGCGGTAGTCCTCAATGCGCTGATGCAATTTTTCCAGGGTTTCCTTTTGCGTCTTGCCGTAGACGTAACGGTAGATCGGTCTGCCGTCGCTCTTGTGGCCGACGGTGATGCGGCCTTCCCACTGTCCGCGCTTCTTCTGCCGAACCATTCCGTCGCCCGCAGGTCTTCTGTTTGCCATATTCTCATCTCCTTTCTGTAGCACAACAACATACCACAACTCTTTCGGAATATCCAGCGAGTTTGCTGAAACAGTTTTGAGAACTTCTCAGTCGTTTTGCCAATGGTAGGCATCTTCGAATCCGAGCGTACCGTTGATTCGTTTTACCTCGTTGATACACTCTTGACGAAGGTTTGCTAGACTTCCTTCCTCCACATCACAGTAGGCGGCAAGGACGTTCATCATGATCGCCATCTCCACCGCCAGTTTGAACAGCATTCTGCACATTCGGGTGTTGCCGCTGTCCACGATTGCTTTCATCGTCGAGACCATATAGTTCGGTAGCATCCCCGGACTGTTATCCGCCCGCAGGTAACCGACGTATGCCCGAATGGCTTTTTCAATGAACTCCGACTGACTGCGGCAGTCATCGTCTTTGTACATTTCTTTTACCGTTTCCATGGTTTTGGGTGTCACCCAAAGCGGAAACTTGATTTTATTGGTTTTTGCCATAATAATTCTCCTTTTTCGTTACGGCGCCTATCACAGCGCCTATGATTCTCCTTACAACACGGGGCTTTTCGCTGTTTACAGCTCCTATCACAGCCCACTGACCGTCCGAACAACCCCAATTCACCTCTTTCTCCAAAACCGCCGAAAACCCTTGTGCGGTCGGCGTTGCCGTCCGCTGTGAACCGAGTCGAGGGTCGCTTACGACCCCGACTCTTTCACCTGCTTGATTTTCGACCCTTGTTTTCGGTCGAATTTTTCCAGTTTTTCGAGAACCTTTTGTCGGCACATCTCCGCTTGAAAGTGCATGAGCTGCTGTTGGTAACGGCACTCCACCGCCTCCTGAATCGGGCGGATGGTATAGAGCAAGGTGCCGTTGTGCTTTTGTCCTTTCCGCGTGTACACGGTGGTCGGCTCGGTAGTAACGAGTTGCTTTGCGACCAGTCCGTCGATGTGCTTTTTTACGGTATTCTTGCTCAGTCCCACCGCAGAACCGATGGTCTTGTAGCTCGGGTGACACTGAAACGTTTTCCTGTCCTCGCAGTACATCAGATAAGCGTACACCGCGATCTCGCCTGCCGAGAGATCCAAACAAAAGATTTCATTCGGCATAGGAAAATAATTTTTCACCGCGTCGCCCTTTGGATATCGGTTGTACTTCATACGGCATCACCGCAATCTTTTTTCATCCCTCCTTCACTTTGAGAAGTGGCTGTCCACCCACTCTCTGAATTTTTCTTTCGGCACGATCAAGCGATTGCCCACACGGATGACCGGGAATCCTTTCTCATGCATCAGCTCATAGGCCGATGACGGTGCCACGCCCAGCACCTTGGCGACCAGTTCCGCATTAAGAAACAGCGGCAGGTCGTCGTAGCTTTGGTAGATTGATTTTTTCATTTTGTTTACCTCCTGAAAGATTTTTTAGGCTTGCGCCGATGTATTGCTGGCGTTAGAAAAAAGATCCCCTCACTTTTCATGGCAATTCGAAAAACAGTTGAGTGAAAAAATTTTGCCCCTCACTAGTCCAAAGGAAAAAATCATATAGTTGACAACCAGAATTTTTGATTGTTTACAAAAAATTAATTTTCCTCTCTACATATACATGGGAATTCATAAAGCATCCTACAACCGCATTTTGAAAAGTTCCTTCACTAGTCCAAGGGAAAATATTAAATGGTTGAGCGGAAAAATATTTGTCTCTCTACTTATACAAGGGAAAAAGTAAGCACCTCTATGCGCAAAAAACAAAAAAAGACCTGCACATCCACACACAACGAAACGAGGGGTGCAGTCTGCATCCCAGCTAGTTCGTATTGTGCATGTATGTATAAGTCTTTGAATTGCCCCTTTTGTATTTCAATTTTTATCCCACGGCCTCGTGGGTGTTCTATCTTAACACAGAGTTTTTTATTTGTCAAAAAATTTTTGCATGTTTTTTCTTTGTCTACTGTGGAGCAGTTTTTAATCCGTGAAAAAGGCAACGCCACCGGAATCTCCGATGGCGTTTGTTGTTATCTCTTGCAATAGATTTTGATGGCTTCGGAAACAAATTCTGCAGTACCTTCACCGTTACGGTCGATGTTGTTTTTGAACCGCTCGTCGCAGACGTACATCTGACCGAGACCTGCGAGGATCTCATTGGTGCAATGATAAAAATTCGCCGTGATATAGTCTTGCAACTTTTTGACCAAGCTTTGTGCCGTTTCGTTGTCGGCACTATCGCCGCAGTTCTT
>JAZOAK010000045.1:0-2784 GCA_045595445.1 Acutalibacteraceae bacterium
GGGGGTGGGCGAAGAAGGAAAAAAATGAAAAAAAAAAAAAGCACCCCCCGCGTTGGAAAGGAACCAAGGCGGGGCGTTTAGTTTTACAGATCGATTCTGCCGTATAAAGTGGCTTTGAGTTCGGTTTCCGAGGTAGTACGCTCCGGAGGAGCAATATCCTCTGCCGTGTTCATCGGGTTGCTGCGCGGCACGAATTTACGAACCGGACGGTCGATCGCCATGGGATCACGGCGTTCTGCGCGTACCGGACGCTCCTCGCGGTCGCGGTTTCCCGAACGGCTTCTGCTGCGCGAACGCGTCTTCACGGGGTTATCCTCCGAAGGTGCAATCACCACGTGACGCTGCGGCTCACTGCCGACGCTGTACGAAGTGGCGCCGTCAACTTTTTGGACAGCGGTGTGAATGATACGGCGCTCATACGGATTCATCGGTTCGAGCGAGGTTTTACGGCCGCTCTTTGCCGCTTGAATCGCTGCTTTGCGCGCCAGACCCGACAAGGTCTTTTCGCGTTTTTCACGGTAGTTGCCGACGTTCACGGTCACGCGGTAAAACGCGCTTTCCACGCGGTTGGCAACCAAACTTGTCAAATACTGCAACGCATCCAGTGTTTCGCCGCGACGGCCGATGATAAAGCCGAGATCATCACCCTCTAAGGTGAGGGCGCAGGTTCCGTCTTCCTCTTTCGCGGTAATCTCCACGTCTTCAACACCCATTTTGGAAAGAATGTCTTTCAAAAACGCGACGGCCGCTTTGGACGGATTGGTTTCTTTAACGGTCACTCTGACCTGTGCTTTGGAGCCGCCAAATAAGCCAAATGCTTTTTTCTGCGGCTCTTGCAGGACCTCTACCGTGAGATCCTCAGTCGGAACTTGGAGTTCCTCGGCGGCAAGCTGTACGGCTTCTTCTACCGTTTCCGCCTCTTTGAGCAGTTCTTTTTGCACGGTGTTTTTTCCTCTCTACATCTATTCCGAACGATTACTCGTCTTTCGGTTCCGATTGGTCCGCCGTCGTTTCCTCGGCGGCAGGCTCCTCCGTCTTTTCGGGAGTCGCTTTCTTCTTTTTGGAGGGAGATTTTTGTTCCTCTTTTTGCTGCTGTGCCAACTCACGCTGTTCCTTGGCGCGCGCTTCGGCAAGACGCTTTTTATCCTCTTGCTTTTTGCGGCGACGTTCCTCGTACTCGATCTCCGCCTGCGCACGGATCTTGGCAGGGTTGTAGATCCGATTGAGCACGTAGGTCTGCAACAGCGCGATCAGGTTGGAACAGATCCAGTAAATACCGACACCGCCGGGAACGGTGAAGGTAATAAACAACGAAAACGCAGGCATCCACACCAGCATCATTACGTTGGAACAGCCTTGTCCCGGCTGATTTTCCGCGGCAGTTGCCTGCTTGGTGTAATGCATGGACAACAAACTGGAGAAAAAGGCGGTGAGTCCCGAAATCAGCGGAATCAACCATAAAATGCTGATGCCGGCAAACCCGCCGTTCCACGGGTTTTGGAGCAGGTTTTTGCCGAAGAACTTAAAGTCATTCGTAAATTCTTGCATTTCGGCAACATAGGCTGCCGCTTGCTTCTCGTCATAACCGGCTTTTACGATGGATGCTTTTATCTCTGTTTCATACTTGTCCAGATTGTTAAGCATCTTCATTTCTTCGTAATATCCCTTTTGGTCATTTTCGGTCATAACACCGGCGCTGACCAATGTCGAAGAAGAAGCCGAAATAACGTTTTCCGGAATACCGGCAATATGTTTGAGCGGAGAATAGATAACCGAAATAATGCCGAACAAGACAAGCATCTGAAGCAACATCGGCATGCAACCGCCGGTCATGCTGACGCCGTGCTTTTCGTACAGCGCCATCTGCTTTTCTTGCAGCTTTTTCGGGTCTTTTTCGTATTTTTTCTTCAAGCGCTCCAAGCGAGGTGCCAAACGAGCGCGGTCTGCTGTGCTTTTTTGTGTTTTGAGCGACAACGGAAACAGAATAATGCGCACGAGCAGCGTAAACAGAAAGATTGCGAGCATATATTCCGGGATCAAGTTATAAATAACTCTCATCAACCAGCCAAGCGGGATTGCTAAAATATCAAAAATAGCTGTCACGGTTTTGCTCTCCTTTTATTGTTTTTTGAAAAATGTAAACGTTTCAGGGACCGGATCGTATCCGTGGCCGCCACCCGGTCGGCAGCGAACAATTCGCCGTGCGGCAAGATAAACCCCTTTTACGGCGCCGAAGCGCTCGATTGCCTCAATCGCATACGCGGAACAAGTTGGCTGGAACCGACAAACCGACGGAAAAAGCGGAGAGAGGAATTTTTGATATCCCCGAATCAGGATCTTCAAAACCCACTTCATGCGATCACTCCCGCTTTTTTCAGCAGATCCCTCATTGCTTTTTCGACTTTCGGTTCCCTGCTTTCTACGGTTGCTGCGCGCGCAACAAACACCATGTCGAATCCGCCTACCATCTCAGGCGCCAGATGACGATAGGCCTCTCTGATCAAACGGCGGCATCGGTTGCGCTTTACCGCTTTTCCGAGTTTTTTTCCGGTGGTGATGCCAAACCGCGGAACCCCCAACCGATTTTTTCGGACGTACGCAATTAAAAGAGGATGCACAAACGACCGTCCCCGATAATACGCCCCGCGAAATTCGGTGTTTTGTTTCAACACGTACAGTTTTGACATACACGATCACCCCCGTACCATATAAAAAAAAGCCACACAAAGTGGCTCTTTTTAATAGGTAAGACGATTTCTTCCCTTAGCTCTGCGGCGAGCCAGA
>JAZOAK010000046.1:0-15964 GCA_045595445.1 Acutalibacteraceae bacterium
TTCTACCGAAATGCCAGGATACAAAAGGAGCAGCTCGAAAAGAGAATCCAAGACCTGGACAACATCATTCGGTGTTTGTACGAGGATAGAGTATCGGGAAGAATCACACCCGAACGCTACGACTTGATGGCAAACGGATACGAACAGGAGCAGGCGGAAAAGAAACGGGAACTGCAAGAATTGGCAGAGCGAATCAGCGAAGTGGATATGCGAGATCGATGCATACAAGAATTTATCCGCAACGCCAAGCAGTATATCGAAATGCCGAAGCTGACCCCCGAACTGCTACGAGTATTCATCCGCAGGATCGAAGTGTATGAGAAGTTCGAGAAATACTCACGAACGGCGGGCAACCCGATCCGAATCCACTATGCCTTCCGACTTCCCGAACAGGAAGGTGTCCCCGCAATCGACGTCCTCGCACAACCAACAGCAAAAACCGCATAAAAAGTAATAACCGGAAGGTTCTTACACCTTCCGGTTACATACCACCCACCAATTCTCCGTTAAGAACATCACGGAAATGGGAAGGTGTTTTTATTTATAAATGGCTGTTTTTAAGAATTTCCAGTAGCAGTTGATAGGTGCGAGCGGTGGAAGAAATACTTAAGCGCTCGTTCACGGTGTGAATGTCTTTCATATTAGGCCCGATGGACACGCAGTCTAAGCCGGGCAATTTATTGGAAAACAGACCACATTCTAACCCTGCGTGGATCGCAACGACTTGTGGTTTTACGCCGAATAACTCGCAATACGATTGTATGACCAGATCACGCAAAGGGGAGTTTTTGCGATATGCCCAACCGGGGTATTCACCACTGCAAGTAACGGTGCCGCCGATCCCTTCAAACAAACAAAGCAGACGATCACGCAGCATGTTTTTTTGTGATTCCACCGAACTGCGCACCGAAAACGTGGCGTGTAACGCGCTGTCGGTCAAGCGTAATACGCCGAAATTCAACGAGGTTTGTACCAAGTCGGGAATATCGGGGCTCATAACTTGAACACCGCTTGGAGCACTTAGCAGAACAAACAAAATGTGACTTGTACTCTCAGCATCGGTCACTGAGAACTGTGTGGCCTCTTTTTCTTGCCATGTCACCGTTACAGCAGGATCAGTAGTGGCGTATTCGTTCTTAAAAGTCGCTTCACATTGTTCGACAATGGCTTTACATACGTCGACAGAGTCAGTAGGAATCAACACGTCTGCTGTCGCTTCCAAGGGAATGGCATTATCCACCACACCGCCATTTAGTGCGAGTATAGAAAGTTCACATTCTTTGTGCAGCTCATATAGTACCCGCCCTAAAAGTTGTATGGCATTACCGCGCCCTTTGTGGATTTCAACACCGGAATGACCACCAAGCAGTCCTTGCACGGTTATCAAACAGCGCACACCGGTTGCGGTGCATCTTGAAATCGGCAATATGCCTTCTGCGCGTAATCCGCCGGCACAACTGACGGTGAGGATTCCTTCCTCCTCAGAATCAAGATTTAACATGCGTCGTCCTTGAAGCGGTGTGGCGTCCAGGGCAAAGGCGCCGTCCATTCCGGTTTCTTCATCGGTTGTCAGCACGATCTCAAGCGGCGGGTGCGACAGTGTGTCATCATCTAAAATTGCCAGTGCCATGGCAACCGCAATCCCGTTATCCCCGCCGAGTGACGTGTTCACGGCATGAATCCAGTCACCCTCCGCGACGACTTGTAACCCTTGCGTTGCCATGTCGATGGGATTGCCCGGCGTTTTGGCACATACCATATCCAGGTGTCCCTGCAAAATGATGGTGGGTGCATCCTCGTAGCCGGCGGATGCGTCTTTAAACAGTATTACATTATTGGCTTCATCACGCAGATAGCGAAGATGATGCTTTTTTGCAAAGTCAACGCAAAAATCGGCAAGTTGATTGGTATTACCGGATCCGTGCGGAATGGAACAGATATGTTCAAAAAAATGAAATACTTTTTGGGGTTCATATCGATCTAAACGGTTCATATGCGTACAGTCCTCAACTCAAAAAATATAGTAGGTATCTTGTATGGCAAAAGATCGTGATATCTTTTGGCCTTTTTCATTGATATAATTTTCGACAGTTGCTTCACTGTCGGCAACGGAACGGATGGCAGAGATCATCGTTGATCGGTGGCACCGCTTGACGACGGTACCTTTGCACCACTGCAAACTGTACTCTAAACCGGCTTGGAGTACAATGATGTTTTGAGGAACAGACCAAGCGGCCATGCGCCCTTGGTTGTTATAGGAAGCAACTGCCGATTTGATTTGTTGCAATAGGTAAGACGTATCGGCTTCATGATCCGTTAAGTCAATATCAAAGGCTTCCGGAAAACCGTGATAGGGGGAAGGATTGCATAACTGGGGGAGAATGGCACCACACGCGGCGACTTGTTGAACAAGCGGGATAGACATCGCCTCGTTTGTCGCGTAGAAAGCCGTATTTTTTCCGTATTCCGCTACATAAAGTGGGACGTTTTCATTGATCCATGCCTGCGTAGCAAGTATACCGTCGGCTCCAAACGGATCCGGTGAAATGGCTTCGATAAAGGAAATTTCCAGTGATGAGCAGGTTTCTTTAAGCAACTCCTCATGTGCGCTGATGGCAGAGTTTTGGAGATCGTTTTGGCAGGTGATATACACAAACGTTTTCGCTTTCATGGAAGCAGCCTGTTCAATGATGGTGGTACCGGTGGCAGTTTTATTCTCTATGAGACACAAATCGGAAAGCGGGGCGATCTCGTTTGCGTTTTCGGCATCCATGCCGGTGATGATGAGAATATCGTTGCGAGTTTCGCGCAACTTTTTAATGCCTGCGGCTGTACCATCCGCTACTTCGGGGATGATGATTACGCGAATGTCGGCATCGTCGGCGAGCGTAGTCATGGTGGAAACAATTTGTTCGGGGTGAGTGGCGTAGTTATGCGGATAGGTAAGGGTTACAATAGCGTCACTGTGTTTTTGTTTCAGTTGTTGTGCGGCTTCGAAAGTTTCTCGATCTTCGGAAAGCGGCTTTGTAATTACGGCGATTTTGTATTCATTTTCAACGGTATTGTTAATTTCAGTGCTTTTGCACGCGCTTGTGCAAAGTAGTAAAAGCACGGCAAGGAGTACGCATGCGCTTTTTTTCATAAAGGGAACACCTCTAACATCCTATTGACCCCATTATTATATCAAACAACTTCATACGAGTAAAGAGGATTTTTGCAGTAAAAAACGATATTATGTGGTGACGCTGACATTTTAATACGATATATAGATTTTTTCTTGACAGTGAAGCCGTAGGGAGGTATAATTTATTAGTGGGTGGAAAGGCACAATGTGATGGTCGGTGTCATCACGTTTGCCAAAACACTCGGTTGTTTGATTTATTCTTCTCGTGAGCGGGAAGTTCCTTTTGATGACAACAGTATACCCGCATTTTAGTAAGAATTGAAGTTTGACAAATGAACAAACAGGAGGTGTTCACAACAAGTGATTGAGTACATTTTAGTAGGTCTGGGCGCCTTGGCTGTCGGTGGCGGTATTGCCGGTGCAGTTTCTTTCAAAGCCGGCGTTTCGCATAGACGCAAAACCGCAGAAGCCGCCATTGGTTCTGCAGAAGCAGAGGCCGAGCGGATCTTAAAAGAAGCAACTGCAACAGCGGAATCCAAAAAGAAGGAAACCCTGCTTGAAGCAAAGGATGAAATTCATCGTCTGCGCAACGAATCCGAGCGTGAACTGAAGGAACGCCGTAACGAGGTTGTCCGTCAAGAACGCCGCATTCAGCAAAAAGAGGAGTCTCTTGATCACAAGATCGAGAACTATGAGGCAAAGGAAGAAGCCATTGCCAAGAAACAGCGCGAGATTGATTCTCGCTTGCAGGATGTTGAGAACCTCAAAAAGGGTCAGTTCGAAATGCTGGAACGTATTTCCGGCTTCACCGTCGAACAGGCCAAAGACTATCTGTTAAAAAGCCTTTCCGAGGAATTAACGCACGAAAAAGCCCTCAAAATCAATGAGTTTGAAGCACAGTACAAAGAAGAAGCGGACTTGCGTGCGCGCAAATTGATTTCTCATGCCATTCAGCGTGTTGCCGCCGATCAGGTGTCTGAAACGACGGTTTCTGTTGTTCCTCTTCCCAATGATGAAATGAAAGGCCGCATTATCGGTCGTGAAGGTCGGAATATCCGCACCATCGAAACCATGACGGGTGTTGACCTGATCATTGACGACACACCCGAAGCTATTACCTTGTCCGGCTTTGATCCGGTTCGCCGTGAAATTGCGCGTATCGCGCTCGAACGGCTGATCGCGGACGGCCGTATTCATCCCGCCCGCATTGAAGAAATGATCGAAAAAGCGCGCCGTGAGGTGGAGGCAACGATCAAGGCGGAAGGTGAGCGTGCCGTGCTCGAAACCGGTCTGCATGGTATTCATCCCGAAATCATGAAATTACTTGGCCGTCTGCGTTATCGCACCAGTTACGGTCAGAACGTCTTGAACCATTCTATGGAAGTGGCCTTCTTATCGGGTATTATGGCCAGCGAGCTTGGTATTGATCCCGAGGTTGCCCGCCGCGCCGGTTTGTTACACGACATCGGTAAAGCGGTCGATCACGAGATTGAAGGCTCGCATATTGAGATTGGTGTTGATATCGCTCGTAAGTACAAGGAAAGCGAAGCGGTTGTCCATGCCATTCAAGCACATCACGGTGACGTTGAGGCAACAACCGTTGTTGCTTGTCTTGTGCAAGCCGCAGACGCTATTTCGGCGGCGCGTCCCGGCGCTCGTCGCGAAAATTTGGAGAACTATATTAAGCGTTTGGAAAAACTGGAAGAAGTGGCGAATGAATTTGAAGGTGTTGAGCGTTCGTTTGCTATCCAGGCGGGTCGTGAAATTCGTATTCTTGTTCGCCCCGACGTTGTCAGCGACGATAAGATGACGTTGCTTGCACGCGATATTGCGAAGAAAATTGAGGATTCACTTGACTATCCCGGTCAGATTAAGGTTCATCTTGTTCGCGAGAACCGCGCTGTAGATTATGCGAAATAACAATAAACGGTGTCCTTAAAAGGACACCGTTTGTGCTATAAAAGGAAGATAGGCATGAACATTTTATGTGTCGGCGATGTTGTGGGGTCTGCCGGTTGTGCACACTTGGAAAAAGTATTGCCGGCGGTGAGGCGTAAGTATGCCGTGGACGTGTGTATTATCAACGGTGAAAACTCCGCGGATGGTAACGGAATTACCCGCGTGTCGGCTGAAAGATTGTTTGCTTGTGGCGCGGATGCCATTACAACCGGAAACCACGTCTTTCGCCGCCCGGAAGTCTACGATCTTTTGGATGAAAAAAACGGCGTATTACGTCCTGCAAACTATCCGACAACGGCACCGGGAAGCGGCGTGTTTATTGTAGATAAAGGTCGCTATTGTGTTGCAGTCATCAATCTATTAGGATTGGTATATATGGATCCGTTAACTTGTCCTTTTGAAACGTTGGACTTGTTGCTTACCGATTCCGAGTTACCGAGTTGCCGTATCGTTGATTTTCACGCCGAAGCAACTGCGGAAAAGAAAGCGCTCGCCTTTTATGCGGATGGACGCGTTACAGCGGTGCTTGGCACGCACACACACGTGCAAACAGCAGATGAACAGATTTTAGATGGTGGCACAGCATTTATTTCAGATATCGGTATGACAGGACCGATCCGCTCGGTTCTCGGTATACGCCCGGAACTTGCCGTTTCCAAAATGAAAGATAAATTACCGGTTCGTTTTGCGGTAGCAGACGGTGAGTGCACCATGAATGCGGTACTCTTGACGGTAGATCCCAAGACCGGAAAAACAATGGAAATTACACGTTTGGATATTCGTTGATACTTGCGTAACTACCTGTAAAATGGTATACTGTGTATGTTCTGAGCGCCTTACGGCAACACTAATTGCCGGAGGCGAGGAAAATTGGATGAACAACAAAACCAACTTTCTGAATCTGTACGTCCTGCATCGGATTTACAACAAGTGCTTAAAGATGTCGTGGAAAACGGTTCGGTTACCACAAGCAACGGGGAATATAACCTTCATTGCTTGACAATTATCGGACAGATCGAAGGGCATTATGCGTTGCCCGGGGATAATAAAACGACAAAGTATGAACACGTTCTACCGCAGCTGGTTGCTATCGAGGAAAGTCAAGATATTGACGGTCTTCTCATTTTGCTCAATACGGTCGGTGGCGATATTGAAGCGGGACTGGCTTTGGCGGAACTGATCGCCGGCATGACGAAACCGACGGTTTCGTTGGTACTGGGCGGTGGGCATTCCATTGGTGTTCCATTGGCAGTGTCGGCAAAACGGTCCTTTATTGCACCGTCCGCCACTATGACGATACACCCGGTGCGTGTTAACGGACTAGTTTTGGGAGTTCCGCAAGCTTTTGCACATTTTCAGCGGATGCAGGAGAGAATCATTCGTTTTGTGACGGAGCATTCGCGTATTGAACACGATCGTTTTACAAACCTATGCATGAATACGGATGAAATGACGACGGATATGGGAACAGTCTTAGATGGCAGAGAAGCCGTTTCAGTAGGACTAATTGATGAGATTGGTTCGTTATCACAAGCGTTACACGCATTGCATGAAATGATTAAAAGCAGCCGTTGACGGCTGTTACATAATTCCAAGAGGAGGGGCATTTGTGGCTCAAAAACGCAAGACTTCTAAAAAAAGCACAGTATCACATGCCAAAGGAAGGGCAGAGTCAAAGCAAAGCAAAACGGTTTCGCAAAGTGCCAAAAACCAATCATCTGCCGTGTTGCTGTTTGCCGGTGCGGTGTTGCTCCTTTGCATTGCGCTGATCGAAGGTGCCAGTCTTTGGGGTTGGTTACATAAAACGCTGTTCGGCTTGTTTGGCGCATGCCTCTATATTTTACCGTTTTTAATGGGGTATGTGGCGGTACTCTGCGCGATGGAGCGTCCCATTGGTAGCGTGAAGGGGAAAATATGGCAATCGTTTTTGCTGATCACGGTATTGGCAAGTACCATTGAAATTTTCCGTGTTGATGCCACTGTTTATACCTGGACAGATGCCTTGTTGGATGCGTATACAGCGGGGGCAGACGGTCGTGGCGGTGGCGGCGCGCTTGGTAGTCTTCTCGGTCACTGTATGGAATATCTGTTCACCGATGTTGGCTCTAAAATCATTCTGCTTTTAGGCGTTTTCGTGTTCGCCATGCTTGTAACCGGCACACCGATTTTCACCTTGCTGCGTGCACTATGGAAACCGGTTAAATCCACAAAGGAAACCTTGGAAAATGCAATGGAAGTGGCAATGGACGGCGCCGCGCAAAACGACAAGGTTGCCAAAATTGATGTGGAACTCGGTGCGGGATATCCCGATGATACTATCCGCGACTCGGTTATTGTCGCAGAACCCGAAACCAAACAACTGGATAAAGGGGCGGTTCTTCAAAAAGTATCTGAAGATCTGTATGCCGATTCTGAGGACGAGAAAGAACCGCCGAAGCAAGAGGAACCCATTGCTGAAACAGAAAAGCCTGCTGAGAAAAAACAGGATGAAACGGATACGTACTGTTATCCGCCCTTGTCCCTGCTCAATGAGTCTAAGTCTATGGATGAATCCGCCGCCGCGCGCGAGCAGACAGCAACAGCGGACCTGTTGATTCAAACACTGAACGAATTCGGCGTCAGCGCGAAAGTTATTGATATTTCTTGCGGTCCCACCGTTACGCGGTATGAATTGCAGCCGAGTGCCGGCGTTAAGATCAGCCGTATTACGGGGCTTGCTGATGATATTGCTCTTCGTTTGGCAACGACCGGTGTGCGTATCGAAGCGCCGATCCCGAACAAAGCGGCAATCGGTATTGAAGTGCCAAACAAGGTGAGCGGCTCTGTTTGCTTGCGTGATTTGATCGGTTCAAAAGATTTTGAAAATGCTAAAAGCAAGTTGACAGTTGCGCTCGGTAAGGATATCGGTGGTCAGATCGTGTTAGCGGATCTGGCCAAAATGCCCCACTTGCTGATCGCCGGTACGACCGGTTCCGGTAAGTCGGTGTGTACGAACTCCATGATTCAAAGTGTGTTGTTCCGTGCTCGACCTGAGGAAGTGCGCTTGCTCTTGATCGACCCGAAACAGGTGGAGTTTGGTGTTTACAACGGTGTTCCGCATTTGTTGGTTCCCGTCGTTACCGATCCCCGAAAAGCCTCGGGTGCGCTCGGTTGGGCTGTTAATGAAATGCTTCGTCGCTATAAACTATTTGCTGAAAACAGCGTGCGTGATTTAACGGCGTATAATGAGGCGGCTAAGAACAGTGATACGCTTGAAGTTCTCCCGCAGATCTTAATCATTATCGATGAGTTAGCGGATTTGATGATGGTGGCTGCCAACGAAGTGGAAAGCAATATCTGTCGTTTGGCGCAAATGGCTCGTGCGGCAGGCATGCACTTGGTAATTGCAACGCAACGTCCTTCGGTTGACGTTATCACCGGTTTGATAAAAGCAAATATTCCGTCGCGCTTGGCATTGACTGTGGCATCGGCGGTTGACTCCCGTACTATTCTCGATACCGGTGGTGCGGAAAAACTGCTTGGCAAAGGCGATATGCTGTTTATGCCGGTCGGTTTTGCGAAACCCATGCGTGTGCAAGGCTGTTTCGTTGGTAACCGCGAAGTGGAATCAGTCGTTGATTTCTTGAAATCTACCGAGGCACAGCAGTATGACGAAGCGGTCATCGAAGAAATCAACCGTCAAGCAGAGGCGGCAGAAAAATCCTCGAAATCTTCGAGCGATGCCGACGATGGCGTTGCCGGCGGTGGAGATGAAATGCTGCCGCAGGCGATTGAAGTGGTGGTTGAAGCCGGAATGGCATCCACCTCTTTACTGCAACGACGGTTACGTTTGGGGTATGCGCGTGCAGGTCGCATTATAGATGAAATGGAACAACGCGGTATTGTAGGACCTCACGAAGGCAGTAAACCTCGACAAGTGCTTATTACACGCCAGCAGTGGTTGGAAATGAATATGAATCGCGCAGATGATGACGAGGTAATCGGAGAATAAAACTATGGCGAAACGAAAACGCAGTAGTAAAGCAACGCGTTATCGCAATCGTGTAACGCTGGTAAGTGCTGTTTTAGCGGTTGTTGTCTTATGCGTACTGATCTCGCTCAACAGCTCTCTTCAATTGCCGTTTTTGCCAACGTGGGACAGTCTATACAGCACTGTGGGGTTGCATAGCACCCCACCACCTGAGGGAACGTTACGTGTTACGGTTTTGGATGTCGGTAATGCAGATTGCATTTTACTTCAAAGCGGTGATAAAAACGCTTTGATCGATGCCGGAGAGAATACTGACGATGACGCTGTTCTTACCGCGTTAGAGAGTGCCGGTGTTGCGAAACTGGATTACGTAATTGCCACACACGCTGATGCCGATCACATTGGGGGTATGGATACGGTTATTCGTAATATCCCCATTGATACCTTTTTGATGTCGTTTATGCCGAAAGGTCACACGCCTACTACGCGTACTTATGAACGTATGTTGGAGGCAATGACGGATTGCAATGTGCTTCCCACCGAAGCGGAGCATGGCACCGTATATCCGTTTGGTGAAGCAACCATCACCATTTTGAGCGGGCTCAGCGACTATACGGAGACGAACGACCAATCGGTCGTTTGTCTGGTGTCACATGGCAAAATGGATTTTCTGTTCATGGGAGATGCCGGCAAAGAGGTGGAACGTGAGATCCTTGATGCCGTACCAACTCTGGATGTTGAAGTGCTTAAAGTGGGGCATCACGGTAGTTCTACTTCCAGCGACGGCAGTTTTATCCGCAGCATTTCTCCTGCTATTGCGCTGATTACCTGTGGGTATAACAACTCTTACAACCACCCTCATTCCGCGACGTTGCAAACACTCAAACGCAATGCTGTTACGGTATATCGCAGCGATTTGAACGGTGAAATTGTACTCACCAGTGACGGAAAAACCGTCTCCGTCATAACGGAAAAGAAATAGAGGTGGACGAAAGTGCGATATGCCATTGATCGTTTTGAAGGTGACAAAGCGGTACTGCAAGACGATAACGGTATCTGTTTTGTCGTCGATAAACCCTTGTTGCCGCCCGATGCGGTGCAGGGGGATGTCTTAGAACAGCGTGACGGACGCTACTGCCACGATCGTGCAAAAACCTCTGCGCGGCGAGATAAACTGTATCGTCTTGAACAATTGTTACGAAAAAAAAGCAAAGGAAAGGATGCGTAAACATGAAAAAGTTTTGGGCAATTTTAGCCGGTGCGGCTGCGGTCACAGCCGCAGCAGTCTATTTCAACAACAAGAAAAAGCAGAACACGATGCTTGTGTCACAAGAGTTTGATGAGGAGACTTCTGAAAACGAAAATGAACAGGCAACTGCTGAGCAAGAATGAGTAACGAGGCATTTTCTCGCACCGAGCAGTTGCTTGGTGCTGATGCGATGCAGCGCTTGTCTGCGGCACGTGTCGCTGTTTTCGGTATAGGTGGTGTCGGTGGTTATGTCGCCGAAGCACTTGCACGCAGTGGTGTGGGCGCATTGGATCTGTTTGATAACGACACCGTGTGTGAAAGCAATTTGAATCGCCAGATCATTGCTTTACACAGCACCATCGGGCAATATAAGGTAGATGCCATGAAAGCGCGTATTGCCGACATTGCCCCGACCACCAAGGTGACAACGCATTGTTGCTTTTATATGCCGGACAATGCCGCAGATTATCCCTTTGGTTGCTATGACTACGTGGTGGATGCGGTGGATACCGTTACGGCAAAACTGACGATTATTGAGCGCGCCCAAGCGGCGGGTGTACCGGTGATCAGTTGTATGGGTACAGGAAACAAGCTGGACCCGTCGCAACTGAAAGTTGCGGATATTTCCAAAACGTCGGTTTGTCCGCTTGCTCGCGTAATGCGCCGTGAATTGCGTGTGCGCGGTATTACCCACGTCAAGGTCCTGTATTCAACTGAAGAACCGATAAAGTCGGATAACACCTCTCGCACTCCTTCGAGTGTTGCGTTTGTACCGGCATCCGCCGGATTGATGATCGCGGGCGAAGTAGTACGTGCCTTAATAAAAGAGAGCTGAATGCCAAAGCATTCAGCTCTTTTGTTTTAACAACCGCAGTGGTCATCGCCTTTCGGCGGGAAGAACTCGTCAACGGGGAAACACATCTTCTTGAACATATCGCAGGGGTTTTCGGTATTTGGGCAACATTCTTTTGCCGGCATACAGAAATCGTAGATCGGCATCAGCATTTGTACGTTGCGAATCAGCTGAACGATGGTAAAGATTCCGAGCGTTACCAGGACTACCTTTTCGGTATCGTTGTCCACGAAACAACCGCCGAAGCACTCGCATACGCTTACCGGGATGCTTGATGCACAGCAATCGCACCGACAACCGCAGTTGCATTTATCAACCAACCGCGCGGAAAGCACGACCGGTTCCGCAACCTGCACCGTACAACGTGGCATGTTGCGTGTCGGCATCTCCTGACGGTCGCGATGATCGGGACAAAATTCGCTGGTGAACACCTTTACGTTACCCTCGCTGCCAAAAAGAATAACCTTTTTCTGGAATACGGCAACACCATCGATCAAACAGCAACCGGAGCCATGACCTGCGTACACTTCTACCGTTACCTTGAAGAAAAAGGTGAGGTCGCAGGAATAGTAGCCGCGATTAAAGGGGAGAGCCTCCACGTCGATATAGGTGGATAACACCTCTGCTTTTTTAGCGCGGATGCTGACAGCATGGTCGATCACCAGTTGATCGCGTTCGGTGAAAAATACGCGCAGATCCTCCAGGCAATCTTTATCAGAGCAAGAATCATATACTCGTCCGGCATCCACACAAACGGCCTCTTTACATCCGCTGTTTTGCATGTACTTGTTGTTATCAGCCATTAAAAATCCTCCTATGTCTATGATGATAGGGGATGCCATTAGTACAATGGTAACCCTTCACTGCCATCATATGACATGGGAGGTTTTGTGTGCTATGCTTTTTCGTCTTCTTGGTCGTTTGGCTCGGCTATGCCCAGTGCCAGATCGACCAACGCTTGCAATTCCGGATGTTGCCGATAAGCATCAATTAACAAGAATTCATGGTCTGTTAGCGTCGGCCTCGGCAGTAATGAAATGGGGGTTGTATCGCGCAATATGTGGCGCGTTTTATACTCATTACCGAGTTCAGGCAGAGGATCCGACAGGGGCTTTCCCAAAAGATAGTCCAAAGTCACGTCAAAATAATCCGCAATCTTTTTGGCAATTTCCATACCGGGCAGGGTATCAATTCCTTGTTTGTAGTCCTTGCGCCAGCGAGATACTGACGCTTTGCTGAACCCGATTTCTTGACTTGCCTTGGTGGGGGATATTCGTTTGTGCTCACATAACATTTTGAATCGTTCAAAAAACATGCGCACACCTCCAAAAATTTCCAAAAAACGCTTGACAAGTTCAACGCGATGAACTATAATACAAAATATGAACAAACGGTTGAACTTTTTTGCTTGCCAAACCATACACAATGACATTCTATCACAAAATCGCTTAGGATTCAATATCTTTTTGAGGGAGAGTTGTGCGTGTTCATATATCGAATGTTCGAAGAAGTTTTATATCTGGACGAAGGCGATCCGTATCGTAGTTACGGTATTCGTGTTGAAAATGAGATGGGGGAGATCGTGGAAGAAATTTCGGATATTTCAACGGAAGAACACGTTGTATCAGAACTGGTTTTACGTTGTTTATACGGAGAATTGGATCCGGTTCACCTACGGGACGTTGTCTTGAATTACATAGAAACAGCCGCCTTACCCGAACGGTAAGACGGCTGTTTTTTACAATTTTGTCAGTTTGGCGAAAGTTGCCATTACTTTCTTTTGACCCACTTTGTCAAAGGTGATCGTTAAGAGTGTATCGTTACCCATCGGTTGTACAGCTTGGATAGTGCCGTTGCCGAACACCTTGTGACTGACTTGGTCACCGACTCGCCATTGCCCATGATCTGTTTTTGCAATAGGTTTACTTGCCGAGATTCCGCCGCCCGAATAGTTGTTTTGAAAGGTGGGTTTTGTCGGAGCATTGAATGTGGAACGTGGAGCAGCATAGGAGGCAGAAGAATAAGAAGATGAAAACGATCGAGGCCGATAAAGAGACGCGTTTTCATGGTGCTTAACCAATTCCTCGGGAATGTCTTGCAAAAAGCGGGAGGGGCGATTACGCGTGGTAGAACCGTATAACAAACGACTGCCGGCTGTTGTGATAAAAAGTTCTTGTTTGGCACGCGTGAGTGCGACGTAGCACAACCGACGATCTTCCTCCACTTCTTCCGGTATAAACATGGTTTGCACACCGGGGAAGATACCATCCTCGAATCCGGGAAGAAATACCACGGGAAACTCCAATCCTTTGGCGGCGTGCATGGTCATTAAAACCATGGCATCCGCACCGGCATCGTAGTTGTCTATGTCGGTCATCAGTGCGTTTTCTTCCAAGAAACCGGCAAGGGTCGGTTCGGTATCCTCGCAGGATTTTTCATAGGATTGAATGGAAGATGCTAACTCATTGAGATTGTCCACACGATCTGCCTCAGCATCACCGGCGGCCTGCCACATGGCAAGATAGCCAGAGCGTTCTAATACGTTGGCATACAGTTGGTGTAACGAGATCTCACCACTTTCCGCCTCGTCACGTAAGGCGTTCATCATCTGAATAAAGGGGAGGATCTTATTGGCTGAACGGCTGAGATCTGCATAAGTATCGGCAGCTGACAGCACCTCGTACAACGAGATACCTTGCTGATCCGCCAGTAGTGTGGCTTTATCAATGGTGGTGTCGCCGATTCCGCGCTTTGGCTCGTTAATGACACGTTTTAAGCTTACGCGATCATCCGGATTGTTGATAACGCGTAAGTAGGCAATCATATCGCGAACTTCCTTGGTATCGTTAAAACGGTGACCGCCTATGATACGGTAGGGAATACCGCTTTTCACCAACGCGCGTTCGATGGCATTGGATTGCGCGTTGGCGCGGTACAGCACCGCCATATCGCGATAGCGGTAGTTCCCGGTGGCCACTTTATCAAAGACCTTTTGTGCGATAAAACGACCTTCCTCGTCTTCATTTTCAAGCGCATGCCATTGTAATAATTCGCCTTTTCCGTTTTGTGTCCACAGCGTTTTGCCTTTACGGTTAATATTCTTGGCGATCACCGCGTTCGCTGCATCCAGGATATTCTGGGTTGAACGATAATTTTGTTCCAAACGGATAACGGTACAATTCCGGAACTGATCTTCAAATTCCAAAATATTCTTGACCGTTGCACCGCGGAACTTGTAAATGCTTTGATCATCGTCACCGACAACGCAGAGATTTTGACTTTTATGCGCCAACATACTGACAAAGCGGTATTGTGCATGGTTGGTGTCCTGATACTCGTCGATCATCAAATAGTGGTATCGGTCTTGGTATTTTTGCAGTACCGCCTTGTTGGTTTCAAACAACTCGACGGTTTTGCAAAGCAGATCGTCAAAGTCCATGGCATCCGCTTCGTGCAAGCGTTTTTGATACAGTGCATAGCAATCGGCCACTTTTTTTAGGCGAAAATCACTGCCCGCCGAAACGGCAAATTCCTCCGGTGAGATCAGTGTATCCTTTGCACGACTGATCTCATTTAGGATCTGTTTATGCCCGATAACGCGTTCCTCGATGTTGAGCGACTTCATACACTCTTTCATGAGCCGACGGCTGTCATCGGTATCGTAAATGGTGAAATGCGAGGAATACCCCAACGACTCACCGTCGGTGCGAAGAATACGCGCACAAAACGAGTGGAAGGTGCCGGCCATGACTTGCTCACCCTCGCTGCCCAGCATCGAGGAGAGGCGTTCTTTAAGTTCGCCTGCCGCTTTGTTGGTGAAGGTGATGGCGAGGATCCGCCACGCAGGACACGGATCCACCGCACACAAACGGATGATACGCTCATCAATAGGATCGACACCGTCTGCACAGCGGCGAAGTGCTTCCTCATCTTCGGTAGTGAGAGTGGGAAGTACGGTGCTTGTATAAGCTTTTCCGTACCGTACCATATTCGCGATTCGATTAACCAGTACGGTCGTTTTACCGCTTCCGGCGCCGGCAAGAATTAAGAGCGGTCCTTCGGTATGAAATACCGCTTGTTTTTGCGGTGTGTTCATACGGGAAAACTCACGCTCTAAAATGCGGCGACGTAGGGAGAGAAGAGTTTGTGTATCCATAACGCGTTCATCCTTTTTGATAAGTAAAGGCGGGGAGGTAAATCCCCGCCTTTAAGTTGTTTAACCGAATAATGTCAGTAATACGCCTGCGGCAACAGCCGAACCGATTACGCCTGCCACGTTGGGGCCCATAGCGTGCATCAGCAGATAGTTGCTACGATCGTAGTGCAGACCGTCCTCCTGCGAGATACGTGCAGCATCGGGCACAGCCGACACACCTGCATTACCGATGAGGGGGTTAATTTTGTTACCCTCTTTGAGGAAGAGGTTGAGGAACTTCACAAAGCATACACCAGCGGTAGTTGCCACGATGAACGAGGCAGCACCCAGACCGAAGATCATAATCGACTTGGGGGTGAGGAAGGTGGTAGCCTGAGTCGAGGCACCCACGGTTACACCCAACAAGATGGTTACGATATCCATCAGCTGGTTCGATGCGGTGTTGGCCAGACGCTTGGTCACACCACTCTCCTTCAACAGGTTACCAAAGAAGAGCATACCCAACAGGGGCAGACCCGAAGGCACGAGGAAGCAGGTGAGCAAGAGACCGATGATGGGGAAGAGAATCTTCTCGCGCTGGGTCACCGCACGGGGAGGACGCATACGGATGGTGCGCTCCTTCTGGGTGGTGAGCAGCTTCATGATGGGGGGCT
>JAZOAK010000047.1:0-2581 GCA_045595445.1 Acutalibacteraceae bacterium
ACGGTGATGGGTTTATCCGTGGCGGTGGTTTGGACGCAGCCGTTATAATGACGGCCGGCATAGGAGAATTTCTCCACCTTTTCCCAGCCCGACGGTACGGGATCTAACGTCGACGTGATGAGGGCGTTCGCCTCGCTCTGCAATCGCGCCTGCGCGGGCGGTGTTGCCGCCTTTTGATAGGTCACGGACGGCGTTTGCATGGCGTACTCGATCAAGCCTTTTGCCACGTCTGCCATGACGTCGTAGCCGTTGTCGTTGGCGTGGACGCCGTCGATGAAGTAGTTGCTCCAGTTCGACGGATCCCCCATCGCGTGCATGACGGCTTCGTAGTAATTGACGGACGGCAGGGCGTATTTGTCCGCGATCTGTTCGAGCACGGGAATGATGTCCCTGGAACGGTGGCAGGAATCCGACACGTATACCAGCACGATCTCGGTGCAGGGACTTTCGGTGCGAATGGTGTGGATCAGCGTTTCGTAATGCATCCAGAGCGTTTCGGCATCGCCGCAGCCGTCGTATGCGTTGTTGACCGCGTATTCGATAAACACGAGGTCCGGGTGTTTCACTGCCACGAACTGACGGGCGAAATAGACGCCGTATTGCGAGCCGTTGCCGCCGATGTTCGCGTCAATTTGCTCGAACGCGACGTCGGGGTACGTTTCCTTCAGATGGTTGACTATCCGCGTGCGCCAGCCGCCTCTGATAACAGAAGCACCCATACCGTCCGTGACGGAGCCGCCCATAAAGGCGACCTTGCACGCGTGGTCGCGTGTGATGCGGTACGCGGTGTTGGGCAAGCCGCCGCGCACCTTAATAAATGCCTCACTTTGAGGGTAATATTGCATAAAAAACACCGTCCCTTAGTGCATTGTATCACACTGCGCAAGAGTTAAATCGTCACTTCAAAGATGGTCGCATCGCAGGTGGGGATGGTCTTGCCGTCACCGTAATGCATAGCGGTGATGCGGCTGCCCTGCAACGTGATATCAAACGGCAGATCGCGGTCGGAATAGTTGATCGCCACGATGACGAAGCGTTTTTCGTCGAGCGGATGGACGGTCAGCACGATATCGGGGTTGTTGCTGACGACCGGTTTTTTTGCCAGTACGTCTTTGGCAACCGTCTGATAGATCTTGTAGTACGGATAGTCGATGAAACTGTCCGGCTGATTCCAGGCAACCGTTTCAGCGGCGAAGTTTAAGAAGTAGATAGCGCCCTTGCCGCGTGGCATCTTGGAGAAGATGACCGTGCCGTCGTCGTCCTCGCAAAGCACCTCGGCACCGACGCTGCGGAACAAGAATTTCTTATCGTACTCAAACGGGACTTTGAACGTGCCGAAATCCGCTTCACGCCACTCGTGCGAGTTGATCATACCCAAGGATTCAAGGCCCATTTTATCCTCGATCTCGCTGATAAAGCCGGTGCCGGTGGACATATACACGGCGGCGCCCGCTTCCGCTTTTTTGACGAGTTTGGCATACACTTCCTGCGTGATGGCACTCCAGCCCATCAACGCCGGTACGATGTAGATCGGCGCTTCGGGCAATTCCTGATCGCAAGTAGCAAACGTAATATTGATACCCGCTTGTTTGCCAAGCACATACGTAGCACCAACTTGATCGTAGTAGCTTCCGAGTTCTGTCGGAATGACGCAGACCGCGTCTACCTCGGCGGCGGGAAGGTCACCGAACGGGAGATTTGAGAGGAGTTTGGTCACGTCCTTCATCACGAACGCGTTGGGTTTCGGTGAAAAGTCGGCGCGGAACATACCCAGCTCGTTTTCGATCATACTCATACAGTACGGCGGATTCGTCAAGTGCTTTTGGTCGTACGCGCACCACCAGAAAAAGCCGAGAGAGCCGTTTGCCCAGCCGGAGAACAGATTGACGCGCACGTTGTCCGCGGCGATCTGTTCGTTGCCGACCGTGTTGCTGAACGTACCGATCTCCTGCAACATGGCGGGCTTGTGACCGACGCCCGAATACAGTGCCACGTGCGTTGTGGGGATCAGCGTGGTGCGCAGGCGGTTGATGGGCTCAACATCGCCGCCGACCGACGGGGACGGATACGGATGCGGCGTCAGCACATCGGTCAATTCCGCCTGATCCTGGATATACCACATACGGTTTTGAGTGGAATACGTACCGAGACCGTGCATGCCCGACATGATCATACGGGACTGATCCTCCGACAAAATGGCGTTGCGGATGGTTGCCGTCCACAGATAGGCGGCGTTACGGTCGGGCGACACACCCAGACAGTTGCACTCGTTGCCGAGATCCCACATTTCAATGGCGGGTTCATCTTTTAAGTAGCGTACCAGTCCGCGCGCCAAACGGATCTGCCACATCAGGCTTTCGGGATCGGTGATGTGGTTGAGGCGCTCAAGTGCCGGCGGAACGAACAGTCTGCCGCTCATCCAACCGGTAACGATGGACACGACCAGTTTGATGTTGTTGGCTTCTGCCATTTTACAAAACGAACGGAAATGCTCGATTTGTTCCATATCCAGACCGAATTCGTCGTCAATCTTCTTATCATCTGCAAAGCGGTATTGTTGGAACTCGCCTTTGCATTGTTG
>JAZOAK010000048.1:0-15400 GCA_045595445.1 Acutalibacteraceae bacterium
CTAGGATAGTTCGCAGGGCGTTTTTTTATTGTAAAAACAACAAGGTTCCGGAGCACCCGCCCGCAAATTTGAATTGCGCCGGCGGGTCGGTTCTTATTTTTATTTTTCACCCACTGTTCTTTTTCCACCGTGAACCACGTAAATGTGGAATGTATGTTGGTTTTTTCTGTTTTTTGTGTTTTTCTTTCCACATTTTTGGTTTTATGTGTTGAATTTTTGAAATTTTCTTTGATTTTGTAATAATTTATTTTGTTTTTGTTGGTTTTCCTATTGACTTTTATGTGGGATTCGTGTAGAATGAGTACAGAATGAAATGTGGGAGGGTATCAATATGTCCACTTTTTATACGCAAGACATTCAAAAAAGCCCGCGTATTGCGAAGCTCGTTGAGCATTTGTTTGAAAAAATGCCCGAGATCGAACCGTATCGTGCAGTGTTGCTGACCGAATCGTATCAGCAAACGGAGGGCGAACCGATCATTCTGCGCCGTGCAAAAGCGTTTGCACATATTTTGGCGCATATTCCGATCACCATTCGCCCGCTCGAACTGATCGTCGGTTCCAGTTCCAAGAATCCGCGCGGCGCGCAGCTGTTCCCGGAGTATTCTTACGAATGGCTGGAGGCGGAGTTTGACACGCTTGCCACGCGTTCCGCGGACCCGTTTTTGATTTCGGAAGAAACCAAAAACGCGCTGCGTAAGGTGTTTCCCTATTGGAAAGGGCGAACGACCAGCGAGCTCGCTACCTCGTATATGGTACCGGAAACCATCACGGCGATCGAACACAATATTTTCACGCCCGGCAACTACTTCTATAACGGTGTCGGTCACGTAACGGTAGACTATGGCAAGGTTCTGAAGATCGGCTATCGCGGTATTGCCGAAGAAGCGCGCGCAGCACTTAAAAAACTGTGCGTCACAGATGCTGATTACGCCAAACGCCATCATTTTCTCAACGCCGTTCTCATTACGTGCGACGCGGTGGAATTGTACGCCAACCGTTACGCGGAGTTAGCACGCAAGCAAGCCGCCGAATGTGCAGATGACACGCGCAAGGCAGAATTGTTACAGATCGCTGAAAACTGCTCTCGCGTGCCCGCTCACGGTGCCACCTCGTTCTACGAGGCGTGCCAGTCGTTCTGGTTCGTGCAAATGCTCATTCAGATCGAATCCAGCGGTCACTCCATCTCCCCCGGTCGTTTCGACCAGTATATGTATCCTTATTTAAAAGCCGACCTCGATAAGGGCGTTATCTCCCGCGAGCAAGCGCAGGAATACGTGGACTGTGTTTGGGTAAAACTCAACGACCTCGGTAAGGTTCGCGACCTCGCCTCTGCGGAAGGCTTTGCCGGTTACAGCATGTTCCAAAACCTGTGCGCCGGTGGTCAGGACAAGAACGGCAAGGATGCCACCAACGACATGTCGTATATGTGTATCAACGCCACCTTGCACGTACTGCTCCCGCAGCCGTCGTTCTCGGTGCGTGTGTGGAACGGTACCCCACACGAGTTCATGATCCGCGCCGCGGAAATCACCCGCACCGGCATTGGGCTCCCCGCGTATTACAACGACGAAGTCATCGTTCCCGCTCTGCAAAACCGCGGGTTGACGTTGCAGGACGCACGCGACTACAACATTATCGGTTGTGTGGAACCGCAAAAATCGGGCAAAACCGATGGTTGGCACGACGCCGCATTCTTCAATATGTGCCGTCCGTTGGAGCTCACTTTCTCGAACGGTATGGACAACGGTTTCCAAGTTGGCCCGCAAACCGGCGACGTTGCCTCGATGAAAACCTTTGACGAGTTCTACGATGCTTATAAAAAGCAGATGGAATACTTCATCGAATTGATGGTCAACGCAGACAACGCCATCGACCAAGCGCACATGGATCGCGCACCCCTGCCGTTTCTCTCCTCAATGTTGGAGGATTGCATCGGTCGCGGAAAGAGCGCACAAGAGGGCGGTTGCGTGTACAACTTCACCGGTCCGCAAGGCTTCGGCATCGCCAACGTTGCCGATGCACTGACCGCCGTGAAAGAACTCGTCTTCAATGAAAAATATATCTCGCTTGCGGAGTTCCGCCAAGCGCTCGAAAACAACTACGGCAAGGATATGGATCCCAAGCAAGCGGAGAAACTCACAAAGCAGGTCGTCAAGAGCATGGTCGATAGCGGTCGCACGTTGACACCGGACGACATCAAAGCGGTGTACCTCACGGTTGCACAAAACCCCTGCTCCGACGAGCAAAAGGCGCGCTATCAACAGTTGCTTGATCGCATCAACACGTTGCCGAAATTCGGTAACGACGATCGCGCAATCGACGATTTTGCACGCGACGTTGCCTACACCTACACCCGCCCCGTTGAGCGGTATCGCAATCCGCGCGGCGGCGTGTATCAAGCCGGTCTGTATCCGGTTTCCGCAAACGTGCCGCTCGGCGCGCAAACCGGTGCCACACCGGATGGTCGCTTGGCGTTCACACCGGTGGCGGACGGCGTTTCCCCCGCCGCAGGTCGCGACGTAAACGGTCCGACAGCCGCCGCAAACTCGGTTGCCAGACTGGATCACTACATTGCTTCCAACGGCACCCTTTTCAACATGAAATTCCACCCCAGTGCATTGGCAGGCCGCAGCGGTCTGGAAAGCTTTGTGGCGCTGGTTCGCGGTTATTTCGATCAAAAGGGCAGCCACGTTCAGTTTAACGTCGTCAGTCGCGAGACACTTCGCGATGCGCAGAAGCATCCCGAAAACTACCGCTCGCTGGTCGTTCGCGTAGCAGGTTACAGTGCTTTGTTTACCACGCTGTCCCGCTCGCTGCAAGACGACATTATCAACCGCACCGAACAAGGAGGATTCTAATGGATACCTCGTTGTTATCGGTGACCGGCAGGATCTTCGATATTCAGCGATTTTCCACCCACGACGGATCGGGCATCCGCACGCTGGTTTTTCTCAAAGGATGTCCGCTTCGATGTCGTTGGTGCTGTAACCCCGAATCCCAGTCGTACGAAATCCAACAAATGACGCTCGGCGGCAACACCAAAACGGTAGGCCGCGACGTCACGGTGGAGGAAGTGCTGAAAGAGGTCCTGCGCGACCGCATGTATTACCGCCGTTCAGGCGGCGGCATCACACTTTCGGGCGGTGAATCGCTAACGCAACCGGATTTTGCCGTCGCCCTGCTGACTGCGTGTCAGGAGAACGGCGTGCACACCGCCATCGAAACCACCGGTTTCGCATCACCCGAAGTAATCGAACGGTATCTGCCGGTACTGGACTGCGTGCTGATGGATATCAAGCACATAAACAGTGAAAAGCACCAAGAATTTACCACACGCCCCAATGACCGTATTTTACAAAACGCCCGACTGATTGCCGAAAAGGCAAAACGGCTGATCATCCGTGTACCGGTGATCCCCACGTTTAACGACACGGAAGAAGAGGTCGGCGCCATCGCCGCTTTCGCCGCCTCCTTGCCGAACGTGCGGGAAATTCACCTGTTACCGTATCATCGGATGGGGCAGGACAAATACACCGGTCTCGGCCGCGAGTATACGATGGCACACATCACTCCGCCCACCGCGGAACATATGGAATTGCTCAGGCGCAAGGCGGAATCATACGGGCTAAAAGCACTGATAGGAGGTTGATGCAATGGAACTTGACGTGCTGAATCAAAGCGAGAAAAAAACTCGCATCATTCAAGAACTTGTCCCCGGTAAGCAAATCACGCTCGCACATATCATCGCGCACCCCGAGGATATCTTGTATCGCAAGCTCGGTCTGGACCCCGCCGTCGATCACGCAGGCGCCATTGGTATTTTAACCTTAAGCCCCAGCGAGACGGCGATTATCGCCGGCGACATTGCACTTAAATCCTCGGGCGTTGAGCTCGGCTTCGTAGACCGCTTCAGCGGCACCGTGATCGTAACCGGCACGGTATCGCAGGTCGAGGCGGCACTCACGGCGATACGCGAATATGCGATCGAAAAACTGGGCTTCTCCGTTTGTGAGCTGACCCGCACATGAGAAAGAAACTGATCTTAATGGGGCGAAGCGGCTGCGGAAAAACTTCGCTGACGCAAGCCCTGCGCGGTGAGACTGTCGCTTACCTGAAAACGCAGGCGATCGCCTACGACGACTTTCTCATCGACACCCCCGGCGAATACTGCGAAAACCACGACCTCGGCGCCGCCTTGTGTTTGTATGCCTACGAGGCGGACGTCGTCGGTCTGCTGATCGCCGCCGACGACGACTACTCCCTCTTTCCTCCCTGTATCACCTGCCTGGTAAACCGTGAGGTGATCGGAATCGTCACCAAGATCGACAAAGCGGACCCCGCCCGCGCCGAAAACTGGCTGCGGTTGTCCGGTTGTGAAACCGTGTTTCACGTAAACTCATTGACCGGCGAAGGCATTCCTGCACTGCTCGATCACATCGAAATCAAAGAAAAACCACAAAAAGTTAATAAAAACACAGAAAAAACCAAATTTATGTGTTGACTTTCGTTGTTTGTGGTGGTATGATGTAGCCATAGAAATAGGAAAACCAATAAAATCCACATGGAAAAGGAGAATACATTATGGTAAACGAGTATGAAATCAAAAAACAGATCTGTGCGATCGGTAAACGCATTTACGATCGCGGCATGGTCGCGGCAAACGACGGTAACATTTCCGTCAAGCTCAACGACAACGAGTTCCTCTGTACCCCCACGGGCGTCAGCAGGGGCTTCATGACGCCCGAGTACATCTGCAAGGTCGACAAGGACGGCAAGGTGCTGCAAGCGAACGCCGGCTTCAAGCCCTCCTCCGAGATCAAGATGCACATGCGTGTGTACAAAGAGCGTCCGGACGTCGGTGCCGTCGTTCACGCGCATCCGATGTACGCTACCGGCTTTGCCATCGCGGGTATTCCGCTGACACAGCCGATCATGCCGGAAGCGGTTATCGCACTCGGCTGCGTGCCGATCGCTGAGTACGGCACCCCCTCCACCGAAGAGATTCCGGATGCGGTTTCCAAGTACTTGCAGTCCTTTGATGCAGTGCTTCTGGAAAATCACGGCGCGCTCGCGTTCTCGGACAACCTGCTGAATGCGTACCATAAGATGGAGTCGGTTGAGTTCTACGCTCATCTGCTCTACATCTCCAAGCAGCTCGGCGGCCCGAAAGAACTCAGCGAGAAGCAGGTACAGCGCTTGTATGAAATCCGCCGTCAGTTCGGTCTGAAAGGTAAGCACCCCGCCGATCTGTGCCCCAACCAGAAAGCCGGTCTGCCCAGCTGCCACGGTTGCGGTAACTGCGACGGCTCCTGCCACGGTGGCGAGAGTGAAACCGATCTGGTTGCTGAGATCACCAAGCGTGTGTTAGAGCAAATGGCGAAATAAGGAGCCGCTTATGGACGAACAAGTCTTACGCTCCATTGTGGATAAGGTGACCCGCCAATTGAGCGGCAGCCTTACCGATATGACACTTGAAGCTGCCCTCCCCCTTGCCGAAAAGGTGCGAGAAAAAGCAGCTCAGATGGGTGTCAAAGCCGTGGTGGCAATTTCCAACAAAGCAGCACGACCGGTACTGGTAGAATGTGCGGATGATTCGTATATTGCCAGTTATGACGTTGCTCTGCAAAAGGCATTTACGGTCGTGTCATTAAAAATGTCCACCGCACAATTAAAACCATTAGCACAGCCCGGCGGTCCGTTGTACGGCATTCAGTTTACCAACGAAGGTCACATCGTCATTTTCGGAGGCGGAGAACCGCTCAAGAACGCGAACGGTGAGATCATCGGCGGACTGGGTGTCAGCGGCGGCTCGGAAGAGCAGGATACCGCACTGGCTGCTTACGGTAAAGAACTTTTTGAGAGAAGTGGAGGCACTAAGTAATGGATGTTAATTCTTCCAACATTGAAGAAATCGTCCGCCAGGTATTGGACAACATGAAGGGCGCCGCTCCGGCTCCCGCTGCTGCTCCTGCTGCCGGACAGAGCGTCCCGAAAACCGCACGCGTGGCAATGCTCACTCAGCTTGAAAAATTTGAGCTCAAAGAGTATGCCATTCCGGAAATCGGCGATGACGATATGCTCGTCAAAGTTGAGGGCTGCGGTGTTTGCGGAACGGACGCTCACGAGTTCAAGCGCGATCCCTTTGGCCTGATCCCCGTGGCACTCGGTCACGAGGGTACCGGCGAGATCGTCAAAATGGGTAAAAACGTCAAGATCGACAGTGCAGGAAAACCCCTGCACATCGGCGATAAGGTCGTCACCTGCGTCACGCTGCACGACGATCCCGATATCACGATGTACGACATGAACAAGCAAAACGTCGGCGCCGCTGACGTCTACGGCTTGCTTCCCGATGACAACGTGCATTTTAACGGCTGGTTTGCCGATTACATCGTCGTTCGTGGCGGCTCGTCCGTGTTCAACGTAAGTGATTTGGATCTGGATTCCCGTATTCTGATCGAGCCCTGCGCCGTGTTGGTACACGCCGTGGAGCGCGCCAAGACCACCGGTATTCTGCGCTTTAACAGTCGCGTTGTCGTGCAGGGTTGCGGCCCCATCGGTCTGATCTGCATTGCGGTACTGCGCACGATGGGCGTTGAGAACATCGTGGCGGTGGACGGCGAGAACAAACGCTTGGAGTTCGCTCGTCAGATGGGTGCAAATGCCACCGTCAACTTCAAGGACTTCCAGGGAGTGGAAGCGTTGGCAGGCGGCGTAAAAGACGCGTTCGGCGGTTATCTGGCTGATTTCGCGTTCCAGTGCACCGGTTCCCCTGTTGCTCACGCCAATATCTACAAGTTCATCCGCAACGGCGGTGGCTTGTGCGAGCTTGGCTTCTTCATCAACGGCGGCGACGCCACCATCAACCCCCACTTCGACATCTGCTCGAAAGAGATCACCACGGTTGGTTCTTGGGTATACACCCTGCGCGACTATGCCACCACCTTTGATTTCCTCAAGCGTGCGAAGGGCATCGGCTTGCCGATGGAAAAACTCATCACCCATAAGTACCCGCTGGAAGAGATCAACGAAGCGCTGGTCACGAACCTGAAAATGGAAGGTTTGAAGATCGCAGTCGTAAACAAGTAAGGGGCGAGTAAACAATGGGAAACGCCACCGGTATTATTGAAGTATACGGCTTGGTTGCGGCATTCGTTGCATGTGACGCCGGTTGTAAAGCAGCCGACGTGACAGTTGAACATTTCGACAAGAATAAGCCGGGCAACCCCGAAAGCTTGACGGTGCCGCTGATCGTGGCTGTCAAGTTCCGCGGTACGGTTGACAACGTGACGGCTGCGGTGGAAGCCGCCGCCGAAGCAGCCAAAGGCGTCTCCGGTGTTGTCACAACTCACATCATGAGCAGCACCGAATCAGACACCGAGCCGATGCTCAAAATCAATGCTTTCGATAAGAATTAATTCAAGGGAGGATATCAATTATGTCTAACGAAGCACTTGGTATGGTAGAAACCCGCGGTCTTACCGCCGCCATCGAAGCTGCTGACGCGATGGTCAAAGCAGCAGAGGTCACCCTCATCGGTACCGAAAAAATCGGTTCCGGACTCGTATCCGTCATGGTCCGCGGCGACGTCGGCGCTGTCAAAGCCGCGGTCGAGGCAGGCTCCACTTCCGCTTCCCGTTTGGGCGAGCTGGTTGCTGTCCACGTCATTCCGCGTCCTCACGCTGACGTGGAGAAGATCCTTCCGAAATTCTAAGGAGAGATTCCAAAATGAAGTCTTTAGGACTGGTTGAAGTGTCCGGCGTAACCGCCGGAATCGATTGCTTGGACATTATGTGCAAATCCGCCAACGTGGAATTTGTCACATGGGAGCGTAAGCTCGGCGGGCGCCTGGTCACGATCGTCGTGCAAGGCGACGTATCGGCTGTCACCGCCGCCGTGGAAAACGCGTCCGCGAATGCAATCTCAAAGCCCGTTGCTCACGCTATCATTGCCAGCCCGCACGAGGAAACCATGCGGATGATCAATCTGAGCGCCGCACGAATTCAGAAAAAGGCAGGGAATGAAAATGGCTGAACAAAAAAAGGTCCCCACTGAGGCGCCGAACGCGGCGCCCGAAGTAGAACCGGTAAAGGAGGTAAAGAGTATGGCACTGGAAGCATTGGGTATGGTCGAAACCAGAGGTCTGGTGGCCGCCGTCGAAGCTGCTGACGCAATGGTCAAAGCTGCGAACGTGACCCTGATCGGTACCGAAAAAATCGGTTCCGGACTCGTGTCCGTCATGGTTCGCGGCGATGTCGGCGCCGTCAAAGCTGCTGTCGAAGCCGGTTCTACGTCCGCATCTACGCTGGGCGAATTGGTTGCGACCCACGTGATCCCGAGACCCCACAGCGACGTCGAGAAAATCTTGCCGGAGCTGAAATAAGTCTACCAAACAAAACTAATACAAGGAGGAAACAACAATGGCACTGGAAGCATTAGGTATGGTCGAAACCAGAGGTCTGGTCGCCGCTATCGAAGCTGCTGACGCAATGGTCAAAGCTGCGAACGTCGTCCTGATCGGTACCGAAAAGATCGGTTCCGGACTCGTGTCCGTCATGGTTCGCGGCGATGTCGGCGCTGTTAAGTCCGCTGTGGAAGCCGGTTCGTCTTCTGCTGCGCGTCTGGGCGAAGTCATTGCGACGCACGTCATCCCGAGACCCCATGGCGATGTGGAGAAGATCCTGCCCGTACTCAAATAAGTATTTGTATGGTTCATGCGGAGGGGGCTTCCGCTCCCTCCGCATTCTCCCCATCCCAATAACTACTGAATGAAAAGGTGAGGAACATGATCGTCGGAAAAGTTGTGGGAAGTATTGTTTCCACACGCAAAAATGACAACTTAATCGGCAGTAAATTTATGGTGGTTGAGCCTCTCGCCGATATGGGCGACAGCTCCTCCAACATCGTTGCGATCGACAATGTCGGCGCCGGTATCGGTGAGCTTGTTTTGGTAGCCACCGGCAGTGCAGCACGCATCGGCTGCAACATGGAACAAGCGCCCGTAGATGCCGCTATCGTCGGCATCGTCGATAATGGTATAGGACTGAATAACCATGAACATAACTGAACTTAAAGCCCTTCTCCGCGAGGGTGGCGTGGTCGGCGCCGGCGGTGCCGGTTTCCCTTCGTATGCAAAACTGGACGAGCGCGCCGACACCCTGATCCTCAACTGTGCAGAATGTGAGCCGCTCTTGAAACTGCATCAGCAACTTTTGGAACAGCACGCGGAAGAAATTCTGAGGGCGTTTGATTTAATTGCGAAAACAATAGGCGCCAAATCGGTGATTCTCGGCATCAAAAAGCATTATAAGCAAACCATTGAAGCCGTGGAACAACACATGGCAGCCTACTCAAATATGTCGATCTGCCGTCTGCCGGCGGTATACCCTGCCGGCGATGAGGTGGTGCTCATTTACGAGGCTACCGGTCGCGTCGTACCGGCGGGAGGACTTCCCATCGCGGTCGGCGTGACGGTGTTTAACGTCGAGACCATTCTCAACGTGGCAAACCTGCTCGGCGGGAAACCGGTTACGCATAAGTACGTAACCGTCGCGGGCGAAGTCGCCTCCCCTGCCACGTTCAAAGTGCCGATCGGCACGGCGATCAGCGAGCTGTTAGAACTCGCCGGCGGTGTCACGACACCGCATCCGGCGTATTTAATGGGTGGTCCGATGATGGGTCGTATCGGCAGCAGCTACGAGCCTGTTACCAGAACCACCAATGCCGTTCTGGTCTTGCCGAACGATCATTTGCTGATCGAGAAGAAACAAGCAAAACCATTTGTAGATATGAAGCGTGCCATGGCGGCATGCTGTCAGTGCAACTACTGCACCGATCTGTGCCCCCGTCACATGCTGGGACATCCGATCGAACCCCACAAATTTATGCTCTACGCATCGAACGGCATCACCAACGATGCCACACCGTATCTCAACTCCTTCTACTGCGTCAGTTGCGGTCTGTGCGAGCTGTATTCCTGCGGTCAGGGCCTTGCTCCCCGTACGTTGCTCGCCGCTTGCAAGAGCGGTCTCCGGCAAAACGGTGTAAAACCGCCGGCACCGGAAGCGCAACCGGTCAACCCCGCCCGCAACTACCGCAGAGTACCGATGAACCGCTTAATGGCACGACTGGATTTGACCGCTTATGATAAAGCGGCGCCCTTATCCGATGCTAAGGCGAAAGGAAAGGAACTCCGCGTGTTGTTGTCGCAGCATATCGGCGCTCCCGCCAAGGCGATCGTCGCCGTCGGTGACAAGGTAACCGCCGGTCAAGTGATTGGCGAGGCAGCAGAAAACGCGCTCAGCGTCAACATTCACGCACCCGTAAACGCGGTGGTAGAATCCGTCAGCGATTCCGTCATCACACTGATTAAGGAGGATGCATAATGAAAAAAGCAATCGGCATGGTCGAATATAAAACCGTATCCTCCGGCATGATGGCGGCGGATCGGATGGTCAAAACCGCAGAGGTGGACGTGCTGGAAGCCACCACCGTCTGTCCCGGTAAGTATATGGTCATCATCAGCGGCGATTTGAGTGCCGTCAAAGCAGCGGTCGACACCGCAGCTGCTCTGTATCCCGACGCCCTGATCGACAGTTTTGTGCTCGGTAACCCGCACGAATCCATTTTCAGCGCGTTGTACGGTTCCACCGAGATCGGCAAACCGAACGCACTCGGTGTTTTGGAGACCTTCACGGCCGCCGCTGCCATCGTTGCCGCGGATAACGCCGCAAAAACCGCTCAGGTAGAACTCGTGGAACTCCGTCTCGCACGTGGTATGTGCGGCAAATCGTATTTGCTGCTGACCGGTGAGATCGCAGCGGTAGAAGCAGCGATCAACAAGGCTCAGCAAGACGCCGGCGAAACCGGTATGTATCTTGACAGCGCGATCATTCCCCATCCCGACGAGAAAATGTGGCGCAGTATCCTGTAAAACGGCGCGATAGATTCTGAAAGAAAAGGAGGTCATGGCGATGCTCGCAATTGAACGGCGGAATGTCATTCTTTCGAAACTGGCACAAGACGGAAAAGTCATTGTTGCGGACCTGAGCCGTGACTTCGGTGTAACGGAAGAAACTATTCGCCGCGATTTGGAAAAGCTGGACAAAGACGGCTTAGCGAAAAAAACGTACGGCGGCGCGGTGGCCACCCAAACCATGAACACCGACCTGCCTTTCAGCGTTCGCAAGCGTGCCAACGTGGACCGCAAACAGCGTATCGCTCAAAAGATCGGTGACATGATCCACGACGGCGACTATATCATGTTGGATGCCAGTTCCACTGCCATTTTCGTGACCAAATATATTAAATCCCGCAAAAACATCACGCTGATCACCAACTCCGTTGAGATCCTTTTGGAACTCGCCGACAAAGAAGGTTGGAACGTGTTATCCACCGGCGGCTCTCTGAAAGAAGGGGCACTTGCCATGGTCGGTACCACAGCAGAAAAAATGATTCGTGGATTCCACGTTGACCTGGCGGTGTGTTCTTCCAAAGGCATGGATATGTCGATGGGTATCACCGATTCCAACGAAAAGGATTCTCAAATCAAGCAAGCAATCTTCTCCGCCGCCAACCGCAAAGTGCTTGCGATCGACGGTACCAAATTTGATAAAAAATCGTTTGTCAAGGTGTGCGACATAAACGAGATCGACACCGTGGTAACCGATGAAAAACCCTCTGACCGTTGGGTAGAATATTTAAGAAACAAAGACGTCGAACTGGTCTATTAATGAAAACGCATGAATTTAAAGTTCTGTAAGGAGTGAAGATAATGGCAACAACAATTTCCGAATCCGAAATCCGTCAGGTTGTCAGTCAAGTGTTAAACCGCATCCAGGCCTCCCCCGCCGCATCGTGGGATTCCACGCAGTACGGCGGTCGTAAGTTGATCGGTGTTTACGAGGATATGAACGAGGCGATCAAAGCGGCGGAAGCCGGCTATCGTGCCGTTCGTTCCATGAGCGTTGAACAACGCGAAAAGATCATCACCGAGATCCGCAAACGCACCCGCGAGGAAGCGGCAATCATGGCGGAACTGGGTGTCGCAGAGACCGGTATGGGTCGCGTGGATCACAAGCGTGCCAAACATATCTTAGTGGCGGATAAAACGCCCGGCACGGAGGATATCGTATCGGCTGCCAAAACCGGCGATAACGGTCTGACACTCGTCGAGATGGCACCGTTCGGCGTTGTCGGCGCCATCACTCCCAGCACCAATCCGAGCGAAACGGTCATCTGCAACAGTATCGGTATGATCGCGGCGGGCAACGGTGTGGTCTTCAACCCCCATCCGAACGCGATCGCGACCTCCAACTACGCCGTTGACCTTGTCAACCGCGCTTGTAAAGCAGCGGGTGGTCCGGACGTCTTGGTCTGCTCCATGAAAAAACCCACGATGGAATCCGCGGCGATCATGCAGTCGCATCCGTCCATTCGTTTGCTCGTTTGCACCGGTGGTCCGGGCGTCGTACGTGCCGTGCTGTCTTCCGGTAAAAAAGCCATCGGTGCCGGTGCAGGTAACCCGCCGGTCATCGTGGACGATACCGCCGACATTGCCAAAGCCGGCAAGGATATTTTGGACGGCTGCACCTTTGACAACAACTTGCCTTGTATCGCGGAAAAAGAAGTATTCGCATTCCGCAACATCGCCGACGAGTTGATCTCGGTCATGCTGCGCAACGGTGCCTACCAGATCAACGCCAACCAAGCGAAACAACTTGCCGACATCGTGTTAGTCAACAAGACCGATAAGAACGGCAAAACCAAATTGATCGTCAACCGTGACTGCGTCGGGCGTGATGCAGACGTGTTACTTGCCAAGATCGGTATCAACGTCAGCAAAGACATTCGTTGCATCATTTGCGAGACCGATTTCGATCATCCCTTCGTGCAAGAAGAACTGATGATGCCCATTCTGCCCATCGTGCGCGTGGACAACATCGATGAAGCAATTGAACTTGCTTGCAAAGCAGAACATGGCAACCGCCATACCGCTCACATGCATTCCAAGAACATTGATCATCTTTCCCGCTTTGCCAAAGCGGTGGAAACCACCATTTTCGTGAAGAATGCCCCCTCTTATGCGGGTATCGGTTTCGGCGGTGAAGGTCACACCACGTTCACCATTGCCGGCCCCACCGGTGAGGGCATCACCTCGGCGCGCAGCTTCACGCGTCAGCGCCGCTGCGTAATGGCGGACAGCTTCCGCATCATCTAAAAAGGAGTCGTTACTATGGCATACGATGCATCGTTAGTTTCCGAGATCGTCAGCCGCGTGATCGCGGAGGTCGGCACCGCCCCGAAAGCGGATAACACTGTGCCGGTGGGTGTGTCCAACCGTCATATCCACCTTTCCAAAGAACACGTGGAAATCTTGTTTGGCAAAGGATATGAGTTAACCCCGCTCAAAGATCTGTCCCAACCCGGTCAGTACGCCTGCAAGGAAGTGCTTACCATCGTCGGTCCTGCCATGCGCCCCATTGAAAACGTGCGCGTGCTCGGCCCCGTGAGAAAAGCATCGCAGGTCGAGATCTCCCGTACCGATTCCTTTGTGCTGAAAGTCAAACCGCCGGTGCGCGAATCAGGCGATATTGCCGGCTCCGCCCCTGTCACCATCATCGGTCCCAAGGGTGTCGTCACACTTTCCGAGGGCTGCATCATTGCGAACCGCCACATCCACATGAGTATGGAAGACGGCGCGACTTTCGGTGTCAAGGACGGCGATTACGTCACCGTAAACGTAAACGGCGAACGCCGCACCACCTTCTACGACGTGCAAGTACGCGTCAACAAGGCGTTCCGTTTGGAAATGCACGTTGACACCGACGACGCGAATGCCGCCGGTATCGGCAACGGTTTCAAAGTGGAGATCGTGAAATAACTGTGTATAAAAAGCACCCGACAGCAAGCTGTTGGGTGCTTTTTTCCAGGTTATTGACCTTTTACGAAAAATGCGGTAAAATGTATTTGTATTTCTATGCCCATCGGGCGGAAAAGAGGCAAATTATGCTGGTATCCCCCTCGATCCTCACCTGTGACTTCGCACATATGGAACAGGAATTAAATTTTGTGAAATCGACCGGTGCCGATATGGTGCATCTGGACGTTATGGACGGTGTGTTCGTGCCTAACTTAAGCTTCGGCCCGCCCATCGTGCAATGCATTCGTCCGGTTTCCGATATGTTTTTCGATGTCCATTTAATGATACAATATCCCCACCGCTTCGTCAAAGAGTTTGCCGAAGCCGGTGCCGATCTCATCAACTTCCACGTCGAAAGCGATTCCCCCATCGAAGAAACTCTCGATACCATTCGTAAGCTGGGCAAAAAAACGGCTCTCACCATCAAACCAAAAACACCCGCTTCAGCGGTGTTCCCTTATTTGGATAAAGTGGATATGATTTTGGTTATGACAGTCGAACCCGGTTTCGGCGGCCAAAAATTTATGGCCGATATGTTGCCCAAAGTCACCGAACTGCGCCGCGAAATCGACCGCCGCGGTTTATCGGTTTTGTTGCAGGTCGACGGCGGCATTCCTGCTCAACCCGCCCCCTTAGCCGCCGCAGCCGGCGCCGATGTTGCGGTGATCGGCAGTGCTTTGTTCAACGCACCGGATGCCGCCGCCCTTGTTAACGAGATTCATACACTTCCCGTAGGCGATGCAACGCAATCCCCCGTATAATCGGTGTGCCGTGTTCTTCCAAAAATGCCGCGGCACCGGTTCCTTCTTCCACCAACTGTGCAAATTCCGATAACACGCGCCGCACGCCGCTTTGCTTGCGGCGCCCCATATACGTAATCAATCGGTATTCTTGCCCAAACCCATATAACGAAGCCAGCGGCAACCCGCCGGCATCCACCGCCGCCAAATTTTCGCCCAACCGCAGCAATTCGTTTTCGTCGGCAATGGCGTAAATTTGCGGCACGCACACGGTATGTTTTTCTTTTCCCGTTTCGGGTATCACCAAAAACAAACACCCGCCGGCATACAAATAGTGGATACGTCACACTTGATAAACTGCATAGTATCGTAAATTGCCATACCGGCGGTAACACTTCCGCCCGGGCTGTTGATGTACAGGTGAATATCCTTCTTTGGGTCTTCTGCCTCGAGGAACAGAAGCTGAGCCACTACAAGACTTGCGGTAGTGTCGTTTACTTCGTCACCGAGGAAGATAATTCTGTCTTTTAATAATCTGGAGTAAATGTCATAGGAACGTTCGCCTTTGCTGGTCTGTTCCACAACGTAAGGTACAAAACTCATGTCTAATCCTCCAATCTTAACATATCGTATATAACGCAAAATGCCCGCCCGCAAAATGCGGGCAGGATTTTATTTGCAAAGCTTTTTAATTACTTTTCTACTGCTGCATTTACAACAAGCTCAAGAGCCTTCTG
>JAZOAK010000049.1:0-8763 GCA_045595445.1 Acutalibacteraceae bacterium
CGTCTGCGCCCCAGCCACCTAAAAAACAGTCCACCGGACTGTTTTTCTGAACGGTGTCTGCCTTCTTAAGCTTCAAGTCCTGTTACCCTCGTAAAAACAAAAGCGGCACACCTGTTTGGGTGTACCGCTTTTCTTGGTGCGGGTAACAGGACTTGAACCTGCACAGCCTTGCGACCATTAGAACCTGAATCTAACGCGTCTGCCAATTCCGCCATACCCGCATATTGAGTTGCATAAGCAACGTATGCTATTATACGCGCGGGCAGGTGATTTGTCAAGTCTCTTTTTGAAAATTGCGTAGGCTTTTTGCAATTAGGTTTCTAAGCTGTTCCAAAAGGCTTTTACGGCATTCTCATATTCTTTGGGGTCGGTTAGATAAGAAAGACCGTGATCGGCGCCGGGGACGACGAATAAGCGCTTTTCGGCTGCACAGACTTTGTAATTTTCGTACGTCATTTCAATCGGTACAAACTTGTCGTCGGTTCCGTGTATGAACAAAATCGGAATGGTATTTTCGCGCAGTGCATCCATACAGGTGTAGTCATCCGACTTAAATTGGATTTTGCGTTTACAAAGTTCACTGGCGGCGGCGCCGTACAAGGCATAGGGGAGATGAAGGTTTTTCTCAATGACATGACGCCAAATAGCACTCGGTGAGGTGAATCCGCAATCGGCTATGACTCCGCGCACTGTGTCGGGCAGCGTGAGCCCCGTTGCCATCAACACCGTTGTCGCACCCATGGAGATGCCGGCCAGATAAATGGGTAGCGTGCCTCCGATACGTTCATTGATGTAGGCTGCCCAATCGCAACAATCGTAGCGCTCTAACAAGCCAAAACCCATGTATTCGCCACCGCTTTCGCCTTGACCGCGTTGTTCGGCATACAGTACGGCACAGTTGTTGTTATACCAAAAATCGGAGATCATACCGAAATCTTGCGACCATGATGATCGCCAGCCGTGCATGGCAATGATGACGCGTTTTGGGTGTTCAGGCGAGCACCAGTGACCGACAAGTGTCACGCCGTCTTTTGCCGTAATCGTAATGGTTTCACATTCCTGCCGTTCAAGCGCAGCGGCAGAATCCATGATCCGACTCATCACGTTAGAGAGCGCCGACGAACCCATTAACAGATTGCGACCGCATTCCATATCAATATTTTTCGGCTCGTCGCGTTTGAGCGCGAGATCCATTAGCTTTTGCATCGTCACATGATACAACGTACCGATCGCCGCGGCCCCCGCGACAATGCCCGATGCGATTAACGCGTTTTTCGTACTCTTTTTCACAGTAAGCACTCCTTGCAGGGTGAAAAACAGCCGTCCGTTGGACGGCTGTTTTTGAGTTATTTATCCGATCGAATTAAGCCGACCGCTTTGGCAAGTTCCATGACCACCAACGGTACTAATACCAGACCGAGGCAGATGAGATAATCGAACCAGTGGGTCAAGTATTCGAGTTCAAATGCTGCTTGAACACCGGGGACCAGACAAACAGCCATCGTCAGCACAAATGCCGCAAGTGCTGCCAGATTCAAGGTCTTATTTCCGAAGAAGCCGACTTTGAACAACGATCTGTCGGAGCGCATATTGAATGCCTGCACGATCTGGCAAAGCGCCAATACGATAAATGCCATTGTTTCGCCGCGGTGCAGAGCCGTGTAATCGGTTTCGGCAAGATGCTTAATGGTTTCAATCGATGCACAACCGCAGCCGATCCAGAACGCGAGGAGCGTTAATACGGCAAACAGAACACCTTGAATCACGATGCGAACACCAAAACCGTTGGCAAAGATACCTTCGCTTTTCGGCTTCGGTTTTTGGTTCATAACGCCATCTTCGACGGGTTCCATACCAAGCGCGATTGCCGGCAGAGAGTCGGTAACCAAGTTGATCCACAACAGTTGCATGGATACGAGAGGGGAGATACCCCACAACAGAGTAGCGACAAAGACGGTGATGACTTCGCCGATGTTGGTGCCGAGCAGATAGCCGACTACCTTTTTGATGTTGGCGTAAATGCCGCGACCTTCGTGAACGGCATCCACGATGGTGGCAAAGTTGTCGTCGGTCAGCGTCATGTCGGCGGCACCCTTGGCAACGTCGGTGCCCGTGATGCCCATCGCACAGCCGATATCGGCGGCTTTCAGTGCAGGTGCATCGTTTACACCATCACCGGTCATGGACACGACCTGACCTTTACGTTGCCACGCTTTGACGATGCGGATCTTGTTTTCGGGGGAAACACGCGCATACACGGCGATGTTTTCCACTTGCGCATCCAGTTCTTCGTCGCTCATGGCATCCAACTCGGCGCCCGTAATCGCACGGTCACCTTCGCCGAGAATGCCCAGTTCACGAGCGATCGCGGAGGCGGTAACAACGTGGTCACCGGTGATCATAACCGGCTTGATACCTGCCTTACGGCAGATGGCAACCGCTTCTTTGGCTTCGGGACGCGGCGGGTCGATCATACCGACAAGGCCCATAAAGGTCAAGCCGTTTTCAAGTTCTTCCGAGGTAACCTGTGCGGGAACGGCGTCGATTTCTTTGTAAGCGACGGCAAGCACGCGCAACGCGTCAGCACTCATGGTTTCGGTCATCTGCTTGGCAGTTTCCAAATCACCCGCGATGCAACGCGGTGCCATCATGTCAAAGGCACCCTTGACGATGACGATGATTTTGCCATCCATCTGATTGACGGTGGTCATGAGCTTACGGTCGGAATCAAACGGGATCTCCGCCAAGCGGGGATAGGTGCTGTTCAACTCATCTTTCGGCAAGCCGTTCTTGTGTGCGGCAAGCACGATGGCGGTTTCGGTGGGATCACCGAGGTGGGTTTCTTTATCGCCCTCAAACACGACGGAGCCGTCGCAGCAGAGAGTACCGTAGGTCAACAGTTTTTTGATCGCGTCGCTGTTGGCGTTGTTGATCTGCTCCGCATCGGCGGTGCCGTCAACGTACGCTTTCACCAGGGTCATACGGTTTTGGGTGAGCGTACCGGTCTTATCCGAGCAAATGACAGAGGCACTGCCCAACGTTTCCACGGCAGGCAAACGACGGATTAAGGCATTGCGCTTAACCATGCGCTGAACACCGATTGACAATACGATGGTAACGATTGCGGGTAAGCCTTCGGGAATGGCGGATACTGCCAGCGAGACGGCAACCATAAACATATCCAACGGGTCTTGTCCGTTCAACCAACCGATGGCAAACACGATTGCACAAGCGGCGAGCGCTACAAAACCCAAATACTTGCCGAGCTGTGCCAATTTCTCCTGCAAGGGGGTTTGACCCTCTTCTTCGCTGTCGAGGAGGTTGGCAATTTTGCCCATTTCCGTATCCATGCCCGTGGCGGTTACGACCGCCGTTGCAGTGCCGTAGGTAACGCTGCAACCGGAAAACACCATGTTGGTGCGATCGCCAAGCGGGGCGTCCTCGGCAACGATTGCATCGGCATCCTTTTCAGACGGAACCGATTCACCGGTGAGCGCGGCTTCTTCCGATTTCAAACCCGCGCTGTGCAGTAAGCGGGCATCGGCGGGAATGAAGTCGCCGGCTTCCAGACGGATGATATCACCCGGCACCAGTTCCGCGGCATCAATGACGCACTCTACACCGTTGCGAATGACGCGTGCGTGCGGTGCCGATAACCCTTTGAGGGCTTCCAACGCCTTTTCTGCTTTACTTTCTTGCATGACGCCCATTACGGCATTCAAGATGACGATGAGAACAATCAAACCGGGTTCAAACAGTTCACCCCAGTGACCGGTCTTGATTCCATCGGATACAGCGATCACTGCCGAGATGATCGCGGCCAGAATAAGGATGATGATCATGACGTCTTTGAATTGGTCAAAGAAACGCTGTGCCATCGTCTTTTTCTTTTTTTCCTGCAATTTATTCAGTCCATGCTTTTCTTGAAGCGCGGTGACTTGCTTGGTGGTCAGACCTGTTTCCGTTTTCGTGGATAAAAGGTCTAACACCTCGTCTTTTGTTTGATGATGTGCTACCAATGCGGATACCTCCTTAACAGTATAAGAATTAATGAGATTGGTTTGTATAATAGCATACCATATTCTTCCGAGTTTTTCACCCTTTTTAAGAAAATATTTTTATTATAAGCAGAAAACTTCTTGCAAAATCACAAAATTTCTGTCACTATATATTGTAGGAATGTCATCAAGAAAATAATTCAACCCATACAAAGTGATTTCTCAAAGGAATGATTGAATGAAGCAAACGGCTTTTATCACCAATGCGGTGGCAAAAAAACTGTATCGCACCGCCAAAGCGCTTCCCATCGTAGATTATCATTGTCACCTTTCACCGAAGGAAATCTATGAAGATCGCCCCTTTGATAATATTGGTGAGATATGGCTTTCCGGCGATCATTACAAATGGCGCTTAATGCGTACTGCCGGTATTGATGAAGCGTACATCACGGGCAAGGAAACAACATACAAAGAAAAATTCTTGAAATACGCCGAGG
Organism: Acutalibacteraceae bacterium; assembly: GCA_045595445.1. GTDB lineage: Bacteria > Bacillota > Clostridia > Oscillospirales > Acutalibacteraceae > RGIG3009. The sequence continues at coordinate 4,496 of JAZOAK010000049.1, forward strand.
TGCTTGAATTTGCGGCAGGTCATCCGTTGTATCATTGGTCACATATGGAACTGTCACAGTATTTTGGCATACACGCGCCGTTGAACAAAGCGAGCGCCGAGGAGATTTGGAATACAGCAAACACCTACATTGCGAAAACGGCCATGTCTCCGCGCAAATTGATCGCACAATCAAATGTGGCAATTATTTGCACGACGGACGATATTATTGATGATCTGTCGTGGCATGAGAAAATTGCTGCCGATGCTACTATTACCGCTCAGGTATTACCGTCGTTTCGCACCGACAACGTGATGCTGATGCGGCGAGAAGGGTATACGGACTATATCCAAACACTCAGTACGGTCAGCGGGGTAGAGGTGGTGGATCTTCCAACACTCAAAGCGGCGATCGCTAATCGCTTGGATTACTTTGCGGCACACGGTTGCCGTTGCAGCGACGTCGGTATTCCGACGTTCCCGAACCGCATTGCCGATGATGCCGAAGCCGATACGGCATTCCGTTCGGTCCTCGCCGGCAAAGCAATCAGTGATGACGAGTACAGCGGTCTTATCGGTAATTTGTACGTCTACGTTAACGGGCTATATAAAGAGAAAAACATGGTATCTCAATGGCATTTAGCGGTGGTGCGCAACGCCAATTCCGTTCTTGCCGAACGTCTTGGTGCCGATTGCGGTGTTGATTGTGTCGGCAATACGGTGGACGGAAACGCCCTTATCCGTATGTTAGACGCCATCAACGTAAAAACCGGTCTTCCCAAAGTCGTGATCTACACGCTTAATGAGGCAAACATTGCACAAATCGCGTGTATCACGGCGGCATTCCCGAACGTTCGTGCGGGTGCTGCGTGGTGGTTTTGCGATCATAAGCGTGGTATTGAGGACGAGATCAAGACGATCTCGGAAAATGCCTCGCTGGGTAATTTCTATGGAATGTTGACCGATTCGCGCAGCTTTTTATCCTATGCTCGCCACGATTATTTCCGTCAGATCCTTTGTAATCTGATCGGCGAATGGGTGCAGAGCGGGGAATACGACGGTGCATCCGCCGAAGCACTTGTTACCAAAATTTGTTATACCAATATTAAGGAGGCTCTCGCATGAAACAACTCATTGAACAGATCCAAAACACAGCCGTTATTCCGGTCATTAAGATCGACAATGTCGAGGATGCTCTGCCGCTGGCAGAAGCACTTAAAAAAGGCGGATTGTGTGCCGCGGAGATTACGTTCCGCACCGATGCCGCAGAGGAATCCATTCGCCGTATCGCTAAGGCATATCCGGATTTCTTAATCGCAGCCGGTACGGTACTTACCTCCGAGCAAGCGGACAAAGCAATGGCTGCCGGTGCATCCTTTATCGTCAGTCCCGGTACCAACCCTGAGGTTGTCAAGCACTGTAACGAAAAAGGGTATCCTATTATCCCGGGCGTTTGCACTCCCAGTGAAGTTGAAATGGCGATGTCGTTAGGACTTACCTATCTCAAATTTTTCCCCGCAGAAGCGGCGGGCGGTGTCAAGATGATTAAAGCGATGGCGGCACCGTATACCAAAGTGAAATTTATGCCCACCGGCGGTATCGGTGTGAAAAATCTTGCAGAATATCTCACCTGTAAAGCGGTGTTCGCGTGCGGTGGCAGTTGGATGGTTCCGTCTGACAAGATCGCCGACGGAAAATTCGATGAAATTGAAGCTCTCACGCGTGAGGCAGTACAATTAGTAAAGGAGATCCAAGAATGAGCAGAGTTGTTACGTTTGGCGAACTGATGCTTCGTCTTGCCCCCAACGGTTACTATCGTTTCTTCCAAAACGACCAGATGCAGGCTACTTTCGGCGGTGGCGAAGCTAACGTCGCGGTTTCGCTTGCCAACTACGGCTTGGACAGCGTTTACGTTACCAAGTTGCCGAAACACGCGATCGGTCAAGCAGCGGTGGATTCCTTGCGTTATTTCGGCGTGGACACCTCAAAAGTGGTGCGCGGCGGTGAACGCGTGGGTATTTATTATCTTGAAAAAGGTGCTTCTCAGCGCGGTTCCGTGTGCATCTATGACCGCAAGTATTCCGCGATCCAGATGGCACAACCTGAGGACTTTGATTGGGATAACATTTTTGAGGGTGCCGACTGGTTCCATTTCACGGGTATCACGCCTGCACTCGGTCCGAACGTGGTCGAGATCTGCAAGGATGCTTGCAAAGCTGCGAAGGCGCGTGGCGTCAAGATATCCTGCGACTTAAACTATCGCGGTAAGTTGTGGACGCGTGACGAAGCGCGTGCAGCCATGACAGAACTTTGCCAATACGTCGACGTTTGCATTTCCAATGAAGAAGATGCCAAGGACGTTTTCGGCATTGAAGCGGAGGGTACCGATATCTACGGCGGCAAGCTCAACCATGACGGTTACAAATCGGTTGCCAAGCAACTTGCCGACAAATTCGGTTTTGAGAAAGTGGCTATCACGCTGCGCACCTCCATCTCTGCCAGCGATAACGACTGGGCGGGTATGCTGTACGATGGGGAAGACTATCATTTCTCCAAATCGTATCATCTGCACATCGTTGACCGCGTCGGCGGCGGTGATTCGTTTGGCGGCGGATTGATCTATGCGTTGTTATCCGGCAAATCGTCCAAAGAAGCGATCGAATTTGCCGTGGCGGCTTCTGCACTCAAGCACTCGGTAGAGGGCGACTACAACCGCGTATCCGTCAGCGAGGTTGAAAAACTCGCCGGCGGTGACGGCTCCGGTCGCGTACAGCGCTGATCGGAGGGAGGATTTTTTATGAAACTGTCTTTTCGTTGGTACGGAGAAAGCGATCCGATCTCTTTACAGTATATTCGACAGATTCCCAATATGCGGTCGGTCGTGAGTGCCGTGTACGACGTCAAGCCCGGAGAAGTATGGCCGGAGGAAAGTCTTGCGCGTATGAAACAGCAGGTGGAAGAAAACGGCATGCTGTTTGATATTGTGGAATCGGTCCCGGTGCCCGAGGAGATCAAACTCGGCGCACCGAATGCCGACGAATTGATCGAGGTATATTGCGAGAACATTCGCCGTTGTGCGAAATACGGGATCAAGTGCATCACCTATAACTTTATGCCGGTCTTTGACTGGACACGCACACAGTTAGATAAAGTGGCTGCGGACGGTTCCACCAGCTTGGTGATGTATTGGGATCAAATGCGTGATCTGGATCCGCTCAAAGACGATATTCATCTGCCCGGTTGGGATTCCAGCTACACGCAGGCGGAAGTCCGTGAACTCATCAGCGCTTACGGTAAACTCGGCGAGGAAGGCTTGTGGCGCAATCTGGAGACCTTCTTGAAGCGCATCATTCCGGTAGCGGAAGAAGTCGGCGTGCGTATGGCGATCCATCCCGATGATCCGCCGTACCCGATCTTCGGGATTCCGCGTATCATTACCTGTGAAGCGAATTTGGATCGTTTACTGGCTATCGTGGACAGTCCCGCCAACAGCTTGTGTCTTTGCACCGGCTCGCTCGGCTGTGCCAGGTTTAACGATATTCCCAAGATGGTGCGCAAATACAGTGCGATGGATCGCATTGCGTTTATGCACATTCGTCAGGTCACGCTGATGGAAGACGGCAGTTTTGAAGAAAGCGGGCACCTGTCGAGTTGCGGCAGTCTGGATATGTACGAAATCGTCAAAGCGTTGGTAGAGACCGGCTTTGACGGCTATGTCCGTCCCGACCACGGTCGTATGATCTGGGGAGAAACCGGCAAGCCCGGTTACGGTCTGTTTGACCGTGCGCTGGGTGCTGCCTACATCAACGGCTTGTTTGAGGCCTGTGAAAAAGCGGAGGGGAAGTAAATGACCAACGTTTTAAATACGGATCTGAGCGGTAAAGTGGCGGTCGTCACGGGCGCCGGCGGCGTCTTGTGCTCTGCTTTTGCCAAAACGTTGGCTCGTGCTGGCGCCAAGGTTGCGTTGCTGGACATTAACGTAGAAGCGGCACAAGCCTTTGCCGATGAGATCGTTGCCGAGGGTGGCGTTGCCAAAGCGTTTTCCTGCAATGTGCTGGACAAAGATATTTGTTATGCGGTTGCCGACGAGGTTGAAAAGGAACTCGGCAAATGCGATATTTTGGTAAACGGTGCAGGGGGAAACAACCCCAAAGCCACTACCGATAAAGAGTATTTTGAACTCGGTGACATTGACGCTGATACCAAAAGCTTTTTTGATCTGGACGCGTCGGGCGTCGGCTTTGTATTCAACTTAAATTTCCTCGGTACACTGTTGCCGACGCAGGCATT
>JAZOAK010000050.1:0-3129 GCA_045595445.1 Acutalibacteraceae bacterium
GGAGTTGTTCCTGAGTATTGTCTTCCTAAGACCGCTTGGCCTCCGACTTAGACGTGGCAAAGAGCAAACTCGGTATATCACCCAACCACAAGCACATGGTTATGATGTGCGGCAGTATGGGATGCGGACCGATAGAAAAGCTGGCAGATAAAGTCGGATCGTAGCCATGTCGTTCTGTGAGCCAAGGAGTTGTTCCTGAGTATTGTCTTCCTAAGACCGCTTGGCCTCCGACTTCTTTGCTTCCCTTATGCTGACCGAAATGCAAAAGCGGCATCATATACCACTGAAAACAGCCTTCGTTGCTACCGATTATACCTGCAGTCCAAGCGTTCAGGAAAGTAGCTTAAATTACTACTTTATTCCGAATGAAGCCCTCGCAAGTGAGTTTGAATGCACCAATATCCCGAGGGATAAAATCGTTGCCTGCGGTATTCCGATTCGGCAAATGTTTTATAAGTCTTTAGCAAAGAACGAGGCGAAGCGCAGACTCGGAATAACGCCCGAGCACAAGCACATGGTTATGATGTGCGGCAGTATGGGGTGCGGCCCGATAGAAAAGCTGTCTGGCATACTGACAGAAAAGCTAAAAGAAGGCTTTGATCTGACCGTTGTATGCGGAACCAATGATAAACTGAAAACGCAGCTTGAACGCAAATACGGCAATCGTGAGAACCTTCATATATGCGGCTATGTAAAGGATATGTCAGCTCTACTCGATAGTGCAGATCTGTACTTAACGAAAGCAGGCGGTATCAGCGTTACCGAAGCGGCAACGAAGAAGGTACCGATGATCTTTATTCACGCGGTTGCAGGCTGTGAGGATTATAACAGTGCATTCTATACACAGCTTGGCTGTGCTGTAAAAAGCAACGACGTAAATGAGGTGACAGAGTTTTGCATTTCGCTTGTTCAGGACGAAAACAGATACAATTCACTGGCAAACGCCATTGCAATGTGCCGTTTGCAAAACGCCTCTGAGTGTATTTATAACACCTTAAAGGAAGCATAACCGCTTCGACAAACTTCAACAAAAATTGAGATTGAGTTGAGAAACAGTTGCAGTTTCTTTTGTATGATAAGTACCATAAAAGGTGGGATCCGGATGGAATGATCCCGACAAAAATGATTCGTAGGAGTGTGTAATCCGAAGTGAATGAAGTTAAGAAACCGAGAAAACCGCTGATTTTTTATTACGGCATTGTACTGCTCGTAATTATTTTGTTTAACTCGATCGTTATGCCGTGGATTGCCGGTCAGAAAATCAAAGAAGTTGATTACGGCACCTTTATGAGCATGATCGAAGAAAAGAATATCGGTCAAGTGCAAATCAGCGAAGCGGACAATCAAATTATCTTTACCGACAAGGAAGAAAAACAGGTCTATTCGACAGCCATGGTCGCAGATCACAACCTTACCGACCGTCTGTATTCCGCAGGTGCAAAGTTCTCCGGACAAGTCGTTGAGGAACCCAGCTTCCTTTTGAGTTTCCTGCTCACCTGGGTGCTTCCGATCGTTGTGTTCATTGCCATCGGACAGTTTATGTCCAAGAAGATGATGGAAAAAGCAGGCGGCGGTGCAGGCTCTATGATGTTCAATATGGGTAAATCCAACGCAAAGGTTTACGTAAAATCCTCAAACGGCATCAAATTTGATGACGTAGAAGGTGTTGATGAAGCCGAAGAAAGCCTTCGTGAAGTCGTGGATTACCTGCACGATCCTAAGAAATATACCGAGATCGGTGCGCAGATGCCCAAAGGCATCCTTCTTGTAGGCCCTCCCGGTACCGGTAAGACCATGCTCGCGAAGGCAGTTGCCGGCGAAGCTAACGTACCGTTCTTCTCTATGAGCGGTTCGGAGTTTGTGGAAATGTTCGTCGGTATGGGTGCCTCCAAGGTTCGTGACCTCTTTAAGCAGGCAAAGGAAAAGGCACCCTGTATCGTGTTCATTGATGAAATAGATGCTATCGGCGGCAAGCGTGCCGCAGGCGGTATCAGCGGCGGACACGATGAGCGTGAGCAGACCTTGAACCAGCTTCTCACCGAAATGGACGGGTTTGAAGGAAACAGCGGTGTTATCATTCTTGCCGCCACCAACCGCCCCGAGTCGCTTGATCCCGCATTAACCCGTCCCGGACGTTTTGACCGACGTGTACCTGTTGAGCTTCCCGATCTGAAAGGCAGAGAGGCGATTCTAAGAGTACACAGCAAGAAGATCAAGACGGCTCCCGACATTGACTATACCGCTGTAGCCCGTATGGCTTCAGGTGCCTCCGGTGCTGAGCTTGCCAACATCGTAAACGAAGCGGCGCTTCGTGCTGTCCGTGCAGGCAGAAAAGCGGCAACACAGGCAGACCTTGAAGAAAGTATTGAGGTCGTTATCGCCGGTTATCAGAAAAAGAACGCTATTCTTACCGACAAGGAAAAGATGATCGTGGCATATCACGAGATCGGTCACGCTCTTGTTGCGGCGAAGCAGACAAACTCTGCTCCCGTTCAAAAGATCACCATCGTGCCTCGCACGTCAGGTGCGCTCGGTTACACAATGCAGGTAGATGAAGGCAATCATTATTTGATGAGCAAAGAAGAGATCGAAAACAAGATTGCAACCTTTACCGGTGGACGTGCAGCTGAAGAAATTGCCGTTGGTTCCATTACGACCGGTGCTTCGAATGACATTGAGCAGGCAACCAGGCTTGCCCGTGCAATGATAACCCGCTTCGGTATGAGCGAGGATTTCGGAATGGTGGCACTTGAAACCGTAACGAATCAATATCTCGGTGGCGATGCTTCTCTTGCTTGCTCTGTCGAAACCCAAACCGAGATCGACAAACAGGTTGTAGCGCTTGTTAAGAAAGAGTACGAAAAGGCGAAGCAGATCATTACCGAAAACAAACCCAAGCTGGATCAGCTCGCGCAGTATCTTTATATGCACGAGACAATCACCGGCGATGAATTTATGAATATCTTGAATTCTTAAACGAAAGGAATTAAAAACAATGCGTAAAGTAAAGATTATCACCGACTCTTGTGCGGATCTCACCGCCGCACAGCTTACAAAATACGATATCGACTACGCCAAAATGTCAACGGTTTATAACGGCGTGGAAACACCTGCTTGCTTGACTTGGTC
>JAZOAK010000051.1:0-45432 GCA_045595445.1 Acutalibacteraceae bacterium
AGGCAAGGCGGAAATTTGCCCCCTTCGTCCTGCAACCGATGCCGTGGCACGTTTGCGCCACGCCGCAGACATTGAAATTGCCAACATTCGCGATTTCGCTAACGCAGGCGTGGATTCTGCGGCAATTGAGGCGGCTTGCCAGACGATCAACGATTATGTGAATAACACAACACCGGTACCGGCTGCGCCCAATCCGGCTACGCTTATTCTGGAAAAATACGCAGATATTCGTCCTTCCAGACTTACAGTTGGTATTCCTCACGACTTTGCCGCTATGCCGATGAAAGTGCGTTTGCGTCCGTATATTGTGGCGCTTTTGAGCTTTGTCTTCACCGGCATGGATGGTAAGAAATCGCTCAAAGACCTGTTGATTGAAGCCGAATGGGATCTGAACACCCGTTACAGCGACGAAGAGATTGAAGATTTCGTCGGTACACTCGAACTGATGGCTCAGTACGGCTATATTAAGATGTAATGTGAGGAAAACGAATTATGAAGTTTGAAAAATATTTTGCAGGTCAACTGCCGAACGAGGCCTATCACGCGCTTTGGAATATGGTTAAGGATGACAAGCCCGAAGTAGCGTATGCCGAAACCATCAGAAGACGCGTTAAGGGCGAGCTTGCCGATCTGTGCGTAGATAATTATTATATTGCATACGACGAAAACGGTTGCTACAACAGACTGTGGTCCGGATGGGGTAAACATAAGGATGCCATCGGCAATTTCGGTCACTTTTTAACCTTGCCCGAAGCCCGCGGAAAGGGTCTTGGCGATCAGGTCTTAAAGGTGTGGGCATCGGATATTCTAACCCGCGGTGACGTGCCGCTGGCACTGTTCTGCACGGCAGAGCCCGCCATCATTGATCGATTCTATCGTCAATACGGATTCCGTGAAATTGATCCTACTAAGCACGGCGGTTATCTCTATCGTCCGCTTGGCAACTCACCGGAAACCTTTACGGAATTTTGTGCCAAGTATTATCAGCCTTCCAAGACCTTGATTCACAAGCGTGGAAATCTGGAATATCGTCACGAGCTGGATTGCTTGCTCAAATTTGCGATGTCCATGATAGGGAAGGGCGACGATTTCTTCATGGGCGAATACGAGTTTGTTGAGGAATATTTAATCTTCTGTCCGGAACGAGTCGGTATGTTGTTTGCCGAGGACGGTCACTGCGTTGGCTGGAGTCTTGACGGAAATATCGTTGTGCATCCTTTGTATAAGGATTCTGAGATTATCAATAAAATCTATTAATACCACAAAAGCCTCCGAAACTCGGAGGCTTTTGTTATTGAACCTGAACCGTTAAATTCCGGAAAGACTCCTTATGAGGGAGGGCAAAACGGTTTTCCATTTCTCTATCGTCCCAACTATACAAAATGAATATTTTGTATAGTTGGGAGGAGGAGCTCGGAGGAAAATTAGCGAATAATGACCTTATTGGGGCGGGTCGAAGCTGTTTCTGTTCGGTTTTCTTTCGATGTTACCCACGAGATTAGGTTATCTGCTATGTATTTGAGCAAGTGACTCCTATTGTGACAACTTTGAATCATTTTACGTTTTTTCGTTTTTCTGTAATTTTTCTTATTTTAACGGTTACATCTTCGGTTTTCCGGACGATAGAAATTTTTCGGACATACTCAGGTTCATTGGAAAAATTTCTATCGGATAGTATTTTGGAATACGTGCGTGAAATATAGGATTTTGAGCGCTTAACCATAAATTCCGGCTCAGATCTTTGATAGTTACTTTTGAGTGTTATCAACAGTTTTATTTCGCAAAATGCTTCCACCACCTATTGCAAGAATTTGAAAATTTCTATTTATTTTGTATAGTTGATATGGTATACTGGAATAGGAACCGTAGTAATTGTTTGGTGTGAAACATTGTTTCACGAAAGAGGTGCCGTATGCGCAAAGAGTACATGTCGCAATGTCCTTCACTTATGAAAGAATATTTGGGATATATGCAAACGATCAAAGGACGTTCCGAGAATACAATCAATGAGTATTTCATTGATCTCCGCACGTTTTTTCGGTATATGAAGGAACTTCGCGGTCTTGTCCCCCCCACCGTTTCTGCCGATGAGATATCTATTACAGATATTGATTTGGAGTTTGTACGCACGATCACCACAACCGACGTGTACGAATATATGAACTATTTGCGTAACGAACGCAGCAACTCCAATAAAACGCGGGCGCGCAAGACCAGTTCCGTGCGAATGTTTTTCCGATATTTGACAGACTACTCACATTATTTGGAATATAACCCGGTCAAAAATTTAGAAACGCCTAAGCCGAAGAAATCCTTGCCGCAATATTTATCCTTACAACAGTCTATTGCCCTTTTGAACAGCGTGTCCGGCGATTTTGCAGAACGTGACTACTGCATGCTGGTGCTGTTCTTAAACTGCGGTTTACGGCGCGCAGAGCTTGTTAATATCAATTTAACGGACATTAACCATACCGACCACACCCTGCGCGTTCGCGGAAAAGGTAATAAAGAGCGAATGCTATACCTCAATGAAGCCTGTCAGCAGGCCCTGGAACAGTATTTGAAGGTCAGGCCTGTTGACGGTGTCAAAGACAAAGACGCGCTCTTTTTAAGCCGTTTAAGAAGCCGTATCAGCCTGCAAGGTGTGCATTATATTGTGAAAGGGTATCTCTCGCACATTGACGGTGCTGAAAAAATGACCGCGCATAAGTTGCGGCATACCGCGGCAACGCTGATGTACCAAAGCGGTGTTGATCTTCGGGTGCTGCAAAATTATTTGGGTCATGAAAATTTAGGAACCACAGAAATCTACACACACTTATCAAGTGAACAGATTGAAAATGCCGCCAAATTGAATCCATTGTCACAAGTGACAATGGATAAACAAGGAAAACCAAAACCGTAAGAAATTAAAAAAGAGCACATCTGAGTTAACAGGTGTGCTCTTTTTACGGTATAACACGACGAAATACGTCAAGATATTTTCAACTGCAATCGGAATTTATCCGAGATCATCGCAACAAACTCAGAGTTCGTGGGCTTGCCGCGCTCATTATGAATGGTATATCCAAAATAGGAATTCAACACATCGACATCACCGCGATCCCAAGCTACCTCGATCGCGTGACGAATGGCGCGTTCTACGCGCGAAGAAGTGGTTCCGTGCTTTTTAGCAACGGCGGGATATAAGCGTTTTGTGACGGCATTGATGATCTCCTCATCCTCGATTGCCATCATAATGGAATCCCGCAAATATTGATATCCCTTAATATGCGCCGGTACACCAATCTGGTGTAAAATATCCGTGACGCGTATCTCCAAATCGGTATTGCCGTTTGCACTGCGACGAATTGGTTCAAGAGTTTCTTTTTTTGACAATGATAAGATGCGCTCAGACATTTCATTGGCATCAAACGGCTTCAAAAAATAATACGCTGCTCCCGCTTGAATGGCTTCACGTTCTAAATTAGGATTATCAAATCCGGACATGACCATAAACTGCGGCGCATGCGGCAAGTTCAGCGAACGAATGCTGTTCATTACACCGATTGCATCTAACCGCGGTAAAAAGAAATCTAAAATGACAACATCCGGTTTCTTTTGGGAAATGGTATCGACAACACTTTTCCCATCTTTCTCTGTCAACTCGACCTCTAATCCGTGACTCCGCATTCTTGTGGCACATGGTATTCCGAAGCTTTCGCTGTTATCTGCTAACAGTACCTTAATTTTCTTCTCCAAGTTACATAAACCTCCCTAATATTTTTGCCGGCAACATAAGATTACCATAAATTGGAAATTATTTCAAGTACTTGGAAATTATTTTTTAAGTTTGTGCAAAAGAATAAAAAAGAAAGTCATTTAGAAAACAGAAAACGTAATTATCCATAAAACCAAGTTACGAGGCTTGTCGTGTCGTGTCGTTTGGTCGCGTATCGTGAAATATTAATATAAAATACAAAAAGCAGGCGTTTAAGCCTGCTTTTTGTTCTGATTGAACTTAGTTTGCCTCTTCCCTTTTACGTTGCTTTAATTGAGCGGTTCCAAAGAGACAACCACCACTTACAAACGCAACAGCAAACCAAAGCCACAAGGCGGTCTTTTCGCCGGTTTGCGGGATCTCAGGAGCCGGAGCTGGTGGTGTGTAGGTGTTGACAAAGCGCATCGTCTCCGCTTTATCGGTGCCTACGGCATATGCATACGCAACCTTGAAGGTTCCGTCTAAATTGTCGGTAACCGTAACGGTGACGGTGTAGACAGCCTTGTCGTACGTTACGCCATCCACACTTCCCTGTGTTTCCAAAACGGTGTAGACGTAGGTGCCTTCTTTTTCTACCGGAATGGCGGCGAAAGTGAAGCTGCCGTCTGCCGCATTTTTGACCGTTTCCAGTTTCGTGTTGCCTTCGTCGTACAACTCAAACGAGAACTCGCCCTCAACAAGATCGCGACCATTAAGAGTCTTTTGACCTTTGATAACAATCTCGGTAGCGGCAACCGTATAGCTGTTGTGGAATTTCACCGTCTCGACGGTAGAACCGACGATCGGTTTATCGTTTACCGTAACGGTTGCCACCAAATTGCCATTATGGTTGTCCTCAACGGTGATCTTCACCTTATACTCGGCATCATCAGAGGTGACACCTTTTTCGTTAATCTCGTCCTCAAGGATCACGTAATAGTACGTGCCTTCTTCCTCAAAAACCATCGGCATAAAAGTGATTTTGCCGGTGCCGTCATCATTCAACGTGAGAACAATATCATCTTGAACAATGGTATTGGCATTGTACGCAAAATCGGAGGCGGTTTTGTGAAGATCAAATTTGAATTCACCATCAACAAGAGCGCGACCCGTCAAGAGTTTTGTCGCCTCTAAGGTAACGTAAGCCGGGTCTGCCTCGTACGAGTTGTTAAAGACGATGTTACCGGTAATGTCCTCGTAATGCACAACCTCAGTTAAAACACCGCCAACTTCTTCTTTGGTAACGGTTCCTTTACGCAATTTTTGATCGCTTATAGATAGTGTACCGTTATCCGATTTGGCAACTTGAACGAAAACGTGATAGATCGAAGTGTCGTACGTAACACCTTTTTCGTCACCAACCACCTCCGAAATTCGGAAGTGATATTCACCGGCATCCGGCAAAGTTACGGTCGGGAATTTGAAAGTGCCGGTTGCGTCGTTCTTTACGGTTTCACCGATCTGAACACCGGTGACGGCGTTCATAAGCAGGAACTCAAATTCATCAGCGGCAACGGGACGTCCATCCAGAACCTTTTCACCGCCGAACGCGGTATAGATATCATATTCTATGGGTGTTGGGACAAAGCCGTTGCGGAACACGATGGCGGTAGCTTCCATGCCGTTTTTCACGATGTCGACTTCTGCGGAAAGTCTGCCACGCGAGTTATCGGTAACGGTAACGGTAACATCATAAATCGAAGTATCGCAGTCGTACCGTGTATCGCTTTCTACCTGCTCTGTAACCGTATAGGTATAAACCCCTACCCAGTTATACACAAGCTTATTAAAGGTAATGTCAGAGCCCACGTTCGTAACAGTATTATCATAGTTGTTAGGTAATACCGTATTTCCGGTAGGTGTAATAACAAAGGTGAACTCGTTATCCTGCAAAGTCTTACCGGTAAGGAGTTTTTCCGCAGTGAGGATAACCTCAGCATCCGTCGGATCGTACGCGTTTTCGAAGAGAATATCCTGGACGTTTGCCGTACCGTCATGGATGGTCGTTACAGCAGTAATGGTAGTATCTCCATTATCTCTGACATACACGGAAACCGTGTATACCGTCGTATCATACGCGAATCCGCCGATTGGGTTAGTGCGAACTTCCGATACGGTATACTCATAGGTATTCCCCTTATGAGCATCGCCGAACTCAATTGCATCAAAGGCAAAGGAACCGTTTGATGCGTTGTAGACAGTGTTATCGCCAGGCATCGGCGCATTGGGTGTAACGGCATTGAGGGTAAACGCAAATTCGTTTGCATTGAGTACACGGTTGCCGGTCGGGATGATCTTGCTACCCGAAATAGTAACGAAATCAGAGGTCGACGGAATATATTCGTTGGTGAACGTGGGAATCGTTGCACCTTGGGGCAGTCCGTGGATAACCGTGTTCGCCGCGATGGTACCGTCACCGTTATCTTTCACTGTAATTTCGATTTTGTAGACAGCATCGGTATACTGAATGTTATTGATAAGCTGTCCGGCGTTCACTTCGGCAAGATAATAGGTGTGGGTGACGCCCTGCATCGTTGCGAGATTCGCCGCATACGCAAGTGTGATAGTCGCTTTACCCGAAGCATCGGTAAGTCCCGATCTCATTACTTCCGTCGCATTTCCATTCTGAGAAGGATCGACATTATAAAGTGCAAATTGATAGCCGCTAAGCGAATGGTTTCCGGAGGCAAACGTCTTTTGAATGTTGAATTCTGCGAGTGCCGTACCGGTCGGCGCATACACGTTATTAAAGTTTGCCGCTACCGTATACGTATTACCGGACCGAGTAACAATCGTGTTAGCCTCGTTGTTGACGGCGGTAATCTCAAGGTCACCGTCCATATCCGCATCCGCGACTACTACGGCAAAGCGACGTTCATTTGTATCGTAAGTGATACCGCCGATATTGCCTTTGATCTCAGTAATGCTGTAATGGTAAGTCCCCGCCTCCTCATAACGCTCACCGGAGAGGTTAAGACTGTGTTTCTTATCAGCATCGCTTGAATCAATGGTAAACTGAGCAACGGTGCTGGCAGCTCTTGTCGTGCTGATATGGTTGACCTCGAAACGATAACTCTCACCAGTTAACCATTCGTCGCGGTTACCGGTGATTGCTTTTGTGACGTCAATTGTAACCGCATTGCCGTTTGTACCGATGGGAGCATACGTGTTAACGATCAACGCTTGGTCATTTGCCGTTGTGTCAATAACACCGGTCAAGGAACTTTCCGCAGCGTTAAACGTAAAACCGTTCGGGATTTGCGTTTCAACAACCGTATAGTTTGTGCCTTCCGGAATGTTGCGCATGACAAAGGATTCGCCCTCGGTAAGTTGAATTGTAAAGATACCGTTTGTCGGTACGTCAATATACCCTGCCGCATTATTGGCCTCAAAACGACCGGATACCGGAGCGCCGGAAGCATTTGTCAAGGTAACACGGGCAGTAAACGTGACGGTATCAGCAATATTGACAGCCATACCGTTTTGATCAAAGACCTGTTTCGTGATAACAAGGTCTCCTTCTCCCAGTGCTGTATTGACGAATTTAACGTCATCAATATAGTAGGCGGCAATCGTTCCGTAAGCGGTTGTCCCGGTGGAAACACCGTTCACGTGAACCGATTTTATCTTGTAATCGCTGTTATTTGAAAGTTCTTCGATGGTATACGTTGCCCCTGTGGGAATGCCGGTGAGCCATATCGTTTGATCCTTCGACAGATCCACCGTATACGTTCCCAATCCCGACAGATCAATTTTGGTGGCATCACCCAAAGGTACGACGTCAAGATCGGTGATCCAGCTGTTTAGCTCTCCGGTGTACGGCGTGCCGTCAGCGTTGTGGACGGTAATACGGAAAGTGAAATCAGTGGAGGTACCGGTTTCGTAAATATCTACCGTTTTGGAAAGTTTGATGCCTTGAGCCGGTGTAACCTCTAAAAGACCGTTATTACCGAGATTCATATCCACGTAGAAAATGTTGTTCTGCTCGGTAATATACGGATGGAATATCATATGCGCAGAATCGGTAACGTTTGTTGTTTTCTGCTCATCGTACATCTGCAATTCACGAGCGGGAGTACCTGCGGGCACAACGTAAGCGCCTGTCTCACCGGTAAGAGTCTCGAAATTGTTATCCCAAGTCGCGGTAGCAATAGAGGCGGCCGACATTTTCTCATACAAGAATATCGGCGTATCTTTGCCTTCTTTGAAAACGTAACGGCGATGATAATAAGTGCCGTTTTCATTGAGTTTGCCGTTCGTTCCCTCGTCTTTTCCCACCAGGACATAGTCGTTATTGACCAGTTTATGAACAGCGGAATCGAAGGTGTAATAGAAACGTTCATTTTCCTTAGAGGGAGTAAACTCAGAAAGCGTGGTAATATGCTCATCGTGAGTAGAAGCGGAAATATCGAAATAGTTGGTCCAGAACTGTCTGGTAATGCCATCATCGGCAATGTGTTTGGAATCGGTAATGCGGGTGATATTCAGCTCGTTCAGATCCGAACGAAGTCCGCTTTCGAAAATCAGACGAATGGGAGAAACCTTATCCGCATTTTCAACCGAAACGGTTACATTTCGAGCTTCGTCCACGTTGGTTCCGTCAAGAGTAACCAGATAAGTCACCATCGGAACAAGAGCCGCGGGAATCTTCCAAAGTAACGCTTGCTCACCGGTGGAAATGTTCGTGCGAACTTGGACAGACATATACATCATATCGGAATTTTTAATGTTTCCCGTCGTCTCTCCCAAGAAACCGTATGATTTAATTTTATAAACAGCATTCTTTGGAACTGCAGCGGTAGAATTTTCATCCCAGAAACCGGCATAGGTGCCATCTGCTTTTGCATACCAACCAATATAGTTTGACCAATCGGTAGCAGATTTATAGCGTAATTGCCCCGCCGCAAAGGCGTTCGCAACCAATGATTGTGCATCCGCCGTATTAGTGATGCCGAGTCTTGTCTTAACGGAACCGATAAATTCATTGCCTAAATCGGTGGGATTCTCAACGGTTCCCAGACCGCCGGCGGAGGTATCTGTCAACTTGGAGGCCATCATGTGGCCGTCATAAAGGGTATCGCCAAGCAAGATGCCGTTAATGTGCTTGACTTCCATATATTCGCCGAGTACGTCTTCAAACTCCACGTAACCCGAGAAATCGGGATTTCCACCTTCAAGGTGAGTCGGGTAATAACGTGATTGGAGAATGATCTCCTCAACAATAGAGTTAAAGGCTGTGCTCAATCCGTTTCCGGAGGCGGAAAAATACTCGTCAACGTAGGATTTGCTTGATACGTACGAATTTTTTGAAACGCTAACATTCGAGTATCCCGGAATTCTATCAGTAGTGGTATTTTTAACTCGTATTGACATATTGCCGGTGGTAAGGTTGTTATAGGTACTCCAAAGTGAATCGGTAAAGGTTGACGCATCCGGATTCATAACACTTTGTGCGACATCGTTGTTTCCAATGTTAAAACCAAGGGTATAAAACAAGCCGCGAACGTTGGAATTGTTTTGCTGATAGTGTGCCTCGATTTGGTTCATCACATACGAAGCGGTCAGCTGTGTTAAAAATGCATTTCCCGCAGTAAGCCCATCTTCATTACCGTTGCCAACGTTGGAGTTTGAGGCATCAACATCGGCATAGTTAGTCGTACCGGTCGAGGGAGCGCCATCAGACATCAAAACAAGAATAGGCATACGGTTGTCCCCCGACTGCCAGTTGTTATCGCCGATGACCGTGTCCGTTTCTTTGAACATCTCAAGAGCTTCCCAAAGACCTGCCTGAATATAGGTGCCGCCGCCAAACGATTTTGAATTATTAAAATTCGTGTTGGCTACACCTCTCACATCTCGATCCACTGAAACGGTACCGTTATTGCTCAAACGCAGATATACGTTGTCACTACCGGTAGTATAGCGATCGATCGGAAGGATACGAGTAACACTTTCCGCATAGGTTGAGGTTCCGGCTGTGCCGGCTGCCGAATACAGTACCACGCCCACACGGTTATTTTTATTCACATTTAACAATTGGGTAATGGCGTTATTGGTGGCTGTGATCAAGGATGATTCGGAGTTTGAGGTTTCCATAGACCCTGAAAGATCCAGCACCAAAACGGTGTCGGTTGGGACGGTCGAGTACCCCACCACTTCTTTGTTGGCCGCCAAAGCGGAAAGAGCAGTAAGGAAATTTTCATCCTCGTTGATCATTTGAACACCGCTTGGAAACGCCGAAGTGTCGGTGAAAACCGACTTGTCGGTCCAAATACCACCGGCATTCGAGGTGTCTAAATTATTAAGATCAAAATATTTCTGCCAATTGTGCATCGTATTGGCATCGGCAAAACGATTATAATGGTTCTCCGTTACACCATCTGCCGCCAATGCACTGAAAGGCATACACGTCAGCATAAGTGCAACACAGAGCAAAAGGCTCACGAGGCGCTTAGAAAACTGTTGTTTCTTTTTCATACGGATTACCTCCTTAAATTTAACACCGTTTTGAAGTGGTTAGTAGCTCAATGTGGTTTGATCAACAAACTGCCTGAAATTTTCCAAGACGGATTTACCTAACGTACGGTAATCCATTTTCAAAACCTTCTCAATCTTTTCGTTGCGAATTTTCTCGGGAACATTGTATATACGCATAATGTTATTCAATGCGCCGCTAATTCGCAATTCTAACGGAACGGAATGATCGGTTGTCATCAACGTTGCATACTCAATACCGGAAACGAGCATCTCGGCCTCCAAGAACTGCTCCTCATTCCAATCCAAACAAAATTCTCCATATACAGCTTTTGACCGTTCATTGTCATTGCTACGAATGATCTCTAAGCACATAGAACTGGAATACGAAGAAAGAAACAGATCTTTTGCAACTTCACTTTCTTCGCTTGCAGCTGCCATCGTAGCAAGTTCCAAGCAAACCGCCAGCAAAGAGGTCTTCCCCTCTTTCACGGCATCTCGCAACAGTTTGCGTTGGAAATCGCACAGCATTTCGACAAGAAGTACCAGTAAGTGTTCCTTTGTCGGAAAATAGTAAGTTAAGTTACCGGTACTGATATCGAGTTCATCACAAATTCGCTTTGGAGGTGTTGCTGAATACCCAAGTTCTAAAAACAGTTTTGTTGCGGTTCGAACGATCTCGTGTTTGGTTGTGTTAACTCGTTGTCGAGCCACAAAATTCCCTCCTTTTTACCGCAGAGCAGATCTCTAAATTCACAAATTAGCACTACTGCTAATTGGATTAATCCTATATTAGCACAAATCCAAAAACAATGCAAGCACTTTTTTGGAAAAAATATAAATTTTTTATTTACACATTTGGAATATAAAAAAGCACCCTTTTTCAAAGGTGCTTTTTTATTAGCTTATTTGTGGTACTTGCCGCCTGCCGAAATTTGCAGGGCGCGATAGATCTGTTCCAGTAGCATGACACGCGCCATTTGATGCGGAAAAGTCATACCGGACATCGACAACCGTACACGTGAGGTTTCTTTGACAAGCGGTGACAATCCAAAGGAACCGCCAATAACAAATGCTACATGGCTGATACCGTCTACCGTCCATTGTGCGAGTTGTTTGGATAAACCCTCAGACGTATATCCTTTCCCCTCAATGCACAATGCAATCATCGGAACACCGGCAGGTATACGGGATAAAAGGCGGTGTCCTTCCGCTTCAATCGCCGCGGTGATTTGTGCCGGGGACGGATTATCGGACACACGTTCCTCTGCCACTTCTATAATTTCCAGTCGGCAAAAAGCCGATAACCGTTTGGCGTATTCGGCACAAGCATCGCGCCAATACGCTTCTTTTAATTTTCCTACACAAGCAATCGTTACAGTTAACATAGCGTGTTCACCTTAAAAAAGAGTATACGGTTTATCGTTTGCAGGCGGTGCCACTTGCAAAACATAATCAATATTACGAGTCATTCCGCACGTTTGCAAAGTCGATTCCGCGGTTGCCTCCGCCAATGTCGGCAGGTTGTTTTCGCGGCTTAAATGCCCCAAAAAAACGCGCGTTGTGCCCTGTCGAATAAATTCAGGCAATTCACAGGCGCAAGCCTCGTTCGATAAATGACCGGTTGTGGATAGGATGCGCCGTTTGAGGACGTACGGATAAGGTCCGTTTTCCAGCATACGTATGTCATGATTGGATTCAATATGTATCAGATCGCAACCGCGTAATTGTTCACGTACAGCAGGTGTTACTACGCCAAGATCCGTAGCAATTCCCACACTTCGACCGTCGCGTAAATTGATGCGAAATCCGGTGCTTTCACGGCTGTCATGAGAGGTCTTAAAAGGTGTAACCGAAAATTCATCCAGTTCAATCGTATCGGTTATATCAAGGCAATCGCTATCATAAGCCGCAGCCTCTCTTATTCCTTCACAAGTGCCCACAGAGGCATAAATCGGAATATGAAGGCGTTTTTGGAGAACACGTAAACCGGTAATATGATCGCTATGTTCGTGTGTGACGAATATGGCACGAATTGTTTTGGGGTCAATTTCACGAGCTATAAGCGCTTGTTCGATTCGACGGGCACTGACACCGGCATCAATCAAGATGCCGGCAGTCGAGGTGCCGACATACAAACAGTTGCCGTTGCTGCCGCTGAACAATGGACAAAATCGTGCCATATTCTCACCCCTTTCTTAAAAAAGCGCACCGCCTATAAGCGGTGCGCTCACTCTTTCTATAAGGCTTGCTGTAAACCGGGTTTATCCTCGGTCACTCGCTCAATTTCCGCGCCAAGTCTCCGCAGTTTTTCTACAATGTCCTCGTATCCGCGTTCGATGTATTGAATATCCTCAATCTCAGTAACACCGTTTGCCGACAAAGCCGCAATTACCATTGCAGCACCGGCACGCAAGTCCATTGCCTTTACAGGGGCTGCCGTCAACTGCGGAACTCCCTGGACAACGGCAAGCTTGCCGTCAACCTGAATATCGGCACCCATGCGGCGCAGTTCGTCGACGTAACGGAAGCGGTTTTCCCAAACACCCTCGTTGATAATGCTTGTCCCCTCTGCGAGTGACAACAGAACCGCGATTTGCGGTTGCATATCGGTCGGGAAACCGGGATGCGGCATGGTTTTCACGTTGCAGTGGTTTAACCTGCCGCGAGCGGAAACATGGATTTCCTCATCAAACTCCTCAATTTCCGCGCCCATTTCTTGCAATTTCGCCGTAATGGATTCCAAGTGCTTTGGGATCACGTTGCAAACGGTCACGTCACCACCGGTTGCAACCGCTGCCGCCATATATGTGCCGGCTTCAATTTGATCGGGAATGATAGAATACGTCGTTCCGTACAAGCGCTCAACACCATAAATTTTGATAACATCGGTACCGGCACCGCGAATATCGGCGCCCATGGAGTTTAAGAAGTTTGCCAAGTCAACAATGTGCGGTTCCTTGGCAGCGTTTTCAATAACCGTGGTACCTTCTGCACAGACGGCAGCGAGCATGATGTTAACGGTAGCACCAACAGATACCATATCCAAATACACGGAACTGCCTTGCAACCGATCGGCTTGCGCATCAATCATGCCGTTTTTCAACGGCATAACCTTGGCGCCCAAGCAAGAAAACCCTTTAAGATGTTGATCAATCGGGCGCACACCAAAATAACAGCCACCCGGCATCGGCACACTGGCCTTGCCAAAACGACCAAGCAACGCACCGATAAAGTAATACGAAGCGCGCATTTTCTTAGCCAAATCATGCGGGACGGTCTGCGTAACAATCGTACGCGAGTCGATCTCAACCGTGTGCCGATCAATCCGACGTACCGTGGCACCAAGCGATGCTAAAATCTCCAACGCTGTAGCAACGTCAGCAATATTCGGAATATTCTCAATACGGCAAACACCGTTTGCTAAAACGGCGGCCGGCAAAATGGCAACGACAGCGTTTTTGGCACCGCTGATATCAACAGTACCGGTCAACGGATGTCCGCCGCGGATAACATACTTATCCAAGAAACCCACTCCCTCGAATACAGTTAATTGGGGGAATATGCCGCAAAATCCAATGGGATGATATAATCAAAGCATGTGGATGAACACCCACATGCTTCAGTATACCATACTTTTCGTAAAAATCAAATATTTTCTGGAAAAATGTTCGGATTTTTGATTTTTAATACCACATATAGTATGGCCATTGTTTTGTCGGTTTAGACGTGAAAGGTATTTCCACAGCAAAAAAAATTAAAAACCGAGAGTTTCTCCTACCAAAATAACGTGTATACGATCAGCAACACGCTGTTGAGCGCTTATTAAATATTGAGCACAAATACGATCCGGCGAATGACAGCCATCGGTATACAGATCGCTGTCGACAGCCGCACAAACGCCCGTGACAGCGCAAGGTGTTTGACAGTGCAGCCGCTTGGCATTAAGCGGTGCCGCTACCGTTTTAACACGATGAACAGCCGCCGAAAAATCCTCTACAATTTTATTACAACCGACAACTATTACCACCGTCTTCGGACCAAAAGCAATGGGTGAAACACGGTTGGCGCGGCCGTCTACGTTGTATAGTGTGCCGTTACGTGTGACGGCATTTGAGGAACACAAAAACACATCTGCTGTTAAACTTTTTGAAAAAATATCCGTGAGTTCGTCCGGTGTTAAGCCCTCTTGATAGCGATCCAAAAAGTAATAGTCGCCATTGCGCAACCAATCGATCACACCGCTCTCAAACAAAGTCATTGACCCGCCGACCGCCACCGTGTCACCACTGTTTAGCAGTGTTTTGAGCAGCGGAACGACTTCTTCCTTACTTTCAACGCAGTGGGCGGCCATGTTGTTGTTACGCAAAGCGGATGCAATCGGTTCTAATTCAGCAAGTGTCATTTTCATGTTATTCAATCACCTGTTCTTGCTCTAATTTGGTAATCAGATCAATACGGCGCTGGTGACGACCGCCATCAAAAGGCGTCGACAAAAAGGTTTTAACGATGCATTTAGCAAGCTCCGGCCCAATGATACGAGCACCCATTGCCACCATGTTGGCATTGTTATGCTGACGAGTGAGCTGGGCAGAGAGCGGATCGTTGCACAACGCGCAACGAATACCGTGCACCTTATTGGCTGCTATGCTAATACCAATCCCCGTGCCGCAGATAACAATTCCTTTTTCACAGGAGCCATCCGCTACCGCTTTGGCGGCCCTGGCGGCAAAGATGGGATAATCGCAACTATCCGTCGTGTCGGTACCGAAATCGCGGTACTCTTCCCCCATTTCGGTCAGCATGGCTTCAATCTCACGCTTCAATTCGACAGCAGCGTGGTCACACGCGATGGCAATCATATCAAATTCCTCCTTAAAACGGAAAGGGCGACACTTCGACTCGAAGTGTAGCCCATTTTGTTTCCCGTAAATTATTCAGCCGTTTCCTCAGTCGTTTCGGTAACAACTTCTTCGATTGCTTCCTCAGCAGCTTCCTCCACAGCAGGAGCATCCTCAAGAAGTGCACGGATGGACAAGCTGATGCGCTTGCTCTCCATATCAACAGCGGTGATTTTCACCTGAACTTCTTCGCCGACCTTCAAAGCGTCCTGCGGTTTGTCGATGCGGCGGTTTGCGATCTGCGAAATATGAATCAAACCGTCAACACCGGGAAGGATCTGCGCAAAGGCACCAAAAGTGGTCATACCAACGATGGTAGCGGACACAACATCACCCACCGCGTACTGAGCCTTAAAAAGCTCAAACGGATTATCCTCCGGACGGCGGTAACCAAGCGAGATTTTATGTTTCTCGGCATCTAAATCGCGGATATACACTTCCACGGTATCACCGATGGAAACGACCTCGGAGGGATGTTTAATATGTTTCCAGGAAAGCTCGGATACGTGGATCATGCCGTCCACGCCGCCGAGATCCACAAACGCACCGTAGGAAGTCATGGACTTAACAACACCGGTATATTTTTGGCCAACTTCAGCCTGTGCGAAGAAGGCCTCTTCCTTCTCGCGGCGTTCCTCGCGGGCAACGTCACGGATGGAGCCGACTGCACGGCGACGCTGGGTATTGATCTCTAAGATTTTGAAACGAACCGTCTGTTTAAGCAGCGGGCTCAAATCTTCCATGCGGCTGACAGAAGCGCGGGATGCAGGAACGAAAACCTTTACCCCATGAGAAGCGACTAAGACTCCACCTTTAATGACATCGGTAACGACGCCTTCAAGGATCTCTCCGCTTTCGCCGGCGGCCACAACGGTATCCCAGCCTTTTTTGGCATCGATACGTTTTTTGGAAAGCATGATGGTGCCTTCCTGATCGTTGGTACGCATGATGAGCAGTTCAAGCTCATCGCCCACTTTAACCAGCTCGGACGGATCCGTGCCTTCTGCGGAAAGCTCTTCGGTCGGAATATAGCCGGTCTGCTTGCGACCGATAACTTCGACCTGTACCTCGTTGGGAGCGATTCCCACGACGATACCGCGCACTCTTTCATTTGTAGTTAAACTTTGAAGAGATGCTTCAAGCGCCTCCTCAAAACTCATTTCGTCAAAGGACTTGACAGGTTCGGCGGCAACGGCCACCTCATTTTCTTGGACTTCGCTGTTGTTGACGATCTCGGACATGGTTGAAAGTACCTCCTTAATTATATCGGAAGGCGTTGAAGCTCCGGCGGTCAAACCAATGACCTTCGCATCTGCGAACGATTCAGCCGTGAGCTCCTCTGCCTTTTCGATCAAAACAGTTCGGCAATAAGGCCGGCATACTTCTCGCAGTTTTGCGGTGTTGGAACTTTGTCGCCCACCGACAATCACCATCACATCGCTTTGTTGTGATAGGGCTATCGCTTCCTCTTGTCTTTTCGCGGTAGCACTGCATATTGTATCAAAGATTAAGAGATTTGTATAGTGTTTTTTTCCAATTTTAGAACACTTTTTCCAAGTATTTATATGAAATGTGGTCTGTGCGACCAAAACAACGGGATCATTTTGGCCCAAAATTCCACTTTCTTCCAATTTGAGCAATTCTTCCTCGGATGAGAAGACATACGAAGGTGTGTGACAATGCCCGCGAATACCGATCACTTCGGGGTGTCCTTCGTCACCGGCAATCAAAACCGTTGCACCGTTTGCCGACTGTTCGGAAACAATACGGTGAATTTTTGCGACAAAAGGACAGGTGGCATCGTGGCAAGTAATTCCTTGCTGTTCGATGGTATCATATACATCTTTTGAAACACCGTGTGAACGAATCACCAACGTCGTGCCATCTGCTGTTTCTTCCGGAGAGCTGACGATAACAACACCCCGCTCTTTCAGCGTTTCGACCATCTGCGGATTGTGAATGATCGGCCCGAGCGTACAAACGCTCTTCCCCTCATCCAACAACGCATATACGGCGTCTACCGCACGTTTCACACCAAAGCAGAAACCGGCGGATTTTGCAACCAATATTTTCTTATCCATTTGTTTCAATCAACTCCCCGATCGTTTTCATGATCAGGCGCGTGGCATAACGGATATCCGGACGCTCCGAATCGGTCAAGTGCAATTCTTCAGGTGACAACGGTTTACCGTACACAACGGTTACTCGTTGAAACAACCGTACTCGCTGATCGCGTGTGACAATCGCTGCCGGCAGGACGGAGGCGCCCGTCTGCGCAACGATCAGTGCGGCGCCCGATTTTGGACGCAACAACTTACCATCCTTCGAACGCGTACCCTCCGGAAAAATACCCATCAATTTCCGCTCGTTAACCAAGCGCTTAGCGGTATCAATGGCACTCATATCACCGGTCCCTCGCCGTACGGGAAAGGCACCGATCTGTTTCCCCAGAAACCAAGAGAATAATCGATTGGAGAACAGTTCCACCTTTGCCATGAAATGCACGTGGCGTTTGGGGTGCGCCACAATCAAGAAAATCGGATCCCAATTGGAAATATGATTACAGCACAGTACAAGCGGTGTATCCTCGGAAGGGATGTTTTCCTTACCAACGACTCGTACCCGCATAAACAGCCGAATAACAGGCCCCAAAATATGAATTAATGTGCGTCCGAGCCACATCTGTATCTCACCCTTTCAGAGTCTTTTGTATCAACGTTTTCAGTAAGCTGATCGATTGTTCCAGCGTATTACCGCTGGTATCGACCATGATGGCATCTTCCGCCGGTTTTAGTGGGGCAGCAGCGCGGTGAGAATCGTTATAATCGCGTTCTTTCATATCCACCAAGACATCTTCATAGGTAACATTCATGCCTTTTTCACGCAATTCCAGAAAACGACGCTCGGCGCGGTCTTCTGCTGATGCGGTCAAAAAGATTTTTACCGTTGCGAACGGTAAAACAACTGTACCGATATCACGACCGTCCATGATCACGTTGTTTTGTCGAGCTGTATCCTGTTGCAATTGAAATAAAAACTGACGAACAGGCGGCATAGCCGAGGTTGTCGATGCTGCCATGGACACCTCCGGCGTACGAATATGCGCGCTGACATCTTCACCATTTAAGTAGACACGTTGCTCACCATTTGCATATCCCATGGAAACGGTAATATTGGGTAAAAGCGCTTCTACACCCGCCGCATCTTTGGGATCAATCCCGCGTCGAAGCACCGCATATCCAACGGTGCGATACAGAGCACCGGTATCCACATAAATATATCCCAATTCCTTTGCCAAGAAACGAGCGATAGTGCTCTTACCGGCACCGGACGGTCCGTCGATTGCAATACTGATCGGTTTGTTCATCCTTTTCCCCTACCTTTTATATGTTGTTACCGGCAGCATAGCCGGTTGAAAAAGCGATTTGTAAATTAAATCCACCGGTATAGGCATCTACGTCCAGTACCTCACCGGCGAAATATAAGCCACTGACAAGTTTGGATTCCATTGTCTTGGCATTGATCTCTCGTGTATTCACACCGCCCGCAGTCACAACCGCCTCTTCAAACGGACGAAGACCGGATACCGTCAACGGAATGTGTTTGAGTACCTCCACGATACGTGCGCGTTCAGCTCGGGATACCGAATGGCATTTCGTTTCCCCAGCCGTATCACTCAACCGTAACATAACGGATACCATTGAGCGGGGCATTAAAGCTGAAAGTGCATTGCCGAGGCACGTATTGGCATTTTCTTCAAATTCGCGCACCAAACGAGCATCCAATTGTTCTGCTGTCAAAGCGGGTTTCATATCTAAGGAAATCGTATACCGCCCCTCAACAACATCTTTCAAATGCGCACTTGCACTGAGAATAATCGGTCCGGATACCCCAAAATGGGTAAACAGCATTTCTCCGAAATCAGTATATACGGTTTTCCCTGTTGTGGTATCACGTACTGTCAGCGCACAGTTTTTGAGTGACAAGCCTTGCAGTTCCGCGCACCAATCTTCTACCGTGTTTAAGGCAACCAAAGACGGACGCGGCGGGATGACGGTATGTCCTGCCTGCTCGGCAAGTTTGTACCCATCACCGGTGGATCCGGTACCGGTATATGAACAACCGCCGGTACAGACGATCACCGCGTATGCGTGAAGCGTTTCCCCTGTTTCGAGTTTTACGCCACAGCAGACGTTATCTTCTAACAAAAGTTCTGTCACCCGACCGGTTTGAAACCGACAACCTTGTTGACGTGCAAAGGCTACCAACGCATCGACAATATCTACCGCTTTATCCGAAATCGGATAAACGCGATTACCACGTTCAACTTTGAGCGGTACCCCTTGCTCCTCGAAAAATTCCATCGTATCTTGCGGTGTAAAGGCGGAAAACGCACTGTATAAAAAGCGACCGTTTCCCGGTGTATTGGCAACGCAATCCTGCACAGAAGTGGCATTAGTAACGTTACAGCGGCCTTTTCCCGTGATCATCATCTTGCGCGCCATACGCGAGTTGCGTTCAATAACGGTGACACGATACCCGCGCCTTGCAGCCATACCGGCAGCAAGTAATCCCGAAGCGCCACCTCCGACGATGATGACCTCCATCACGGTGTGTCCTCCTGTGGTCTATCTTGATCGAGCGGCTGATAGATCTGATACGTTTCCCACAACTCTTCCAGTTCAGTCAAACGCTCACGATTTTCATCTGCGCGTTTGAGCGAAATTGCCACCAACAGCGCATTAATAACGCTCAGCGGCGCTGTCAAAGAATCGACAATGGTGGGCAGATCGCTGTGAGCAAGCAACAAGCTGGAACTGAGCCCCGCAACCGGTGACAAAATACTGTCGGTAACGGCAATCACCTTTGCGCCGCGCGATTGGGCAAAGTGTGCGGCTTTCACGGAACGTGAAGAATATCGTGGGAAACTGACAACCAACAACGCATCCTGCTCTCCGCAGGAATACAGTTCTTCCATTACCTCGGTAACACTGGTGGTGTTGATAAGTCGAATATCCGGTAACAGCAATTTAAGATAAAATGCGGCGAATTGAGCGAGTGCACGACAACTACCGGCACCAAACACATACACGTGCCGTGCGTTAACAAGCGCTTCTACCGCTTCGTTAAATACCGCATTCGGCATTTCCTCCAGCGTTTGACGAATGTTAGCCATATCGTACGACATGACGCTTTCCAACACTTCATCATCCCGCATACGAGAGCGTGAGACTTCCACACGCTGCACACTCGTCAGCTTACTGCGAATAAGTTTTTGCACAGCTTTTTGCAGTTGAGGATAGCCCGGAAAACCAAGTTCGGTAGCAAAACGCACCACCGTGGATTCGCTCACCCCAACCGTTTCACCCAAGCGATAAGCTGTCATAAATGCCGCTTCATCGTAATGTTCCAAAATGTACGAGGCAATGCGCCGCTGGCCCTTGGAGAAGCCCGGCATCTCATTTGTGATGTGTGCAATCAGATCCATACTCATCGACATTCACTCCTCTCAACACACCTATTTTAATGCTTTAATTCCAAAAATGCAAGACGAATCGTCAAACTTGCAAATCAATGATTGAACAATCGGTGAATTGTGGGTTGAAACCGTAAAATGTATAACGGCAAGAATCGCGTCAAACCAATATCATATATGACAAAAATAACGTTACCCGCTAACAAAAAAAGAAGCAGGAATCCGTAAAGCGGTAAGTCAATTCCTTCAATGCGAAAGACGTCCGTTGAAAATCCAACCAAGGAGAGAACCGTATATGCTCCGACAACAGCCGCATTGAAGATCACCAATTTCAAAAGCCACTCCGCTACGCGGTTGTTAATGGATTCCAGTATTGCTTTGACGATTGGGTAGTAACCAAAGAAAGCAATAAAGAGCGTCTTTGACTCGATATCAGGTACAATAAGTAACGCGACCAACGACACGGCCGCATAGGCGCACAGCGCCCATTTCTTTCCACATTCAATCACAAGAGGAATCAGAAACGCCCCCGCGAGCGGCGGGAGCGCATACGTGGCGAACGGGAAAATTGTCAACAATAACAGTAAGACTGCGACGGCGCTGAGAATACCGCCGAGCGCCATACAAGACGTGCGTTTCAAAGGATCACCTCTCAACAGCAGCGAATCAGATCGCCACCCATGCACTCACAGCAACAATCGGCGCAAATCAGGCCGTTGCAAACGTCACAAGCGCTGCAACCGCCTTGCGACATCGGTGATACGCGATAGCCGCCGGTTCGGCGCTGCATTTCCAACCGATTTAACGACTGTTGATATTCGGCATTATTGGGATCCATGCGAGCCGCGGTAGAAATCTGCGAATAGGCTTCTTCCAGCCATCCTTTTTTATGCAGTACGGTTCCTTTTAAGAAATACCACTCCGCATCACGTGAAGGCGCCGGAATGCCGTCAAGCAGCGCCTCAGCGTCAATGGTACGACCGGTGCGAATTAAATTTCGAATATCGGTATAGCGGGACGGACCACTTGCCGAATATCCCTTACCGTCGTTTACAGAGCCGCCTTGACGCCGCATGCGAATAATAGCATCGTATGCCTCGTTGATTTCCTGCATTTTTTCCTCTGCCAGATCGGACAGCGGATTATCGGAATAATTATCGGGATGATATTTTTTGGCCAGTTCGCGGTACGCTGCTTTCACCTCATCATCGGTAGCGTTCGGCTGGATGCCCAGTACCTCATACGGATTTTGCATCATTCAAACCTCCTGATCGGTAGGACGGACGTTTCTTCCGTTCACCGGATAACACTAACTTTTGCATATTTGGGATTCCCCATTCCAGTATATTACGAAGTATGCCGTCGAATCGACGAACAGTCAACAGTTCGTATGCGGCTTTACACTCGGCAAGCGAAGCGTTGAGCATCCATCCTGCGGTTTCGCGTGCCGATCGAATTTTTGCCTTGTCGATCGTATCTAATCCTGCGGATAACACGATGGGATTATACGATCCTGTTTTCAAATCATCTTCAAGGTCATCTGCCGCATCCATCAAATAAACTACGCGCCCCAAACAATATCCAAAACGTGATAATACCCACTTTTGTTTCTCATCATTTGAAGCTTCTGCGCAAAGAGCGCTCAATATCTGCGCTGTTGGTTCTGCTGCCAGATCCACCGAGACGGTTCCGTTTTGTTCCAATTCGCGCTGACGTACCATCTCTTGTTCAATCAAATCGTTAAATTTCGGTAATCGCTGTGCCGCACGGCGACGATTACGACGCAGTATCGGCAATAGCAGTTTGGCAGCTAACCGTTTGAAAAAGCGATCATCCGTAATGGTATCGATTGTTTTATGATACGCCAGCAAAACAGCAACATCAGCGCAAAAATCCAACGCTCCATGGTGGTTACAGCAAGTGAGTTTTTTTAGTGGATTATACGGACATCTCCCTTTTTTGAAGCCGGTACACGTATCCGTGAGTGCCATATGCAAAACGGATAAAAAGGTGATATCGTAGCTGAGCATCATTTGTGCTGTAAAGCCGTATCGCTTGCCAAGTGTTTTGCAAAGCGCGCAATAAATACCGCGATATTGTTCAAATTCGCCTATTTTCAGTTCGGGTTGATATACCTTCACGTAGCCAAACATAGTGTTCCCAATTCACCTCAATATCATGATACAATACTTTGTATTTGCAATAATGAAAGATTTGTAAATATTCCGTGTGGTGATATTCTGTATAATACTTATAAAATTCGGCGATACTATGTTCGCGCATTACTGTGCGTGCTAAATGAAAGCAGCGTTCCAAGGAGGGAAACAGGATGATAGACAGAATCGCATTGTTGCTGACGGTCATCGGCGCCCTAAACTGGGGAAGCATCGGTTTGTTCCAATTTGATATCGTCGCATGGATCTGCGGCGGTCAGGACGGCCCTATCAGCCGTGTAATTTACACACTGGTCGGTTTGGCAGGGTTGTGGTGCATTTCGTTGTTTTTCCGTAAGCGTGAACATCTTCTTGATAAAGAGGATGCCTAAAAAATCAGGACCGTCGCAAAACGGCGGTCCTGATTTTTTTGTTTATTATATCAACGCCTTGGTATCGCGTGCGATTACCAGTTCCTCGTTTGTGGGGATAACAAAGGCGCGAACAGCGGAATCCGGTGTGGTGATTTCGACTTCCTCACCGTGTGCCATATTGGCTTTTGCATCCAATTTTACGCCCAAATAAGCAAGTTTTTCCAAAAGTTCGGCACGAAGGGCGTCTTGATTTTCACCAATACCGGCAGTAAAGACAATAGCATCCAGACCGCCGAGTGCGGCTACGTAACCACCAATGTATTTCAAAATCTGGTAGCTGCGCATATCCCATGCCAACTGTGCACGAGGATTACCCTGTTCCATAGCGGCGGCAATGTCGCGGTCATCACTGGAAACACCGGAAATACCGAGCATACCGGATTTTTTGTTCATCACATCGTCCATCTGAGCGGGGGTCAACCCCTCTTTTTCCATAAGGAACGTAACGGCAGACGGATCAACGATACCACTGCGTGTACCCATCAAAAAGCCGTCTAAGGGAGTAAGACCCATCGTCGTGTCGATTACTTTACCGTCTTTAATTGCAGCCAAGGACGAGCCGTTACCCAAATGGCAGGTGATGATACGGGTACCTTTGCCGTCGGGTTTACCGAGCAATTCACAGCAACGAGCAGACACAAAACGGTGCGACGTGCCGTGGAAGCCGTAACGACGGATGCCGTATTTTTCATAGTACTCATACGGCAGGCCCCACAAGTATGCGACCTCGGGCATCGTTTGATGGAACGCGGTATCAAATACTGCGACCTGCGGAATGTCTTTGCCGAAAGCGGCGGCGGCTGCCTCCATACCTTTCACACCGGGCGGGTTGTGAAGCGGTGCAAGCGACGCATAATCGCGGATGGTTTGGATAACGTCATCCGTAATACGAACCGAACGGTCGTACTTGGAGCCACCCATAACAGCACGGTGACCGATAGCTGTTACGTCTGACAAGTTGTCGATGACCTTTCCTTCACCGGTAGTCAACGCTTCTTTTACTTGTTCAAATGCAGCGGTATGGTCCGGCATGGTCACCTCTTTTTGAAAGACCTTACCGTTCGCTTTATGAGTAAAACGGCCGTCGATGCCGATACGCTCACACAAGCCCTTAGCAACCGTCTGCTCACCGTCCATATCAATCAACTGATATTTCAGCGACGAACTTCCGGCATTG
Source organism: Acutalibacteraceae bacterium (assembly GCA_045595445.1). GTDB lineage: Bacteria > Bacillota > Clostridia > Oscillospirales > Acutalibacteraceae > RGIG3009. The sequence goes on from JAZOAK010000051.1 coordinate 24,355, forward strand.
ATAACCAAAATTTTCATACAACCCAATCCCCTTATCTGTATATTGATTTTCTTTCGAAAATACGATATACTTAATCATAGTACGAAATGGAATTTTTTTCAACTAATTTTTGCATTTTTTTACCACGGAGGTGTAAATTTATGCGTGTTGCCGGTATCGTAGCCGAATACAATCCTTTTCACAACGGACACGCGATCCATATTGAAAAAACACGCGAACCAAACGGCGGATGTGAAGCCACACATATTGTTGCGGTGATGAGCGGCAGTTTTGTGCAACGCGGCGAACCGGCGATCATGACAAAATTTGATCGCGCCAAAGCAGCGCTTGCCGGTGGCGTTGACCTCGTTGTTGAACTGCCTGTACCGTGGTGTCTTTCTTCGGCAGAAGGCTTTGCATCCGGTGCCGTAGCCTTGCTCAACTCGCTCGGTTGCGTGGACGTTCTCAGTTTTGGATCGGAAATCGGCAAGATCGAACCGCTTCAAAAAGCTGTCACAATCATGCAAACGCCCCGCTTTTCTTCGTTACTTAAATACCACCTTGGTCTTGGCATTTCTTTTGCAGAAGCGCAGCAGAAAGCCTTGGCGGAAATTGCAGGTACCACAGCGGCCTCGGTTTTAGATACACCAAATAATACGCTCGGCATTGAATATATCAAGGCATTACAGATGTGTGATGCAACCATGGATGTATTTACCGTTGCGCGGCAGGGTTCTCCGCACGATAGTGTGGCTCCCATCGGCGACACTGCTTCCGCATCATATCTGCGTACGCTATTGTCCTCCGACCGTCTGCTTAATACGCTCCCGTATATGCCTGCAAGTTGTGCTGCTGTGGTATCGGATACCGCTGATAAAGGACTTTTGCCGGCAAGCGCTACCGCTTTGGATTGTGCCGTGCTTTCCCACCTGCGACGTTTATCGTTAGATGATTTGAAAACACTGCCAACCATGTCCGAAGGCTTGGAAAACCGTGTATATACGGCGATCCGCAAATCCTCATCCTTGACCGAGTTGGAAGAAAGTATCAAAACAAAACGGTATCCGTTGACACGTATCCGCCGTCTGATTTGGTCGGCATTTTTAGGCATTACCAATGAGCACACCGCCGCACCGCCGCCGTATATTCGTGTATTGGCAGCAAACGAACGCGGTAAAGAAATTTTATCTGCTGCCAAACCCACTTTACCGCTTTTATATCGCGCTTCACAGGTGGCAAAGCTGGATGCTGCCTGTGGGCGGTTATGGGACTTGGAAACGAAAGCAACCGACCTTCATGCTCTCGCATTGCCCTCGCCTCCCCCTTGCGGCACCGATCACACCACTGGCTTAATACGATAATAAAAACACCCTGCGAGAGCAGGGTGTTTTTTGTTATTCTTCGGGTGCCGCTTCTGCTTGCGATACAAACAAATTCATATTGGAATACGCGGGAATTTCGCGACCTTCCATAGCGGCACGGAACTGCGTGCCATCCATTTTCTCGTTATCAATGAGATACCGGGAAATTAAATGCAACTTATCCTCATTCTTTGACAAACACTCGGTGGTCTTCTTGTATGCATCGGTGATAATTCGGTTGATTTCCGTATCGATCTGTGCGGCGATCTGTTCCGAATAGTTGCGCGTATGACCAAAATCACGACCTAAGAACACCTCATTGGAGTCGGAGGCGCCGAACACGACCGGTCCCAAAGCATCACTCATACCATATTTGGTAACCATGTTACGGGCCGTTTCGGTGGAACGCTCCAGGTCATTGGATGCGCCGGTGGAGATATCTTTGATAATCAATTCCTCCGCCACGCGACCACCGAGCAACACTTGGATATCCTCCAACATACGGTTCTTGGTAAGATGTTTGTGGTCGTTTTCCGGCAAATTCATCGTAAAGCCGGCTGCCATACCACGCGGGATAATGGAAATCTGATGCACCGGATCCTGCGTCGGGCAGAAATACGATACAATCGCGTGCCCTGCCTCGTGATACGCTGTGATGCGTTTATCGCGCTCCGTGATCACGTGACTGCGTTTTTCTGTACCCATGATCACCTTTAATGTCGCTTCTTCAATTTCCTCCATTGTCAACGAATGACGACCGCGGCGTGCTGCCAGTAAAGCCGATTCGTTGAGGAGGTTTTCCAAATCTGCACCCGTGAAACCAACCGTTGCCTTGGCAATTACCGCAAGATCTACATCGGGACCCAACGGTTTGCCCTTTGCGTGAACGTGTAAGATCGCCTCACGACCCTTGATATCGGGATAATTGACAACAATCTGACGATCAAAACGACCGGGACGCATCAGTGCGGGATCCAAAATGTCGGGACGGTTGGTTGCCGCCATCATGATAACGCCTTCGTTTGCGCCAAAACCGTCCATTTCAACGAGCAACTGGTTGAGCGTCTGTTCACGCTCATCGTGACCGCCGCCGAGACCGGCGCCGCGCTGACGACCAACCGCATCGATTTCGTCAATGAAGATAATGCAAGGCGAATTTTTCTTGGCCTGTTCAAACAAATCACGCACGCGGGAAGCGCCGACACCGACATACATTTCCACGAAATCCGAACCGGAGATCGAGAAGAACTGCACACCGGCTTCACCCGCTACCGCACGAGCAAGCAGCGTCTTACCGGTACCGGGAGGGCCAACGAGCAGGACTCCTTTCGGGACACGCGCACCAAGCTCTTTGAATTTTTTGGGAGAGCGAAGGAAATCCACAATCTCACGCAGTTCTTCCTTCTCTTCATCAGCGCCGGCCACGTCATCAAACGTGGTCTTGCGCTTTTCATCAACAGGCTGCTTAACACGCGCTTTGCCGAAGCCCATCATTTTTCCGCCGCCATCCATATTGTTAAGCGAACGGCGCATGGAGATCCACATGGCAATGAACAGGCCCGCGATCAGCAACGATGGCAGGAAACTCAGCCACGGAATGGAGGTAGGCTGAATATAATTGTATTTAGCAATCTTACCGGCAACGTGCGGCTCAATATCAGTTAAAAAGAGACTGATGTTCGGCACGGTATACGAAAGGATGTCTTGATCGTTTATCTGGCCGTTACCGTCCACATCCTTACGGAACTCAGGCTTTAAGCGGATGGCGATTACGCCATTGGTGAGGTTAAACTCAAACTCCTCTACCTTTTCCTCGCTAAAAAGCTGCACATAGTCGGAATAGACCATGTCGTTTTTCGCTTGTGATCCGGATAAAAACATCCAGACGATGACTAAGATAAGGATCGGAATGCCGATAAACAACCCTAAGTTGCGCAGCAGCTTTCCGTAATTATTATTGTTAGATTCCAAAGGATGTTCACTCCTCTTTGTGAGAATATACGCAAGGTTTCAACACACCGACGTACGGCAGGTTGCGATAAAATTCCGCATAATCAAGACCGTAGCCGACAATAAATTTATCGGGAACCGATGCGCCGATATAATCCGCTGTAATGTTGACGCGGCGGCGTTCGGGTTTATCCAAGAATGTGCAAAGGCGAATGCTGGCAGGGTTTCGTGCGGACAGATTCTTCAAAAGGTAAGACAACGTCACACCTGAATCCAAGATATCCTCTACAACCAACACGTCTTTGCCATCCAAAGATGCGTCTAAATCTTTTAGGATACGCACCTCACCCGAGGTATTCGTGCCAGAACCGTAACTGGAAACCGACAAGAAATCAATGGCACACGGAACAGTGATCTCGCGCATAAGATCCGCCATAAAAATCAAAGAGCCTTTCAGAACGCTGACAAGCAACAGATTTTTACCTTTATAATCTTCGCTGATCTGCCGCCCCATATTCCGAACAATCTCGGCAATTTTTTCTTCATCAAACAAAATTTCTTCAACGTCAGGGTGCATAGTTTTCATGAAACATCCTCCTCCTTTTCAATCAATAAAACCGTTTGAGTATCCGCTGTGATACGAACACGCTCATCGCAACCAAAACCGCACACAAGAACAATACCTTGCTCGTCACATACGATGGGGATCTGATCCCGTAACACAGTCTTATTCTCGTTAAATAACTTTTTCAGTGATTTGCCGCAATTCCTGCCGGACGGACGGAAACTATCGCCATCTTGACGCTGACGCAGGAACAAATCGCCGTTTATTTTATCATAGTCAAACGCATTTTGGAATACCTGTCGGCAAATATTTAGTTTTTGTTCATATTCTGCTTTGGAAAGCAATAAAAACCGGTAAGCGTTATCTCCCACTGTATACCACTCACCAAGCGTTACGGGAAACGAAAAGAATGGATAGCTGTCGTCCGCAATTGGCTGTTCAAAGAAACGGTCTTTCGTGACACACCAGCGTGCACCGTTTGGTAATACTACCGCACCGTTCCCCAATTCCAATGCCGAAAGCAGCAAAGCAATATGACGTTCTTCTGCTGTTTCAACAATACGGCATAAGGCACGAGAACGGATCGGTTCTTCCAGAGAGAACAGGGCCGTACTCGAATAGGTATCGAGTGTATCGATTTGTGCGTCAGAAACGGCTTTCGCTGCGAGTTTATCGAGAAATTGGTCGGTTTGCCGCGCTTGTTCAATAAACCGCGTGATAGCACCGATTGCTTGCGGATTGAGAGTACGTAGTTGCGGCATTACCGTATGGCGAATGCGGTTGCGTGCGTACGCAGTATCCGTATTAGTGCTGTCCGTAACATACGATAAGCAGTGTTCCACACAGTAAGATTCAATCTCTTCGCGGATACAGGTAATCAATGGACGGATAATATTCCCGCGTACCGGCGGAATACCGGTTGCTCCGTGCAATCCACTTCCGCGGCACAAATGCAGCAGAAGTGTTTCGGCGTTATCGTCTGCCGTGTGAGCTGTGGCAATTTGACAGCAAGGGTAGGTTTGCGCAACTTTTTGAAATGCCGCATAACGCCGCTCTCTGCCAACTTCCTCAACGCCTTTTCCTTGTTTAGCCGCTAATGCTGCCACGTCGTGTTGTTCAACAATGAGCGGAACATCCCATTTGCGACACAACTCTTCAACAAAGCGCTGATCGCGCAGCGATTCTTCGCCGCGTAACGAATGGTTGACGTGTACCGCCGTCAGAGCAGAAATACGCTTTTCCGACCGTAAGGCGATCAACAGATGCAATAAGGTAACAGAATCCGCCCCACCGGATACGCCCGCCACGACAGCACAATTCGGCGGCAGCATTTGCTCCCGCCGAATGACTTGTAAAGCTTTTTCCTTTACACCCATAACGGATCATCCTTCGTTTTGATGCAACTCCAAAGAGGTAAACTGTGTGAACTCGCCTTGGAACACCAGAGGAACCGTACGCAATTCTCCGTGACGGTTTTTGGAAACAATGACTTCTGCCGTACCGGTCTGGACAGTAGAAGGATCGCTTTTTTCATTGCGATAGTACTCGTCGCGATACAAGAATAGCACCTGGTCGGCATCCTGCTCAATCGAACCGGATTCACGCAAGTCGGAAAGTCCAGGACGGTGATTGGCTTGCTTTTCCGTTGCACGGGCAAGCTGGGCACACACCATGATCGGCACGTCAAGTTCCTTTGCCATGATCTTCAAACTACGCGTGATTTCAGAAACTTCGGTAACACGGTTTTCCGTTTTTTTGCCGGAATGCATTAACTGCAAGTAGTCGATTACCACAAAGCCGAGATCTTTGAGTCTGAGAAGCCGTGCCTTCATGGTTGCTACCGTGATACTGGCTGTATCATCCAAATAAATCGGCGCTTGACCGAGTTGACCGGCCGCAGATGCCAGACGCGTCCATTCATCGGGGGTCAGGCTACCCGTACGCAGTTTTTTAGAGGAAACTCTGGCCTCTGAGGAAAGCAGACGGTTTACCATCTGTTCACGGGACATTTCCAGATTGAAGACCGCCACGGTACGTTTTTGCTGCATCGCAACGTTACGAGCAATATTCAACGCAAAACTGGTTTTACCCATACCGGGACGTGCACCGACAATGATCAAGTCGGAACGGTTAAGACCGGTTGTGATCTCATCCAACGCGCTGATGCCGGTTGGGATACCGATATACTTATCGCGTTCTTCAGATGTTAACTTATTATAAGTTTCGTAATTCGAGGCGATGACCTCGCGAATAGGGATCAAACCGTCTTGATGCTTATCCTGCCGAATATCGTAAATTTTTTGTTCAGCCTTCTCAATCAAGTCCTTCGTATCAACACCCGGTTGCAAGGCATCACTCGTAATTTCACGCGATACACGGATTAATCGGCGAACATCGTATTTATCCCGCACCATATGAGCATAATTGCTCACGTTGGATATGGAAGGCACGATCTGCGCCAGTTTCAGCAGATAGTTCTTCCCCTCCTCCTCGGAGAAAAAAGACTCTGCTTTGAGCGCTTCCAGTACCGTGACAAAATCAATGGTTTTGGATTGCAAAAGCTTTTCGAGCATAATCGTATAGATCGCTTGATGTTCGGCCAGATAGAAATGCTCCGGCTTTAAGATATCCGCTACCTGTGTAATGCAGTCAGACTCCATTAAAATAGCGCCGAGTACCGCCTGTTCCGCTTCCAGACTGTGCGGCAAATTCAATTCATCGTAGGTCATTTCAGGCATACGCCCACTTCCCTTCGGTTTCTTGACTTGGTGTTATTCCGTAACCATAACGGTGATTTTTGCGGTAACTCCTTGGTTAAATTTCAGTTCCGCTTCATACGCACCGAACGCCTTGGCATCCGCCATTGTAATTTTTCGCTTATCCAATTCCACGCCGTATTGTTCTTTAAGCGCCTGTGCCACTTCCTTAGTGGTGACAGAGCCGAACAATTTTCCATTCTGACCGGCGCGGGCAACGATTTTCACAGTCTTGCCGGACAAGGTCTTCGCGGCCGCTTCTGCCTCTTGCTTTTCCACCGCTTTGTGATGCTGTTGTGCGGATTCCTTGTTGCGCAGATCGTTCATCGCCTGCGCATCCGCTTCGATTGCCAGACCACGCGGCAATAAAAAGTTACGGGCATACCCATCGGACACCTGCACGAGTTCTCCCGCTTTTCCCTGCCCTTTTACGTCTTGTTTGAGAATAACTTTCATACTGTATGTACCTCCTCTATTTTTGCGCAGTACGTGCGCGCTCTCTTTCTAATAAATAGGCATCGATCGCCTTATGAAGCAAAGCGATTGCCGTTTCCAAATCGGTAGCCTTCAAATAAGCCCCTGCCATCGTTTGATGGCCGCCACCGCCAACTGCTTCCATAATCAACTGAACGTTGATTTCGCCGTATGAACGGGCAGAAATATTCACACCGCCGTTTTCAGAGAATAAAACGAACGAGGCTTCCACCTCTTTGACACTGAGCAATTCGTCTGCTGCCTGCGATGCCGCAATACGCATGCCGGTTCCGCCGGAATCGGCAGAGGCAATAGCCATGCCATGATACGAGTTTGCAGACGAAACGATTTCTGCTTTGCGCTGATATACCGTCATATCCTCCGAAAACATCCGCTTGACTTCTACCGTATCCGCACCGAGTTTGCGTAAATATGCCGCCGCTTCAAACGTGCGAACGCCGGCCTTCATCACAAAATGCCGCGTATCCAGCATAATACCGGCAAGCAGTGCTTCTGCTTCAAGACGTGACACCGTTACACCGTTCATATACTGCAATATCTCCGCTACCATTTCCGAAGCGGAACTGGCATACGGTTCGTGATAAAACAGCACTGCATCATCAATATGATCCACCGTTTTTCTGTGGTGATCAATTACTGCAACCGTTTCCACTTGATGGTACAATTCCGGTAAATCTAACCGCTCGGATTGGTGAATATCCGTAATGATCAACAGCGTATTGGGGCTAACCGTCGAAAGCGCGTCTTTTATTTCAAGAAAGAAGTCACCTTTTCCTTGGGCGCGATAATACTCAACTAAGGCGTTTGCCAACGTCGTTTCGGGATCATATACGGTATATGCCGTTTTTCCCATGTTGCGACACGCGGCCGTCAGCGCAACGGCAGAACCCAAGCAATCCAAATCGGAATACCGATGCCCCATTGTGAGCACCACATCGCTATCCGCGATCATCTGCTGTAACGCGGATGCGATCACGCGCGAACGCACTTTGGTACGTTTTTCCACACTTTTGGACAAACCACCGTAAAAATCAAATCCGTTCTTTGTTTTGACAACCGCCTGATCACCGCCACGACCAAGTGCCATGTCCAAAGTTTGTCGTGCCTGCAAGTCGGCATCACACAGTGTTTTGCCGCGACCAACGCCGATTGACAACGTCAGACTGATGTTGTCTGCTGTGGGAATAGCACGCACCGTGTCAAGAATATCAAAACGATCGTTTTGCATGATATCCAAATACCGCTGTTCGATCAGAATCATAAACCGATCAGAACCGTTTTTACGGAACAAACCGGCATGTGCATTCGCCCAATTCTCTATGAGAATATCAACCTGAGAAAACAACTGTGCGCGTTCACTATCTCGGAGATTTTTCATCACTTCATCGCTGTTATCCAAATATAAGGACAAGACAACAGGACGGCTAAGTTCATATTCCGAAGCAATATGAGTAAGTTCGGTATGATCAAAGCAATACAACGCATACGTTGCTTCATCGTGCACACGAAGCTTGCTGATATATACCGCATATGTGCTGTTACCGCATACGACCTGCGACAATACCCGCCCTGCCAATTGACCGGCGGAAAGATTGGTAAATACTTCATTCAAAGACAGACCTAAAGAATCGTTACTGCGAAGCACTTCGCGGCGGAAGAGGTCGTTATACCAGACGATCTCGCTACTGTCGGATACCACCACAATCGGTATCGGCGTATTTTCTAACGCCGTACGGTCTTGCTGATTGAGATGATCGGTAATCCCCGCTAAATACCGGCGAATATCTTTTCTAAGATACCCTAAACGCCAAACACCATAGCACCATACCGGTACCGACACGGTCGCCGCAACGAGGAATACGGTACGGTTAAAGAAAAATAGCAATACGAGCAGGAGAAGTGACAACAAACCAAACAGCATCACGATTGGTGATACTGACCAAACGGTTTTCCGTTTCATTTCCCCCACTCCTTTCATCAATTTTCCATGATAATGGGCAAGATCATGGGACTGCGCTTCGTTTTTTGGAAAAGCATACGAGACAGTTCATCACGCACGCGTGATTTCATAGTCGACCAATCGTGTGTGTGACGCTGACAACACTCTTCCAACACACGGCGCGCGATCGCCCTTGCCTCTTCCATTAACGCTTCCGCTTCCCGCACGTAGACAAAACCGCGGGACACCAGATCCGGACCGGATACGATCTGACCATTAATCGGATCGATCGTTGCAACGACAACAATCAAACCATCCTGCGCCAAATGTTTGCGGTCACGCAATACAATACTGCCGACGTCGCCGATCCCTAAACCGTCCACCAGCGTGCGACCGGCGGGCACCGAACCAACCACCGACATTTTATCGGGTGTGAGTTCGATTACTTTGCCGAGATCGGTTACCAGTACGTTTTTCGCTGACATTCCCATGCTCTTGGCGAGTTGTGCATGCTTTTGCAGGTGTTTGTGTTCGCCATGCACCGGAATGAAGAACTTCGGTTTGGTAATACCTTGAATGATTTTGAGTTCTTCCTGACAAGCGTGACCGGAAACGTGTACGTCGTACATTTTCTCATACACAACGTCACAGCCTCGTTTCATCAGCTCGTTCACAACTTTGCCGACCGTTTTTTCGTTGCCCGGAATCGGTGTGGCGGAAATGATAATATAATCATCCGGTCCGACATCCACCTGGCGATGATCGGAGAATGCCATACGTGCCAATGCTGACATGGGCTCACCTTGGCTACCGGTGGTGATGATGGTCATCTTTTCTTTCGGATATCGATTGATCATATCAATATCCACCAGAATCCCTTCCGGCATGGTAAGGTATTTCAGTTCGTGCGCGATAGTAACGTTATTGATCATACTGCGACCCGAAATGGCAACCTTACGACCATCTTTGGCAGCGGCATCAATAATTTGCTGTATACGCGGCAGGTTAGAGGAAAACGTCGCAATGATAATGCGTTTATTTTCCGCCTTTTTGAACAGAGCACTGAAACTTTCCCCCACCACGCGCTCGCTGGCGGTATAGCCGGGGCGTTCCGCGTTGGTAGAATCCGCCATCAAGGCCAAAACGCCTTCTTTGCCGAGTTCACCAAGACGAGGTAAATCGATCATCTGCCCCATAATGGGAGTACAATCGATCTTGAAGTCGCCGGTGTGCACAACGTAACCGATAGGTGTCTTAATACCAAGACCCACCGCATCCGGAATGGAATGGTTAACGTTGATAAATTCAACCGAAACGTCACCAAAATGAACAATATCACCGGGTTTTACCACGTGCAGCGGCACTTTCCCCGATAAGCCGTGCTCTTTCAGTTTGGAATCGATCAATGCGATCGTCAGTTTTGTCGCATAGATCGGGAAAATCATCTGTTTGAGAAGATAAGGCAAAGCACCAATATGATCTTCATGTCCGTGGGTAATCACAATACCGCGAATTTGATCGCGACACTTTTCCACATGCGTAAAATCCGGAAGAACGATGTCCACGCCAAGCAGATCTTCGTCCGGAAAAGCCATACCGCAATCGATCAGAAAAGAATCGTTACCGTATTCAAAGAGCGTCATGTTCTTACCGATCTCATTTAAGCCGCCAAGCATGGTAATGTGAACGGGATGCGTAGGCTTGGACGTCGGCATCTTCGGTTGTGTGCGTTTGGTATTATAGCGACGCGTCGTTTGACGGGTCGGTTTCTTTTCCTCGTGATTAACCGCCGTTTTTGTGTTGCGCGGCTTACGCACACCGTTTTTCGGTGTAGCAGAAGTTTGTCGTTTTGCTTGTTCTGTTGCCATAAAATCCTCCGTTTCTTAAAATCAGGTAAAATCGAAATTAAGCCCCACTGCATCTGTGAGGCCGTGATAAGCAATATAGTCCGAACACATCAAAAAAAGGGATTGCGCTAACCGATCACATTGTTAGTTATATTTTACCTTATTCACACACGCTTTGTCAAGTAAAGTATAGGGTGATCTTCTATAATTAGACTTGCAGTACAGAATTTTTTTTGATACAATACAAGTACAACCTGCCAAAAGCGAGGAATATGCATGAAAAAAGTGGAATTGTTTACCGATGGTGCCTGTTCGGGAAATCCTGGTGCCGGCGGTTGGGCGGCTATCTTACGGTACGGCACACATGAAAAAGAATTGTGCGGCGGCGAAGAACGCACCACCAACAACCGTATGGAACTCACAGCGGTAATCGAGGGACTTAAAGCGCTTAACGAACGCTGTGAAGTACACATCACAACGGATTCTCAATACGTTGTTAACGGCATTGAGAAAGGCTGGGCAGCAAACTGGAAGAAAAACGGATGGCGCAAGGCAGACAAGAAGCCCGCTCTTAACGCCGATTTGTGGGATACGCTGTTAAGCCTTATTGCTTTACACGACGTTATTTTCCACTGGGTACACGGACATCAAGGACATCCGGAAAATGAGCGTTGTGATGCCCTTGCTGTTGCACAATATCAACTGTTAACATAAAAAAGCCGGTCAGTCGACCGGCTTTTTATTATTCAATAATGGCTTTATGGAATACTTTTTTACCTTTGCGAATTTTAAGACCCGATTTCAGATCATCTGCGGTATACGCAGTAGCAATATTGTCCACCTTAACATCGTTGACTAACACACCGCCCTGCTGTACCAAGCGACGCGCTTCGCTCTTAGAGGGAAGCAGTTCACATTTGAGAAGCAGGTCCAGAATGCCAATAGAGCCGTCGGTTAAGTCTGCATCGGTCAGCGTGGTAGTAGGCATATTGGAATCATCTGCACCACCTGCAAACAGCGCTTGTGATGCCGTGCGGGCTTTTTCCGCTTCCTCTTTGCCGTGAACAAGCGTAGTCAGCTCATATGCCAAAATATCCTTTGCCTTGTTTAGCTCTGCGCCCTCCCACTTATCCATCGCGTCGATTTCTTCAAGCGGGATAAACGTCAGCATACGAATGCATTTCAACACGTCCTGATCGCCTACGTTGCGCCAATACTGATAAAATTCAAACGGTGTCGTTTTGTTGGGATCCAACCATACAGCACCGTTGGCGGTCTTGCCCATCTTCTTACCCTCGGAGTTCATAAGCAGGGTAATGGTCATGGCATAGGCATCCTTACCGAGTTTACGACGGATAAGCTCCGTACCGCCCAGCATATTGGACCACTGATCGTCGCCGCCAAACTGCATATTACAATCGTATTCCTTGAACAAATGGTAGAAATCGTACGATTGCATGATCATATAGTTAAATTCCAAGAAGGACAAGCCTTTTTCCATGCGTTGTTTATAACATTCGGCACGCAGCATATTGTTGACCGAAAAGCAAGCACCGACTTCACGCAAGAGATCAACATAGTTAAGCTTCAAAAGCCAATCAGCATTATTGACCGCAATTGCGCCGTTTTCGCCCTCAAAATCGATGAATTTTTCCATCTGCTTTTTGAAGCATTCGCAGTTGTGCTCGATGGTTTCGGGGCTCATCATGGAACGCATATCGCTTCTTCCGGACGGATCACCAATATATCCGGTACCGCCGCCGAGCAGGACAACCGGACGGTTGCCCGCCATTTGCAATCGTTTCATGAGGCACAGTGCCATAAAATGACCGACATGAAGCGAATCCGCTGTCGGATCAAATCCAATATAAAACCGCGCCTTACCGTTGTTAACGAGTTCGCGAATTTCACTCTCGTCCGTAACCTGTGCAATAAGACCTCTTGCTACCAATTCTTCGTAGATTTTCATAGTTTTCTCCTTCAAATATAAAACCCTCTGCAGCCGAAGCTACAGAGGGCAAATAATGCGGTACCACCTCTGAACAGACGGTTTTCACAAACCGTCCCTCACGGAGTGCCAAGGGCACTCACACGCTGTAACGGGCGCTCCCGTCATACCCTACTTTCAAGTTCAGGCAGCCACTCCGGAGTGTATTCGCACGAAACCTTTGCATTCTTGCACCAACCGAATGCTCTCTTAAAAAGGTCAGCCGTGTTACTTCTCTCCTTCTTTGTGTTTCACCGTCTATGAGTATACCAAAAGATTTTGAAAAAGTAAAGAGTTATTTGCTCTCATTTTTCAAAGCGGATAATATACAAGCGGCACTTTCCAACACAAGATCGGGGCGATCCGGGGATTCGTCCAAAATCTCCTGTGTCGTTTCACCACTCATCACCAAAACCGCCAAAATGCCGGCGTTCAACCCGCTCTTCACATCCGTATAAATACGATCGCCAACCATAGCGGTATGTGCGGCATCAATGCCGGTCCGCTCCATAGCCAGTTGCGGCATCAGCGGGGACGGCTTGCCCACCGAAAGCGGGCGTCGTTTCGATACGTTATACAACATATCACAGATGCTGCCGCAATCCGGTACGCTACCAAACGAAGTGGGACAAACGTAATCCAAATTAGTGGCAATATACGGAATGTCGGGACGCGTATGCAGTAATTTGGAAACGTCATAGAGTTTTTGAAAGGTAAGTTCCGTGTCGTTCCCCATGATGATGCAATCCGTTTTTTCGAGCTCATCGGTCACGACGAACCCTTCGCGCCGCAGTTCCTCTTTTAAGGATTCTGTACCGCAAACGTAGAGTCGGGCATCGGCATGATGCAGTTTCAGATAATACGCTACCGCCTGTGTTGACGTTAGAAAGTCATCATACTCAGCTGTGATGCCCAGTTTCCCCAACTTGACAATATAATCTTTCACGCTTTTGGAAGAATTGTTTGTCACGAATAAATACCGCCTTCCGCTCTCGCGGATCACACGCAACAGTTCTATTGTGAAATCGTACAAGTCGTTTTCCAAATACAGCGTACCATCCATATCAAACAAAAACAACTGTGTGTTCCGAATACGATCCTCAGCCGTCATACTATCACCTCATGCTAAATAAATCGTTTTGCAGTGCTACAAGCATACCATTAAAGTAATTTAGTGTCAAGGCGGTAAGAAAAGATTTGCACTATCCCGAAAATATGGTATACTGTATAACATGTCACATTAGGAAGGGGCTTACTATGTCGTTTTTATACGCGTTGGAATCCATTCGAAATTCCGTGTTTGATGTCTTTTTCTCCATCATTACGCTGTGCGGTGAAGAAACCATCTTTATGGCGGTCGGCATGATCGTATTTTGGTGTGTTAATAAATACCAAGGATACTTTTTGTTGTCCATCGGCTTTTTGGGCACCGTTATCAACCAGTTTTTGAAAATGCTGTTCCGCATCCCTCGTCCATGGGTGCGTGATCCTAACTTTACCATCGTGTCATCCGCAGAAGATGCAGCCGCCGGGTATTCCTTCCCGAGCGGGCACACGCAGACCTCCGTGGGATTGTTCGGTGGCGTTGCTCGTTGGAACAAAAACACCGCACTACGTATTGCCATGATCGCACTCTGCGTGTTAGTGCCGTTTTCTCGTATGTATCTCGGTGTTCACACACCGGCAGACGTTCTCGTTTCCATTGCGATCGCTCTTGTGTTGCTGTTTGTGGGTTATCCGCTCTTCAAAAAAGCAGAGAACTCACCCAAAACGATGTATCTCATTTTGCTTGCAATGACAGCGTTCGTGCTAACCTTCTTATGTTTCGTTTGCTTTTATCCGTTCCCTGCCGAAGTATATAGCGAGCAAGCCATTCACAATCTGGAATCGGCACAGAAGAATGCATTCACCTTGGCAGGGTGCGCATTCGGTCTGATTCTCGTCTACACGGTCGACCTTAAATATACCCACTTCGATACAAAAGCCGTGTGGTGGGCTCAGCTGCTCAAAATCGTGGGCGGCCTCGCTACGGTGTTGATCGTAAAAGAACTGCTTCGCGCCCCGCTGGACGCGTTGTTGAACGGTGCGCTAATTTCTCGCAGCATCCGTTATTTCCTCATGGTTGTGGTCGGCGGTGTACTGTGGCCGATGACCTTCAAACAGTTTTCAAAACTTGGTAAAAAATGAAAAAGGGTCAGCGATCGCTGACCCTTTATTTATTCAGTCATAGATTTTACAACCGGTTCCAACACTTCGCAGACCGCTTGTGCCATCGAGAAAAAGCCCCAATCCGTGGGGTGACAACCATCCACCGTGCCCTCATCCTTAGCAAGCGCCATAAGTGTCGGGCCATCAAGAAAATACACGTTTTTATCGCCACCATCAAGTGCGTTCTGATACGTTTGGCGAATAACTTCCATGCGTGCCTTTTCGCCCGCGCTAAGATAATAAACGGGGCGCGACATGATCAAGATCGGAATATCAGGATGTGCCTCGCGGATGATCTTGAAAAAGCGTTCATGTGTTTCTTTAAGCTGTTCCGCATTGGCGGCGTTATGATCGTAATCCAACACAAACATCGACATATCCAAGGTTTTAATATACTCCGCCATTTCGATTTCGCCTTTTGCACTGCCGGAGAAACCAAGGTTGATATGATCCATATTCAAGCGGCGGGAAACTATGTTGTCGTATATCGTACCGGGGCGCGACGAACAACCGCCTTGCGTGATGGATGAGCCGTAAAACACGATCGGTTTCTCCACTGCATACGGTGTTGGTTCGTAAATGTCAGCGGTACTGCTAACACCGATACACAGATCACTAACCACACTGGAACGTGGAAAATGAATGGTAATCTCGCGCAATTCGCTGGTGCCCCAATCCATAATACTCTCGTATCCGTCCTTCATATCCCAGGGCGGCAAAAAGGTCTTCACGTATCGTTCTTCACCTTTTTTGCGAACGTATAAATCAAAACCGCACGTTGCCGCACCGGCACTTTGCGGGGAAGCGCACTTAACCTTCGGCATTTCGGCATGGATCGCAACATAAGGGCTGTTTGTCTTAAAGCGTACCCTACCGCCTCCGGGTGTATCGTAAAACTCAAGTACACCTTCGTTAACAGTTTCGGCAACAGATTTGGGCAAGCGACAATATCTACCGTCCTCATACATTAACCCATAGACTCGAAAAGGCGCTTGCTTCACATTGTAAAATTGAACATCCTCTTTGTCAATTGTCGTGTCAACCTTAAAATTCGGATCTATCTGTTCCAAAGTAGGCATAATAATCACTCCCCTATTTTTTAGCATTATATCACGCGACTTTTTACCAGTCAACCTTTACTTCTCGTGTTATCTGTGGTATACTACTATCGATCTGTACAGTTGGAGGGATCAGTATGTTTGATGCAATGAAAGTTAAAAACGATTGTGTGGAATGGATCCGCGCATTTTTTGAGAAAAACGGAAAAGGCTGTAATGCCGTCGTAGGTATTTCCGGCGGTAAGGACAGTTCTATTGCCGCCGCGCTGTGTGTAGAAGCGCTTGGTAAAGACCGCGTGATCGGTGTCTTAATGCCGCAAGGCGAGCAACACGACATCAACATGGCACACTTACTTGTTGATCATTTAGGGATTAAGCACTACGTTGTGAACATCAAGGAAACCGTAGACAGCCTCTTATCCGCCCTCCCGATCGAACTCTCAACGCAGGCGAAAACCAATTTGCCCCCGCGTATCCGCATGTCCACTTTATACGCCGTCAGCCAGTCGGTCAATGGCCGCGTGGTAAACACCTGCAACCTTTCAGAGGACTGGGTAGGATATTCCACACGCTACGGCGATGCCGCGGGTGACTTCTCCCCCATGTCGCATCTGACCGTAACGGAAGTAAAAGAAATCGGGTATCTGTTGGGCTTGCCGAAAGAATTGGTAGATAAAACCCCCATCGACGGCTTGTGCGGAAAAACCGATGAAGAGAACCTCGGCTTCACCTATGCCGAACTGGATGTGTATATCCGTACCGGCGTCATGGAGGATGCCGAAAAGAAGGCACTCATCGATAAAAAACACGAAGCCAATCTTTTCAAACTACAACTCATGCCGAGTTTCAAACCGAATATGTAAAGCAAAAGCACTTGCCACAGCAAGTGCTTTTTTCTTTCACTCTATTAGCGAACGTTGCCCCAGTTATCGACCGATTTAACCTCATATTTGGCTTTGGGATCGGAAATGGCAGTGGACAACGCAACGGTTGAAGCAATCTGCTTTCCGTTTGCAAACACGCGATAGTAACAATGTTCGCTGTCACGCGAGGCTTTCCAGCACAACTGATTGCCTTTCACACGCACTCCTTTGACTGCCGACGGCACACGATTCACGTAATCGGTTGTCAGAATGACAAAGGATTTGGGCGGCAGAGTAACCATCAAATTCTCTTCGTTAAGATCAACCAAACCGCTGTAAGGCTGTAAGTCGTTACAATCGTTATACGGGACGTTATCCGCTTCGTATACGTACATTCTGGCAGGTTGTTTGCAGTTGTATTCAAGGGAAAGCTGTGTTTCCACCGCTTCATCTTTCCAGTTAAGTAAAGCAACGCTCACCGCACCATCGTCGGTACTGACGGCACAGCAACGGACGTTTTCGTCATCCCACTTACTGTCAAATACACGAGTTCCTTTTTTGAAGAACTTCGCCATGTAACCGAGCGTATACAGACTGGCGTGTGAACGATAGTCATTTTCTTCGTCGCACCACCGAATCAGGCCGTTTTTATTATAACGAAATTCCAGTCCGTGTCCCGAAAAACGTGCCGCATTGTAACGGGCTTTTTCTTCCGGTGTATCCCCATTTTCGCAAATAAACGGATCGGGATAATCAAGCATCGTCCAATAAGCACTGGCAAAACATCCACTGTTGACAACCGCCATCGCCAACTCCGCAAAAGCCAAAGCAAAAATATTTTCAAGGTGCGGGTAATCAATAGCAAACTGCGAATCATTTCGCATCGGCGAAAACGAAAGCATTTTCAGCGTTTTAACGCCGCATTCCCCTAAAATAAATCGCTTTTCCTTTCGCCTGGCACTTTCAACGGCGGGCGTAAACAACGACATGTAGTAATCGTATGTTTTCAAAGAACCGGGCGGTGTTTCCAAATTAAAGTTATACAAATGAGCACAGTAGGCAGAGGTGATTTCGTCCATGTTCTGGATCGCCCAATCGATTTGCCCGAAATTTTCGGCACCGGACACGTCCGTTGCCAAGAGACCTACGTTCAAGTTGTGCCGACGAAACGCCTTATAAAGGCTTTCGTGATACTGTTTGAAAAGATCCATGTGATCGGCAAACCAACAATAGGTGTTCCCTACCGACAGTTCATTGGTAACGCAATAATACTTGATCTTGGTACAGTTCCGTTCATTGATAAGGTAATCCAATTTCTCGGCAACCTTTTCACAATACTCATCGATATTATTTTCGTCGGTGATATACGGTAATCTGCCTGGAACGGCGTAAAGAATGGTCCCCGCTTTTCTGAACGTCAGATCGTAATAATCGGCAAAGTCATCCATTGCTTCGCGTGTCCAATCGGCATATACGGCAAAGACACGAGAAAATGTCGGTGAAATTTCGCAGAACGATTTTAACGCAATCTCGTTTTTGAATTTCTCACTCATCAGCGCGGACATGGTCGCTTCGCTGTTGTGAAACCCAAATCCACTAAACAACCAACGTAACGGAGGATTCGTAATCGTAACAGTACTCATAGTATTACACTCCTTTTTCTTTACATCATCACGTCCGGCGAAATACCGAGCGCTAACACAACGTAAAACACCGCAACCGTAATCAGCGTATAAATGACCATCGGAATGGCGTTTATTTTGATCAATTTTCCTTCCCTGCCGGTAACACCAATCGTCGCGCTTGCGGCAACTGCATTGTTGATGCAAACCATATTTCCAACTGCAGCGCCAACACACTGCATCGCAAGAATGAACACGGTAGGTAATTCCAACACCGTGGCAGTATTATACTGGAGGTTGGAGAAGAGATTCATCGAAACAGTAGCAGAACCGGAAACAAAAGCGCCCAAAACGCCGATAAACGGTGAGATTAAGACGTACAACTCTTTACCCACCATAGCCAAGGCATTTGCCATCTCATCCATCATACTGCTGCCGGCAGCGTTTTTATATTTCACGATCTGCACGAGAGCCAAACCGAACAATAACGCCAACGCGGCGCCCGAAACCTGTTTTCCCGTATCTTTCCACGCTTGTTTGATACTCGTTTTATCCATCTTGTGGAGTAGGTTTGTAATCAAAGCCACGATGATAAAGAACGTACCCGGCAGATATGCCCATTTCAGGCTCCAGTCCAAGTTATCAAATCCAAAGAGATTATCAACCGTGATAACAAACGGCGCACCGGCGGTCAACAGATCCTTAATGCCCAATTGAGAAATACGTGTTGTTACTAAAATCAGTGCAATCAACAAGTACGGTATCCAAGCTTTGAGAAGTGACATCTTGGACTCGGACGCGGGTGCCACTTTGCTTGTAGCCAACCACTCCTTGTTCCATTCGTCGGGATCACCAAAATCCCACGTCTTTTTAGGAAGCAAGAACTTATATTTTGCCACCAATACTGTCACAGCAATTGAGAACAAAGCTGCGAGCAACGAGGCAAATTCATAACCGATAAACAACGTGATAAAAAGAAGCGGTACCGCAAAGGATAACCCCGTAAACAAAGCAAAAGGTGCCGCCTCCAAAGCGGGCTTAAAGGATTTTTCCTTACCGAACAATTTGGTTGTCATCATCAAGACGATCAACGGCAGAATGAGGCTGACAATTGCGTGCGGCAAAGCGGTCCAAAAAGAGAATCCCGCAATAAAAGCCTCATTATCCGACAATCCCAAAACACTTAACGCGGAGGTTACCGGTGTACCGACCGCGCCAAACGAAACGGCAGTCGAATCAAAAATCAACGTGATCATTGCTGCTGCCATCGGCGGAAAGCCAAGACAAGCAAGTAACGGTCCGGCTAACGCAGCAGGTGTACCGAATCCCGCAGCCGCTTCAATGAACGAACAAAACGAAAACCCAATAATGCAAGCCTGCACACGCTTATCGGGACAAATATTCATAAAGCCGCGATTGATTGCCGCCGTAGCGCCGGATGCTTTCAAGGTATTCATTACCAAAATGGCGCCGACAATAATAATCAACACGTCTGCCGAAGAAAGCATTCCGTAAACCACGTTTGCCAGCAACTCGCTTATCGGGATGTCCCAAAAAAGCAATCCGAACACCGAAGCCAAACACAAGGAGATTAGCAAACTCCACTTGGCAGGCCAGTTTAACAATAACATAAAAATTAAGGTCACCAGAATGGGAATAAAGGCTAAAATAGCTAACATATCAGGGCCTCCGCGATGTTATTGCACTGCGATAGTACCACCTTTTGACGCATAAGTCAAGTGCATACATAGTATAGTATACGAAACCCTTTTCAAATCATTCAAAAGAAGATAGAAAGCCCCCGCGATGCGGGGGCTTTTATCAGTTACCTATTCGTTTTCAAAAGTCAACCATTCGACGTGTTTCGGATTGGGATCAAAGGTTAGAATCGCTTCCTCAAGCGTTGCCTGATCGGTCGCTTTCCACTGCTTGCCCATGGGACCGTAATAAAGCGTATTTCCGCTCTCACTCGCCTTTTCATAGAACGTGTTACCGGAAATCACCAAATCCGGAGCATAAGTACGCTCATCATTCCAACGCCAGTACACCGTGTTCTTTTCAGAACAGTCAAGAATGTTGTTGCGGATGTACACGTGCAGCGGGTTATCGTATTTGAAGGACCAACCGCAGATGTTGGACGGTGCTTGATTGGCATCCTGACGCTGGCGCCCGAAACCGTAACCGGCAAAGCGAAGAATATTGTCCTCAATATAATAGCCATTCCACTCCGAAGGATAATCTATATTTACGTCTGAACCGTTGCGGTCAAACCATTCGATGCTATAACTGCAATATTCCACCAGGTTCTCACGCATCACAAGATTGGTATAAACGCTGACGCCGTCAGAACTGACACCCTGCGGAGAAAGTCCTGCATCGTACACCTGATAGATCCAGTTGTTTTCCGTACGAGCGTCTGTCGTTGTCTCCCAGAACTCAATGGCATTA
>JAZOAK010000052.1:0-53103 GCA_045595445.1 Acutalibacteraceae bacterium
GCGGTGTTTTTCTTTCCATAAGTAATCAAAGGCTTTTTATATATATGCCATTTTGATTTCATAATTTCTATGTTGTTTATTTTCACATCTGAGCCTAAGGGATAGAAACCCAAATAACAGACTTTTACGAGCACTCGCCTCAACTCCTTTTTTAGGATTTCAAGCAAATTATACCATAAAATCGTCACGATGTCAAATGATATATCTGACAAACACAAATCAAGGCGTATCATACAATCGCAAACAAGTCAAGGCGTAGCCTTGTATATCTTAATGATGCATCGCCTTACGGCGATATGATGCATTTGCTTCGCAAATACGATGTTGCTCTACTTCGTTTCGCAATGATGCGATGTTTGCCCAATGTGCCGTCAGGCACACATCATTAGGCGAAGCCGTCATCATTGGCGGAGCTAACATCATTTGCCGAAGGCAAACATCATTCAAAAAAGCCTAATTTGTCAAGTAGACAAATTAGTCTTTTTTGTTGGCCCGCCCGGAGGGTGTTGTGCAGTGTGGTAGTTTCATCTCGTCTTTGAGTTTCGGTACAGCACGGTAGGGCGGTGCAACGCTACGGCCTAAAAACGTCACACCGTGACGTTTTCTAAACGGCCTTTCGAATCCCTCCGGACAAAAAGAGAGTACCACCTTGCGGTGATACTCTCTTTTTTTGGCCCGCCCGGAGGGATTCGAACCCCCGGCCTTTGGAATCGGAATCCACTGCGATATCCAGCTTCGCCACGGGCGGATACGAGCATTAGTTATTGTACACTGTTTTCAGCCGTTTTGCAAGACTAAAAATGAAAATTCCGCAAATCCCTTTTGCCGTATTTTTCTCTTTACGAATCGTGCTTTTTCTGTTATAGTATACTTATCAAAACGAAAGGATTTTCAAGCTATGGAAAAACTGGAAAAGAAATACGGTCTGCCGACCGCCGTTTGTTTGGTGATCGGTACGGTTATCGGATCCGGCATCTTCTTTAAAGCGCAAAACGTTTTGCAGGCGACGGGCGGCAATATGCTGATCGGTATTTTGGCATGGGTCATCACCGGTGCGTTGATGATTATCTGCTCGTTGCAGTTCGCCACGATGGCAACCAAGTACGAAAAAGTCAACGGTGTGGTGGACTATGCCGAAGCGACCTGCGGCAAATCGTACGCGTACTATCTGGCGTGGTTTTTGGTGAACATCTACTATCCCGCCATGACGTCTGTTCTCGCATGGGTGTCCGCGCGCTATTTCGGCGTACTGTTCGGTTGGAGCTTGGTCAGCCCCGAAGTGCTGACGCTTGCGGGCTTCTTCTTGGTCACGTCGTATATGATCAACGCGCTGTCCCCGAAACTGGCGGGTAAATTCCAGGTAAGCGCCACCGTCATCAAGCTCATCCCGATCTTCTTAATGGCGATCGTCGGCACGATCGTCGGCTTAGTCAACGGCACGTTGACCTCCAATTTCTCGAACGTACTTAGCGAAGCGGTCGGCGGCTCGCAAACGGGCGGTCTGTTTGCAGCGATCGTGGCAACCGTTTTCGCCTATGAAGGATGGATCGTGGCGACCTCCATTAACGCGGAACTCAAAAACGCCAAGCGCACGTTGCCGCTCGCGTTGGTGATCGGCTCGCTCGTGGTCGTGACGGCGTACGTGTTCTATTTCGTGGGTGTCGCAGGCGGTGCCACGACGACGGTGCTGATGGAAGACGGCGCCACCACGGCGTTTGGCAATATTTTCGGCGGTGTCGGCGGTATGATCCTGAACGTCTGTATCGTGATCTCGTGCCTGGGCACGCTCAACGGTTTGATGCTGGCGAACACCCGCGGTATGTACGCGATCGCCAGCCGCGACGAAGGACCGAAGCAGGCGTTGTTCCGTGCGGTGGATCCCACTACCAATATGGTCACCAACTCCTCCGTTTGGGGCCTGTTTACGTGCAGTGCGTGGCTTGTGTATTTCTACGGTGCGAATTTGACCAACGGCTGGTTCGGATACTTCAACTTTGATTCGTCCGAGCTTCCCATCATCACCATCTACGCGCTGTATATTCCGATGATGATCCGTTGGATGGTGAAAGAAAAGGAGATGGGCTTCGTCAAGCGGTTCTTGTTGCCGATCTTGTCGATCCTCGCGTGTGCGTTCATGGTGTTCGCCGCGGTGTACGCTCACGGCATCACCCCGTATTTAGCGGCAAAAGAAAACGGCACGTTCTCGTTCCCCGTGCTGTTCTATCTCATCGTGTTCGCGGTCATCATGCTCATTGGTGCCGCTGTAAAGAACCCGCAATCCAAGACGAAAGAATAAAAACGGTTACAAAAAGAGCCACCCCCCAAGGGTGGCGCCTTTTATGTGTTCAGTAATATCTCCCGCTTCCGCACCGCCCTCGGGTCGGCTTCGGGAAGTGCGGCAAAGGGGAAGGGGAGATTCATCTCGTCGTATTTCACCTGACAGATCTTTTTGAACGGGAGCAACTCAATACGGTCAACGCACGGGTGTGCTCGGGCGATTTCCTTCAACGCCGCATAGTTTTCTTTTGTATCGTTGATGGTGGGGATCACCACTTGCCGAATGGTGGTGGGGATCTTTCGCTCGTTCAACTCGTTCAGAAAATCCAGTGCGTTTTGCAGCGGCATTCCCACGTGGCGGCGATACAACGTATCGTCGGTGTATTTGATATCCAGCAGTACACGGTCACAGTGGGAGAGCAAGCGGTGAACGTCGTCGTTCAATGTAACACCTGAGGTATCAAGGCAGGTGTTGATTCCGCGCTCGTGACACAAGCGAAACACCTCGGCGGCAAAGCCTGCCTGCAAAAGCGGTTCCCCGCCCGAAAGGGTGATGCCACCCTTGTCCCCAAAATAGTCGCGGAATCCGTCGGCTTTCTCCACCAATGCGGCGGCGGTGTATGCCGTGCCGCTCGTCGGCTCCCACGTATCGGGATTGTGACAGCAGGCGCATCTGAGCGGGCATCCCGCAAGGAATGCCACAAACCGCACACCGGGACCGTCCACCGTGCCGAGTGACTGAATGGAATGAAGATACCCTGTCATATCATAACGCACCGTGGAACGTGCGGTTGATGACCTCACGCTGTTGCTCGCGGGACAACTTGTGGAAATGCACCGCATAGCCGGACACGCGAATGGTGAGGTTCGGGTAATCCTCGGGATGCTCGTACGCTTTGAGCAGCGTTTCGCGGTTCATCACGTTGACGTTGATATGGTGCGCACCCTTGGCAAAATAGCCGTCCAAAATGGCAACAAGGTTATCCACGCGCTCGTCGTCCGTTCTGCCGAGTGCCTCGGGCGTGATGGAGAACGTGTTGGACACACCGTCGCGGCAATCGTCGTAACTGATCTTCGCCACCGAGTTTAAGGACGCAAGGGCGCCGTTTTCCTCGCGGTTATGTAAGGGGTTCGCACCGGGCGCAAACGGCGCACCCGCGGGTCTGCCGTCGGGGGTAGCACCGGTATGCTTGCCGTACATCACGTTGGAGGTGATGGTCAGCACCGATAACGTATGCTCCGCCTCACGGTACGTTTTAGCATGGCGCAGTTTCATAATGAAATCATGCGTTACTTCCTGTGCAATGCTGTCCACGCGATCATCGTCGTTGCCGAATTTCGGGAAATCGCCCACGCGTTCAAAGTTCACAATATAACCGTCTTCATTTTTGATGGGGGTGACGGTGGTGTGCTTTATCGCACTGAACGAGTCGGTAACGACAGACAGTCCCGCCACACCAAAGGCCATAAAACGATGCACATCGGTATCATGAAGCGCCATTTGGATCTTTTCGTAGGCGTACTTGTCGTGCATGTAATGGATGATATTCATCGTGTTGACGTACAACTTCGCAAGCCACGTGGTGTAGATCTTGTACCGCTCCATCACGGTGTCGTAATCCAAGCGTTCCAGCACCGGCATCTGCGGGCCGATCTTCATACCGGAAGTGGTATCGTAGCCGCCGTTGATGGCGATGAGTAAAAGCTTTGCAAGGTTACACCGTGCACCGAAGAACTGCATCTGTTTGCCGATCTTCATCGCGGACACACAGCAGGCGATCGCGTAATCGTCGCCGTAGAGCGGGCGCATCAGCTCGTCGCTTTCGTACTGAATGGAATCGGTATCTTTGGACACCTTCGCGCAGTACCGCTTAAACGGCGCGGGCAGGTCTTTCGACCACAACACTGTCAAGTTCGGTTCCGGAGCCGAGCCGAGCGTATACAGCGTGTGCAGCATACGGAACGTGTTTTTGGTGACCAAGGAGCGACCGTCCTCGCCGACACCGCCGAGTGCCTCGGTGATCCACATCGGATCGCCGCCGAACAACTCGTTGTATTCGGGAGTACGCAGATGCCGCGCCATGCGCAGTTTCATCACAAAATCGTCCATCAGCTCTTGCGCGCCCTCCTCGGTGAGGGTGCCGTTTTCTATATCACGCTGAATGTAAATGTCAAAGAACGTGCTCACGCGGCCAAGCGACATCGCCGCGCCGTTTTGCTCTTTAATGGCGGCAAGATACCCGAAATATGTCCATTGGATTGCCTCGCGCGCGTTGGATGCAGGCTCGCTGATGTCAAAGCCGTACATGGCAGCCATGTCTTTGAGATACCCCAAAAAGGTGATCTGCTGATAGAGTTCCTCGCTCTGACGCGTCTGGAACGTATCAAAATACGTTTCTTCCAGCGCGTGCTTGTCCCGCTTTTTCTCTTCGATCAGGCGGTCCACACCGTACAGCGCCACACGGCGATAATCGCCGATGATACGGCCGCGGCCGTAGGCATCCGGCAGTCCGGTGATGACGTGGCATTTGCGCGCGGCGCGCATCTCGTCGGTGTACGCGCGGAACACACCGTCGTTATGCGTGGTGCGGTACATAAATTCTTCTTCCACCTTGCGGCTGAGCTTGTAACCGTATGCTTCGCAGGCGTTGCGCACCATGCGCATACCGCCGAACGGATTGACACCGCGTTTTAAGGGGCGGTTGGTCTGCAAGCCGACAATGATTTCGTTTTCACGGTCAAGATAGCCGGGGGAGTAGCTTGTCAGCGACGACACGGTATCCACGTCGATATCCAGTACACCGCCCAGTTGACGCTCCAATTTTAAGAGCGCCTCCAAGCGCTCCATCAGCGCCTTGGTGCGGGGGGTGGCATCGGCGAGGAACGCCTCGTCACCGGTGTATTCGGTATAATTGCGCTGAATAAAATCGCGCACGTTGATCTCATCCTGCCACACGCCGGGCGCGAAGCCTTTCCAATTCTGATGCGTCATATTAAGGTGACGTGACTCATTCGAACCTTGTTTTAAAAAGGGCATTTTTTACTCATCCTTCGTTAAAATACTCGCGAATACGGACAGTATTCGCTGCGTTTTTGCCTCGGCTGAACTAAAATTGCCTCTTTTTAAAATCTCCGACCGCAAAGCGAGGAGATTTCGAGGAGTTTTAAGTTCATTTGAGCGAAGCAAGGCTGATGCCTTGCGAGATAAAATGGGGTGAAAAGACCCGAAATCAGCCGCTTTGCGGCAGGTTCGAGTGGGTCATGTCACCTTACCTTCCTCCAAACAAAAAGGGCAAATCCAGTTTTACACGAAACTGAATTTGCCCAGACGGTCGGCTTATGCTTCCTTACACTCCACCGCAGTACTCTGCGTTATCCGTCAGTCGTGTAAAGACTATGTTCATTATACCGTAATTTCGACAAAATGTCAACTACTTAAAAAACAACGGCAGCTTTTCCAAAAAGACAATATCGGTGCGATCGGCGGCATCCCCCTCGGCGAGGAACGCGCACGCGGCGGCTTCAATACCACCCGCTTGTTTGACAAGTTCGCGTACCGCGATGAGCGATTCGCCGGTGCTGATCACGTCGTCCACGATCAGCACGCGTTTGCCGCGCAACTTCGCCACTTCACTTTCGCCCAGATACAAATGCTGCTCGTGCTGGGTGGTGATGGAAGTCACCACCACGTCCAAGGGATTACGCATATATACTTTCACGCCCTTGCGCGCGATGACGTACGGCTTGCCCGATTGACGCGCCAGCTCGTACGCGATCGGGATGCTTTTCGCTTCGGGCGTGAGGATCACGTCAAACTCCGGCACGCGTTCGAGCAGGGCGGCACATCCCGCCACCGTGACCTCCACGCTGTCGAAGCAGATAAAGGCGGCAATATCCAGCGTATCGCTCACGGCAAATTTTTCCAATTTGCAGGGCACACCCGCAATGGTCATCTCATAAAATTCCGACACATTGAACATCCTCTCGTTATTGATCTAACCACGCATCCAACTGTTCCTTGGTGCGGTAGCCGACGGCGGTGTCGATGAGCTTGCCGTCTTTGAAAAGAAGCAGCGTGGGAATACTTTGAATGCCGAACTGCATCGCGAGCGGGCCCTCCTCGTCGACGTTTACCTTGCCGACCTTTAACGTGCCCTCGCGTTCCTCGGCGATCGCTTCCACAAAGGGGGCGATCATGCGGCACGGACCGCACCACGTTGCCCAAAAGTCCACCAATACGGGGATATCGGACTGTAACACTTCCTGTTCAAAATTCTCTTTTGTTAACACGAGTTCCATGGTCAATCCTCCTTGGATTTATAATACAACATGCAGTGACAAAACCCCTCAAATTCGGGGTCGTTCATCTGCTCACGAAATTCCTTGCAAATACATTTGTTTTCCTCGGTGTGTTGCACGCGACACGGACAGTATCCGCCCGTCTTTTTAAGTCCCTCCTTGATCGCCGCGACGACGTCCTTGTCGGGGTTTAAGGTTACCTTCATCGTATCACCTCTTATATATTGTACCATACTCTTTTACAGAGTACCAGTATTTTATTGATTTTTTCCCGACAAAATGTTACAATACCAAGCGGAGCGTGATGTCATGATCTGGAAATTGTTTTTGACTTTCTTAAAGATCGGCGCGTTTACGTTCGGCGGGGGATATGCGATGATCCCGTTGATCCAACGCGAGGTTGTGGAAAAGAACAACTGGCTCAGCGATGAAGATATTCTTGAAATCATCGCCATTGCGGAATCCACTCCCGGTCCGATCGCCATCAACTCGGCAACGTTCGTCGGGTATAAGGTGGCGGGCTTTTTCGGCGCGTTTTCCTGTACGCTCGGTGTGGTGCTGCCGTCGTTTATCATCATCTTGCTGGTGTCGTTCATACTGGATCAGTTCAAGGCGATTACCGCCGTGCAATATGCCTTCAACGGTATCCGAGCAGGTGTGCTGGCACTCATCCTCAAAGCGCTGATCAACATGTATAAAAAAAGCCCGAAAGGTTGGGTGTCCTACGTGGTCATGGCGGCGGCGTTTATCGGCGTGGCGGTGTTTGACGTAAACGTCTTGATCGTCATTATCGGCTGTGCCGTGTTTGGGCTTATCACCTCTTTGATAGCGGAAAAGAGGTGTCGCGCATGATCTTTTTACACTTGTTTCTTACGTTTTTTAAGATCGGCGCGTTTACCTTCGGCGGCGGCTATGCGATGTTACCGCTCATTCAAAAAGAGGTTGTGTCGCTCGGTTGGATGACTAACGAAACCATCCTCAATTTCATCGCCGTGAGTGAGAGCACCCCCGGTCCGTTCGCCATTAACATGGCGACCTACGTGGGGCAAGCGATGGGCGGTCAGTACGGCTTGTGGGGCAACCTGTTCGGCGCATTTTGCGCAACACTCGGTGTGGTGTTGCCGTCGTTCGTTGTCATTCTGCTGGTCGCGAATTTCTTTGAGAAATTCAAGGAAAGCCGCATTGTCAAAGGGTGTATGACAGGCTTAAAACCCGCTGTCATCGGTCTGATCGGCTCGGCGGTGATCTCCACCGGCGCTACGGTGTTTTTCCCTGCCGGCATTTCCCTTGCGGTGTTCGCCACGGTGGAGTTTTTAAGCGCGCTGGCGATCTTCGTACTCGCCTTGATACTGGCGCTCAAAAAAGTGCATCCGATCTTAATCATTGTGCTCTCCGCGGCACTCGGCATCGCGGTGGGGTATCTGTTCTGACAAGCAGGAGCAAATGCTCCTGCTTTTTTCATATTCCCGCAACGCGAAACATACAGTGATAGCGGGAGTGTGAGAGTATGATTATCCTAAAAAAGCGCTGGATCCTCACCGCGCTTTGCTGTCTTGCGTTGTTGATTGCTTCGCCGCTGGCGATTTTGCATTATGCCGATGCGCGGCAGACGGCGGCGGGTGCGGTGACGAGCTGGGGGTTAAGTTTTAGGAAGGAGGGGGAGCCGCCCGTCGGCAATGCCGATGCCGCGTACCTCAAACAATTCGATGCGTATTACGTGGGGGACACCTCCACCGAAAACGGCAAAACGCTGTACCTGACGTTCGATGCGGGTTTTGAAAACGGCAACACCGCCCCCATTCTGGACGCGCTTGCAAAGCATAACGCCAAAGCGACGTTTTTCCTTGTCAAAAATTATCTGGACACCGCCCCTGAGCTGGTGCGGCGCATGGTGGCGGAGGGACACACCGTCGGTAACCACACGGCAACCCACCCCGATATGTCCAAGATTGCCGATCACGCCGCCTTCCAAAAAGAACTGAACGATTTAGAGGATGCCTACCGCACGCTTGTCGGCAGCAATATGGAAAAACTCTACCGCCCGCCGCAGGGGAATTTCAGCGAATCCAACTTAAAAATGGCACAAGAGATGGGTTACCGCACATTCTTTTGGAGTTTAGCGTACGTGGACTGGTACGTGGACCGTCAACCCACCCGCGAACAGGCTTTGGAAAAACTTACCGCGCGGGTGCATCCGGGCGCGATTGTTTTGTTGCACAGCACTTCTGCGACCAACGCACAGATCTTAGACGAACTG
Organism: Acutalibacteraceae bacterium; assembly: GCA_045595445.1. Taxonomy (GTDB): domain Bacteria; phylum Bacillota; class Clostridia; order Oscillospirales; family Acutalibacteraceae; genus RGIG3009. The sequence goes on from JAZOAK010000052.1 coordinate 8,834, forward strand.
CTCACCAAATGGGAAGCCATGGGCTATCGGTTTGCCCCCTTGCAAGACTTATTGTAACCGCATCTTGTCCGTATCCATACACTGTCACAAAGGAGGCGGACGATATGTGGGAAACGATCGGAGCGGTGATCGGGTTACTGCTTGCGTTGTACGGTGCGGCGGATCTGCTGATGCGCTTGTGCTGGCGGGTGGTGTTTGCGGGGGAGACAGACGCGGTCACGTTGTCGGTGGCAGGTGAAAATGCCGAATACCGCATCCGCCGCTTCGCCGCGTGGGTGCGGTTGCGCCCTGCTGGCGGGTTTGTGCCAACCGTTTTACTCCGCAAAGAAGATGCCGTATCGGAACGGCTGTGCGAGGAACTGGGACTGCGCGTTTGCACTGGAAAAGATAGATGAAACCGCTTTACAAGCACCAAATCATACGCTATAATAAAAACAGAATATATGTTCGGTGCGAGGATCAACAATGGAGCAAACGGAGCAGGTATTATGCGGCACCGTGGAGCGGGTGGTTTTCCGTAATGAGGAAAACGGCTGGACGGTGTTGGAACTTGCGGCGGAGGACGAGTTTCACAAGGTAGTGGGAGTCCTGCCGACCACGCAAGCGGGCGAACAGTTAAAACTGACGGGCGAATGGGTGGAACATCCCAAATTCGGCCGTCAGTTTCGCGCGCACACCTGCGAGCACGAACTGCCCACCGACCGCGATGCGGTGTTTCGGTACTTGGCATCGGGCGCGATCAAGGGCGTCGGTCCGGTCACGGCGTCGGCGCTGGTCGCACAGTTCGGGGAGGATACCCTGCGGGTGATGGACGAAGAACCCGAGCGGCTGTGTGAGGTGCGCGGTATCACGGCGTCAAAAGCCGAAAAGATCGCCAAAGAATACCGCGAGCAGTTCGGCCTGCGCGAGGTGATCCTTGCCTTTTCGGGCTATGGACTCACCCAGAGTGAAGCCCTGCGCTGTTGGAAACGGTGGGGAGCGCAGACGGTGGAGACCATCCGTTCCAATCCGTATCTGCTCTGCTCGGCGGGGCTTTATATTTCGTTCGACCGTGCGGATGCGATTTGTATGAGCATGGATCGCCCGGCAGACGATCCGCGCCGTATTGAGGCGGGGCTGTTACACGTCTTGCGGCACAACCTGCAAAACGGACATACCTGCCTGCCGTCGGACAAGCTGATCGTCGCCACGGCACAGATGCTCGGCATTGATGCGATCAAAACCGGTGAAACGTTGCAGGATATGGTCACGCAGTTCACGGTACGCACCGAACGGATTGGGGAGCAGGTCTTTGTGTTTTTACCCAATCTGCATCAGGCGGAGAAATATGCCGCCTCGCGGATTCGGCTGATGACGGGCTTCCATACGGAGGTAAGCGAGAAGATCCGCCGCAATTTAAGCACCATGGAGCGGCAAAACGGCATCACTTATCAAGAGCGGCAGCGCGAAGCGGTGCTTGCCGCGGTGGAGAAAGGGGTGCTGGTGCTCACGGGCGGTCCCGGTACCGGTAAAACCACCACCCTGCGCGCGATCATCGCGTTGTTGGAGGGGCTCGGCGAGCGGGTAGAAATCGCGGCCCCGACAGGTCGCGCTGCCAAACGCATGACCGAGCTCACGGGATGCGAGGCACGCACCATTCATCGGTTATTGGAGGTCAAGTGGGACGAGTACGATACACCGGTCTTTGATCGTAACGAGAAAAACCCGCTGGAAGCGGATGCATTGATCGTTGACGAGGTATCGATGGTGGATGCGCTGTTGTTTGAAAGCTTGTTGCGCGCGCTCAAACCTGCGTGTCGCTTAATTTTGGTTGGGGATACCGATCAGCTTCCCGCCGTGGGTGCGGGTAGTGTTCTGCACGATCTGATTGAAAGCGGCGTGTTGCCGGTTGTGAAATTGAATCAAGTCTTTCGCCAAGCGCTCACGAGCGACATCGTCGCCAACGCGCACCGCATCGTTTCGGGCGATATGCCAAAATTCAGCAAAAAAGACGGCGACTGCTTCTTTTTGGAGGAATTTATACCCGACGATGCCGTTAATACGGTGGTGGATCTGTGCGCGCGACGCTTGCCCGCGGGCTACGGTACGAGCGTGTTCGATGGGATTCAAGTGCTGTGTCCCGGCCGTAAAGGGCCGCTCGGCACGGTGCGGCTCAACGAGCGGTTGCAGGAGGCGCTGAACCCTTGCAGCGAAGCAAAGCGCGAGTGGAGCGGCGAATCGTCCATGCTCCGCGAGGGCGATAAGGTCATGCATATCAAAAACGATTACGATATCGGATGGACGCGGGACAGCGGCGAGTTGGGAACCGGTGTCTTTAACGGTGACATTGGCATCCTCGAGGAGATCTCCCCGCGTGAGCAACTCCTAAAAGTTCGCTATGACGACCGCGTGGCACTGTATACGTACGAGCAAGCCAAAGAACTGGAACTGGCGTACGCGATCACGGTACACAAAAGCCAGGGTAGTGAATTTGACACGGTGGTACTGCCGGTGTGTCACGTGCCGAAACTTCTGTGTTATCGCAACCTGCTCTATACCGCGGTCACGCGTGCCAAATCTCTTTTGATCGCCGTCGGCGAGCGTGAAACGCTGGGCGCGATGGTAAAAAATCACCGCAAGACCTTGCGGTATACGGGACTAAACTTCTTTTTGGAACAAGCGGGGTGGTTCTTCCCGTGATCAACTGGAAACGGGTCGCGCTTTGTGTTCGCGCCGTTCTGTTGCCGAAACGGTGCGCGTTTTGTGATATGGTAATTCTGCCGTGGCGCGAAAGCTGTGAGGCTTGCGCGCGGTGCTTGTCATTCATCCGACCGCCGCTGTGTCCGTACTGCGGGCAACACAAACCGCATTGCGGTTGCGGCAAACGGCGCCCACTCTTTGACAAAGTGGTGGCGCCGTTTTATTATGAGGCGGCGGCACGCAGCGGGGTTTTGCGTCTTAAACGATACGACGATCCCGATGCCATCGCCCTTTTTGCTGAGTATATGTACACGGTGGTACGCCGTGAATATGGTAACGAGCGGATTGACGGACTGACGTACGTTCCGATGACACGGCGCGCCGAGCGTCAGCGGGAATATAATCAAGGTCGATTGCTTGCCGAGGCACTCGGCAAGCGGCTGACGTTGCCGGTGTATACGATGCTTGCCAAGATGTACGAAACACCGCCGCAGAAGGAACTGGATTTCCACGCGCGGTCGGGCAACGTGCTGGGAGTATTCGACGTGATCGGCCCCGATGTTTGCGGCAAAACGCTGCTCTTGGTCGATGACGTGATGACCACGGGTGCAACACTCAGCGAATGTGCCAAAATGCTGAAAATTCACGGAGCCAAGCGGGTGTTCGCGGTGACGGTGGCGGTGCATAAACGCAAAACGAAAACGGATGAGATCTCCTGATCTCATCCGTTTTTTATCCTTGTAACTCTATCCAAAACTCCACACCGTTCGGGACGTTTTGTACGCCGTACGGCATGCGGTGCGCCTGCATGATCGCCGCGACGACGGACAAGCCGATACCGGTTCCGCCGTACGCGCGGGTGTGCGCCTTATCAATCTTATAAAAGCTCTCCCAAATATGCGGCAGATCTTCTTCGGGAATGGGTACGCCGGTGTTGAACACCGCGATACGCACCGCGTTTTCCGTTGACTGCGCCTTTATGCGGATCTCGCCGCCCTCGGTGACGTGATGCAAGGCGTTGGTCAGATAATTGGTGAGTACTTGCTCGATGAGCAGGGCATCGCCCCACGCAAACAACGGTTCGTCGGGTAACGTCGGCAGCGCGACGGCACGCTCGGCAAATACGGGCGCGTGACGTTGCAATAACCGCGAAAGTAACGCCGACACGTCAAACCGCTCAATGGTAAGCTCGTCGCCGCCCGATTCCAGTTGCATCAAGGTGGTGAGTTTCGCGATGATCTGCGACAATTTCGCCGCCTCGTCCTCAATGACGGAGCAATAAAATTCGCGGTCAGCAGCATTGGCTGCGATATTTTCGTGCAACCCCTCCGCATACGTCTGAATGAGCGAAATGGGTGTTTTGAGTTCATGGGATACGTTGCGGATAAACCGACTGCGCGCCTCGTTTTGGCGGGTGGTTTTCTCCACGTCGTTTTGCAGACGCGCGTTGGCGGTTTTCAGTTCGGATAAACTGGTTTCCATTGTTTCGGACACGGTGTTCAAGCTGTGCCCAAGCAGGGCAAGCTCGTCCTCGCTCTCGCCGCTGTACCGATCGGAAAAATCCATACTTGCCATGCGCCCCGCCATGTCGGACAACCGCCGTACCGGCCGAGTAAACCGATGGGCGAGCACAAAGGCGATAACACAACCGACACCCAGCGTGGCGAGCGTTGTCCACCACAAGAAACGCGCGGTTGACGGCATCGCCGCTTGGTTGATCGGCAGGTGCAGAATGACGTGGATCCCCTCCGTCGTTTTGCCGTACAACGATAACACGTCGTCGTGATTTATCACAACGTACGAGCCGTTTTCGACAGCGTAGGGTGTCAACAAAAACGCCGGTGCATCCGGCAAGGGGTTGGCATAGATCACCTGATGATCCGTGCGGATCAAAATCGACATATCGTAAGCGTTGCGGTACGGTAACAACACCTGCTCGGGGTTCACCCGTCGCGCGATCGCCTCGGCGGCATCCGTGTATGCCCGCGTGAGCAAGGTTTCGGTTTCTCGCTCATTCCACCGCGCAAACGCAAAGGTATTAAGCAACCAATTGAATAACAGCAGCGCTAAAATGCACACGATAAACACGCAAAACACTTTGCCGGCGACCGACCGAAAGAAGCGTGTGACGGCAGTTTTCATACTTCACCCTCGAATTTATACCCGATGCCGCGCACCGTTTTGATCTGATTACCGACTTCGCCGAGCTTACTGCGCAACTTCTTGATGTGCGTGTCCACCGTGCGGGCATCGCCGTCGTAATCGTATTGCCAAACGCTGCCCAGAATACGGTCGCGCGACAGCGCGATCCCTTTGTTGGTCATCAAATATTCGAGCAGTTCAAACTCCGTATACGTGAGCTGTACCAAGGTGTTATCCACGTACACCTCGCGCGCGAGCTTGTCAATGCGCAAGCGCGACGGATCCGCTGCGACGGTATCTCCCTTGCGGCGCAAGATCGCCTCAATGCGGGCAGAGAGAATTTTTAAGCTGAACGGCTTTGCCACGTATTCATCCGCGCCGAGTTCAAAACCTTGCAGTTCATCGGCTTCTTCACTGCGGGCGGTGAGCATGATGATGGGTGTCTCGTGCGTTTTGCGGATCTCGCGGCACACCTGCCAGCCGTCTTTCCTCGGCATCATCACGTCCAAGATCACGAGGTCGGGGTGCTTGTCGAAAAACACCTCCAACGCTTCCACACCGTCGGCGGCTTCCAACGTTTCGTATCCTTTAATGCGTAAATAGTCGGCAATGACACGACGCATACGCATCTCATCGTCAACGATCAGAATGGTAGCAGATTTCATACGATCACATCCTATTTCAGGTCGATAACGATCCGATCGGTTTCTTCAAAGCGGGCACCGCCCGTCAGCACCGCAATCACGCTCTGGTAGAGCAGTAGCGGATCTTCCAAAAACTGCTCGCGTACCAACGCGGCTTGACGGTCGTCGGCGACTAACAGCGTAAAGGAAAGAAGCGGCGCCGTTTCGTTCCCGACGGTGCAGGTCACGGTAACTCCCGCCTCGGTCTTAACGATTTTTACGTGGTTTTCCTGTTCGCTGCGACGGCGCGCGAGCAACTGTACCGCCGCCTTGGAAGCGCGCTCGCGAATGGTATAAGGGAGCAGATCGGCAAGTGTTTCCGCCGCGTGGGATCCCACCTCGGTCACGGCGAGGGTATCGTCCTCACGGTCGCATAGGTTACCCAGTTCGATCAATTCATCAATCGCGGCACTGGTATCAAAAAAATTCGCCATGCCGCCCCCGCAGATAATATCCAGCACGTCGCCGCGGGGCATCGGTACGCCCGCCGCGATCAATACGTAACAGATGAGAATTTTAATTTCATGTCGGGAATGTAACCCACCGGGTTCCACACCCGCGCCAAAGGCATCACGATCCATACAACGCGCCTCCTTTACCTATTTAGTATACAAAAACTCCGCCCCGCTGTCAACAGCGGGGCGGAAGCGTTTTCACATTGTGATCACCGTTGCCTCAAACAGTTTTGCCTCGTCGAGCGAATGGGTGACCAGTACGATCGGACACCCCGCAAACCGCTCGCGCAACTTGGCGGCGACCGACACTTTTAAGGCATCGTCCAAGCCGTTAAACGGCTCGTCCAAGAGTAAAAGATCACCACCGAACGCGAGCGCACGAGCGAGTGCCACCCGCCGCTGCATCCCGCCGCTGAGCTCATCGGGGTACTGCTCGGCGGCGTCTTGCAAGGAAACGTCGGCAAGTGCCTGCTCCACCGCGTCAGCGTCATCGGTGACCAGCAGCAGATTTTCCCGCACCGTCAGCCACGGCGCCAATCGGTTTTCCTGAAACACCATGGCAACCCGCGACACCTCGCGGCGAACGAAGCCGTCGGTGGGGGATTCCAACCCCGCGATCAACCGTAAAAGAGTGGTCTTGCCGCATCCCGACGGACCGAACAGACAAACCGCACCGTCACGCGGTAACGTCAGCGATACGTCGGTCAACACGGGCGCACCGCCGTAAGAGAACGACACACGATCAAGTGTTACCATGAGCGCCCTCCTTTCGCGTTGCACGCAAGAGCAGTCTTTCCAATAAGATACTGAGCACGATCACCACCGCGGTCCATGCGAACACTTCGGGGGTTTCAAGCGTCATTTTGGCAAGTTGCAACCGATTGCCGATCGCCAGATCGGGACGGCAGATGATCTCCGCCGCCACACCCGATTTCCACGCAAACCCCAAGCCGTTGACACAAGCCGTTATAAAATACGGCTTGACAGAGGGGAGGTACAGCCGCGTCAGCACGCGGCGCGGCGATACCGCGTACAGTTTCGCCATTTCCAACAGTCGCTTATCGGTGCGGCGAATACCCTCTTCCACGTTCACCCACACGATGGGCAGTACCATCAAAAACGCGATGAACGCGGGGATGACGTCGTAATCGATCCATACCAAGGCAAGGATGATAAACGAGGCGACAGGCGCCGCGCGAATGATGTGAAGAATGGGGGAGAATACGGCGCGCACGACCTCAAAGCGGGTGGTGAGTACCGCTAAGGCCGTACCGCCGATAAGCGCCGCCAAAAAGCCAAGCACAATGCGCAACAGCGACATGCCCACCGATTGCCAAAACAAGGCCGTGGGCAACAGGGACAGCAGGGTTTTTAAGACAACGAGCGGGGTGGGGATGAGCAGTTCTTGCCGTACAAGCGCGGCGGCAAGCCACCACATCCCGATCCAAAATGCCGCGACCGCCAATCCGCGGAGTACCGGTTTTATCTTATCCCGCATAATAGAATGCATCGTCCGGCAGTTTCCCGCCGATCGCCTTCGGGTTGGCATCGAACAGTACTTGATAGTATCCCGCGATCTGTGCCTTCATCTCCGCGCCGGATACGAAGGTAAGCTGGCAATTCGGAATGGCTTTTTTGGCAAGCGGCGCTTTGGGGATGATGCCGTAGCTCTCGCACAACGCGGCGGTCGCTTCGACGTCGGAGGTCTTTTCGATGGACGCTTTGTATTCGGTAAGGAACGCATCCACCGCTGCTTTGTTGTTCTCGGCGAACTCTTTACGCACCGCGACACAACCCATCATCAACTTGCTGTCCGCACCGGCAACCGCTTCCCATTCGGTGTTCATGGACAGCGCCACTTTCACCGCTTGGTTTTGTGCCGTAATGGCCGATACGTTCGGTTCGGGAACCATAGCGAGCGTAATATCACCCTTTACCATCTTCGCGACTAACTCGGTGTTTTCCGCCAAGAACTCAATGGTCACGTCGTTGTCGGGATCAATGCCGTTTTTGCTCAGCACGTACCGCAAAATATACTCGGGATTGGCACCCTCACCGGTGGAATAGATGGTCTTGCCTTTGAGATCGTCGATGGACTTAATATCGTTGCCGTTGTCTAACATATACAACACACCGAGCGTGTTGACCGCGAGCAACTGCACCTTACCTTCGGTCTTTTGATAGAGCGAAGCGGCGAGGTTGGTGGGAACGGCGGCAATATCCAGATTTCCCGACGCGAGCTGCGTGCCGATATCCTGCGGCACGGACGACACCGTGAACTCGTACTCGTTCGCGGCGGTAGCGTTTTTATCCGCTTCCATCAGATGTACCATACCGATACCGGTGGGCCCTTGGATCGCACCGACTTTAACAACGGTCTTTTCGACAGGTTCTTTGCTGCATCCGACTGCCATCGTGGCGAGGAGTAACACAGCGAGTGTGAGTGACAATACTTTTTTCATACCAAATTCCTTCTTTCTATGCTATACGGTAGGTTTTATCCTCTTTTATGAGGATGCCTTCACGCACCAGCGTGTCCAACGAACGATACAGGCTTGACCGCCCCATGTTGAGGGCTTTCGCCAGTTCGGTCATCGTATCGGGCAACTGAACGGTGCCCTGCTCATCCCGGTGGGAGAGCAGATAGTGATACAAACGGCTTTCGGTGTTCCCGATGGTAAGCGCTGATAACTTGCGGTTGAGAAATCGCACACGGTCGGACAAAAACCGAATATACCGCTCGGCGATCAAAGGGAACTCTGCCAGCAAGCGGGACATCTGCTCTTGCGGGATAAACCGCACCGCAGACTCCTCATTCGCGATGATCTCGGTCACGTAATCGTCTTGTTTGCTGTCGAACAGCGCCGCCACACCGAAGATCTCACCCGCGTGCAGATGGTTGATGACTACCTCGCCCGACGAACGGACGGTTACCGATCCGCGCACGATCAAGCCGACAGCGCGGCGAAAGGTGTGCGTGTTATACACCACCTGCCCGCGGCGGTAGGTGACAGCCGCTTCCAAGCGTTGCTCAATGGCAGCGAGCGCTTCCTCACCAAGCCCGTCAAACAGAAAAAACGCGGATAGCGCACACGCGGTTCCCATCGGCTTCACCTCCTTTTTGTATCACAAAGTGTCCCAAATGGGACAACTTTTATATAGTATAGCGCATATATCTGTAAAATACAAGAGGAATGGGCAAAATATTTGAGCGGGACATTTACTTTTGCGTGAATTTGTGGTATGGTATAATCAAACGTACTCTGTCAAGGAGGAATGGTATATGAAAAAAATGATAGCGGTACTGCTCGCAGCGTTACTCCTCGTGGGAATGACGGCGGTTGTTGTCAGTGCCGAAGAAGCCACACCGCAACGCGTAGCGGTCACGTTAACGGCGTCGTTTAATGCCGATGGTACGCTCACGATCAAAGCGGTGGACGCCACCGGTGCGCCGGCAGTCGGCTATCAAGTGGTGTTAGTGCTGCAAGGTATGCAGGAGCCGGGTTTCTGCAAAACGGACAGCCAAGGTAGTTACAAGTCGATTTTTACCGTTGACGAAGGTAAAATGGCGACCTATGAGGGTGTGGAAACGTATACGGATACGGTCATTTACGAAGCGTGTGCCAAGCAATCGATCACACGGCAGATGACTGCCACCACCACACAGGCGCCCGCGCCCACTACCACGGTCGCGGAGGCAACGACCACCGCCACGGAGACAACGACCACCGCCACGGAGGAGACCACCACCGAACAGCAAGCGGCGGCACCCACCGGCACCACCGCGTCGACTACGGGCATCGTCAAGGGGAACAGCACTACCGCCGTGGACGACGATAAAATTGCTGCCAACGCTTTGACCGACACGGCGTTGCTTGAAGGTTTCGGTTTAACGCGTCAGGAGTTTTTATCCAAAGCGCGCTTGCTCGTATCCGAAGACGATTATAAGAAACTGGTTGGGCGCACGGGCCATACCCCGATGCTCAGCGTACGTACCGCTTCGGTGGAGATCACCCCCGCCATGGTGCAGGCGGCATTGGCGAACGTATCGGAATTTTCGGGATATTCCGAGGATCAGCGTCAGGTATTCACGTTTGATCTGTCTTTGCTGATGTTCTCCCGCGCGGGTAAAGAGGTGCCGGTAACGGCGTTGCCCGAGGACGTTATTTACACCGTTCAGTTGCCTGTCCCCACGTCGATGAAGAAGTTGTCGACGTTTGCGATCACCGTTATGGACGGCGACGAACTGATGACACCGCAGAAACTTGACGTTAAGAACGGTATGTTCGAGTTGCAGATCAACTCGCTTGAAGCGTATACTCTCATCGGTTTCGGCGAGGAAACGGAGGGAAAAGCAGGCGGCGCTTCGTGGCGCTTGATCGTTTTGTTAATCGCGGGTATTTTGTTGATCGCGGGCGCGGGCGCGTTACTGTATTTCTTCGTGTTCCGCAAGCCGGATGAGGTCACCGTCGAAGAACCCGCAGAGGCTCACGAGGATACCGATACCGATATTTACAGCGGTCGCACCGATAACACTTGGGAACCGGAAGATAACTAATTCGATTGGTTTTAAGCCCCGCTTGTGTCGGGAGGGGGGGTGGCAACACGTCACCCCACATCTTCCGCTTTCCGCCACGCATAAATAATAAAACGCGGTATGGCATGCGCCATACCGCGTTTTCTGTTTAGTTGATCTTATCAATATCGTACGGAGTGGTCTGGTACACAAAATAGTTGAGCCAGTTGGAAAACAACAAGTTCGCGTGACCGCGCCACGTCACAGGCGGGGTGCGCGTGGGATCGTCGTCGGGGAAATAGTTAAACGGCACTTCAATCGGCAGCCCTGCCGCTTTATCGCGTTCGTATTCATCGCGCAGGGTGGTCGCATCGTATTCCGAATGTCCCGTGATGAAGATCTGCCGTCCTTTCTTAGTGGCAACGGCATACACACCCGCTTGCTCGGAGGAGGCGAGGATTTTGAGTTCGGGTACCGCTTCAATATCCTCACGACAAACCGTGGTGTGCCGCGATTGCGGAACGTTGAACACTTCGTCAAACCCGCGGAACAAGATCGATCGTTTATGCTCGACCGTGTGCGGAAAGATACCGAACAACTTTTTATCCAACGGTTGCTTGTCGATACCGTAATGGTAGTACAGCGCCGCTTGCGCGCCCCAACAGATATGCAGGGTGCTGGTGACGTGCGTTTTACTCCATTCCATGATGGTACACAACTCGTCCCAGTATTCCACTTCCTCGAAGGGGAGAAGTTCCACGGGTGCGCCCGTGATGATCATGCCGTCGTATTTGTTATCTTTGATATCGTCAAAGGTTTTGTAAAACGTCAGCATGTGATCTTCGGGTGTGTTTCGGGAGTGATGCGTGCTGGTGTGAATGAGTTCCAACTCCACCTGCAACGGCGTGTTGCCGAGCAGACGCGCCATCTGTGTTTCGGTGACGATCTTTTTCGGCATTAAATTGAGCAGCAGGATTTTGAGCGGACGAATATCTTGCGTCAGTGCGCGGGTCTCGGTGATGACGAAAATGTTTTCGTCGGTCAGCGTTTGCGTCGCCGGCAACTGATTGGGAATTTTAATGGGCATAACAGCGCCCCCTTGTCAGATTTTTGCTAATGCCTGTTCCAAATCGGCGAGAATGTCCTCACGGTTTTCAATACCGACCGACAACCGCACCATATCCGGTGTGATACCGGTGGCAACGAGTTGCTCGTCGGTGAGCTGACGATGCGTGGTAGACGCGGGATGCAATACCGAAGTGCGGGCATCCGCCACGTGTACGACCACCGCCGCGAGTTTTAACGAATCCATAAAGGTCGTGGCGGCTGCGCGACCGCCCTTGACACCGAACGAGATCACACCGCAGCAGCCTTTCGGCAAATATTTCTGTGCAAGCGCGTGTTGATCGGACGAGGTAAGACCGGGGTAGTTCACCCACGCAACCTTTTCGTGTTTTTCCAGGTACTCGGCGACCGCCTGCGCGTTTTGACAATGCCGCTCCATGCGGAGTGCCAGCGTTTCCAGACCGATGTTTAAGACAAACATGGCAAGCGGTTGCGGGGTGGATCCCAAATCGCGCATCAACTGCACGCGGGCTTTGGTGATATATGCCGCTTTGCCGAATTGCTCGGTATACACGACACCGTGATACGACTCGTCGGGCGTGGTCAATTCCGGATACTTGCCGGAGGCTGCCCAATCGAAGTTACCGCTATCTACGATAACACCGCCGACGACGGTTGCGTGACCGTCCATGTACTTGGTGGTGGAATGCATTACGATATCCGCACCGTACTCAAACGGACGGCACAGAACGGGTGTTGCAAACGTGTTGTCCACGATCAGCGGCACACCGTGACGGTGCGCAAGCGCCGCATACCGTTCAATATCCAACACGTTGAGCGCAGGATTGGCGATGGTCTCACCAAACACCAGCCGCGTATTCTCATCAAACAACGCATCCGCTTCTTCGTCGGTCATATCGGGGGTCAGAAATCGCACCTCAATTCCCATGCGTTTCATCGTCACGGCAAACAGATTGGTGGTGCCGCCGTAGATGGTGGACAAACTGACAAAGTTTTGCCCCGCGCTCGTGATATTAAAGATCGCCATCAGCGAAGCCGCTTGACCCGACGAGGTGCACATAGCCGCCACACCGCCTTCCAGCGCTGCGATCTTATCCTCTACCGCCGCGACGGTGGGGTTGGAGATGCGGGTATACATGTGACCGGGTGCTTCCAAATCAAACAACTTGCCGAGATGCTCGGACGAATCGTATTTATACGTGGTGCTTTGATAGATGGGGAGCACGCGCGGCTCACCGTTTTGCGGTTGATAGCCGCCTTGAATACAAAGCGTTTCGGTGCGATAATCACTCATAATAACGTTGCTTCCTTTCCAATGGATATACCCTTAAAGTATATCTGTTCCAAGAGGATTTGTCAACTATACAGAATAAGAAAAGGGACTGTGTTCCGATGAACACAGTCCCTGCTTGATCAGATCCACTCGTCCTCGGGGAATTCCGTGGGCGGGGTTTCCAGCACCTCGGGGTGCTTTAAGATACGGCGGAGCATACGGAACGATTCCGCGTAATAGTGGCCGTCACAAATGCGCTCGTCCAGCACCAGCTTGATACGCACCACTTTTTTGGTGGAAACGTTCCTCTCGGCATCGGCAACGGGCACAAGGGTTTTTTTGCCCATTGCCACAAACACCGAGGTGGTGCCGAAATCATACAAATGATGGTAGATCGGCTGAATCCCGATCGAGCCGACGTCGGTGATATAAAACGAGGTGTGGAACGGGCTGATATCGTTAATAAAGTTGTTCATCCAGCCGCGGTGATCCATAAAGATGATGAAATTCACAAAGGCGCGCACAAGAAAAGCAGGCAAGGTGTTGAGAATACGCGCGGCGATATCCGTGCTGTTTTCGACCTGGGTGGTTTTGACCTCTTTTTCCATCGCCTCGTTGACACGGCGGTAGACGTCAAAAATCGTATCGGTCTTTTCAAAGCGCGGCTTGATGTTTGATTCCTCCGCGTCCTTGGACATACTGCGTTTTGCCGTCATCGACGCGGTCAAGCGGCTGCGCGCGTAGGTTTTGCCGTTCATGACAAAACGGTTTAAGCGCGGGCGCAACACGAACATCCGCACCACTGCGGCGATCATAAGGTGATACAGCGAAAAGTTCGGCATATCGTGTTCTTTGCGCAGGGCGCGCACGTACTTTTCCAGATATTCAATGTCGATTTCCTCGTCAAAGAACACCTGCGCGTCGGAACGTCGTTTCATCAAATGGGGCATGACCGCGAATACGGACTGTGTGTGGCGCAGGCGCCAACCGTCTTTACGGTCACCAAAGCGTCTTCTTTTAGGTTCCATACTTTCCCGTCCTCACTTTCGGATTGAACGTTACTCCGTTGCCGATTGCCGCAGGCTCGAAGCAGCGTCGCTGGCTTTTTGCAGTTTGGCGGCAAAGGCCTCACCGCCGCGGATATTGTGCACGACAAACTCGGGGATCGCCGCATCGGCGGTTGCCACGTGCACGGTGGAGAGCCCCCACAGCTTTTGCCATGCCGACCGTACTACCACCATATTCCGAACGTGCAACAGAGATACCGCTTTTGCGGTTACGGAAAACAGACCGGTTTGTTCGGATAAGGATTCATCGTCGATGACGTAGTGTGTCAGCGTGAGCGGCAGACCGAACAAACGGCTGCATCGCTTAGCGGAAAATGCTGTTGCCATGGGCATACCTCCGGATTCGAAAAATCGCGAAACGTGTCACAATGTCATACAGTATAGCAAAAAAACGGCAGGTTGTCAAATCAAGCGGAAAGCCCGTCGGGATCGAACGATCCCGACGGGCTTTCCGAGTGAGCCGACGAATCAGCAGCCGCAGTCGCAGCCGCAGTCGTTATTGTCGATGAGCAGCAGGATGACGATGATGAACAGAAGCCACGTACAGTTGACGTCACCGCAGAATAAGTTTCTCAAACACATACTAAAAATCCTCCCTCAAAATTGAGTATCAGCAGCCGCACCCGCAACCGTTGTTGCGCTCGTTGTAGCAGCCGTTGTTGTAGCAGTCGTTGCCACAGTCGCTGTTGTCGATGAGCAACAGAATGACGATGACGAAAAGCAACCACGAGCAGTTCGCCTCACCGCAGAAAAGATTACGCAGACACATATTCGGATATCCTCCTTTCTGTCAAACCGCAGGCGGGACGCCTGCTTTCATTTCATCCTATGCTACCAAAGCGGAGTGGTGATGAAAACTTGAAAAAACTTGATTTCGTGAGAAAACGCGAGATATACGGCGCTAAACTCCGAAAATCGAGAAAAGATAAGCGACTTTGACTTTATTTGACTTTGACTTTATTTGACTTTTGCGATAAGATAAGCACAAAGGAAGTGAGCCTATGCGTATCAGCGATGCAATAACCGCCTATATTATGAGTGTCATGGAACAGGCGGAGGACGGTGCGGCGGAGTTACGCCGCAACGAATTGGCAGAACAACTCGGTTGTGTGCCGAGTCAGATCACCTACGTACTCACCTCGCGGTTTACTCCGCAGCAGGGATACGTGGTGGAAAGTCGCCGCGGCGGCGGGGGATACATCCGTATTCGTCGGGTGACACCGCAACGCGAAGCAACGCCGCTGATGCATATCGTCAACTCCATCGGGGAGGAATTGGTTCCCGCGGCGGCGGAGGCGATTTTACAAAGTATGGTGTATCAGGGCTTTTTGAACAAGCAGGTGGCGGGCGTGATGGCGGCGGCGCTGTCCGACCGCGCGTACCGCGACGTACCGGTTGATCACCGCGACCGTTTGCGGGCGTCGTTGCTCAAACACATGTTAGCCGCATATATCTAAGGAGGGTATCGTATGAATTGTGATCACTGCGGGAAATACCCCGCGACCACCCATATCACCAAAACCGTAAACGGTAAGACCACCCAGTGGAATTTGTGCGCGCACTGCGCGGCAGAGCAAGGGGTGAATACCGCGTTCGGGAGCCTCGGCTTTGACCTCAACGATTTTTGGGGTTCCTTGTTTTTAGAACCCGCCAAGCGTGCACCGGAGGATACCGTGCGTTGTGAGGATTGCGGGCACAGTTTCAAAGAGATCGCGGAACTCGGCAGACCGGGTTGCCCGACCTGCTACCGCACGTTTTACGACCGTCTGTTACCCTCCATCCAACGCATTCACGGCAAAACCCAGCACACGGGCAAAATCGCCGAAAAAGCCGACGAATCGGTTAAGAAGGAACGCGAACTGAAAGCCTTGCGCGAGCAACTTGCCGCGCATATCGCGAATCAGGAATACGAGCAGTGCGCCGCGCTGCGCGATCGTATCCGCGCATTAGAGGAGGGGGATGCGAAATGACAGAGAAATGGTATCAGCAAAGCGGCACCGACGGTGACGTGGTTGTCAGCACCCGCGTCCGCTTAGCGCGCAACTTAAATCATATGCCTTTCCCCGCCGGTATGACCGCCGAACAGCGTGAGGAAGTGATCGGGCGCATTTTTGAAGCCTTTCCGTCCGACGGCAGCGGTGCCTTTCAATGTATCCGCATGACGGAACTGTCCGAATGGGACGCGTTGTCCATGGTGGAACGGCACCTCATCAGCCCGCATTTCACCGCTCACCCCGAGGGAGAAGCGCTCTTGTTATCTCCCGATGAAAGCGTCAGCGTGATGATCGGCGAGGAAGACCACGTGCGTATTCAAGCGATGCACGCAGGATTTGCGCTGGACGAAGCGTTCACGGCGGCAAACTGCTGGGACGATTTTTTGGATGCACGCTTGCATTTTGCGTTTGATGATCGTTTGGGGTATCTTACCCAATGTCCCACCAATCTGGGTACGGGTATGCGCGCGTCGGTAATGTTGCACCTGCCCGCGTTGCAGGAAAAAGGCGTTATTCAGCAACTCGCCAACACCGTTTCCAAGTTGGGGCTCACCATTCGCGGTATGTACGGCGAGGGAAGTCGGTCGGAGGGCGCGATGTATCAGTTGTCCAATCAAGTCACGCTCGGTATCACCGAACAAGAGGCGATCGAGAACTTAAAGAGCATCGTCGCACAGATCGTCAAGGAAGAACGCGGCTACCGTGAACAGTTGCGCGAAAGTCCCGCGCTGGAAGACCGTATCTACCGCTCACTCGGTATTTTGCAAAACGCGCGGTTGTTATCGGGAAAAGAATTTATGTCGCTCATTTCCCACGTGCGCATGGGCGCCGCCATGAACATCTTGACGTCGATCGACTTAAACCGCATCAGCCATCTGATGATCGAGGCACAACCCGCCGCCCTTATGCAGCAGGCGGGACACGAATTAGATCCCGCCGAGCGCGATACGCGCCGCGCGGCTCTTGTTCGCGAGAGATTACAATAAGGAGTGATTGTATGTATCGCTTTAAGGGTTTTACGGAAAAAGCCAATATGGCGCTGAATCTCGCCATCGAGTCGGCGCAGCAGTTAGGACACACGTATATCGGTACCGAGCATATCGTGCTGGGACTTTTGATGGAGGGAACAGGTGTTGCCGGCACCCTGCTCGGCGCTCACGGCATTACCGCCGCCGCGTATCGGGAGAAGATCACGGAGAGTGAGAACGGCGGTCAACCGACGCGGTTAAGTCCCAACGATTTCACCCCCCGCACCAAAAAAGCAATGGAACTGTCGGTAGCGGAAGCCACCTCCGCGGGACACGGGTATGTGGGTACCGAGCACATCTTGCTTGCTGTCTTGCGGGACGAGGGCAGTGTGGCGGTACGTCTGCTCACCGCCCTCGGTGTGCGGGCAGGGGACTTGACCGACGAGATATTAACACTTTCGGGTGCCGCACCGCAAAGCGCGGGCGCCGCTCCTGCCGGTTCCAAAGCGGCAGGCGGCAAAAGTAAAACACCGGTGCTTGACCAGTTCGGTCGTGACCTTACCGACATGGCAAGAGCGGGCAAACTTGACCCTGTCATCGGCAGAGCAGAGGAGATCCAGCGCGTGGTACAGATCCTCTCCCGCCGTACCAAGAATAACCCGTGTCTCATCGGCGAGCCGGGTGTCGGCAAAACCGCCGTGGCGGAAGGCCTTGCCCAGCGCATCGTCGCAGAAGAAGTCCCCGAAACCCTGCGCGGCAAACGCGTGGTGACGCTGGACTTGACCGGCATGGTCGCGGGCACCAAATACCGCGGCGATTTTGAGGAACGCATCAAAAACGCGCTGGAAGAAGTCGCCAAAGCCAAAGACGTCGTTTTGTTTATCGACGAGATTCACACCATCATCGGTGCGGGTGCCGCCGAGGGCGCGGTGGATGCCGCGAATATCTTAAAACCGTCGCTGGCGCGCGGAGAGATTCAGGTCATCGGTGCGACCACGCTGGAAGAATACCGCAAATATATCGAAAAGGATGCCGCACTTGAACGGCGGTTCCAACCCATCACGGTGGGTGAGCCGTCGAACGAAGAGACCATCGAGATCTTAAAAGGCCTGCGCGACAAATACGAAGCGCACCACAAGGTCAAGATCACCGATGCGGCGATCGTCGCGTCGGTACAACTGTCCACGCGGTATATTTCGGATCGGTATTTACCCGATAAAGCCATTGATCTGATCGACGAGGCGGCATCCCGCGTGCGTTTGCGCGCGTACACCGCCCCCACCGACGTGCGGCAATTAGAGGAAGAAGTCAAACGCTTGGCGGCAGAGAAAAAACCCGCCGTCAACGAGCAGGATTTCGAGCGCGCCGCACAACTGCGTGACGAAGAAAAGAAAGCCACCGAACAGTTAGAAGAACAGCGTGCACAGTGGCAAGAGAAAAACGCGGGCATCACGGGCGAAGTCAGCCCTGAGGACATCGCACAGATCGTGTCCGGCTGGACGGGTGTGCCGGTATCGCAATTAACCGAAGCCGAGGGACAGCGGTTGCTGCGCTTGGAAGAGGTGTTGCATGAGCGCATCGTCGGTCAGGACGAGGCGGTTACCGCGGTCGCCAAAGCCATTCGCCGCGGTCGCGTGGGACTCAAAGACCCCCGCCGTCCGATCGGTTCGTTCATCTTCTTAGGCCCCACGGGCGTCGGCAAGACCGAACTGTGCAAAACGCTTGCCGAAGCGATGTTCGGTGATGAAAACGCGATGATCCGTTTGGATATGTCGGAATATATGGAAAAACACACCGTCTCGCGCTTGGTCGGCTCGCCTCCGGGCTACGTCGGGTACGACGAGGGGGGACAACTCACCGAAAAGATCCGCCGCAAGCCGTATTCGGTGGTGCTGTTTGACGAGATCGAAAAAGCGCACCCCGACGTGTTCAATATGCTGTTGCAGATCTTGGAGGACGGCATCCTCACCGACTCGCAAGGACGGCGCGTGGATTTCAAAAACACCGTCATCATCATGACCTCCAACGTCGGCGCGCGTCTGATCACCGAAAAGCACAGTTTCGGCTTTGGCGGCGGTGACGAGCAAAGCTCCAAAGAGGAAGCCGATCGCCGCAACCGCGAAAAGGTGATGGGTGAACTCAAAAAGACCTTCCGTCCGGAATTTCTCAACCGCGTGGACGATATTATCGTGTTCCACCAACTGACAGAGGAAGATATCCGCCGTATTGCAAAACGGATGCTGTCATCGCTGAATAAGCGCGTGAACGACTTGGAGATCACGCTGACTGTATCGGACGAAGCGATCGCCGAGCTTGCCAAGGTCGGCTTTGATCCCGTGTACGGTGCCCGCCCGCTGCGCCGCGCGATCCAGTCGAAGATTGAAGATCCGCTCGCGGAAAAACTGCTGGAAGGGCAGTTCAAGGCGGGGGACAGCGTCACGGTAACGGCCGAGAACGGCGCGTTTGTTTTTGCCGTTGACAAACCGGAAAAAGTAGACTAAAATAACGAAGTGAGTGAGCCGGGCAGTCGCGCACACGCGTCGCGTGTGTGAGGAAAGTCCGAGCATCACAGGGCAGGATAACGGCTAACGGCCGCCGAGGGTGACCTTAGGGAAAGTGCAACAGAGATATACCGCCACGGTTTCGTGGTAAGGGTGGAAAGGCGAGGTAAGAGCTCACCGGCACACAGGAGACTGTGTGGCCCTGCAAACCCTATCCGATGCAACGCCGACTGAAGCGATACATTGGCCCGATGTGCTTCGACGGGCGGCTGGAGCTGTGTGGCAACACGCAGTCGAGATAGATGATTGTCCAAGACAGAACTCGGCTTACAGGCTCACTCATCTTTTACAAACGAAGCCCCCGCTGACCGATCGGCCAGCTCTGCTTTTTTTACAAAATATTTTGCAACGTCGGGATTTCCAGATCGTGCATTTTTTGCAGTAACAAACGGCAACGGCGCACCTCGGCGACAAAATCTTTGTGTTCGCCGTGTGTGAGGATCGCGGGCAGACTCACCACGCTTTTTTCCACCTCGGTGAGCATGGTGTGCGGCAAAAACAACGAAAAATACCGCGTTTTATCGCGGTAATCGGCGGTGAATGTCTCGACAACGGTGAGGGCACCCGCTACGTCGCCCTGCTTGAACAGCGCCTCCATTTGCTCGGTTTTCGTCATGAACTCCTCGATCACCGCGTGCTGCATCGTGATGGATACGATACACCCGATACAAATGAACAGCAAGAGTAAAACCGCAAAGATCACGCGTTTCATGCGCTTTCCTCTCCTTTTTTTATCAGATAGGTGCGCCGTTTATCGTCGGCGGTGAGCAGCAGCGTGTCCGAGAGCGGGCAGGCATGTTTTTTCAGCACCTCCGTCACCCACTCTTCCGATACGCCGATCATTTGCAGTCCCCACTTTACCAATTGTCCGTCGTTCACGATCGGCACCGCCGCACCGCTGTTCGACGGCATTTTCTTTAAGTCGCGCACCGTCGCATTCTGACAATCGGCATACTTGAACAAACTGATGCTGCCGTTGGTCTCCGCAATCGCGTAACGGATCTCTTGCAGATCAAACACGTCTTGTTGCCGCAGCGTTTCCAAGAGATCTTCCACCGTCAGGCGCAACTGCCGCAAGGCTTTTTGTGACAACTTTCCGTCTTTGATGATCACCACGGGATTGCCGCTGATCAGACGAGAAAGACCGTTGCTTTTCACCATCAGCGCCGAGAGGATCAGTTCCAGCGCCACCAATACCGCGATGGGGATGAGTCCCGATAACAGCGGGGCACCGCTTTCTTGCATTGGTACTGCTGCCAAATCGGAAATGAGCAACGTCACCACCAATTCGATGGGTTGCAGTTCGCCTAATTGTCGTTTTCCCGTCACGCGCAACGCTGCGATCAAAAACAGATAGATGATCGCGGTGCGGATCGCCGTGATTGCCATCAAATATCACCCTTTCGAGGAAAGTATAGACAACTATCGGCGGAATATTCTGCCATAACCCGCCCATACTTTCGTTGGTGATAGAAATGGAACAAACAAGCACACCGCTTTCGGCGGCTTTATCCGAAAACTTGGAAAACCTGCGAACCGCCTTTGACGTCAGTTCCGATCTGGTGATCCGCGAGATCAGCGTTGCGGGATATTCCGCGGCGGTGATCAGCATCGAGGGAATGATCGACCGTCACATGATGACCGATGCCGTACTGTTGCCGCTGTCGCGTATGCCGCATACGTACAAGACCGCCACCGACGCAATGCGCGATATTGAAAAAACGGTACTGGGCTTTGTGGATCTGCTCAAAGCGGATACCGTCGAACAGTTGTCGGAACTTATCGTTTCCGGCTTTGCGGCGGTATTGCTCGATGGGGTAGATCTTGCGGTGCTCGGCGGTCTGCAAGCGTTTATGATCCGGGGTGTTTCCGAACCGTCAACCGAGGTAGGGGTGCGCGGTTCAAGGGAAGGGTTTACTGAGGCGATCCGTATCAATATTTCCATGATTCGCCGTCGCTTAAAAACCCCCGCTCTCACCTTTGAGATGCTCACCGTCGGCGCCGAGAGCAAAACGGCGGTGTGCCTGTGCTATATGCGCGGGCGCGTATCCGAGCGCCTTTTGTCCGACGTGCGAAAACGGATACAACGCTGCCCCTTGGACATCGTTTTGGAATCGGGTTACTTGCAACCGTTTTTGGAGGGGGAGCGGCGCTCACTGTTTACGGGCGTGGACGTGACCGAACGTCCCGACACCTTATGCGGTAAGGTCGCGGAAGGGCGCATCGGCGTCTTGGTGGACGGCACACCGTTTACGTTAGTGGTGCCGTATCTGTTCACCGAGCATTTTCAGTCCATGGACGACTACACGCAGCACCCTGTGTACGCGAGTTTTATCCGCCTCATCAAATACGTATCGTTTCTCATCAGCCTTTTGTTACCGGGGCTCTACGTGGCGATCGGCACGCACCACGCGGATATGCTGCCGAGCGAACTGCTGTTGACCTTTATCAATTCCGCACGATCCACGCCGTTCCCGCTGGTGGCGGAAGCTCTCCTCATCCATTTTCTGTTTGAGATCATGCGCGAAGCGGGACTGCGTTTCCCCAAATCCGTCGGTCACGCGGTCAGTATCGTCGGCGCCTTGGTGATCGGCGAATCGGTGGTACGCGCGGGACTGGTCGGCGCCCCGATGGTGATCGTGGTCGCGCTGACCTCCATCAGCGCGTTCGTTATCCCAAGCTTGTACGGCAGTATCGCCGTACTGCGCTTTGCGTTTATTATTCTCGGCGGCACGTTCGGCTTGTACGGTGTCATGTTGGGCGCTTTGTTGCTTTTATGCAGTTTGGCAAGCGTGGACGTGGATACCATTCCCATCACTGCCCCCATCACGCCGTTCAGCCTGAAAGCCATGCGGGACGTGTTTGTTCGCTCGGATTGGCGGCGCTTATCCCAAAACAGTTTTCGCGTGCAAAACGTCGTCGGCTCACGGATCAAAGACGGAGAGGAGGAACTCCCAAGGTGACAACACACGGTCGCATCAGCCCTACTCAGTTTTTGTGGTTGCTCTTGGCGGGACGACTCTCCAACTGCCTGCTCTTACCGTCTGACAGCTTGCACGCCCTGACCGTCCCCGACCTCGTGGCGGTGACAGCACTCAACGCGCTGTTTTTGTTATTACTCGCTTTGCCCACCGTCTTTTTATGGCGTCGCGGTATACTGACAAGCCGTATTGTCAGCAGCGGGTATTTACTCGTCAGTCTGTTCGTTTTGTATCTCGATATGTTGCAATTCCGCGATTTTGCGGAAGAAACGGTCAAAGCGGACTTTTCCGTGACGTTGCTCACCGCGGCACTCATTGTCGTCGGGTTTGCGGCGGCGCTGTACGGTGTGCAGGCACTCGGTCGCACCGCTGCGGTAGTGGCGGTGACGGGGATCGCGTTACTTCTGTTATTCGGCGCTCTGCTGATGCCGCGCATGAAAGCCGTCAATTTCCCACCCGCGGTATTCGGCGGGTGGCGGGCGGTGTTCGCGCAAACCGTCAAGGAACTGCCGCGTACGGCGGAGATCGTGGCGGTGGGGGCGTTGTACCCGAGCGTGCGGGGTCGGGTCGGCAAACCTTTTGTCGTGTTCGTGGGACTCAATGCGTTGCTTACCTTGTTCGTGTGTATTGTCACCACCGGTGTACTCGGCGATTTTGCGGGACTTACCGCCTATCCGTTTTATACCGCGGTCACCGCGGCACGAGCGGGTGTTCTCGAACGACTTGATCTGTTTGTGGTGGCGCTGTGGCTCGGCACGTTTTTCGTGCGGGTATCGCTGTTCGGCAGTATCTATCTTGACCACGCGCGCCGCCTGTTCGGCGACAAAGGCCGTTTTCTCTCCGCCGCCGTCGGGGCGCTCGTTCTCATCGTGCTGACGGTGCTTACCCGCGCCATCGGTTTGGGTGGACAATGGCAACTGATAACCTATGTATATGGGGGCATACTACTTCTGTTTTGCGTCGGATTACCAATACTGTATCGGAGGAAACGCGTATGAAACGATTGTGGGTGTTGCTCGTAACGCTACCGTTGCTTTGCGGTTGCAATGCCGATACGGCATTGCGTGACGAGATTGTGGTGACGGCGCTGGGTATTCATCAACAAGAGGGTGCGTGCGTGCTGTCGGTACAAGCGGTGGAGGGACTTAAAACCGCTTCCAGTTTGTCCGAACAGGACGATGCCGCCACGGCGGTATACGAAGCGACGGGGGAATCGGTGGCGGCGGCATTGCATGCGTTTTTGAACGAGGCGGGCAGACGCGCCTACATTCTGCAAAATCAGATTGTAGCGGTCAGCACCGCGCAATGCGAGGTGCAGCCCTTGTTTGACAGTTTGGATTATCTCATCCGCAACGGCGAGGGGCGCACCTTGGTACCGACGGTGGTATGTCGCGGCGATCCCGCCGACTTGCTCGGACTCTCGTCGGGCAACGATGCCATTCCCGCCCGCTACGTGGTGGGCATGGTGGAGGAGGGTGCCGCGTGGGGTGTTTGCGCAAAACGCGATCTTTTGGACGTCGAGCGTGCGTTTTCGGGGATGTTTGATGCGACGCTTCCCATCGTAACGGTGTCGGACGGCACCCCCGAACCCGACGGTACCGCGCTGTTTCGCGACGGTGTGTTCGTGGGAGAATTGACGAGGGAACAAACCACGGGACTTCTTCTGCTCGGCGGTGAAACGTCCAAACTGCTATACACCGCAAACGGTGTCACTTATACGCTTTCCTCACTCAAAACAAAACTGACCGTCCAAGCGGACGGTCAGGATTTTCAGTATCACTTTGCGGTTACGGGGCAGGTGCGCGTTACCGAACGGCAAAGCGCTGCCGAACCGCAGTTTTCGGCGGCAGAAGAGTTTGTTCGTTCGTGTATGACCGCCGCGTGGCAAGTCTTGAATGAAACGGACGTTGACCCGCTTGGTCTTGCCCGCCAAACCGCCATACAGTATCCCGCCGTGACAGAGGAAACGGTCCGATCACAACTGAAACAGTACGACAAGACCGTTTCGGTTTCGCTCAAAGGGTAATGGTTTTACCAAGCGCGAACGAATACAACAAGCATTCGTGCACCGGTAACTGTAACACGGCGGCAAGCGCGCGGGCATACACGTCGAGTTGCGCGCGATAGCGTTCAATCAGTTCATCGGGTGTTTTCACGCGATCGGTCTTGTAATCCACGATCACCAGACCGCCGTTTTCCACAAACACGCAGTCCGCAATCCCTTGCACCACCACCGCTTCCTTCGCGTCGGTGACGGCGGGATCGTAGACGGCGGCGGCCTCGCGGAACGTAAACGGCACTTCGCGCCATACTCGTTCGGATGCGCCGATGCGGCGATACAGGTCACTCTCAAAGAACGCCCGCAAGCGGGAATGATCCAGACACGCCACCTGTTCGGCGGATAAGAAACCGGCAGTTTTCAGTCGCTCGGCTTCCTGCTCGGTAGACGCGGCGGCAGCGGCAAACTCCGCATACTGCATAAAGTTATGCATCGCGGTGCCGCGCTCGGCAGGGGAGAGCTCTTGTTTTGCTAAAAACGTCGGTCGCGCATGTGCTACCAGTTCCGGTCGGGTGGGATCGGCGGCAATGGCGGATGCGGCAAGCTTGGTCGGCACACGGGCGAGGGCATCGTGCGGATAGGTGTAGGCGATGCGCTCGCGCAGCGCGTTCACTAAGGCATCGTCCGCTTTGGCGGTCTCACGTTTCTCCGTACCGTCCGTTTCTTCGTTTCTCGGAATCGGCGGTGAGCAAAAGGACACCCGTACAGGCGTGGTATCGGGATCGTGAAGTGCGATCACGCCGTTCACCCCCGCGCCGTCACGCAGCGCACCGCAAGACGGATGGCGCAACAACGCGCCCAGCACCCAATCGCTTAAACAGTTGGCATCGCCCAGCGTTTCGCTCGGCAGCGTATCGCGGCTTGCATCAATACCGGTCGCGAGCGCACTCAACGTGTTCTCCGGCGAATTTAAGGTCGTGACAAGATACAACTTTTCGCGGGCACGCGTCATGGCGACGTACAAGATCCGCAGCTCCTCTGCGCGCGCTTCATCTCGCTGCATTAAGAGCAAGCCGTTGCGCGGCAGCGTGTGACGGCGAACAAAGGTTTCGGGGTCGCGGTGATTCATACCGGCACCGTATTCCGCGTGTAACAACAGATCTTTTTTGGCATCCTCGCCGCCAAAAGCGGTGGCAAGTCCCGCCAAAAAGACCACGGGAAATTCGAGTCCCTTCGAGCCGTGTACGGTCATAATGCGTACGGCATTTTCCGTATCGGGTGTGGCGGCGGACAAGTTGATGCGTTGCTCTTGCAAACGGTCAATGTGATGAATGAATGCCGACAGACCGCGGAACCCACCCTGCTCAAAACGACTGCATTGCTCGTACAGCAGACGCAGATTGGCGGCGCGTGAGGCGCCCCCGAAACGCGCGCTGAACAACTCGGGCAGCGAGAGATCCTCGTACAAGCGGGTGAGCAGACGGTCCACCGTCAACAGCGCCGACAATTGGCGGTAACGGTCAAGCGTATCCAAAAAGGCACGACACCGCGTACTGAGCGGCTCGTCACCACGTGCGGCGGCAGTCACCGCCATATACAAGGTCGCTTTCGGGCGGCACAGCCGAATGGTTGCCAAGTCGTCGGTGGTGAATCCGAACAAGGGGGAAAGCATCACCGCCACGAGCGGGACGTCTAACAACGGGTTGTTGATACACCGCAAAAGGGACAGCGTTAGCCGTACCTCGGGCGTTTCAAAGAAATTGCTTTCGAGATTGGCAACGGTGGGGATCCCATAGTTTTCCAGCGCTTTGCAGTAGGCGAGCGCGTGACTTTTGTGATTGCGAAGTAAAATACAACAATCCTTGTACTGTAAGGGACGGCGAGAGCCGTCCTTTTCCGTTACCGAAAAGGTAAGCATCAGTTGTTTGATACGTTCGGCGATCAAGAGTCCTTCCGCCTCGTCGGCGGAATACCCACAGAGCTTTGCCTCTTTGCCGTTCAGGATCAGACACTCGGTATCGTACACCGACTCGTCTTCGAGCGGGGCGTAGGGGGCTTTGTAATGCAGTTTTTCTTGCTCGTTGTAATCGATTCCGCCGAGAGCGGGGATCATGAGCTGATGAAACACAAAATTAACGCTGTCGGTCACTGCGCGGCGACTGCGGAAATTGTGACCGAGCAAAATGGTGGCGGGATAGGTGTCGCCCGTGAACAGCGGATATTTTCCCCGCCGATCCAAAAACAACTTCGGCATCGCCTTGCGGAACGCGTAGATGCTTTGCTTGACGTCGCCCACCATAAACAAATTCTGTTCATCGCGGGACAGTGCCACAAATAACGCGTCCTGTACGGCGTTGGTGTCCTGATACTCGTCCACCATGATCTCGTCGTATCGCTCGGCGATTTCGCGCGCCTCGGCGGTGGGAACACGGCATCCCTGCTCGTCATATTCGGTGAGCAAGGAGAGCGCCAAATGCTCCGTATCGCTGAAATCAAGGAGATTCGCTTCTCGCTTTTTCTCGGTAAACACCGTCATAAAGTGACGAATGATCTCGTACAAGGCATTGATTAAGCGGGCAGAGCGTTTGAGATCTTTCCGGCATTGTTCCTCGGTCCCGCAATACAACTTTTGTGCATCACCGATCAATTTTTTAGCACTGTCGCGCAAGGTTTTTGCCCGATCGCGCGCGTCGGTATCCTCACAGCGGGCGGTACTCGTGAACTTGCCGAACGAGAAGTGCATCAACCCCTCAAACAAGGAATCAAAGCGGCCCTCCTCAGCCATGTTGCGCAACACTTTGACTTGGTCGAGTTCCAGCGTTAACGCGGGAGAATACGCGCGCACCAACACCGCATCACCGAGCGTATCCGCCAATGCTGACGTGTATAACCGTTGACAGCGTGTCAGCACCTCGCGGAGCTTGTTCATCAGATACTTACCCCACACGGTATCCGTCACCGTGTCGGTGTTATCGTACATCGCGGCGGTCGTTTGCAACCAACGCTCGGGATCGGGATAGGACTGAATAAACGAAAACAAGGTATCGATGGTACTCATCAAACGTGCATCCGATTTGCCGTCGGTCATGGTTTCGGCAAGTTCTAAAAAATCGGGATGCTGCTCCGCGTAAAAGTGATGCAGCGTATCGTCCAGCGCTTCGCGTTTAAGAAGCGAGAGTTGCTGCTCGTCACCCACGCGAAATTGCGGCGAAACGTTCAACCGATAAAAGTTTTCGCGCACCAGATTGATGCAAAAACTATCCACGGTGCAAATGTCCGCACGCGGCAGACGGATCAGTTGTTGCTGCAAATGCAGATTTTCAGGTTGCAGAGCTGCTTGCTCGGTCAACGCTTTCGTCAACCGTTGCCGCATCTCGGCGGCGGCAGCATTGGTAAAGGTGACGACCAACAGCCGATCTACGTCGTGACCGGCGAGAACGTACTGGACGATGCGTTCCACCAACACGGTGGTTTTGCCGGACCCTGCGGCGGCAGATACCAGCAACGTGCCGCCGTGTGAATGAATACAATATTCCTGTTCAGTTGTCCAACCCATGGTCGTTCACCTCCGTTTCGGAACGATTCAGCGACGAGAGCGTCTCGTCGAGTTTTTTCAAGGTAAATTCGCGTATCGGATCGGTCGGTTCGTGACAGCATACGTCGTGATAATCACAGCGCGAACAACCATCCTTGTCACCGCCGATCGGCACGGCATCCACCGCACCCGTGTGCAACTGTTCCGCCATCTCCGTGAGGAGCTGCTGAATGCGGTTGCGAATACGTCCAAACTGCTCCAACGTGGCAAGTGAGGAGGCTTTGGAAAGTTCTCCCGACTTCGTGGTGGATACGGGGATAAAGAGTCCCGCCAGATCGGGTTCCATGGCACGTAACACGTCGGGCTCGTCAATCAAGAGACCGTTGGTGCACATCACCCGAAACCGCTCGCGTTCCAAAGCTTGCTCCGAAATCTCGTTGCTGATACTCACGAAGGGAAGCTTGGCGGGCAGATACAAGACACCGGCGGGCGTGGCGTTCTCGGTGCTGTTTTCACAAATGGCAAACAGATAAATGAGCATTTGCATATCCAATCCCGCCAGCACCGTTTCAAGATTGAACGTCTTATTACCGCTCTTATAATCGATGATACGGAGATACGTCTTATCGCCGTCGCGGTACGCGTCAACACGATCCACAATACCGTGCACGTGTACGGTTGCCCCATCCGTTGTTGTCAGGTTCCACGAGGGAATACCACCTTTTTCGCCGACTTTCACCTCATAATTTATCGGTACAAACCGACTGTTTTTCAGCTCGCATATCACTCGCCACATCAGTTCGTGGCAGAAACGGATCAAATGCGACGTGGTACCGCCGAGTTGCCCGTCGGCTTCTTCGGCGCCGAGCATATCACGGATATATGCGCGTACCGCCGTATCGACGTCGGCGCGCACCGCGTCCTTGGTGCAACCGGCATAGCCGCGTTCAACGTACGCCGGCAGCAGTTTGCTCATGATATAGTGCGACAGCGTTCCCACCTGTGCGGGATCAAGTTGTGCACGCTTTCGCGGATAGGCGTGCAATCCGTATTTGCAAAAATACGAAAAGCGACAGGTGTGATACGTGTCCATTTTACTGGGGGACAACCACATATCCTTGCCGAATAACCGCTCGGCAAGTGCCGGTTCTCTGAGGGCAAACCCCTGCTCGGCTTGACGGATAGCGCGCACGCGATCGGTATATAGCGGCAATTCGTCACACACCGCCCGCAAGGATGCCGTTTCGGAAGATTCGTCGTGCCAGAGAGAGGATAACCGATAAAAAACATCCGCGGCGGACTCGCAAGCGCCGACAGCGGCAGCGTTTCCGACGGCACACTGCGGTAAGATCTGTCTGACGGTACTTACCAAAGAAGACGGTTGTTGCGATTCGCCCGCTGCCGCTTGTACGTAAGTGATGACAAGCCGCTCACTCGGCGCGGCGATTGCCATATACGCATAGTACCGCTCCTCGGCGGTTTGATGATCGGCATCGTCCGCCATCGGCAGACCAAGCGCTAACAACTGCCGCCGTTCGCGGTCGTTTAACAAACCGCCCGTCGGCGGGTAGGCGGGGAAGACCCCCTCGTTTGCCCCAAGGATAAAGACCGTCTTGGGGGCGGTATACCGAATACGGTTGGCAGATCCGAAATTCACACCGTCCAACGTTGGCGGGATACTGCCCAGATCGTCCGATGATACCGACAGATGCCATAAGGCGGCAAATTGTTTGGCGGTGGAGGGTGTGGTCAGTACGGCAAACTTATCCAGTAAGGCGACAACGTAATCCCACATCCGCGCCTGTTGCTCGGCGGCGTGCCACTCGCCCGCACGTTTTAAGCGCGCGACCTGTAACCGCACCATACGCGCCACCTGCATTTCTTGCAGAAACTTCCATACGGCCGCGGCAAATTCCCGACCGGTATGCTTGCCGTCTAACTGCGTTTGCAGATGAATAAGCGGCCCTGCCAAACGGCGGCGCAGTTGATTTAAGCGTTCCAACCGTTCGGTGGAATACTCACTCACCTCCGCGTCCAAGCCGTCGGGATGTTGAGTAAACGGCACTTTCCATTTTTTGCCCTGTATACTCCACAAAAAGACGTAATTTTCCAGTTGTGCGGCAGAAGTGGCGGAAAACCCTGCCAATCCGGTCTTAACGATACGCAGAATATCCGCGCTGTCCCATCGCTCGATCGCCGCAAAGGCGGATTCGATCAACGTGACAAGCGGTTGCGTCACGACCGGCTCGCGC
The DNA here is from genome assembly GCA_045595445.1 of Acutalibacteraceae bacterium. Classification (GTDB taxonomy): domain Bacteria; phylum Bacillota; class Clostridia; order Oscillospirales; family Acutalibacteraceae; genus RGIG3009. The sequence continues at coordinate 39,025 of JAZOAK010000052.1, forward strand.
AGATCGGGTGTGCAGGGGAGCCCCTCCCGCTGTAACGCGGCGGTCAGCAGATCGCTGTAATCGGCGCTGTTTCGCGCCACGACGGTAAAATCGCGACAATATCCGCCGTGCTCACGAAGAAGACGACGGATTTCTCTTGCCGTATAGCGGCATTCCTCTGCACGATCGGCGCAGGGGGTGATGCACACCGCTTCCGTCGGCTCGTTATATTGCTCGGCGGCGGGGGTGAAACACGCCGCTTCCAGCGCCGTCAGCGCGGGATCGGCAGTGCGATGGTTGTCTGTTAAATGCTGTACCGCGGCGATCGGCATGTGGTGACGTGCCGCCGCATCACGCAAGCGGGTGGCGGTGCGTGCCACCGCCGAAAACCGACCGAGCGTGTTCTGCGGGGTAACGGTGTCGGTGCATAAACACACCGTTATGGAGGCTACGCGCGCAAAAAGCCGATCCAATACCAGCATTTCCTGCTCGGTGAATCCTTTGAAGGAATCCAAATACACGTGTGCGCCGTCAAACAAGGTGCAGTCGGGTAAGCGCTCGGCAAGCGCCGTTAAATCGTTTTGCGGATCGACAAGTTCGGCATCGGCAACCAGTGCTTCGTAGGCTTCAAAAATCAGCGCCGTTTCCTCTGCTTTGGAGCGCAGTACCCCCTCGGGCAACTGCGTTGCCGTTTCCAAGAGCCGTTGCGGGGTGATGGCGCATTGTTTACATTCGGATAAGAAATCCAGTAAGGTACGCAGATAATCGGGGTTATCCACGTGACGGCGGTACAGCGTCAGCGAATCGGCAATGCCGTGCAAAGCCTGACTCATGATCAACAGCGAAACGGTGGGATCCATGCGCTTGCCCGCCAGTCCGCCGATCTGACGAAACACGGTGTTTACCATGCGTGTAAAACTAAGCACCTGCACGCGTTGCGAAAGCAACGGGCCAAATTCAGAAAGCAGGCGGCGCTCGTTATCAAACGATGCCTGCTCAGGTACCAAAAGGAACAGCGGTGCGTCGCTGCTTTCGGCATCTTTGCGCATTTTACGATACAGCTCGGTCGTTTTGCCCGAGCCGGAACGACCGATGATCAATTTCAGCATACCGCACCCTCCTTTTGTTGATTATCGTATGGCATCCCAGTCCTCGTCGGAAAGGGAAAACACGTCTTTGAGTTGACGCGTGATGGTGGTCTTGCGATTTTCAAGATAGGTTCGCATAAAGGCTACCTGCTGCTCAAACCGCGCGGGTGCGGGCGCCCCGAAGCGCGCTTGCTGGCGCGGGATCTCGGAACGGATCGTATCCGCAAGGCCGTCCAAAATCGGGATCAGGCGGTCGGCAGAGAGGGTCGTATCCATCAACCGCTTATACTCGCGCACGAACTGTGCGGAAAACTCCTCGTTTTTGAACAAAGCGGTGATGAGCGGATAATAGTAATTCTGGAACGTGTTTGGTCCCGTACCGTCGTACAACTGACGGATAAATTCGCGGTTTTGGTAGTAATTGGTACACGCCCAGTCCATGTCGAAAATGATCCAGTTCCACTTGCCGTCGCGCGTGTCGCGGTAGCAAGCCACGTTGTTGATCATATCGCCGTTACCAAAATACGTCTGAATGGCAAAATACCGTATCAACGACATTTCGTTGATCTGTGATAGCACGTACTCGTAATGTTCGGCTTCGGTCAGATCGTGGGCCTGTGCATAGCGGATGAGTTCCGCTATATCGGGATCCATGTCGGCTTTTGATTCAAAAACGGCGGGCATTTTCGCCACTTGCACGTATTCCTCGGGAATATCGGTATACGAAGACACAAACGTCTCGTTGCGTTTTTCCCGCAGATAATACAAACCGTGATACGTGCCGTTGATATACAGCGCCACCGGACGGGCGGACTGTATCACCAATTCCTCGGTGTTTTTCAGCGCCGTGGCGACAAATTCGTCGCGCAGTTTGGCGCTGTTCCAGTCCGAACCGGAGGGACGCAAGAGAAGATCCGAGAACGTCTCTACGGTGCTGTCCTTAAAGAACGGATAGTTGACCTCAGACACCCCGACCGTTTGATTCAGTTTAAGCGAAAAGGCCTTTTGCGGATTATGACGGCTCATGCCGCCCGCGATTTTTAAGATGCTGTCAAACGCGATTTCTTTGGTACCGTTCTCGGCGAAATATTCCGCGTGTACGAGAGCGGAAAGCGTTTCGTCCGCGTAGCGGGTAAAGGTGCCGTTTGCGCCGAACAGCGCGGCATAATCGCCCGATACGCTGACCACAGGCAGATCGTGCTTGTCCGCCGTGAGAAACGTTTGTGTGACAATATCACTCGGCAGATACCCTTCGCGACAGGCGACAGCGCGCAGTACCACGTTTTCGGTGATGGTAATACCGTCCCCCGCATACGCGTTCGCGGTTTCGGTGGGGGCGGAGCCGTTTACGGTGTAATACACCCGACACCCTTGCGGTACGGTGATGGTAACGGTCGTTCCCGCTTCTACGTACCCGCCGATCTGCTGTATGGCGGGAGCGGGAGCGTAGCCTGCGTATGCGGTGCCGTTGGCGGCATTTTTGGTAGGTGCGTCAAAATACACTCGCTTTGTACGATCGTCACCGACACGGCCGCTGGTGACACCGTCTTGCTGTTTCCCCGTTTCAAAGGAATCGCACAGTACACCGCTCGGCGCATACAAATACAGCGTATCCCCAAACCGACCCAGCGAGAACGGCGCACACGTCGGGGTATCCGTCGGCGGTGCCGCGTCGCAGGCGATGGTATAATACCCGCCCGCTTCGATGGTAACGTTCTCAAAACGATAGCCCGCGTCTTCGGGTGCTTCGGTCAAGCGGTATCCGTTGAGTGACAGCGGTTTGTCGGTGGTGTTGTGCAGTTCCACCCAGTCGGTATCCGTGGAGGCGGATACCGCACACACCTCGCTGATCATCACACCGGTATAGCAAGCGGTCTTCAACTCGTCTATCGTTTTCGCGCAGATGCCATCGTTCGGTTTTGCGGGCGTGGGCGCGGCAAACCATACGTCGTTATCACCCTGCCGTCCGTAAGAAAGATTTTCGGGAGATTCACCGACGGACAATTGATCCAAAACGGTCTCGCCGTCACACAGATATACCGTATCCCCCGACGAGTCAAGCGCAAACGGCGCGTATAAAAACCGCGACTCGCCCTTTTTCCCCGTCAGATGAACGGCAACGCATTGCTGCGGCTGCAAAATCACGTTCTCAAACACGTATTTGTCGGGCTGTTCGGGATCGTCGGTAATCGAAAAGCCGTCCAGCGATACGGCATAGCCACCCGTGTTTTGAATCTCCACCCAATCGTGATACTTGCCGTCGTCGTCCGCGTATACCGAGCGGTTATGATTCATCACTTCGCTGATACGCAGCCCGGCGGCGGGCGCGTTTTGGGGATTGCCCCACAGCAGCGACGCGAGCAACAACAGCGGGATTCCGACAGCGCACGCGCCAAACAGCAGGCGCTTTCTTTGTTGTTCGGTCAATTCTTTCATGATACATCTCCATATCCCGGTGTCGGATAACGGCAGACGGCGTAGTCACCGGCCTGCGTATAGGCAACCGACTGATCTTGCTCGGTGGCGTGATAGGTCACACCCGAACAAAACGCGCCGTCTTTGGTGTATAACCCCAAAAAGGAATCCGATTCTCCCAACTTAAACGACGCGTGTAATTCACCTTGCCCGCTCGTTTTGCCGGAACAGAACACGATAAGATACCCGCCTTCTTGAACGATCGTCCCATCGGGGAATTGCCACTTGCGAACGTCGTCCTTGGAATCGGTGAGGAAATACCCCGAGAGATTTATGGCGGTGTCCGAGAAATTATACACTTCCACCCAGTCGCCGTAATCGCCGTCGCGGTCGTACAGCACCGAGCGGTTGCGGGACATATATTCGTTGATCCGCACGCCGTTTTGAACGTTCACAGATTGTTCTCCGAGCAGCATGCCGTTTGCATTGGAGGTGCCCGGAGTGGGGGAGGCGTACCACACGAAACCGTCGTTTGTATCGCGACCGTAAGACACACCGGGGATGCTTTCGGGAACGGCAACTTTGTCCAGCGTGTTGCCGTTCGGATCACTGAGCACCAGCGCTTCACCGGAAGATTTCAGCGAGAAGGAAGCCGAGAGCCGCTCGGCGGTACTCTCCGCCCGATCGGCATAGATAAGCAGGTAACCGCCCGCTTCAATGGTGACGTTCGGGAACATCCATTTACCGGGTGCTTTCTCGTCGTCGGACAAAAAGCAACCGTCAAGTGATACCGAGGCGGTACCCGCGTTATACAACTCAATCCAATCGGCATCACCGCCGGCGGTCTGCACCTCGTTAATACGAATCGAAACGCCCGCATCCGAGCCCTTGTCGGCACAGCCGAACAACGGTAAGCACAGCACACAGACCGCCAACAAAAACCCCCCTGCGCGACGCATTCGAGCCCCACTCCTTTGTGTTCAAAATATACATAATCAGTATAACAAATTTGTAAAAGTAAATCAACTTATATTTCCAATAAAAGAATTTCCAAAAAGGCAGTTGACAAACGCGGTAAAAATGGTGTAAACTAACATCGAGCATTTTTATCAATTAAGCGCACTGCGCTAAATAGGAGAGAGTGTCATGAAAAAAGTAGTATCCCTTATTTCTGCTTGCTTGGTTCTCGTTGGCATTATGGCGATGATGGTCGCGCCCGTTTCCGCGGCTACTCCCAAAGAGGACATTATCGCGAAAGCAAAAGAGCTGGTTCCCGAGAAATATCACGCAGAGTATCTGCCGATGCTGGAAAACGTGTTGCAGCAGGTAGAGGTTGATGCCGATCAGGCGGCTGCCGTTATCAAAAACATGGAAAGCGCCAAGGCTGTCATCCCCGAAGACAAAGGCGATTCCTTGTCCTATTACAGCAACGCCCAACAGAAAGCCGTTGTTGCTGAAATCAAAGACGCCTGCACCACGCTGGGCCTGACTTGTGAGATTACCCCTGCCGAGAACCCCACACACCCGAACGACGTGGATTTCTATGTGTATAAAGAGGACAAAAAGATCGCGGACATCGATCTCGACGTCAAGAAGACCAACACCTCGGTTGATTACACCATGATCGCCGTGGCTTCTTTGCTGGTTGTCGTGGCTGCCGGTGCTGCCGTATACGGTAAGAAACTGGTCGCTTCTCGCTAATCGGTCGATGAAACTGAATTTACGAGTTTTAAGAAAAAGCCCTTGGTTCAAGGGCTTTTTCTTGCTGTTACCGCACCTGTTGACCGTCTGCGCATTGCTGTGTGCCTCGGTGGTGTTGTTTCAAACGGTAGTTGCGGAATCGATGTATTATCAACTCATCACCGGCATGGCGGGGGAGTCTTCGTCGAACAACACGGTCACACAAGAGGAGGGCCACGTTCCTCCCATCTTCTACGGCGAACAATGGGCGACCTTAAACGTAGACGGCTGGGAAGAACGCGACATTCCGGTCTTTTTCGGTGACGAAAATGCGCTGTTGCGTAAAGGCGCGGGTATGCGTTTTAATTCCCGGTTTTGCGGACAAGGTGGCAGAACGGTGCTGTCTGCCCACGTGACGGCGCATTTCTACGAATTGGAAACCACCAAGATCGGTACCCTTGTTACCATGGACACCGTGTACGGCAAGTACGTGTACGAGGTCGTGGATACGCTGATTTTCCATTATCAGGACAGATCCGCGCTCTCGCCGGTAAAGGGCGAAGGGGAAACGCTGTTTTTGTATACCTGCTATCCGCGTCAAAATGGGTATCAGTTCAAAAAACAGCGTCTTGCCCTCATCTGTCGCAAGGTAGAGGGAGAGGAGTGGAAGACCTATGGATAAAGCATTAGGGATAGCTCGCTTCTTGTTAGCGGCGCTTCTGTGCGTGGCGGTTGTGTGCTTGCTTCTCACCTTTTCGTTGCAGGTGATGTTCGACGCCGATATTTACGGCAAGGCAGCCCAAACGGAAGCCTTTGCTTCGGCATTGCACGAAGAAGTGTTGGAGCATCTGGACGCGGAATGCTTATTCTACGGCCTGCCGTATGATACGATAAAGGATGCCATGCCTATGCAGACGGTACTGGGCGTAGCGCAGGAGCGTATGGCTACGGTGTATGACACGTTATGTCGCGGCACCAAACTGCCGTCCTTGTCGTTGGATTCCGCACCGTTCAAGGCGGCGATTGATTCGTTTTTTGAAACCCTGCCCTTTGAGGAACGCCCCTTGGATCCCGATGCATCGCAGACGATTGCTAAGGAGCTTGCTGAGAGCACCGCGCTTGTCATGAGTATCGGTATCAGCGACAAGCTCATCAAAACCGCTCATCCTTTGTTCGCGGAGAACTCGCTGCTTCGGCGGGTTGCCGATAGCAGTGTTTGGCTTATGTTGGTGATCGCTTTATTGACAGCGGCCTGCTTGTACCCGCTCAAAAGCACCCTGCGTCAGCGGGCATACAGCGCGGCAAGCACTTTGTTTGTCGGCAGCGCGGTTGTCGCGGTACCGACGTGGCTGTTTGTTTCGCTTGATTTTCCTGCCAAACTTGCCATTGGTGATTCTGCCTTACGTGAATACGTCAGCGGAGTGCTGTATATCGCCCTTGACCGTATGACCGCGGTCACGACCACCGCGTTTGTGATCAGCGCCGTCTTGTTGATCGCCTCGGTCGTATGGCTTGTAAAAGAGAAAAACAAAAAGACCGCGTAAGCGGTCTTTTTTTATCTTGTGAAGAACCAATACGTAACGCCCTGCGCGATCACTATGGCAGGCAATCCCAACATAAACCGTTTGTGCTTGGTCTTGTGACGGATCAGCAACATCGACAGATATGTGGCGGCACTCCCGCCGAGCAACGACACGATAAACAACGTTGCTTCGGGTATGCGCCGTGTGCGGCATTTTGCCGCCAGTTTATCATACAATGTGAGGATCACGGCAAGCGCGGAAATTGCGCATAAATACCAGTGAAACGGTTGCATGGCTTTCCCTCCGTAGACTTAAAACAGTCCGCCGATCGTGTTGGAGGACTGTTTCTTTTTTTGTGAAAGAGCGACTAAAAGTAGTATAACTGGGGTAAGAAAGACTAAAAGTAGTACGCCGGACTATTGATTTAGCAGATTACAGGTTCCCAAGCAAACGGCAACAAATCTCTGGCTTTTACCTTGATAAGATTTCCGTTTTCATCATTTACTATTACTTTAATATCGGGGCAATACTCAAACAACATTTGTCTGCAATTGCCGCAGGGCGGAATAACACAATTATGATGTTTTTCGTGTACGGCAACGATCGTATCAAATTCACGTTCTCCACTTGAAATAGCAATTCCAACGGTAATATATTCAGCACAAGACCCGTGAATGCCATCACAATTTACGCCTTTGTAGATGTTTCCGTTCTTGCATAAAATTGCACATCCAACCGTGTGATTGTAAACGCCATCATCAAAATTGTTCGCTAAAACCTGCAAACCAATTTTAATTAGTTCTTTATCTTTTTCAGTGATAGGATATCTTTCCACAGAAATGCCTCCTGTTAAATGTCGAATTTGTTGAACTGATTATACCACAAAAAATGTTGCTTTTCAATGATATATCGCTGGTGCGATATGATATACGGCACGCCGTATGATATATTTGCGCTGCAAATATGATATAATATCCGTTCCTTCATACGCGAAGCGTATATCATCTGCGAAGCAGATATCATACCCGCAGGGTATATCATCCGTGACCGAAGGGAACGGATATCATTGAAAAAAGTCACCTTTGTCGGTAGACAAAAGTGACTTTTTTCGTGGAGCGGAAGACGGGAATCGAACCCGCGTATTCAGCTTGGGAAGCTGACATTCTACCATTGAATTACTCCCGCGTGTGACCTATATCATAGCATACCCCCGTTCAAAAATCAAGCGGTAATTTGTCACGCCTTGAAAAAACAGCGCGTTTGTGGTATACTATTTAGCAGTTATTTTGAAAGGATCTGATCGCGTGAAAGTATATAACGATATTACGGCGCTTGTCGGCAACACCCCCTTGGTACGAGTGCATACGGCGGACGATTGTTGCGCGACGGTTCTGGCAAAACTGGAATGTCTTAATCCCGCGGGCAGCGTGAAAGACCGCGTGGCACTTTCCATGTTGGATGATGCCGAAAAACGCGGCTTGCTGTGCGCGGATTCCGTGATTATCGAACCCACCAGCGGCAACACCGGCATCGGTTTGGCGGCAATGGCGGCGGTGCGCGGCTACCGCGTGATCCTCACCATGCCGGATACCATGAGCGCCGAGCGCCGCGCATTGCTGAAAGCGTACGGTGCCGAGCTGGTGCTCACCGAGGGCGCCAAAGGCATGGCGGGTGCTGTGGAAAAGGCAAAAGAACTGGCAGCGGACATCCCGAACAGCTTCATTCCCGATCAATTCGGCAACCCCGCCAATCCCGCGGCGCACGTGAACACCACAGGTCCCGAGATCTGGAACGATACCGACGGTACGGTGGATATCTTTGTCGCGGGTGTCGGCACCGGCGGCACCATCACCGGCGTCGGCGAATATCTCAAATCGCAAAATCCCGCCGTCAGCGTTGTGGCGGTCGAACCGGAACGTTCCCCTCTGTTGTCCAAAGGAACGGCGGGCTCACACGGCTTACAAGGCATCGGCGCCAATTTCGTGCCGGATACCCTGAACACTGCCATATACGACGAGGTTTTCCCTGTCAGTGAAGGCGATGCGTATGCGGCGGCGCGGCAGTTTGCCCGCACGCATGGCTTTTTGGTCGGTATTTCGTCGGGCGCTGCCTTGCACGCGGCACAAACGCTGGCACAGCGCGCGGAGAACGCGGGCAAAACCATTGTTGTCCTGTTACCCGACACCGGCGACCGCTATTTATCCACGCCGTTGTTTGAGGAGTAATCGGTATGGTCATCACTCCCGCGTATTATCCGCAGTTTCGCTGTATCGCCGAGCATTGTCGCCACAACTGCTGCATCGGTTGGGAAATCGATATTGATGCCGACACCTATGCACTTTACAACACGGTCGGCGGTGACTTCGGCAACCGTCTGCACGACGGTATCGTCCACGGCGAACAGCCATGTTTTCGTTTAGACAAGCACGAGCGCTGCGCGTTTTTGAACGAGCGCGGTCTTTGTGATATTATTCTGACGCTCGGTGAGGATGCGCTGTGCGATATTTGCACCGACCACCCGCGCTTTCGCACTTATCTTGACGACGATCTGCGGCTCGGTCTGGGCCTTTGCTGTGAAGCGGCGTGCCGTCTGATACTGGACAGCCCCGTACGGTTTATCAATGCCGACACCGGTGACACGGTGACAGTAGATACCGTTGTTCCGCCGCTTTCGGATACCCGCACTCCCGCCGAATGGGCGGCAATCTACCGCTCGCTCGAACGTTTGGATCCTGCGTGGGATGCGTATCTTGATCGTCTTGCCGCGTGTGAAACGTTCACCACCGTACAAGACGCCGCGTGGGAACGGTTGACGGCGTACTTTCTGTTTCGCCATCATCACCCGCACTTTGCCGCACACGCGGCGGCGGTGATCCTCACGCTCGCGGCAGGCACAGACGAGCTGTACGAAATCAGTCGTTTATATTCGGCAGAGATCGAATACTCCGATGACAATTTGCAAGCGATTATACAGAAAACGGCAGAGGCCTGAGCCTCTGCCGTTTTTCTTCTTACAGATTATAATACTTATCAAACTCAGCGGGGTGGGGGATGGCAGCCAACTGACGGCATTCCTCACGCTTCGCCTTAATGAAGTTGCTCAACAATTCCTCGGGGAAGACACCGCCGGCGGTCAGATACTCGTGATCTGCTTCGAGCGCATCCAGCGCTTCCGGCAACGAGGTGGGCAGACCTTGCAATTTTGCCTTTTCTTCTTCGGGCAAGTGATACAGGTTCATATCGTACGGACCCCAGCCGTTCTCGTGCGGATCGATCTTGTTCTTGATACCGTCTAAGCCCGCCATCAAGATTGCGGCATAGCAGAAGTACGGGTTACAGGTCGCGTCGGGGTTACGCAGCTCAAAGCGGCGCTTATCGGGGCTCTTGGCATACGCCGGAATACGGATGACCGCGCTGCGGTTAGAGGTCGCGTAGCCGACCGTGACAGGTGCCTCAAAACCGGGAACCAAGCGCTTGAAGGAGTTGGTGCTCGGGTTGGTCAGCGCACACAGCGACGCGATATGTTTGAGCAGACCGCCCATAAAGTAGTGCGCCGTTTCGCTCAAATGGGCGTAGCCGTTGTCGTCGGAGAACACCGGCACACCATCTTTGAACAACTGCATATGCACGTGCATACCGCTGCCTGCTTCGCCGTAGATGGGTTTGGGCATAAAGGTGGCGGTTTTGCCGTATTTCAGCGCGGTGTTGTGGATGATGTATTTGATCATCATGGTGGCATCCGCCATCTTGGTCATCTCGCCGAGCTGCGGCTCGATCTCAAACTGACCGGAAGCGGCGACCTCGGGATGGTGATAGTTGATCTCAATACCCATGTCGCGCATCAGCATACACATTTCGCTGCGGCACTCATACGCGCGGTCAAAGGGTTTAGCGATGTGATACGCTTTCTGCTTGGGCACTACGTTACCCTTGCCCTCAACACCGCTGTTCCAGTAGGATTGCTCGGCATCGAGCGACACACCGATGCTGTTACCCTGAACTTCCCAGCCCACTTCGTCGAACAGATAGAACTCAAATTCGGGGAGGATGAGCATGGTGTCTGCCACACCGCTGTCGCGCATATATTGTTGCGCGGCGAGCACAATGTTACGGGGATACTGCGCGAGCGGGCGATTTTCCGGAGAGTCGATGATCATCGCGTTACCCGTCATGGACAGGGTGGGAATGGTGCAGAACGGATCGACGACCGCGGTCGTCGGATCGGGGATAAACACCATGTCGCTCTTTTCCACCACAGCGTAGCCGTAGTTGGATGCATCGAAGCCGATGCCGTCGGTCATGATGTCCTCGTTGAAGTGCTCGGCGGGGATGGTGACGTGACGGAACTGGCCGTTGATGTCCACCATTTTGATGTCGTTTTCACGGATGAAGGAGATGATGTCCTGCACGCTGTTGGCCATTGAAAAACGCCTCTTTTCTTTCTTTGTATGATGGGATAAGTATAGCAAGTTTATCCCGCCGAGTCAACGAAACGGAGGGAGGACGCCGCTTTTTTATTCGGGGAAACGGAAGCGCTACTTTCTCTTGTGCGGAAAAGGTAAAAGTGCTATAATAACTAATTAAGCATACAGATAGAGTAGCGACCTTTGTGAGGTGTTTTTGATATGAAAATCGTAGTTCTGGCCGGCGGTCTCAGCGGTGAGCGAAACGTATCCCTGTCCAGCGGCTGCATGGTGTGCTCCGCCCTTCGGGAGCGGGGACACGAGGCGGCATTCGTGGATATGTTTTTTGGAACAGACCATTTTGAAGGGGCACCCGAGGATCTCTTTACCGCGCCCCTGCCTGAAGAGCTGCAGAGGGTGGCCCGTGAGGCCCCGGATCTGGAGGCGGTGAGGCGGGAGCGCCGTCAGGGGGGAGAGAGCATGTTTGGCCCCCACGTGCTGGAGCTCTGCGCCCGGGCGGACGTGGTATTCCTCGCCCTCCACGGCTCCTGCGGTGAGGATGGCCGGGTACAGGCGGCACTGGACCTCATGGGCATTCCCTATACCGGCTCCGGTTATCTGGGCAGCGCCATTGCCATGGACAAGGACCTGACCAAGCAGATGGTGGCTCCCAAAGGGGTGGTCACCCCGGCCTGGGAGACGGTGAAATATGACGAAAAGGATATTCCCGCCCTCTGTGAGCGGCTGGAGCTGCCCTGCGTGGTCAAGCCGGTGGCCTCCGGCTCCTCCATCGGGGTGTCCATCGTCCACGACCGCGGGAGCCTGGAGCGGGCGCTGATCGAGGGCTTGGCGCTGGGCGGACACTGTGTCATTGAGCAGTACATCGCCGGACGGGAGATCCAGGTCGGTATTCTGGACGGAAAGGCCCTCCCCTCCATTGAGATCATTCCCAAGGTGGGCTTTTACGATTACGAAAACAAATACCAGCCCGGCGCGGCGGAGGAGATCTGCCCGGCTCCCATCCCGCCCCGGTGGGAGGAGCGGCTGGCTGAGGCGGCCCTCACCGTCTTTGAGACACTGGGGCTTTCCGTCTACTCCCGGGCGGACTTTATCGTCACCGAGGACGGAACCCCCTGGTTTTTGGAGATCAATACCCTCCCCGGCATGACGCCCACCAGCCTCATGCCCCAGGAGGCTGCCGCTGTGGGCATCGGTTACGGGGAGCTGTGCGAGCGTATCATCCGATCCTCTCTGGAGGCCCGCAGGGCGGGAAAGTAACGTTGTGACGGGGCCTGTGCCCCTCTGAAAAGGAGAGTCAACTATGGAACCCATCACACTGCGTGAGATCATAGATGCCGTGGGAGGCACCCTTGTGGGGGAATTCCGCGATATGGACGCGGTGGTCACCGCTGTGGACACAGACAGCCGCAAAATGCATCCCGGCAGCCTCTTCATCCCTCTGGAGGGAGAGCGGTTTGACGGGCACGCCTTTATTGAGCCCGCCATGGAGTCCGGCGCCGTGGGTTGCCTCTTTTCCCGGGCGAGGGACAGCTACCGCCCGGATAAATTCTACGTCAAGGTCCGCTCCACCCAGCGGGCTCTGCGGGACCTGGCCCAGTGGTATAAGCGCCGCTTTGACATCCCCTTTGTAGCCATCACCGGCAGCGTAGGCAAGACCACCACCAAGGATATGGTGGCCGCCGTGCTGGGAGAGAAATACCGGGTGCACAAAACCGACGGCAACTTCAACAACAACATCGGCCTTCCCCTCACCCTCCTCCGTTTGGAGCTGGAGCACGAGATCTGCGTGCTGGAGATGGGAATGAATCACGCCGGAGAGATCGAGTATCTCAGCGACATTGTGGAGCCGGACGTGGCCCTCATCACCAATGTGGGCGACTCCCATATTGAAAATCTGGGCAGCCGGGAGGGGATCTTCAACGCCAAGTGCGAGATCTTCTCCCACATGAAGGCGGGGGGCTTTGCCGTCCTCAACGGAGATGACCAGTGGCTGACCAAGCTCCGGGGCAAGCTGCCCTTTGACACCGTGTTTGCGGGTGCGGGGGAGGGGTTGGAATACACCGCCTCCAACCTGCAAAGCGACGGGGAGACCCATCTTTCCTGCCATGTGACCACCCCGGTCAACGACTTTGATGTGTATGTCCCCGCCCTGGGAGATCATATGATCTACCCCACCCTCATGGCTGCCGCCGTGGGTGAGCGGTTCGGCATGACGGCGGAAGAGATCATTCGGGGGGTACAGAACTTCCTGCCCACCAAGATGCGCATGAACGTGCTCCGTCTCCCCGGAGACGTGGTGGTGCTCAACGATGCCTACAATGCCAACCCCCAGTCCATGCGGGCTGCAGCCGCGGTGCTGGGTGCGGCCAAAGACCGCCGCAAGGTGGCTGTGGTGGGTGATATCCTGGAGCTGGGCGAGAACAGCGCCCTCTTCCACCAAATGGTGGGCGAGTCCTTTGCCGAGGCCGGCATCGACTGCCTCATCGCCGCAGGTCCCCTGGCCAGGCATCTGGCTTCCGGAGCGGAGGAGTGCGGGGTGGGAGAGGTGTACTACTTTGCCGAGCCCTCCCACGCGGTTCCCGCTGTCTGCCGGGAGCTTCAGCCGGGTACCACCATTCTGGTCAAGGCGTCCCGTGCCATGGAGTTTGAGCGTTTTGTGGCGGCGTTGACTGCGGAGGCAGAAAAACAGGCCTGAACAGGAGACTATTATGATCGACATACAACTGACCGGCCTCGTCAAGGAGTTTGAGGTCGGCAATCGAATACTGGACGGATTCTCCCTCCAGGTGGATACCGGGGAACGGGTGGGCCTGCTGGGCAAAAACGGCGCGGGCAAGACAACCATCTTCCGTATCATGACCGGACAGGTGGATCCCGATGAGGGCACCGTTGCCATTGCGCCGGGGAAGCGGCTGGGCCTTATCTCCCAGATCCCCGTCTATCCCCCGGAATTTACCGTCCGCGACGTGC